>CAWJOY010000001.1:0-80760 GCA_963844505.1 uncultured Alphaproteobacteria bacterium
CGGTGCGTCAAATGCGGGTGCAGGTTCGTTCAAACGTGCGCCGGGGTTTTGGACGAGGTCGGTCATTTTTGCGGTCCTTCTCTTGAGCGTCTCGATGACACAGAGATAGGGGATCGACACTTATAGTGGAAATTGAATATAAGTATTATCGTTATCGGGAAAATCTATCAATGCCAACCTTGCGCCAATTGCGGTTTCTGACCGCCGTCGCCGAAACGCTCAATTTCTCGCGTGCGGCCGAGATGTGTTTTGTCACCCAGCCCACCCTAAGCGCAGGGATAAAAGAGCTTGAAGATCGCCTAGGCGTGTCTTTGATAGAGCGAACGCGGCGCAGCGTTATGATGACGCCTTTGGGCGCCGAGATCACCGATCGCGCCCGCCGTCTGCTTTTGGATGCCGCCGAGATTGAAACTCTGGCGCGGGCGCATCGCAACCCGTTTGAGGGGGATTTGAAGCTCGGGGCGATCCCGACGATCGGCCCCTTTCTTTTGCCGCCAGCATTGCCTGCAATCCGCAACGCTTTTCCTGATCTGCGCGTCTATTTGCGCGAAGAGATGACCGAGAGCCTGATCGAGGGCCTGAACGCGGGGCGGCTGGATTTGATCCTGATCGCCCTGCCATTTGAAACAGGAGCATTGGATACAATGGCCCTGTTCGATGACGGCTATCAACTCGCCTCGCCCGCAGACTGGCCCGCGCCAAGCGGGGTTGAAGCATTAACCCAAAGCGGTCAGCTTATGTTACTGGAAAAAGGTCATTGCCTTCAGCGCCACGCGCTTGCCGCTTATCCGGGCCGTATTTTCGCGGCGCAAGACAGCTTTGCAGCGACCAGCCTGACGACGCTTATTGCCATGGTTTCCGAAGGTTTGGGCATTACGCTTTTGCCAAATCTTGCGATCAAGGCAGGAGTCGTCGGCGGACAGAATGTCCAACTCAGCCCCCTGCCCGATGCTTGCCCGCGCCATGTCGTTCTTGCATGGCGACCCGGATCGGCACGCGACACGCTTTTTAAAAAGATTGGCACCTTGCTGCAGCCTACAAAGTGACCTCACGCCTATGCCTTGCCGCGTCCAGAGCAGGCTAAGGCCGACCCAGCGCAACAAGGCGGTCGGCAAAGGCTGTCTCTGCGGGCCGATGCGCCGCGATCAAGATGGCCGCATTCGGCAGGATGGTGCGGATGCCTTGCAGCACAGCCCGCGCGGTGGCATCGTCCAGCCCCTCGGTGGGTTCGTCCAGCAACAAGACCTTTGGCGCCCGCACAAGCGCCCGCGCAAGGGTCAGTCTGCGGGCCTCGCCACCGGAAAACCCCTCCCCCCTTGGGCCAATCCGCGCGCCAAGTCCGCCTTTGGCGGCGATCACTGCATCCAGTTGCACCGCCGCAAGCACCTGCCACAGCTGCGCATCTTCGGCAGGTCCGCCAAGACGCAGCGCCTCTGCCACGCTTCCCGCCATAAGCGCACTGCGCTGCGGCAAAAGCGTCAGTTGGGCGCGCAGTTCAGTCTCGGACCAGCCCCGCAGGTCAGTGCCACCGATCAGGATCTGCCCCGCATCAACGGTGTGAAGCCCTGCGATCGCCAGCAAAAGCGTCGACTTGCCGCTCCCGCTCGCGCCAGTGATTGCGACGGTTTCGCCCGCGCGAACTGCGACAGATAAGTCGCGCACCACAGGAAAACGGGTATCAGGGCGAAGCAGGGTCAAGCCGGTGACCTGCACGTCCTCGGCGTTGACAGGCTGGGAAACCAGAGCAAGAGCTGGCACAGGTTCTGCCAATCCTGCGCCAACACGGCGCGCCGCATCCGCCATGCGGCCAAGGTCTGACACCGCACGACGCAGGGGGGCAAGTGTCTCGGCCAAGGCAAGGGCTGCGAAAAATCCAAGTGCGGCAAAGGCAGGCGCGATCTGACCCGATTGCACCAGCGCCAAACCGATGCCCAAGGCCCCCGCCGCAACGACCGTCGCCAGCACGGCAAGTGCCGCAGCCGCCCGACGCTCGGCCAGATCCAACTGCCGGCGCAGGGCCAAACGGCGCTCTTCTGCCCCATGCACCGCTTGCGCCTGTGCCACCAACCGGCCAAAAACTGCCAGATCGCGTCGCCCTCGGATCAGGTCGATCAGCCGCGTGCGAAACGCCTGCGCCGCGACCTCGGCCCGACGTGACAGCGGCACAGTCACCCGCGCCATCCAGCCGAAAATCATCGCAGCGCCAAGCACATAACCACCCACAACCCACAGAGCCAGCTCAGGCGCCACCAAGCCCCACAGCATCACAAGCGCCATGACCAGCACCGCAAGCCCCGCCAACACGGGCAAAACCAGCCGCAAGGGCACCCCGTCAAGCGCGTCGATATCCGCCGTCAGACGGTTCAGCGCCCGCGCCCCCCGCGCTTTGATCATGCGCGGATAGGGGGCGGCAAGATGCGACGCCAGCACCCGCAACCGCAGGCTTTCCAGCGCGCGCAGTGTTGCGTCATGGGTCAGCATCCGCTCGCCATAGCGCGCCGCAGCGCGGCCAAGCGCCAGAAACCGCACCGTTGCCGACGGGCGAAACACATCAAAAACCGCGCCCGTCCCCGCAAGCCCTGCTGCGGCCGCGGCGGTGATGAACCATCCTGACAGGCCCAAAAGCGCAGCACCCATCGCCAGCACAACCACGCTCAACATCGCGCCGCGCAGCATGGCGGTGCGCTGATCGCGCAGGATCAGCCAAAAGATTGCCCAAAGCGCTCTCATGATTGCGCCTCCTGATGGGCGGCCCCAAGATCGATGACGCGGTCCATCCGTGCGGCAAGGGCGGGATCATGCGTGGCCACAACAAGCGTCGCCCCGCGCGCTGCTTGTGCAAGCAGCCCCTCGGTCACCGCCTGTGCCGTGGCGGCATCAAGATCCGCTGTCGGCTCATCGGCCAAGATCACATCGGGCTTGCCGTAAACCGCCCTTGCAAGCGTGATGCGCCGCGCCTCACCCCCTGACAACCCACCGCCGGTTTCGCCAAGGTGCGTGGCCAAGCCCTGCGGCATGGCTTGCACCACATCCTCTACAGCAGCCGTGCTTAGGGCTGTCCCAAGATCGCCATCGCGACCCAGCGTCAGGTTCTGCCGCAGGCTTCCTGTCACAAAATGCGGCAGTTGCGGCATCCAACCAAGCCGCGCACGCCAAGCGTCGGCGGTCTCGGCTGTCAGGGCCTTGCCTGCGACGGTGACAGAACCCGCGTCCAATCCAGCCATCAGCCGAAGCGCGCTGGTCTTGCCGCTGCCGCTCGCACCGATCAGGGCAACACGCTCGCCCGCTGCGATCGCAATATCGGGCAGCATACGCCCCGAGGGCGTGCGGCACCCGTGCAAAGAAAGGCTGGCGGGCCCGCGCAACCGCGCAGCCTGCCCGCCAAGCCCCAGCAGCGGCGTGCCCAGATCGACGGCGTGCAGGGCCAATTCATCGATGACGGCATCCGCCGCCGCCTTGTCATGCCACGCGGCAGACAGATCGCGCAAAGGTTGGTAAAACTCGGGCGCCAGCAGCAAAAGGAAAATCCCTGCCTGCGGGGAAAGAACCCCGCCCCAAGCCCCAAATTCTAAAGCTCCAAGAAGCGAAAACCCGACATAGACCGCCACCATCGCCACACCGATTGCCGCAAACAGCTCCAGCACCGTCGACGATAAAAACGCCACCGCCAGCACAGCCGTCGTCCGCTGCCGCAGGTCCTGTGCCGCGGTGGCAAAACTTTGCTCTACCAAAGGTCCAGCACCCAGCAAGCGGATATCCACCAAAGCCGACAGCCGCTCGACCAGAAAATCGTTCAATGTGCCGACCTCGGCCATCTGACGGGCACTGGCTTCTTTTGCTGCCATGCCCACCAAAGCCATGAACACTGGGATCAGCGGCCCCGAGATCACCAGAACCACCCCGACCGCCCAAGACTGCCAAAAGGCCAGCGCCAGAATGAGCATGGGCAGCACCATCACCCGCGCGCGGGCCGGAGCATAACGTGTGACAAAGGGGGCCAGCAACTCCAGCTTTTCTCCTGCCAGCGCGGCAATGCTGCCCGCACCGCCAAAGGCGTTGTCATTCCCCCTGCGTGCCTCGGCCGCAACAAGTGCTGTGCGCGCCCGCTGGGTTACTGCCTCGGCGGCGGCCTGAGCCTGCCCTTCGGCCCAATACCCCAGCATCGCCCGTACACCCCCCAAAGCCGCAAATCCAAACGCAGCCGCCCAAGGGGACGCAACCTCGCCTTGCAACAGCCCGCCAATCGCCCAAGCAACCACCGCCGCCTGCATCGGCCAGATCAGCCCCGCCAGAACCGACAGCACCGCCGCCCGACGCTGAAGCGCGGCACTTGGCGACATCACCTGCGCGCGCAGGGTCTTGGTTTCAAGAGGATGAACGGGCGGAGATGACATGGGGCTCACTAACTTGCTTTTGAAATGTCAGTTATCGCAACAGATCGGCATCGGACGTGATCTAAATCAAGGCCCGCCCGATTGTGGGGGGCTATTTAGCGAAAACATGACAATAGAAAGCGACTTTGATGCGCCTTACGACCAAGACCAACCTTGCCGCGCGCGTCCTGATGGCCTGTGCCGTGAACGAGGGCATCTTGCTGCGCAGCGCGGAAATCGCGCAAACCTGCAATTCTTCGCTGAACCATCTGTTGCAGGTTGTGAATGCGCTCCAAACGCATGGCTTTATCGAAACGCTGCGGGGGCGCAGCGGCGGGTTGCGGCTTGCGCGCGCTCCGGCACAGATTTCGATGGGGGCGGTGTTTCGGGTCTTTGAGGCTGGCACGCCGTTTGCCGAATGCTTTGCGCCAGAAACCAACACCTGCCCACTGCCCGACACATGCCGCTTGCGCACTTATGTCGCGCGCGCCGTCGAGGCGTTCTATCACGAGATGGACATGGTTACGCTGGAAGATCTGACCAAGGGCAACTGCGGGCTGGCCGCACTGCTGGCCGTGCCCGAGGGCCTGCGCCGTGGATGTGCCGAGGTGGCCCTTGCCTGATGCGCCAAGAGCCAACACCGCTGACACCACAGGCCCGCGGTCTCTATTTGCCGTGCTCAGGACGTTTGGCCTGTTCCCACCCACAAGCCCGTATAGGTTAGGCAAGGATACACCATGACAGACGCAAGCAACCTGCCGCTGGAGGTAAAGACCTCTGATCCCGATTTGGGCGCAAATCGGCGCTGGTTTCGCAAGCGTTATCTGGCGATCTTGCTGGTGCCGCTTTTCATGTTCACGGGCGGGGTGCTGGGTCTTTATTTTCAGCCACCTGCCCTACGGGAATTCTATGCCTTGACGGGCTTGGAACCGGGCGCGGGATCGAACGCGCCGATCGCGCTGCCGCCCAATGTCGAATTGCCCCCAAAGATGGCCGAAACCTTGCGGCCCAGCGATGTGGTGGGTCTGGCAAGGGTGATGCCACTTGGCGATGTCTCGATCGTGGCCGCCCCTTATGGCGCGGGCGATGCACGGATCGCCGAAGTTCTGGTGGCAATCGGCGATGTCGTGGCCAAGGGAACGCCTTTGGCCCGCCTCGACAACTGGGCAGCGCTGGAAAGCGCGGTTCTAGCGGCAGAGGCAAACCTTGCGATCAAAGAGGCCGCGCTGCTGCAGACCACCGCCGCCGTGCAATCCAGCCGTGACGAAGCCCAAGCAGCACTTGATCAAGCGAAATCGGCGGCGGTCGAGGCGGCCTCCACCCTTGCACGCACCGAGGACCTGTTCCAACGCAAGGTGACGACACAGGCGACGCAGGATCAGGTGCGAGCCGCCGCGGTTGCGGCAGATCTCGCCGTTACCCGAGCCCAAGCGACCCTGCACCGGTATTCCGCCCTTGCGCTGGAAGATCAGCCCGATGTGTTGGTGGCCGCACGCAACCGTGATGCAGCAACCGCCGAGCTGGCGCGCGCCAAACTGGACCTTGACCGCTCTTTCGTCGTGGCTCCGATCGCGGGCACTATTCTGGATATCCACGCCACTGCGGGGCAACGGCCGCCTGCGGGCGGGATCATGGACATGGGGGATACTTCCCAGATGATGGCCGAGGTCGAGGTCTGGCAAGACCGCATCGCCAGCATTACCACTGGCCAGCCCGTAGAGCTTGCCGCCGTTGCACTGGGCCAAACGCTCCATGGCGTGGTTGAGAGCATTGGCCTGACCGTGGGGCGGCAGGGGCTGATCTCTGATGACGCCGCCGAGAACAAGGATGCTCGCGTGGTCCGTGTTTTGGTGGCTTTGAACGCGGCCTCGTCCTTGATCGCGGCGCACTACACCAATCTAGAGGTCATCGCCCGCATCGACACCACCCCCGCACCGCAGGCTGCTCCATGAGCCGCTTGCTGCAAGCGCTCTTTGGGCGGCTGCCCATTGGCTGGCTGCAACTGACGCATAACCGCCCACGGTTTGCTGCGGCGCTGGCTGGTGTGGCCTTTGCAAACGTGCTGGTCTTTGTGCAGCTCGGGATCATGAACTCGATGGGGGCGGCGACGATGCGTCCTTATGACTTCTTTCAAGCAGACATCATGATTTCAGCAGGTGATGCCAATTCCTTCACCGATGGTGGCAACGTCGCACGGCAATGGCGTTTGCAGGCGATGGCAGATCCGGATGTGGTCGATGGCATGGGGCTGTTTGTGTCCAATGTGACGTGGGACCGTGGGGAAAAGGATATCAGCCTGTCCACCTTTGGCGTTGATCCGGTGAAGCCAAGCTTTATCAACCCCGAGATCGTGCCGGATCTGCAGCTGTTGCAGGTGCAAGACGCAGCAATCCTTGACCGCCTCGCGCGCGGGTTGACCAAAGATGAGGCCGCATCAATTCAACCCCAAACGCCACTGGCCTTCGAGGCCTTGGGGCGCAGTTTGGTGGTCTATAGCACTTTTGCAGGTGGCGGCGGTTTTGGCGGTGATGGCTATATGCTGGTCTCCGATCAGACATTCCTGTCGCTGTTCCCAGCCCGCAGCTCTGCCGCCCCCGATCACATTCTGCTAAAGCTGCGGGCTGGGGCGAATGTCGATGCAGCCATTGCGCGGCTGCGCGGCCTGATTTCGGATCCATCCCTGCGCATCCGCAGCTTTGCCCAAGCCGCACAGGACGATCTGACCTACCAGCAAACGCGCAGGCCAACTGGTATCATCTTTGGCTTTGGGGTGCTGATCGGGGTGCTGGTGGGATTGGTGATTGTCTATCAGGTTTTGTCCACCGATGTGGCCGACCACCTGCGCGAATATGCGACCTTTAAGGCAATGGGCTACGGCCCGGGTTTCTTTATGGGAGTCGTCTTCGAAGAGGCGCTTATTCTTGGATTTATGGGCTTCATCCCCGGCCTGATTGTGGGGGCGACCATCCTGACCCTGATGGGCAAGATCACGACCCTGCCCTTGGGGATGTCCCTGTCTATGGCAGTAAGCGTGTTTGTGGGCACAGTGGCGTTTTCGGCGCTTTCGGGCGCGATTGCCACCCGCCGCCTTGCGGCCGCCGATCCCGCTGATCTGTTTTGAGGTGCTGATGGAACGCGAAAACATCCTTGAAGCCGTCGGTTTGAACCACTGGTTCGGCGCCGGCGAGGTGCGCAAACAAGCGCTTTTCGACATCAACCTCACCCTAAAGCGCGGCAGCTTTACCGTGTTGATGGGGCCGTCGGGTTCTGGCAAGACGACCGTGCTGACGCTGGTCGGCTGCTTGCGCGCTGTGCAGGATGGCTCGGTCACTTTGCTGGATCGGCAACTGAACGGCGCGACCGAGACCCAGCTTGTAACCTTGCGGCGGCGTCTTGGCTTCATCTTTCAAGCGCATAACCTGCACGAAAGCCTGACTGCGACGCAAAATGTTGTCATGGGGCTGCAAGTTCACCGCGGCGTGCCTGATGCCGAGGCGCAGACTGCGGCCACACATGCCTTGAGCCTTGTCGGCCTGTCAGATCGCGCATCTTATCTGCCGGGCAACCTGTCGGGCGGACAAAAGCAGCGGGTCGCCGTCGCCCGCGCGCTGGTTGGTAATCCCGCGTTGGTGTTGGCAGATGAGCCGACCGCCGCTTTGGACAAGGACAGCGCGGCCGAAGTGGTCGATCTGCTAAAGCGCATGGGAGCTGAACGCGGAACGACGACGCTGTTGGTGACCCATGACAACCGCATCCTCGACCGCGCGGATCGTATTCTGACACTGGAAGACGGGCGCATTGTCCGCGTGGAAGACAGGACCTGAGGCAAGGACCGCGGCAACTCTATGCGGGGCGGCAACATCTTCAAAGCCCGATGCCAAACACCTCGGGCGGACCGAACCTTGAACATGCCGCAAACTGCTGCCAAAAGCCCGTCCCGTTGGGGGCTGCGCTGTGAAACAAAACCTGATTTGAAGGCCCAACCGGTTCTGCCATCCTCAGAACACCGAATATTGACCGACCGTCAGACCAAGTGTTTTGAGCGTTCGCTCAATAAAGGGTAGCCAAGGTCCCACGGCATCCTTTGCGTGCATGAAGCCGCTGCGCCTCTGCTGACATCCCCCCTTTTGGTGATGCGCGGCACAGGGGCCAGCGCTGCATGTCGCTAAGTATTGCCATGCTATCACCGAAAAAAGCAGAAAGAATACAACGACATGATGACCCCAAACACTGCCAGAAATCTAATTATCGCTGGCTTGGCCGGCGAAGTTTCATTCGAAATTTACGCATGGCTGATCTCACCCATCCTGTTCGGCGTCGCACTTGGTCCGGCGAACTTGGTCATTGCGCTCATCAAAATAGCTTTTGGGGTGACCTTGCCCTATTGGGCCGGCTTTCTTGTTCACTTCGCGATCGGTGCCATCGGGTTTGTAGGGTTCGTGTGGGTAACGCATCTGGTGTCTCGGACCAATCTTATCCTCTCAGGGGCGATTGCGGGGGTCATGCTTTGGTTCATCGCTCAGGGGATACTGGCCCCCGTCGTCGGGCGCACGTTCATGATGGGGTTTGGCGCCTACACGCAGTCTTCTTTCATCGGGCATGTGGGGATGGCCACGCTGATGGGATATGTCATGGTCGCGCTTCAGAGGCGGCAGCCCCTCGCCGCCGCTTGATCGCAACGCCAGAAAACCAGAGGCAAAGCAGGGATATTTCTGCTTTGCCCAAAGGAAGCCGTGGTCGCCCCGAGGTGCAGAAATATCAAGTTGGCTGCGACAGTTATGACACTTTCAGACCTTACGCCAAAACTGCGCAATGACGCCTTCTGCGGTTTTGTGTTGCACGGTGAAGTCCGTGTCTTCAGGCCCACCGCCGTCTGGGTCCGTAAACCAGCGCCAAATCCAGACGTCTTGGATGCGGCGCGCCTCAAGCGCTTGGAGCCATCGGCTCAAAACCTCGGCCTGAAGCGTCATGTCGCTCTTGGCCGCGCGTTCCTCAGCACTTTCCCAAGGACGCTCGGTTGAACCTTCTGCCGAGCGGATGCCAATCTCGGCGATCCAAACAGGCTTTGCGTATTTCCGAGCGACGGCTTCTACCCTGTCAAGTTCATCAGTGATTGCTTTGTCCCAATCCGCAAATGCGCCAGCTGCGCCCAAAACGGGATAAAGTGACACCGCTACGGCATCCAGTTGCGGCCAGAAACGCACCGCTTCGGCTTCGGCGGCTCCATGCGCGACATAGGTTAATTGACCCGAAAACACGCGACGCACCTCGGCAATTGTGCTTTCCCATCGGTCGGACCCTGAGACACCGCGCAACTCTGTGCCGATCACCAGCACTTCGGCTTTGCCCCTCTCTGCCGTAACCGCAAGGTCGTGCAGGATCTTGGCATAGGCAGAGTGCCACGCCTGTTCTGACGCCGCATCAGGTTCAATCGCGCCCGCCCAGCTTTCGGGGACCCAGACATGCGGCTTGACGATGGCGGCAAGTCCGGCCGCATGAAGTTGATCGATCCCCATGGCAATCCTGTGCTGCGGCAGCGCATCCCCCATTTGAATATCACCAGAGCTGATGGACGGCTGCCACAAGAAAGGGATGACCGTCGCAGCTGTTGCGCCCGTTTTTGTCAGGTTGTCGATACTCTGCTGGGCCGCTTTGCTGCCGAACGGAGCATTTTCTGTCTCAATAAGGTTGAAGCCACGCAAGATCACCTCAGCCACACTGCCCGCAAACGAGCGTTGCGCAGAGACCAAGGCAGTTGAGCCAAGAGCCCAGAGAAGCGTGCGACGTTTAATCATGCCGGTAAATACCACGGGTCTCTTCTTTGCACAAACTTGCCAGAGCCAACAAGCTGTCTGGAATTTCACGAAAATTCACAGGCACATCAGACAAAAGGTTTCGGCCAATCGCGGCTTTGACACGCGAACCAGACCTGATGGCGTGCCCTACACTGTCCCAAATCTCCATGTGTTTGGCATCTCCTGCTTTGGCCAAAACACTCTGGCCAATCGATGCGGCCATTTTATGCCGCGCATGAGGCGAGGTTTCAAACAGTCTACACCCTTTGATGAACGGTTCGCTGAACCGGAGATTGGTGCGCTTACAGCGAAGGTTTGAAAGATCGCGCAGAGCCGATCTCCACGAAATGCGCGGCGAATCTCGGGTTTGCGCCGGTCGTGCCGTTCTGCATCGCGCCTGCCCCCTAATACCCCGAAAGAAAGGGGCGCTCGCCCCCGTCTTTTGGTGTGCGGCCGCGCTTGGCTTGCTCCCCCTTCTGTAATCTCGCTCAAACCAAGCCACCGTTGGCACGCAGCGTTTGACCATTGATCCAAGCGCCATCTGGACCCGTCAGGAAGGCTACAGCGCCGGCGATATCTTCTGGCGTGGCAAGGCGTTCCAACGGCGACATCATCTTCAGTTTATTGATAAACTCATCGGACTTTCCGTCCAGAAACAGCTCGGTAGAGGTCGGTCCGGGGGCAACCGAGTTCACGGTGATCGCGCGGCCTCGCATCTCTTTGGCCATAATGCCGGTCATCGTCTCAATCGCGGCTTTGATCCCCGCGTAGACACTGTAAGTCTCTAGCTTGAGCCCGACGACCGAGGTGGACAGGTTCACGATGCTGCCGCCGTCACGCAGCCGCTTGGCGGCCTCGCGCAAGGTGTTGAACGTGCCTTTCAGGTTCACGGCGACCTGACTGTCGAAAAGATCGTCGTCGCTATCGACGATCTTTGCCAGCTTCATGATGCCTGCATTGTTCACCAAAACGTCTATGCCGCCAAAAGTTGTCTCGGCGCTGTCAAACAGATGTTTTACAGCCGATACGTCAGAGACATCTGCTTTTATTGCCTTCGCACGCCCTCCGGCAGCTTCGATTTTTGCCACCACCTCCAAGGCCGCCTTTTCGCTGCCAGAATAATTGACGACGACGTTAAAGCCATCGCGTGCAAGCCTCGCTGCAATAGCCGCGCCTATTCCGCGCGATGCGCCGGTTACAATGGCGGTTCTTTGTGTCGTCTCGGTCATGATGCTTCCTTTGGCGGGGATAGGGCGGTTGTCTGAAAACGTGCTTTTCCACATTCCAAAGGCACCGCGGTTGTCGCGCGCCCTTCTTTTCGGCCAACAGCAACATGGCGCCTGTCGCGATCAGCGTCAACACTGTGGCAAACACGTAGCTGTGCATGAAAGACAGCACGTCGCATGCTCCGCTTCAATACCAAGGCCCTTATCCGAAAGGTTCCCTGAGGCTTGGTTCGGGAGCCGAGACCATTTTTTTATGCGCTCTCTCGTGCGGGTGACATCATTTTCAATGCAAGCTTTTGTCGATACACCGACCAAAGTGCCGGAGGATTATGTGAACGAGGTCTTAACCGCATGTTTCGGGTCGACGGTATCGCCCTGCGCTGTATGTCTGTTCCCAACGAAATGCGGGAGAGCAGGGATGCTAACGGTAAGACAACTGACACGCGCGGCATATGGCATTCACTTCGCGGACCAGATTGCATTGGTGTCGGTGCCATTGGTTGCCGCGCTGATCTTCAATGCCTCAGCACAAATCATCGGCTTGCTTGTCGCATGTCAGTCGTTGGCGCATCTCTTGGGGTCGATCCCGTTCGGAATATTGGTCGATACCTATCAGCAACGAACCTTGGCAATAGGCGCGACAGTGCTGACGCTTGTGGGATGCAGTGGTGCGGCTTTTGCCGTTGCTTTTGGCAGTCTGTTCTGGTTCGGCTTTTTTGTCGTTTTCTCGGGGTTTGGGGTCGTGCTGTTTATGCTAACGACACTTTCCATCATCCCAAAGAGTGTTGCTTTACGGGACTTGGGCACTGCCAATGCCGCCATAGAACTGCCGCGCGCACTGGCCTCTTTCGCCGTGCCGCTCGGTGTTGGACTTGCAGTTTCATATGTTTCCGCCGGCTGGTTATTCCCGCTCGCGGCTGTTGGCGCAGCCACGGCCTGCAGTTTCGCTCTGCGACTTCCACAGTTTGAACTGACCCCCAACAACGCAACAGAAGCGGTCTTTCGCAGAATTTTGGGCGGTGGAAAATTTGTTTTAGAACAAAGGCTTCTAAGGGGTATCCTGTTCTGCGCCCTCTTTTGGAACTTTGGATTTTCAGCACTTCTGGTGACGATGGTGCCGTTAATCCGAGATGTCTATCTGATCGAGGCTGGGACGTTCGGATTGGCGCTTGCTGCATTCGGCGCGGGTGCAAGCATTGGATCAGGGATCAGCCGCACCTATGGCGCACGCATTCAGCCAAATTTCATCTTGATGTTCGGACCAGGCATTTCGGTGCTGGCCCCCATCATCTTATATCTGGTTCCTGCTCATGGTTCGCGGCTGCTCGTTTTCGCCGCGTTTTTCATCCTTGGATTTGGCCCGTCCATGTGGCTGATTGCGCAGAACTCCGTCCGACAAAGCGTCTCACCGCGCCATATGCTTGGGCGTGTAAATGCGATGATCCAGACAGCGATCTATGGTGTGCGCCCCTTGGCCGCGCTGATCGCAGGTGCATTTGTCGGGGCCACGTCCCCGCACGCGGGCCTGAAGCTCGTGTTCGCCGCCTTCCTGCTGTCTTTTTTCGCAGCGGCTGTCAGCGGACTTCGGCGCGT
This sequence comes from uncultured Alphaproteobacteria bacterium, assembly GCA_963844505.1. Classification (GTDB taxonomy): domain Bacteria; phylum Pseudomonadota; class Alphaproteobacteria; order Rhodobacterales; family Rhodobacteraceae; genus Cypionkella. Next base: position 12,988 of record CAWJOY010000001.1, read on the forward strand.
CAAAAGCTATGAAAGCCTTAGGGCAGAGGTTGCAAGATAGGTTGCTGGTCGTTTCGGTCCGTATTCCTAAAACCTTGGTTTGGGGAAGTTCAGGAAGGGTGGGTTTCGGGGGGGTGACTCTCAAAATCCGCCCAAAGTCGTCTGCGCGACGTGCCGCGGCCTTAATTTCGCTCCATCGGCGCTGCACGGTGGGCTGAAACGCTAGGGAGGAAAAGGATGCTTGGCCTAACCATCGCGCATGGAACCACAGTCAAGGGGATCCGGATCGAAGAGTTCGAGGGCGGGCGCAGGTTCTGCCAAGAGCGGGATGCTGGCGCTACTTTTGGCACAGTGTTTGGGATCGCCTTTGGCTTGGTTTGGGTCGCACTGGGCTTGGCGATGCCGTTTTTGTCGCAGGCCACGGCCCCTGGGTTGGGGTTTGTGCTCAAAGCGGCAATCGGCGTCTTTCTTGTGCTGTTTGGCGGATTTATCATCAGCGCTGTTTGGCGCAATCTGAGCGGCGTGCTCGAGGTTGATCTTGCAAACGCCTGTCTGCGCCACTTCACCGTCGATCGAAACAACAAGCGGCACGGACTGCGCAAAATTGGCTTTGACGCGGTGCGGGGCATTTTCACCGAAGCCGAAACGAGTGACGAGACCCCAGCCAAGCGCAGCGAGAGCCTCATCATCACCTACCAAGGCCGCCCGGGCCGTTTGCACGCCTTGTCATCAAGCAGCGGTCAGATCGCAATGGTGCGAGACTATATTCTGAAAGAGGCGCTGCAACAGCAAGCGCCGCCAGTCGTCAACGGGCTGGCGGCCTTTGCACGTCGGGCGAAATGGGAATTTCAACAGCGCGCGAAATGATCTTGGCGCCCCCCCCCCCCGCTAGAGAAACGGCACCGCCAGCTGGGCCTTCTTGCAGGCTTCGGTCTTGGGCGGCGCGATGCCCCATTGATCCGTCCGCCCGCGCGCCCAAGTCCAGTCTTCGGGGCCGCCCACGCGGTAGCTATCGTCGACTTGCAGCACCTCGGCGGTATGCTCGATGACCATGCCAAAGGGGTCGATGAAATAGAGAAACACGTTGTCCCCCGGACCGTGCCGCCCCGGTCCCCAGCCAATGCCAAAGCCCGCGTCACACATCCGCCCCGAGGCCTTCATCACGGCTTCCCAGCTTGGGTGGTTAAAGGCGACGTGGTTCAGCGTGTCGACGTCCGCGATGGCGAGCACGACCGAATGGTGATCGGAATTGGTGCGCACAAACCCCATCATTTTTGACCGATCCGTGACCGCAAAGCCCAAGCCCTGCTCGAAGAAAGCAATGTCGGCCTCAAGATCGCGGGTATTGATGTTCACATGCGCCAGACGGTCGGGCATGTTGCGCCCCTCAGCCACTAGTGGGTCGAGGCGCGCATCGTCTTGCACCACGCGGTAAAGCCGCCCCGACGGATCGCGCAGTGCAAAGCCTGTGCCGCCGCCGTGGTCTTGCAGCGGTGCGATCTCGCCCTCGGCGGTGCCGCCTGCCGCGATCATCCGCGCGCGCATGGCCGCAAGATCCGTGCTGAGCGCGGCGCGAAAGGTGACCGATCGCACGCCCGTCACGGCCCCTTGCGTCAGGCAAAGCACATAGGGGTCCGTGCCGCTGGCGCGCAGCCAGACCGATGCCGCGTCGCGCGCCGCCTCTGCTAGCCCCCAAGTGTCGATGTAAAAGCGGGTGGCGGCGGCAAGATCGGGGGTCGCCACTTCGACGCTTCGGATGCCCTCTAAGGGGAAGTGCTGCGTCATGTTAAACCTCTGCCACGATCATGCTTGAGAGCGCGCCCACACCGTCAATGCGCACCTCGATCTGGTCGCCGGGCTTCATCCAGACGGGGGGCGTGCGCTTGGCTCCGACGCCGCCGGGGGTGCCTGTGGCGATCACGTCGCCGGGCGACAAATGGGTAAATTGCGAGATATAGGCGATGATCACCGGAATCGGAAAGATCATGTGCGAGACTGGCGCTTCTTGCATGACGCAGCCATTCAGGATCGACCGCACCACAACAGCGTCAAGGTCCGCGATCTCATCCGGCGTGACCAGTTCGGGGCCGAAGGGGGCGGTGCCGGGAAAGTTTTTGCCCGGAATGAACTGGTTGGTGTGCCACTGCCAATCGCGCACCGAGGCGTCGTTAAAGCAGGCAAACCCCGCGACGTGGCCCATGGCATCGGCCTCGGGGATGTTGCGCCCGCCCGTGCCGATGACGATCGCCAACTCGGCCTCATAGTCGAGGTCGCCGGACACGCTGGGTCGGATGATCGGATCATCCGCACCCAAAAGCGTATCGGCAAAGCGGGTAAAGATCGAGGGATGGGCCACGGCAGCGCGGCCGGTTTCCTTGCGGTGGCTTTCATAGTTATGGCCGACGCAAAGGATTTTGCTTGGGTCTGGAATGACGGGCAGCAGCCGCACCGCCGCCCGCGGCAACCGGGGCGCAGGGCCGTCAAGGTGCAGCGCGTCCGCCGCGATGGCCTGCCGCAGCCCCTTGGGCGCATCCGGCAGCGCGCCAAGATCGACGATCTCATCGCCCTCAACGCGCCCCCAAGAGGCACGGCCTTCGTGTTCAAAACTGATAAAACGCATGGTGATTTTCCTTCGTTTTGGCTGCCTTTAGCAGGCGATATCCTTGGTGGAACGGGACTGTGAAAGGCCCATGGCCCGTCCGAGACGCAGAATGTCGTCGCTCATCTGCGCTGCGGTTTCAGCGACGGCTGCGGTGTAGAAATCTGGCCGCACAAGCACATGCCCCGCCTGATGGGCGTCAAACCACGCGTCAAAATGGCCTTGCGGATCGGTCGGCGCGGCGATTTGTGTGACGCCAAGCTGCGCGGCTATTGCTGCGGCCTCGGCGGTCAGAGCCTCTGCTTTGCGCGAGACCAAAACCCAGCCGCCCCCCGTCACCGCATCCAACAGCGCACCATCGTCGCGCATGACCGGATTGATAAACCGCTCGCCTGCCCCCGTGGCGATGATCTGCGAGGCAATCGGCGCGATCAGATCGGCGGCGGTGCGGATATCGCGCTGCGCCCGAACCCGTTCGTCGCGGGCCTTGGCCTCTGCTGGATCGAGGACGCAGATGTATTTGCCCGCGTCAATCGCTTTGCCGATGACATGGCGCACCTGCGCGTCGCGCTCGGGCTGATAGGTGTCAAGCAAGGTAGGCGGCGCCTTGCCTTCGACCACCAGAGCCAGCTTCCAAGCAAGGTTCGCCACATCCCGCAAACCGTGGCACATGCCTTGGCCAAAGAACGGCGGCGTCTGATGGGCGGCATCCCCCGCCAAGAACACGGGGCCCACGCGCCAGTCGCGGGCGACAAGCCCGTGAAAGCGATAGGTTGCCGCGCGGATGATGCGGTGGGGGGCGTCCTTGACCCAAGGCGCGATCAGCGCCGCCACAGTCGCGGGCTCGGACATTTGGGCGTCGCTCTCGCCGGGCAAAAGCATGAACTCCCAACGGCGGTGATCGCCGCGGCCCGGCACGATGGTCGCAGGGCGTGCGGGGTCGCACATCATCACCGACAGCCGTTGCAGGTTCGCGGCTTCGGGCAGGCCGATCAGATCGGGAAAAGAGATGGGACCCTCCACCTCGGCGTCGACCACCAACCAAGGCTCTTCAAAGCCAAGATCCTCAAGCGGCACACCAAGCGCCTTGCGCACCATGCTGCGCGCGCCGTCGGTCCCGATCACCCAGCGGGTGAGAACTGTCGCCTCTCCCAGCGTCAGACGCGCGCCCTCGTCCTCGATTTGCAGGCCCGTCACCTCTTGTCCCAAGCGCAGCGTCACGTTCTCATAGCGCGCAAGACCCGCCCGCAGCACCTCTTCCAGCTCTGGTTGGTAGAAGAAATAGTCGTTGGCATAGCCAAAGGCGCGCGGCTTATCCACCGCGCTCAGATAGCGGATCACCCCGCGATCGGCACCGATATGCAGATGCCCATCGCCCGCCAGCAGCTTGTCCTCCAGCGGTGCGCGCAGGTCCACAGCCTCGAGCAGCCGCAGCATCTCGTGGTCGACATGCACCGCGCGCGGCAAGGCATAGGGGGCTGTGTCGCGCTCTAGCACCAGCACACGCAGACCCGCGCGCCCCAAGAGATTGGCGGCATAGGCCCCGACCGGCCCGCAGCCGACGATCGTCACGTCCCATTCGGGTGTCATCTGATTTCTCCGACATTCATGGATTTGGGGGGCGGCCGCCACCTTGGCAGCGGCCGCAAAGCTTTAGTAAAGCACGCTTGGCAGCCACAGGGCCATTTGCGGCAGTGCAAACAGCAAAAGCACCAACACCACCGGCGCCGCCAAAAACGGCAGGATGCCGCGGTAAATTGTGCCCATAGACAGGCTCTGGCCCTGCGCCTTGATGATAAAGAGGTTCATCCCGACCGGCGGCGTGATCAGGCCCAGCTCGACCAGCACAGCCACCAGCACCCCAAACCACACCGGATCAAAGCCAAAGCCCGTCACAATCGGCAGACACACCGGCACCGTAATCAGCACCATGCCGATGCCCTCAAGAAAGCAGCCAAGCACGATAAAGATCACCACGATCAGCCCCATCACCAACATCGGCGACAGCTGCGCCGCCTGCGCCAGCGCCAAAAGGCTTTCGGGCAAACGGGTCTGCACCACGAAATTGGCAAACATCGTGGCGCCGATGATAATCATAAACAGCGCGCAGGAAATCACGACCGAGGATTGCACCGCTTGCGCAAACCCTTGCACCGACAGGGTGCGGCGCGCAAAGCCGATGACGATCGCACCAAAAGCCCCGATCGAGGCGGCCTCGTTGGGGCTGAACACGCCCGCATAAATCCCGCCGATCGAGATGACAAAGATCAGCATGAACTGCCATGGCCGCAACAGCGCCGCGAACCGTTGCCCCAGCGAAATCGTCTCGCCAGTCGGCGCTGGTCCCGCGCGTCCTGCCAGCAGGACAGAGATGACCATATACAACAGCATCAAAACGATGCCCGGGATGAGCGAGGCTGCGAACAGCCGCGCCACCGATGTCTCGGCAATCGAGCCGTAGATCACAAGGATGATCGAGGGCGGAATAAGGATGCCAAGCGATCCCCCCGCCGCAATCGAGGCCGCGGAATAGCCGTCCTTGTATCCGGCCTTTTGCATCTCTGGCAGGGCGATGCGGGTCATGCTGGCCGCCGTCGCCACCGACGAGCCGCAGATCGCGCCAAACGCTCCCGATGCCGCTATCGTGGCAATAGACAGCCCGCCGCGAATACCGGTGGTAAAGATCCTTGCGGCGGCAAAAAGCTCGGCTGACATGCGCGACCCCGACGCCACCTCGCCCATCAGCACAAACAACGGGATCACTGACAGCGCGTAACTTGACGCGGTGTCAAAGCTGCCCGTTCCTGCCAGCATGGTGGCCACAGGCAGACCATTGAGCCAGATATTGCCCACAATCCCCACCAGCGCTAAGGCCAGCCACACCGGCTGGCGCAGCAGCAAAAGCACAAACATCGCGCCGACGCCGGTCAGGCCAAAGGTGAAAACGCTCATGATTTTGTCTCCGAAGGGCTGTGGGGATCGGCGCCATCGTCCTGACCGCCAAGCAGGCGCCGCAGCGCGATCCAGACGTTTCCGCCCAGTCCGATGAAGGCAAGCGCCCAAAGCGTCCACTGCGGCACGCCAAGCTCTAGCGATCTGTCGCCATAGTTATAGGCATCCTGCGCAGGCCCCATCATCGACCAGCCAAGGAACACAAAAAACCCAAGCGTCCCCAAGGAGGCCAGCGCTTTGAGCCCCCGCAGCACCCGCACGGGCACAAAGCCGTCGATCAGATCGATCACGATCTCGCTGCGCTGCGCCACCACGGGCGCCATGCCAAAGAACACCATGACAAGCAGGCTAAAGCTGACCACATCATAAGCGCCCTGCATCGGCGTGTTGAAGGCAAAGCGCAAAATGACATCCGTCACCATGGCCATCATCATCACGACGATGGCAAGCGAGGCAATAAGATGAAACATGCGCGTCAAGCGGTCCGGTGGAAGCATAATGCCCCCCTTTCATTGACACAGAGGATGCGATGCCCCTGCCCCGCTGGGGACAGGAGCACGTGACTACTTGGTATAGGCCGCCAGAAACGCAGACCCCGGCGCGCCCGTGGCATCGACCTCTTTGACCGTCTTGTCCAAGATCGGCGCAAAATCGGCTTTGAGCACCGCCAGTTGATCGTCCGACAGCGTGACCATAGTGACGCCGGACTTGATCATATAGTCGCGCCCCTCTGCCTCGCCCGCGTCAAGCATCTTGCCGAAGGCCTCGGCGCGGTCCGGCCCCGTGGTCTCATCGACCAAGGCCCGCAGTTCTGGGCTAAGACCGTCATAGGTCTTTTGGTTCATCACCACCGCAAAGGCCGCCGAGGCAAAGCCGGGCTCGATCGAGTATTTCAGCACCGGACCCAGATCGAAGGATTTGGTTGCCTCATAGGGAAACGCGGTGGCATCCACGACCCGTTTGGACAGGGCGTCGCCCGTCTCGGCGGGCTGCACTGGCACCGGAGAGGCCCCAAGCGATTCGATCATCTGCTGCCAGATCGTGCCAGCATAGCGCACGCGCATCCCCTTGAGCGCCGACAAATCGGACGGATCAACAGAGCCAGTGTGCAGCTTGAGCGGTGGGGTCACGGCCATCCAGAGCGGATGTGTGCCCTTCAGCTCTTCGGCCATATACTCGGGCGCTAGCTCTGTCAGCCGCCGCGAGGTGACCGCGCTTGTGCTGCCCGCCGACGGATAGGTGAGCGGCAGGCCCGCAAGCTCGGCCATCGGGAACCGCCCCGGAGTGGCGCCACTGAGCACAACCGCGACATCTGCGCCGCCGGTGCGGGCCAAATCGAATTGCCGTGGCGCAGGCCCAAGTTGGCCCGAGGGGAACAACTCGATTGTCAGTTCGCCATGGCTTTTCTGGGCAAGCTCCTCGCCCCATTGCGTCAACATCTGGTTGAACGCATGGTTGGGTGGCAAGAACGTCGACACCTTGAGCGTTTCCGCAAAAGCCGCAGGTGCAGCAGCGCCAAGCAGCAGCGCCGCAAGGCAGAGTGATTTTTGAATCGTCATAGTTTTCCTCCCTGTGATGATTTTTGACCGAAACCTCCCGCTTCGGTTATCGCGACGTCAGCCATCTCTCCTTGATCTCGGGCCAATAGCGGGGGCCGGACTGGCGCAAGGCCGCGCTGGCCGCTGGATCGACAAAGGCTTCGATGGCTTTGGCATAGCTGGGGCGGGCCTGCATCCGGCGCAGCCATGCCTCGATGGCAGGGAACTGGTCCTGCCACAAACCCGCAAAGCCAAGTCGGTCAAGCCGATCAACATAGGCGATCAGCGCCACGTCCACTTTGGAAAAGGCGCCCCCGACCATCCACCCCTGCGGCGCAAGTGCCTGCTGCATGTCAGCAAAGGTGCGGTGCAACACCAGCAACGCCTGCGCCACATAAACAGAGTCGAGCCCGTCTTCGAGCAGCGACAAACGCTTTTGCCGCGCTACAGGATCTGGCATCCGCTCTAGGCTTTGCGCGATTTCTTGGGGGGTTTTGCTGGCGCGGATTTTGTCACGCATCGCGGTCGAGAACGACAGCGCGTTGATCGCCGCGTGTATCTCCAAAGTGCGCAGCAGCCAATGCGCCGAAGCCACCTCTGCCGCAGCGCCTTGTGGCGACAGTCGCCCGCCGCCCAAGGCGCGGTCCAGATGGTCAAGGATCAGGCTCGACTCGACCACCACCAAACCGTCATCGACAAGGGTCGGCACCACAGCCGAAGGGTTCAGCGCAAGATAGGCGGGGTCGAACTGATCGCCCTCTTGCAAATCCAACAGCTGGCTGTCGAAGTCTAGCCCAAGCTCGGCCAGCCCCACCCGCACCTTCTGTGAACAAACGCTGGTCGCACCGTGATAAAGTCTCATCAGTCTCCCCCTCATGCCGCGCAGCCGGAACCCCCTTCCCGCCGCCGTCATGAGAAAGGGTTAATATATAAAAAAATCGCTTTCAAGCAAAATATATATTTTTATCCGCCGATGGAATAATATATACAAAGGCAAGAAGCAGCGAGGGATCCGATGGAGCGCGAGACGACAGAGTGTGACGGGCACAAAGTGAGCAGCCTTGCCGGCACGCTCCATGAGCAATTGCGCGCAGATATCCTGACGGGGCGGCTTGCTCCGGGGCTAAAGTTGCAGATGAAGTTTCTGACCGAGCGCTATGAAGCGGGGCAAACCCCGCTGCGTGAGGCGCTGAACCGGCTGTCGTCGGAAGGTCTGGTCGATAGCCGCGTCCAGCGCGGTTTTTTCGTGAAGCCTGTGCATCTGGATGAGCTGCGCGAATTGACCAAAACGCGCTGCTGGCTGGAGACGATTGCCCTGCGCGAGTCGATCGCCAATGCGACGCCAGAGTGGGACGAAGAGCTGATTATCGCCCACCACCGCCTGACCCGCACCCCGCGCTCGCTTGATCCCGAGACCTTTGACAGCAATCCCGAATGGGAACCGCTGCACCGCGATTTCCACAAAGCGTTGATCTCGCGCTGTGGCTCGCGTCAGTTGCTAGAGTTCTGCGAACAGCTTGCCGACAGGCTCTATCGTTATCGGATGCTTTCGATCCGCAAGGTCTTTACCACCCGCCATGTGCGCGATGAACATGCCGCGATCTTGCAGCATGTGCTTGACCGCGACGCCCCTGCCGCCATCGCCGCACTGATGCGCCATTACGAGCAAACCGCCGATGCGGTGCTTGAGGACATGCGGCCGATGATGCCACAAGAGCTGTCCTGATCGCGCGCCTTATGTGCAAGCAAATTGGAGTAAGTATATGACCCAGCCCGCATGCCAGACCTGCGCGCGCAGTGCGATCGACATTCACAGCCATATCGTGCCATCGACCTTTCCCGAATGGGTGAAAGGGCCGGTGCCCTCTGGCTGGCCCAGCACCGTCGCGTCGGAGTGCGGTCACCGAACCGTGGTGATCGACGCCCGCCCCTATCGCACCGTCAGCGACGCCTGCTGGACCGCGGCGCGGCGCATCGAGGATATGGACCGCAGCGGCATCGCGGTGCAGGCCCTGTCACCGATGCCGGAACTGTTCAGCTATTGGCTGGACGCTTTGGTGGCGGATGATCTGACCCGCTACATCAACGATGTGATCGCCAGCATGGTGCATGAGGGGCGCGGTCGGTTTGTTGGCCTTGGCGGCGTGCCAATGCAAGACCTTGATCTCGCGGTCAAAGAGCTGCACCGCCTCAAGCACCAGCTTGGATTTGCAGGCATCGAGATCGGCAGCAACGTGAATGGCAGTGCGATCGGCGATCCGAAGTTTGCCGCGTTCTTTGCCGAGGTTGCGCGGCTTGATATGGCGGTCTTTGTCCATGCGGTGCGCCCTGCGGGGATGGACCGGCTTGTCGGACCGAAGAACCTAGAGCAAGTCCTCGGGTATCCAAGCGATATTGGGCTTGCGGGGGCGTCTTTGCTGACGGGGGGGCTGTTGCGCAAAACGCCTGAGCTTCGGATTGCGCTCAGCCATGGCGGCGGCACCTTTGCGGCACTGCTGCCGCGGCTAGAGCAAGGCTTTCACACCTTTCCCGCGGTGGCCGAGGCGCTTGAAATCGCGCCCAGCCTTTTGGCGCGCAGCCTATACGCCGACAGCCTCACCTTTGATCCGGTGATGCTGCGGCGCGTGGTCGAGGTGTTTGGCGAGGATCGTGTGATGATCGGCACTGACTATCCGTTTAATTTTCGCGAGGCCGACCCCGTCGCACGGCTGCATGAGGCCTTTGCGCAGCCCGCGACGATTGAGCGACTGGCGCAGGGGAACGCCCGCGCCTTCCTTGCGCTGCGGCCCTAGGCTTGTCCCGATACGTCGCAGTCAACAGCCGCTGCCGCAGGGTCCGCCGCAAGTATACCCGATAAGTCATTGTAAGCATTGCAAACCCTTGGCGTCAGCGGCAGCAGGGCGGCTTGCACCGAATGATAGAGGTCGGGTTTGCCGACAAATTGCTTGGCTGCGACTTTGCCCTCTGCGTCGATCTCTGGGAACCAACCGCCCCGCGCGCTGTCGATAAAAGAGAGCTGTGCAAAGTCCCAAATGCTGCGATACCACGCTGCATCCTCGGGCTTTGGGTCCGTTTTCAAGAGCGCCGCAAGCGCGCCGATGGCTTCGGTCACGGGCCACCAATATCTGTCCGTGATGCAAGGCGCGCCGCCGAACTTTAGCGTGTAAATAAACCCGCCGCGCTGCGTGTCCCAAGCGTCGGCCAAGGCGCGGTAGATAAGCTTGCGGGCAACACCCACCCGCTCGGCATCGACGGGTCCGCCTAACAGCTCATTGAATTGCAACAGCAATCGCGCCAATTCAAACGAGTGACCGGGGGTCGTGCCTGCGGGGCGGAACATCGGGTTTTCGCTATAGTCGCGATCAATTTCCCAGTGTTCGGTGTAATGCTCTGGCAGGCGCCAATCTTCTTTGGGGGCGATGTGATCGACGAAAAAGCCCAAAATTCGTCCAGCACGATGAAGGAACTTCTCGCGGCCCGTCGCCTCATAGGCGGCCAAAAGCGCCTCTGTGCCATGCATATTGGCATTCATGCCGCGATAGGTGGAAAACGGTGTCCAATCGCGGTTCCATTCATCGCAAAACAGGCCACGGTCTTCTTCCCAGAAATGCGCATCAAGCACGCTGTCCACGTCCGCCAAAAGCGCATTTGCATCCGGATGATGGGCGGCAAGCGCGCTTGATGCTGCCAGCAAAACAAAGGCATGGCCGTAGGCAAGCTTGCGGCTGTCCTTGACCGCGCTGCCGTCCAGCGACCAAAAATAGCCCCCCTGCGCGCTGTCTTTGTGATGCGACAGCAGATAGCGCATGCCTTGATCGATCATCTTGTCGCAGCCCCCCCGCCCCGCGATTTTGCCCAATGCGTAAGAGTGAACCAGCCTTGTGGTCGTGTGCAGTTCCTGAACGTTGCTGTCGATCGGGCGCCCTGTCGGATCAAGCACATAAAACCCCGTGTCGGGTCGTAAGCTGTTGTCAAAAAAGCCAAATTGCTTTTGGGCGTCGTCCATAAGAAAGGCCCGATGCGAAACGGATGTCATCCACGCGGCTGGATTATGCGTCATCGGAAGAGGTCCTTTTCATGTATCGTGACGGCCAGCTGGGGCATCAGAAATGGGTTGAAGCGCGTGCAGATCGTCAGGACGCTCGCCTTGGATGCTGCGGATTAAGAGCTTTGACATCAAAAAACCGGCGGCGGGCAGATCTTCAAAAATGCTGTCAACGCGCGGACGGACCAGATCAAAAAGGCCGGAGGTCTGCTTGACCACCAGTCTGACATCATGGTTCGGCACCAGTCCAATGTCTTGAAGTGCCGCCAAAGCCGCAAGGCCCGAGACTTCGCCCGCCAAGATCAAGCCGTCGGGGCGGTCATTTTGCGCGAAGCGTTGGCCGATCGCGTCTTTGATGCGCTCGGCAGGGTCGTCCAGCGTGGCGCCCTCGAAAATCTCAAACTGCACGCCGGACTCTCGGACCGCGGTCATAAAGCCATGCAGAAGATACTGTCGAAACGTCAGTGTCGGCGGCGGCAACAGGATCGAGATTTTGGTCGCACCGCCCGCAATCAGCCGCTTGGCACCCTCATAAGCAAAGCCAAAATTGTCATAATCCACATAGGGATGCGGCGTCGCAAGCTCGGTGCGGCCATGGGAAACAAACGGAAAGCCCGCCTCGGTCAGGTATCTGACACGCAGGTCATTCGGCTCGGTGCGCGAAAACAAAATGCCATCCGCCAGCCGATTATGCACGATGCGCTTGACCGCCTCGATCTGATCGTCGCCGCCAAAGTTGGGCATGACAACCAGATGAAAAGACGACCCCGCCAGTCCGCGCGAAATCCCCCTGATGAGCGAGGTGCCAAAGCCGAAAATCTCTTCATGCGGCGGCAGCAGCAAATTGATGACCTGCGTTCTGCCGGTGCGAAGCCGTTGCGCCGCGCGGTCTGGGATATAGTTAATCTCTTGCGCGATCGCGCGCACCAAAAGCCGCGTTTCTTCGGCAATCCGCGGGTCATCGGCAAGCGCACGAGACACCGCCCCAACGGAAATTCCCGCCCGAAGGGCAATGGTTTTTTGGGTTGGCCGTTGATTCTGCTCGCGTTCCATCGGTGCTGATCGCCTCCTGCATTTCAGCATAATTTATTACGATTGCGCAATCAACTCGTTTTATTCTGAAAGAATATTTTCCATATTTTCAGGCATTTAATTGGGTATCGCTGGTATCACTTTGATAATTTTTGTTGACAGGTCAAAAAAGTTAAATCGTTATAAATTATCGGATTGTTCTTAGGGAGGAGAATATGACTGTGAAATATTTGCTCGGCGGCGTTGCTGCATTGGCGTTCTCGGCTGGCGTTGCTGTCGCAGAAGATGTCGAAGTGCTGCACTGGTGGACTTCGGGCGGCGAAGCGGCGGCGCTTAACGTTTTGAAGGACGATTTGCAAAGCCAAGGCATTGGCTGGGTCGATATGCCCGTTGCAGGGGGCGGTGGCGAGGCGGCAATGACCACGCTTCGGGCGCGTGTCACGGCGGGCGATCCGCCAACTGCGGTGCAGATGCTTGGCTTTGACATTAAGGACTGGGCGGCCGAAGGCAAACTCGGCAACCTTGACGATGTTGCGGCGGCAGGAGGCTGGGACGCGGTGGTGCCGACGGCGCTTCAGTTCTTCTCGAAAAGCGATGGCCACTGGATTGCGGCGCCCGTCAACGTCCACTCGACCAACTGGGTTTGGATCAACAAGGCAGCCCTTGATGCCACAGGCCTTGCGGCGCCGACAAATTGGGACGAGATGATTGCCGTTCTGGATGCGATGAAAGCCGCCGGCATCACGCCGCTGGCGCATGGCGGTCAGGCTTGGCAGGATGCAACCCTCTTTGATGCGGTCGTGCTCAGCCTTGGCGATGACTTTTACAAATCGGCGCTTATCGACCTTGATCCCGAAGCTTTGGGCGGGCCGAAGATGGTCGAAGCCTTCCAGCGCATGGACAAGCTGCGCAGCTATGTCGATGACAACTTCTCGGGCCGCGATTGGAACCTTGCTTCGGCGATGGTGATCAAGGGCGAGGCTGGGATGCAGATGATGGGGGACTGGGCCAAAGGCGAATTCCTGCGCGCAGACCAAGTGCCCGGCAAAGACTTTCTCTGTATCCGTTTTCCGGGCACGCAGGGGGCGGTGACGTTCAACTCTGACCAGTTTGTCATGTTCGACGTCGCCTCCGAAGAGGCCAAAGCCGCGCAGAAAGCCATGGCCGCGGCGGTGATGAACCCGACATTCCAATCGGCGTTTAACGTTGTCAAAGGCTCGGTGCCTGCACGGACGGATGTGCCGAATACCGATTTCGATGACTGCGGCAAAAAAGGCATGGCCGATCTTGCTGATGCCAATAGCAACGGGCGCCTTTTTGGATCTATGGCGCATGGCCATTCGGTGCCTGCCGCGATCAAGAACGCGATCTATGACGTGGTCACCGCTGAATTCAACGGTGAATATGACGCGGCAACAGCAGCCCAAAATCTGGTGACTGCGGTCGAAGCTGCCAAGTAAATCGCAAGCCCTGACACCGGCCAAGCGGTTTGCCTTGGCCGGTGTCGCTATCAGAATTTTCCAGCAGTGGCGAAGGAGGCGGAAATGAGCGCTCACCCCAAATATCCGGATATGCGCACACGGCTGCAAAGCTGGATTCCCAAGCTGATCTTATCGCCTTCGATCGCTCTGACATTTGCCTTCGTTTACGGATTTATCGTCTTTACGGTCTATCTGAGCTTTACCAATTCGCGCATGCTGCCGAAATATGACCTGATCGGCTTGGCCAATTACGAGACGCTCTGGGCGCTGCCGGCATGGTGGACCGCAATCGGCAATCTTGCCATTTTCGCCGCGCTCTACATCAGCATTTCCATTGCGATTGGCCTGTCGCTGGCAATTTTCCTAGATCAGAAAATCCGTGGCGAAGGTTTTTTGCGCCCGATCTTTCTCTATCCAATGGCGCTGAGCTTTATCGTCACAGGCACCGCTTGGAAGTGGTTTATGGACCCCGGCATCGGGCTTGAGCACACGATGCACCTCTGGGGCTGGGAGAGTTTCAAGTTCGGCTGGATCAAAGACCGCGACATGGCAATTTATACCATCGTCATTGCTGCGGTCTGGCAGACCAGCGGCTTTGTGATGGCGATGTTTCTGGCGGGCTTGCGCGGCATTGATAACGAGATCCTCAAGGCGGCGCAAATTGACGGCGCGTCGAATTGGCATCTGTATCGCCGCATTGTCATTCCCTTGCTGCGGCCTGCGTTTTTGTCCGCCTTCGTCATCCTGTCCCACCTTGCGGTCAAGTCCTATGATCTGGTGGTCGCCCTGACGGGGGGTGGGCCGGGGCGCGCGACCGAGCTGCCCGCGACTTTCATGTATTCCTATACCTTCACCCGCAATCAGATGGGCGTGGGGGCCGCCAGCGCCGTGATCATGTTGATGACCATTGCCGCGATTATGATGCCCTATCTTTACGCCGAACTGCGGGAGAAAAAGTAATGTCTGTATCCTCGCAAGACGCTGCTGTTCGCACAGGTCACGCCACGCGCGCACTGATCTATCTGGTGCTGATCCTGTTTGCGCTGTTTTACCTGTTGCCGTTCTTTGTGATGGTGGTGAACTCGCTCAAGCCGTTGTCCGAGATCACTGGCGGCAATATGCTGGCACTGCCAAAGCAATGGACCGTGGCGGCATGGCAATCGGCGTGGTCGTCCGCCCAAATCGGCGTCGAGCCGACCGGCCTAAAGCCCTACTTTATGAACTCTATCCTGATGGTGGTGCCTGCGGTGATGATCTCGACCGTGCTGGGGGCGCTGAACGGCTATGTGCTGACCAAGTGGCGGTTTCGCGGGGATACCATCCTCTTTGGCTTGATGCTGTTCTCGTGCTTTATCCCGTTTCAGATCGTCCTTATTCCGATGGCGACGGTCTTGGGAAAACTTGGTCTGGCAGGCTCTATCCCTGGGCTGGTTTTGGTGCATGTTGTCTACGGTGTCGGCTTCACCACGCTCTATTTCCGCAATTACTATGCGTCCTTCCCGACAGAGTTGGTGCGCGCCGCGATGATAGATGGCGCAGGGTTCTTTCGGATTTTCTGGCGCATCCTCTTGCCTGTTTCCGGCCCGATCATCGTCGTCTCAGTCATATGGCAATTTACCAACATCTGGAACGACTTCCTGTTTGGCGCCTCTTTTGGCGGAACCTCGCAGCCTATGACCGTTGCTTTGAACAATCTGGTGCAGTCCTCGACTGGTGTTAAGGAATACAACGTCCATTTCGCAGGCGCCATTCTGGCCGCACTTCCTACTCTTTTCGTATACATCGTCGCGGGGCGCTATTTCGTCCGCGGCCTGATGGCTGGCTCTGTGAAAGGCTAAGACAATGGGTTTTCTGAACATCTCCAACGTAACAAAAACCTATGGAGCCGTCGAAGTTCTGCACCGCGTCGATATTGCGGTCGAGCAAGGCGAGTTCCTTGTTCTGGTCGGTCCGTCTGGCTGTGGCAAATCCACGCTGCTCAATATGATCGCGGGGCTGGAGGATATCACCAGCGGCGATATCTCGATCAACGGGCGCGTGATGAATGGCGTGCATCCGTCCAAGCGCAACATCGCAATGGTGTTCCAAAGCTATGCGCTTTACCCGAATATGACGGTTGGTCAGAACATGACCTTTGGTCTGGAGATGCACGGCATCGCCAAACCAGAGCGCGACCGTGCGCTGGCCGATGTCGCGAAGCTGTTGCAAATTGAGGATTTGCTGAACCGCAAGCCCGGACAGCTTTCGGGTGGACAGCGGCAACGCGTGGCGATGGGGCGGGCCTTGGTGCGGGATCCTGACGTGTTTTTGTTCGACGAGCCTTTGTCAAACCTTGACGCCAAGCTGCGGGTCGATATGCGGTCCGAGATCAAAAAACTGCACGCAAAGCTTGGCACCACGATCGTCTATGTCACCCATGATCAGATCGAGGCGCTGACCCTCTCGACCCGCATTGCGGTGATGTATCAGGGCTTTGTGCAGCAATTGGGCACACCCAAGGAAATCTACGAGACACCGGCAAATGTCTTTGTGGCGACCTTTATGGGCAGTCCGGCGATGAATATCATCCCCGCGCAAGTGGTGGTCAAGCACGGCGTGGCGCTGGCGCAGATCATGACGTCGTCCGGTCAGGTGGCCGAGTTGCCCTTCAGTCAGGCCAACATGGTGCAATGGAAGGACAAAGCGATTAAGCTCGGCATTCGCCCCGAAGCCCTGACCGATCCAGATGGCGCTGATCGGAAATCTATGAACATTCAGACCTTGATCAACAGGGTCGAGGTCACAGAGCCCGCAGGTTCGGATACCTTTGTCACCACAACACTTGGCGGGCGCGATGTGATTGCAAGGCTGCGCGCTGACAGCGATGTCGTCTCGGGGCGCGACTTTGAGTTCGCCGTGAACATGGACAAAGCGGTCGCCTTCGACCCCATAACCGAGGCGCGCATTCCTTACGATTGAGGCCGGCGATTAATCGGCCTCGTTCGACGTCACTTGTCGCATCCAGAATTCCACCAGCAACATCGTCATCGTCGCCGACAGCGGGCCAAGGATGAAGCCCGGCGCGCCAAAAAGAAGAAGCCCGCCGATCATCGAAATGAAGGCGGCCAAGGTGTGCAGCCGCAGACGATTGCCGACGAAGGTCGGCCGCAAGAGGTTGTCTATCCCGCCGACCACAACACCGCCCCAAACTGACAGAATGAGGGCGCGGGTCCAGCTTCCATCGAGCAACAGCAAGAGCGCTGCCGGTATCCAGACGACAAAGGCGCCCAGAACGGGCACGATCGACAAAAGCCCCATCACCAACCCCCAAAGCAGAGGCGTGGGAAGTCCAAGCACCCAAAACATCAGGCCCCCCAAAGTGCCTTGGATCGTCGCCACGGCAAGTGTGCCGTAAATGGTCGCATGCACGGTATCCACCAACCTGCGCAGCAAAAGATCTTTATCCTTTGGCGCCAAGGGCAACCACGCTTTGACCATGCGCACGGCTGCCAGCCTGTCGCGCAGAAAATAGAACAGCAGATAGAACGTGATGAACACCTCTGCCACCTGCAACAGAGACCCTCGGACAAAGGTCGCACCAATATTGCTGATCCAAGTCGCCATGGAAGCCATCATCGAGGGCAGGTCGAACTGTTGATTGATCCAGACACCAAGCGGCGCAATGCTGGGGTGACTTACGAGAAGGTCTTGCAGCTCGCCGCTCTCGACGCGCGTTTGCAAAGATCCAATACCGACCGCCGCCTCTGCAATCAGGCGTTCTGCCACGAACACGGCAGGAACGACCACGACCACCGCGATCATCACCGTTGATAAAAGAGCCGCGGTGTTGCGATGCTTGATCCGGCATTCAACGCGCGCGTGAAACGGCGCGAAAAGTATGGCCAGTGTCAGCGCCCAAGTGAGCGCGCCGAGAAAGGGCAAAGCGATCAGGAAGCATAGCGCGACGCCCAAGATACTGGCGGTCGCAAGAGCAATGCGTCCAGATGGGCTATTGCCAGGTGTTTTTACAGTTTGCTTCAATTGATTGATTTACCATTTGGCCAAGAACTGGCAGGTGATTTTGCGTCAATTTGGCTCAGATACCACAGCCCTTGGCCTGCCATCGCTGTGCAACCGAGCAAGGGCCTGAATGAAACCTCGAATGGGTATCGCCCCTCGCTCTTGGCCTCGGGCATGACCGAGGCATGCGGGCATGTTAGCGCCTTCCCTTGACCTTTTGCAACGCCGCTTTGTGTCTGACGTCAGGGCTCTTGGCGCGATTGCCTTAGGGATTGCGGCTGGGGTCGGCAATCACGCACTTGGGGCCGATTTCGCCGCATCAGTCGACGCCATATTCCAGCACTTTCTCCGGACCTTGCGTTAGAAACGTCTCCGACGTCCGGTTGGCCAAGCAGATAGCGGCTGACCAGCCCGTCCTTTTTGCCCGTCGTTCATGCGCTCAATCTCTTGCGTGGATTCTATCATTGGCCGTTTAGGACTGCTGCGGCAAACCAAAGCCCCAAACTCGATGGCGTTGGGGACCCGCAGCCCAGCACTGGCGCGGGCAGACTTTGGAACCGAGCCCTCTTCAAAGCGTTGACACCACGTCCACTAAAAAGGAGCGATCGCCATGACCCACGAAAAACCCAGCAATGACGCCACCTCTGACGGTGCTTTTGGAGCCAAGGGCGCGGTTTCACAAAGCGGGCGCGACGGAGGTCGTTTGGCGCGTGACATCGGCACTCAGGACGAGCTGAAGCGCGCCACCGAGCGGCCCGCAGGTGCCACGCGTGTCAGCAAATCTGATGAAACAGAAAAAGGGGAAAGCTGATGGCCAAGCTTAAAACAGGCGGATGGGTTTTGGTCGCCGATAGCGAAAAAGCCCTATTTCTGGTGAATGACGGCGATGAAACCGATCTAAATCTGCGCATAATCCGCAAGGAAGAACAGGAAAACCCGCCAACCCGCGAACAAGGAACCAACCGTCCTGGACGCGTTCACGAAAGCGCCGGTCACGGTGTGTCGGCGATGGGGGATACGGATTGGCACGAGCTGGCCAAAGAACGCTTTGCTGATGATTTGGCCGAGTTGCTTTACAGCCGCGCCCATGCCGGACGGTTTGACCAGTTGGTGATCGTCGCCGCACCGCAAGTTTTAGGGATGCTGCGCGCCTCTCTTCATTCCACGGTTGCCGAGAAATTGCTTTTGGAAATTCCAAAGCATCTGACCAATCAACCGTTGGACAAGATTGAAAACCAGCTTGCCGCTGCGATTGCCGAGGCCGACTAAACCAAGCGAAAGGGCCAGACCGATGGATAGATTAAGCCTCTTTGTTGCCATGATGACTTGGACTTTGGTGTCGGGTGTCATCATCGTTGCCTTCATGTCGTTTGGCTATGTGGGTTGGGTCCACTTCGGAGTGGCGGTTGTCTTGGGCTTTGGCCTTGGGTTGCCGCTTGCCAAAATGATCTCGGCGCGGATCAAGCGCCAAGACCCTGACTGGGATGAAAAACGCAACCGCCCAGACCCCGCGCATGGACTTGGAAAAGACGCAGCGGCGCGCAAGCCGCGCTGACCCGTCCAAATCAATCCGTCCCAAAGCCGTTTACAGGCTTTGGGACGTAAGATCATATAGCGCCCCGTCAGGTGACGCTGGTTTCAGATCGGATCAGTTGGTCAAGCTTTTGAAAACTTGGATCATGTGAAGGATTTGGTAGTTTTCAGAGTCGATGACCACAATCCGTTTGTCCGCAACTGCATAGCGCTGCCCACGCGGCAACTTTGGCAGGTCATAGCGCGCGTAATTGTCCAGATAAACAAGATTACCGTGCCTTACGCGGGGGGTTCAGTCGGCGGATTTCTGTGCATGGGCGCGCATCACGACGTCGTCGCTGCGGCTGCGCTTGAGCTGACGGATAAAAGGCTTACGCTGAGCCATGCGATCAAAGAGTCGCTTAAAGCCCTGCTGGACTTTGTCTTCGCCAAATAACGCTTCTGGTTTGGACCGCCTTGCGCGTGGGCCTGACCGCTTCACCTTTGCACAAAGGAGAACGCCTGTGCGCCACCACTACAGGTTTGCCTTCGCCGTTCTGGTTGCTTTGACCGGCCCCGCCCTTGCGCAGGACGCGGGGATCACACCGCTTCACCCCGAGCTGGGCGCGCGCACCTATGACGCGGCCTGTTCGTCCTGCCACTATCGCGGCGAGGGCCGCGCGCCCTTTGGCTCGCGGGGGCCGCTTGCGGACGACAGTCCAGACGAGCTGCTGCACTATATCCTCTTTGGCAAAGCGCCCGAGTTTGGCGAAGGCCAGATGCCCGCCTTTGCCCTCGCGCTTAGCGATGCAGATGTGACGCGGCTGGCCATTTGGCTGCGCAGCACCTCAAAACCCGACGCCCCTTGGACCGACGTAGAGGCCCGCGTGGCAGAAATACGCGCCACGGGCCAGCGCGATGATTAAAGCGATGACCTTCTCTAGGAGTCCCAGACTATGATCAAGTTTACTCTCAACGGCCAATCGGTCTCGGTCGAGGCCGATCCTGACACCCCGCTTTTGTGGGCGATCCGCGACGATCTGGGGCTAACGGGCACCAAGTTCGGTTGCGGCATTGGCATGTGCGGCGCCTGCACGGTGCATATTGACGGCCAAGCGATCCGGTCGTGTGTCACCATGCTTGAGGATGTCGCTGGCGCAAATGTCACCACAATCGAAGGCCTGGACCCCGCCCACGCGCATCCGGTGCAAAAGGCTTGGGGCGCGCTGCAAGTGCCGCAGTGCGGCTATTGTCAGTCGGGCCAGATCATGCAGGCGGCGGCGCTGCTTGCGCAATTTCCCAAACCCAGCGATGCCGATATCGACGCGGTGATGACGGGCAACCTGTGCCGCTGCATGACCTATGCGCGCATCCGCGACGCGATAAAGCAAGCCGCTTTGGAAATGGAACCCTGATATGACCAAGCTGAACACCTTTGCGCTCTCGCGCCGTGGCTTTCTGATTGCGGGCGGGGCAAGCGGCCTTGTCTGTAGCTTTGTGGCCCCTGCTCTTGCCGATTGGACGCCGCAGGGCGAGCCCCAATCCGCGACGACCCCGACCTTTGAGCCAACGCTTTGGTTTTCCATCGACGCGGCGGGCATCGTCACCGTTAACATCATCCGCGCCGAAATGGGCCAGCATGTCGGCACCGCCATCGCCCGCATTTTGGCCGACGAGCTTGAGGTTGACTGGGCGCAGGTCCGCATCACCCATGTCGATACCGATCCCAAATGGGGCACGATGGTCACTGGCGGCAGCTGGTCGGTCTGGCAAAGCTTTCCGGTCTATTCCCAAGCTGGCGCCGCTGGACGCATAGCGCTGATCGAGGCCGGCGCCGCGATGCTTGGTGTCGATGCGGCCGATTGCACCGCCGCTTTGGGCGTTGTTTCGGGCGGCGGCACATCGGTCAGCTATGCCGAGATCGTCGCCAAAGGCCTGACCCGCAGCTTTACCGCCGAAGAGCTTGCGGCTCTGCCGATCAAAGCCGCTGCCGACCGCCGACTGATCGGCAAGCCAGTGCAAGCGCTTGATGTCGCAGCCAAGATTGATGGCTCGGCGGTCTATGGCATAGATGCCAAGGTCGAAGGTATGCTCTATGCCCGCCCCTTGCTGCCGCCCACACGCTATGGCGCGGTTGCCACGGCGGTTGACGATAGCGCGGCCAAAGCAGTGCGCGGCTATGTGTCAAGCCTGATCCTTGACGACCCCTCGGGCACGGTTCCGGGTTGGGTGATGGTGATGGCCGAAAGCTACGGCGCAGCGATCAAAGCGTCCGATTTGGTCAAGGTCACTTGGACCGCAGGCCCGACGGCGGCGGTGGACGAGCAACAGATCCAAGACCGCTCGCGCGCGCTGATCGCCGATCCGTCGGGCGGGGCATTGCTTGACACCGGAGGCGGCGATACCGACGCCGCCTTTGCCGCCGCTGCATCGACGATCGAGACCAGCTTTACCACGGCCACCGTGCTGCACTTTCAGATGGAGCCGTTGAACGCCTTGGCGGTCGAGGTGGACGGCGTGATGGAAATTCACACCGGAAATCAGTGGCAAAGCCTGATCTTGCCGCAGCTTGCCGTCGCTTTGAACCGCGATGCGAGCAAGATCATCATGCGCACCTATCCTATGGGCGGCGGCTTTGGGCGCAGGCTGAACGGCGATTACGCCATTCCCGCCGCCTTGGCCGCGCAGGCGCTCAAGCGTCCGGTCAAGATGATTATGACGCGGCAGGACGATGCGCGCTTTGAACTCGCCGCGCTCGCCGTCGGTGCAGACCCTGCGCATGGCTTTTGACGATAAGGGCGCGGTGACTGGCATGGAACACCACGCCGCAGCAGGCTGGCCGACCCAAGCGATGGTGCCCGCATTTATGCCCAACGGCACCAACGGCGAACCCTATGACCCCTTTGCCATCTCGGGGGCCGATCATTGGTATGAGGTCGGCGCGCAAAAGGTGCGGGCGCTGTCGAATGATCTGGCGATTGCGACCTTTCGTCCTGGTTGGTTGCGCTCGGTTGGGCCGGGGTGGACGAATTGGGCGGTAGAAAGCTTTATGGATCAGGCGGCTGCGCATGTGAAGGCCGACCCTCTCGACTTTCGCTTGGGGCTGTTGACGGGGGCGGGACGCAACGCGGGCGTCACGGTCAACGACAAGGGCGGCGCGCTGCGACAGGCGGCGGTGCTGCAACAGGCCGCGACCAATTCAGGCTGGGGAAGCCCCCTGCCCGAAGGCTCTGCGCGCGGCATTGCCACCAGCTTTGGGCAGGAACGCGGTATGCCCACTTGGGTTGCTTGCGTCGCCGAAGTGACGGTGGACAAAACCAGCGGCGCGGTCTTGGTGCAAAAGCTGACCCTTGTCACCGATGCGGGCACGATCATTGACCCAGACTCGGCACTGGCGCAAACCCAAGGGGCCGCGCTTTGGGGTCTGAGCATGGCGCTCTATGAGGGCACCGAGTTTGTCGCGGGCGAAGTGCGCGACAGCAACCTCGACACCTACACCCCGCTGCGCATGAGCGATATGCCCGCGCTTGACATCAGCTTTGTCGCCAGCACCGAGGTTCCCGTGGGCTTGGGCGAGCCCGCAACAACGGTCATCGCCCCTGCCATCGCCAATGCGATCTTTGCCGCAAGCGGAGCGCGGGTGACCCATATCCCGATCACGCCCAAAGCCGTGCTTGCCGCGATGACCGCGCCCTGACCTGTGGCGCTCTGCCTGCGTTTGGGCAGAGCGCACCCTTTGCACATAAAACGAGCGCCCTGTGATGGGGGGCGGTGCTGCCTTGGTTTGCGCTGTCGAGGCCATGCGCGCCTATGCCGCGATTTGGGGCTTAGAAATGGTTGGGGAAAAGGCTGCGGGCGACGGTCAGGCAGGTTTGCTCGGCCTCTAGCGGATCGAATTTATCCGGATTGAGGTGAAAGTCCGTCCACATGCCTTCAAACAAGGCAGTCAGGGCATCCACCACCCGCGTCAGCTTGAGAGGGTATTTCCCGTCCTCAATAAGCTCGGCGCAGATATTGCTCAGCTCTGCGCGGAACTCTGCGCTGCGCAAATCGATGGCGGAATGGTATTCGGGGTGCGCCCGCACATCCGCACGAAAGGCGAACCAGATCGCCATATTGCGCCCGTTCAACACCTGCGGCGAGAAATCCGCACTGATCAAAGAGCGCAACCTTGCTGCGGGCTGCGCGGTCTTTGGGTCGATCGCGGCGCGCCAGTTTTGGGTGTATTCCTCGGCAAGATAGGTCGCGACCGCCAGCAGCAGATTTTCCTTGGACTGAAAGTGCAGGTTGATCATGCCTTTGGAAAGGCCCGAAAATTCCTAAATCTTGGCAGTGGTTGTGCCGCTGATCCCATTGGCCGCAATAACCTCAGCCGTCGCCAAAATAAGCTTAACGCGATTGTGGTCTTTGCTGATGTCGCGCGCAGTCACACGTTTTGGTGTCGCGGCATTTTCAATCATCTGTCGCCCTCTCCGCTGTTCTTTAAGGCGTTTTGACCGTTTGTGCGCGCCCCTGCAAGGCCCGTCCCGTGCTGCGCTTGACTTTGAATGAACGTTCGGTCATTTTTACATCATGTGAAATTACGGTGAGGGGATTCTGATGCTGCGCAACGTGAACCAAGCTGACCTCCGCGATTGGGACAATCAAAACTTTGTCCACCCGTGGGAAGGGATGGAGTTCGTCGGCAAAAACGAACGGGTTTTTACCAACAGTGGCGAGGGCATCTATGTCACCACCGACGAGGGCCAGCGGCTGATCGACGGGCCGGGCGGCATGTGGTGCGTGCAGTTGGGCTATGGCAATGCCGAGATGGCCGATGCGATGGCCAATCAAGCGCGCGAGATGGCCTATTTCTCGCCGTTCAACAACACCTCGCAGGTTTCGGTGCGGCTTGCGCATGAAATCGCCAAGCGCACGCCGGGCGATCTGAACAAGGTTTTCTTTACCACTGGCGGCTCGACTGCAGTGGATACGGCGCTGCGGTTCATCCATTTCCGCAACAACCTCTTGGGACGGCCCGAGAAAAAAGTCGTGATCTCGCGGCAAAAGGCCTATCACGGCTCGACCTTTCTGGCGGCAAGCGTCAGTGGCAAAGAGCGCGACAAGGGCTGGCTTGACCAGATGCCGGGGCTGGCGCATTTCCTGCCCAACGTGAACCCCTATCTGCGCGCCAAAGGCATGAGCCTTGATGCCTTTCTTGACGAGAAAATCGCCGATCTGGAAAACGCGATCCTGACCATCGGTGCCGACAAAGTCGCCGCCTTTATCGCCGAGCCGATCTTGGCATCGGGCGGCGTGATCGTGCCGCCAAAGGGCTATCACAAGCGCTGTCTCGAGGTCTGCCGCAAGCACGATGTGCTTTATATCTCGGACGAGGTTGTGACGGGCTATGGGCGGCTGGGGCATATGTTTGCATCCGAGCAAGTGTTTGATATCGTTCCTGATATCATCACATGCGCCAAGGGGATGACCTCGGGCTATGTGCCTATGGGGGCCTGCATCATCTCGGATCGCTTGATTGATGAGATCAGCGGCGACAAATCCAAGGGCGCGACTTTCTCGAATGGCTATACCTATTCTGGCCATCCGGTCAGCGCGATTGCGGGGTTGAAAACCATCGAGATCATGGAGCGCGACGGGGTGCTGGAGCACGTCCGCGAGATCTCGCCGTTGTTTCAGGAACGCCTGCATGCGCTGCGCGAATTGCCGATCGTGGGCGACACGCGCGGGATGGGGCTTGTCGGTTGCGTCGAGTGTAACGCGGATCGCTCAAGTGTGGACACGCTCGAGCTTGACAAGGTCGTGGGCGCGCAGATCGATTTGCGCTGTCAGGAAATGGGCCTGATCGTGCGGCCAATCATCAACATGTGTGTGTTCTCGCCGCCGCTGATTATCAGCTCGGACCAGATCAACGAGATGTTCGACATTTTGCACAAAAGCATCCGCATCGCGACCGACGATTTGTCCGCTCAGGGTCTGTGGGCTGCGTGATCTGCACGGAATGGAATTGAAAGGGGCGGCTGAATGACATCCAAGCCATATTATGGATAAGCGCGCGCGATCAGGGTTGATCTTGGCCATGCCAGCGACGCTTTATGTCGCCCTTTTGATTGCGGTTCCGGTGGCGCTGACCATCACCTACAGCTTTTGGATTCAGGATTTTGTTGATATCCAACATACCTTTAGCTGGAAGAACTATGCCGAGATCCTGTCCGAGCCGCTCTATCTGACGTTGATCGCGCGCTCGGTCAAGATCGCCGCTCTGGTCACGCTGCTGACCGTGCTGACCGCCTATCCAATGGCCTATTTCATCGCCTTTCGGGTCAAGCGCAGTAAGGCGATGTGGCTGTTTCTGGTCACCATCCCGTTTTGGACCAGCTATCTGTTGCGGGTCTTTGCGTGGAAAATCATCCTTGGCTATAGCGGGGCACTGAACTCGACCCTGATCTGGCTTGGGGTGATCGACGAGCCGATGACCTTCCTTCTTTATAACGTCAATGCGGTGGTGCTGACGCTGACCCATGCTTGGGCGCCTTTTGCGATCCTGCCGATTTTTGTGTCGCTGGATAAGATCGATCGCAGCCTGTTAGAGGCCGCACGCGATCTTGGAATGGGGCCGCTGCGCAGCTTTTGGCGCGTCACCCTACCCCTTTCCATCCCTGGGATTATTGGTGCGACGCTGATCATCTTTATCCCGACCGTTGGCGACTATATCACGCCCGCGCTTGTGGGCGGGTCAGAAGGGTCGATGGTGGCGAATATGATCCAAGTTCAATTCGGCGCCGCAAATAACTGGCCTTTGGGTGCGGCATTGGCGCTCAGTTCCGTGATCTGCGTCACCCTCGCCGCGCTGGCGTTTATCGGGGCGCTGGAACTTTTGCGCAGGAGCATCAAATGAGCATCGCCTCGCGTCTGTTTCCCCAAAAGCTACAGCTTTTGCCAATTTATGCGGTGATTTACGTGGCGGTGCTCTATCTGCCCGTTCTTATCTTGCCCGTGTTTTCCTTTAACGATTCCAAGGTATTATCTTTTCCGCTGACGGGGTTCACCACCAAATGGTATGCCCAGCTTGCCGATCAGACCGCGCTGTTGGGCAGCTTGCGCCACAGCCTGAGCGTGGCGCTTGCGACGGCGGTGTTTTCGACGCTCTTGGGCACCTTTGTGGCGCGGGCGATTGTGAAATACCGCTTTCCCTTTCGCAAAGCCGCGCAGGTCATCGTTATGGTGCCCTTGGTGATGCCCGAGATTATTGTGGCGATCTCGCTTTTGATCTTGCTGCTGGGGCTTGGGCTGAACCCGTCGCTGATGGCGGTGACGGCGGCGCATATCCTGATGACGATCCCGTTTTGCGTCTCGATCATGACCTCGGCCTTTGGCCAGTTTGACGACTCGCTGGAAGAAGCGGCGATTGATCTGGGCGAGAGCAGTTGGGGCGCCATGACCAAGGTCACGCTGCCTGTGGTGGCGCCGGGGCTTTTGTCGTCGGCACTGGTGTCTTTCACCGTGTCATTTGACGAGTTCATCCTGTCGTTCTTCTTGTCGGGCAACAGCCCCACCCTGCCCGTCTATATCTGGAGCCAGGTGCGCTTTCCCGCCAAGCTGCCCATCGTGCTGGCGCTTGGGTCCGTGATCATCCTGATGTCGCTTATCCTTTTGATTACAGCAGAATATTTCCGCCGCCGCAATTTGCGGATGGTCATAAAACCAGAAGGAAACGCATAGATATGGCCAATCCGAACTCTGTCACGATCTCTCATGTCTCCAAGTCATTCGGGACGTTCCAAGCGGTCAAAGACGTCAATCTGACGCTGACGAAGGGCGAGTTCTTTTCCCTGCTTGGCCCCTCGGGCTGCGGGAAATCGACGCTGCTGCGGATGATCGCGGGGTTTGAGGACCCGACCACTGGCACCATTGCGATCAACGACAAATCGATGGCCGATGTGCCGCCCAATCGTCGCCCGACCAATATGGTGTTCCAAAGCTATGCGATTTTCCCGCATTTGACCGTGGCGCAGAACATCGCTTTTGGCCTGTCTCGCTCGGGGCTGAGCAAACAGCAAATCCGCGCCAAAGCCTCGGAGATGTTGGAAAAGGTGGGGCTGCAAGGCTTGGACCGTCGCGGCGCGCACGAGTTGTCGGGCGGCCAGCGGCAGCGGGTGGCTCTTGCACGGGCGCTGGTGCTGGAACCCGAGGTGCTGCTGTTGGACGAGCCGCTGTCGGCCTTGGACAAAAAGCTGCGCGAGCAAATGCAGATGGAGCTGCGCCAGCTTCAGCGCGCGGTCGGCATCACGTTTTTGATGGTCACCCATGACCAGCACGAGGCCATGACCATCTCGGACCGCTGCGGTGTGATGTTCAACGGCACCCTGACCCAAGTCGCTACGCCGCAGGATCTGTATCAACGCCCGATCAATCGCGGCATTGCGGATTTCATCGGCGGGATGAATTTTCTGGCGGCCAAAGTGCTGGGTCGCACCGAAACCCAGATCGAGGCCGAGGTGGCAGGCTTTGGCCGCGTCAGCCTTGACCGCCGCGGTTTTGACATTTCCACGGGCAGCCACATCACGATTGGCCTGCGCCCCGAACGGATGCATCTGTCGACGGTCGATCTGGAGAACGCCGATGTGACCACGACCGCCGTGGTGACCGACCGCGCCTTTTACGGCGAAACTATCCACTATTTCCTAAAGATCGAGGGCAATCCTACCCCGCAAGTGGCCTCGATCACCAACTTTGCCAGAGCGGAGCATTTTCAAATCGGGGACAGCGTCAAGGTCGGGTTTCGCGGCTCTGCCGCCGTTGCCTTGCCCAACTAAACAACAACAAGGAGATCCACAGATGAAGAAGACATTCTTACGACTGGTTTCGGCCTCGGCCATGGTGATGATGGCAGCCTCTGCGCAGGCGCAGATCAACGTTTTTGATTGGTCCGGCTATGACGATCCCGGCTTTTTTAATGCTTATGTCGAGAAATACGGCGCGAACCCGAACTTTTCTTTCTTTGCCAACGACCAAGAGGGCTATAATAAAATTCGCGCGGGCTTTCAGGCTGATCTTGCGCACCCCTGCTTGACCTTGCTGCCGAAAATGCGCGCGGCGGGGATGATCGAGCCGATCGACACCACGAAAATCACCAACTGGAACGATCTGCTGCCGATGTTGCGCAATCTGTCGGACGTCACCGATGCCGATGGCAAGGTGTGGATGCTCCCCTTTGATTGGGGCAATACCGGCTTGATTTACCGCACCGACAAAATCGACGCCGCCAAAGTGAGCCTCAAGCTGTTGGCCGACCCCTCGATGATGGGCAAAGTGTCGATGCCTGCCAGTGTCGAGGATGCCTATGCGCTGGGGGCTTTGGCAATCGGGATGACCGACTGGACCAACATGACCGAGGAACAGTTCACCCAAGCCTCTGATTTCCTGCGCGAAGTTCATAAGAACGTGCTGTTCTATTGGTCCGATCAAGGCCAGCTTGACGCGGCAATCAAGTCGGGTGAGATCGAGGCCGCTTGGGCGTGGAATGCCACCGAGCTTGCGCTCAAGGCCGAGGAAATCCCTGTGAAACTGGTGCGCGACCCAAGTATTGGCGTCTCAAGCTGGGTCTGCGGCTATGTGCATCTGACCAATGGCGCGGGGGATGACCAAGAGGTTTATGACTTTTTGAACGCGCTGACGGATGCGCAATCGGGCAAGTATCTGATTGAAAGCTGGGGCTATGCCCACGCCAATGCCAAAGCCTATGGGTTGGCAGATCCTGACGCCGTCGCGGCCTATGGCTATCAGGATGTCGAGGGGTTTCTGGGCACGAGCCTGTTTAGCGTGTCCTTGCCAAACGACCTGAGCGCCAAGATGGTCGCAGAATACGAAAAGATCAAAGCGGGGTTCTAACCGCATGGCCGGACCTAATTATGAGGTCCGGCACCTGTCCCTTTGTCTGGAGAGCGCCGCATGAAAACGGGCTGGATGACGCATGAGCTTTACATGTGGCACAACACGCAAAACTGGAACCTGTTTTTCCCACCGAGCTTGACCGTTCAGCAAGGCGAGCACGCGGAAAACCCAGAAACCAAGCGGCGGTTTCGCAATCTGGTCGAGGCAAGCGGGTTGCTGGATCACCTCGTGCCAATCAAGCCTCGGTCCGCCACCGAGGAAGAGTTGCTGCGGTTTCACACACAGGCGCATGTTCGCAACATCGAAACCCTCAGCGCAGGCGGTCTTTGCGACATGGCGACGGAAACCGCGATGGGGTATGGCAGCTTTGAGATCGCGAAGCTGGCCGTCGGCGGTGTGATTGAGAGTTTTGACGCCGTGCTGTCGGGGCGTGTCGACAACGCCTATGCGCTGTGTCGACCGCCGGGCCACCACGCTTTGGCGCATGAAGCGATGGGGTTTTGCCTCTTTGCCAACGCGGTTCTGGGAATTGAACATGCCCGCAAGCAGCATGGGGTGACGCGCATCGCTGTCGTTGATTGGGATGTTCACCACGGCAACGGCACTCAGGATGCCTATTACGGCGACCCGAATGTGCTGACCTTCTCGCTTCACCAAGACAATCTCTTTCCCACAAATTCCGGTGCGCAGAGCGAAACGGGCGTGGGTTCAGGGGTTGGCGCGAATGTGAACATCCCGCTGCCCGCTGGATCAGGTGAGGGCGCCTATCTCGCGGCCATGGACCAGATTGTGTTGCCTGCCTTGGCGAAATTCCAGCCAGAGCTGATCGTCGTGGCCTGCGGCTTTGATGCCTCGGCGATGGACCCGCTTGGCCATATGATGCTCAGCTCTGACAGCTATCGTAAAATGACCCTGCGGATTTTGGACGCAGCCGATAGGCTCTGCCAAGGCCGTGTGGTGATGACGCATGAGGGCGGATACTCTGCGGCTTATGTCCCCTATTGCGGGCTTGCGGTTCTGGAAGAAATGTCGGGCCACGCGACGGGGCTTGTCGATCCCTTTGTCAGCCACATCGCGGCCTATGGCGGGCAAAGCCTGCAACCTCATCAGCGCGATGTCATCGACAAAATTGCAGCCTTGATCTAAAGCCGCGCGCCGATGTTTAGCGGGCGGGATCGCTGCCTGCACGCGCGATAATGATCGGCTTGTGTGGTGTTCTCTCAGAGACAAAAGCCCCGCGCGGTTTCGCACGGGGCTTTTGCTCGCCTTTGTTGGCCTTACTGAACCGCGCCGATCGACCAGAACAGCGTCTCGCCCGAGCTGTCATCAACCCCGTCGTTATCGGTGACAACAAAGCCCGTGCCCGCCGCATCAATGGCAAAGCCTTCAACTTTATCAACGGGATAGCCGTTCAGAACTTTTAGGTCTGGCAGCACATCCCGCACCAGCTCTTTGGTCACAACCGGCAGCGTGCCGCCAAGCTCTGCCGGCACCATCTGCGATGCGGCCACGCGGTAGATCTTTTTGATCTGGGCTTTGTCAGCGATCTGGTTGTCGCGCTCTACGATATAGACCCAATCGCCGTGCAGAGTGATTTCCGACAGCCCCACCCAAGCGCCCTCGGGGGCCGCATCAAGCGGATAGTGGACCGCGCCCCAAGTCTTGTCCTTGGTGTTATAGGCCAGCAGCTTCACCATGCCCTTCGGGTCATCCTGCCATTCGCGCTGCACCGCCATCCACAGCCAATCACCTGCCACGGTGATGCCTTCAAAGCCAAAGCGGGTCTCGTTGTCCAACAGGCTTTCGGGCAAAGCGATTTCTTCTTTGATCTCGCCCTTGTCGTTCACATGGTAAATCGCATGTGGGATCAGACGGTCGCTGCGCCCTTCCGAGGCCAGCCAAAAGCCGCCCTCGCCGTCCGCCGCGATGCCTTCAAGGTCCAGCTTTTGCGCGGTGTCACCGTCGCGGGTGACGGTCAGGGCGCTGGTGATGCGGGCGGGGTTTTGCGTCGCGTCCACGGTAAAGATACGCGGCTGCGCGCCGTAAACGCTGTCGGACACGGCATAAAGCTTGCCTGCCTCGGTCGGGTCGGCCGCCAACCCCGACAGCGCACCCCAGCCGATCAGCTCTGCACTGCCCGCACTCGTGATCATCGGATAGGCGGCGGTGCCCTCGGCGCGCTCATAGATCATCACATGCGCAGGGGCCAAACCGTCTTCGCGCAGGTCGACCTCATTGGCCGAGGCCAAAAGGTTGCGCTGGGGAATGGCGACCATGCCTTCTGGGCTGACCCCCGAAGGCAGGATTTGCTTGAGCACTGGCGCGCTTGGGTCGGTCACATCATAGACCCCAATCACCGAAGCGCGCTCTGATGCCACGAACAGCATCGGCGTGCCGTCAAAGACCGCGGCCTCGACGGATTCAAGCTCGACGCCTTTGGATTTGCTGCGATGTTCGGGGTAATGGCCCAGCTCTACAATCGCATGCTCTAGGCTTGGGCCGGAGTCGTAAACCACCGTGCCGTCTTTGTGAAAGATGGTAAAGCTGCGCGAGCCGCCCTTCCAATCGCCTTCATTGGCGACAGCAAAGTGGTCAGCGTCGATCCATTTGATGCCGTCAGGCTCGCGGGCGACATCTTTTTTGCCGCTGGTAAAGTCCAGCTTGCCGTTGCTTTTGGTGTCGATACCGTCAAGGTCGATGCTGCCCGCGCTAAAGTGGCTGGCGACTTTGCCATCCGCGCCGATCACTACGATATGGTTGTTTTCCTGCAAGGTCAGCGCGATTTCGCCCGCGTCGTTGATGTCGACGAACTCTGGCTCTGGGTCATCGCCCGCGATCTCGGACAGGCCCGCCACGTCGATCTTTTGCTGTCCCGCGCAATCGGCAACCCCGTCCTTGAGCGCGATTTTCACCACATAGCCCGCGGGCATCTGCGGCAGTGCGCCGTCGTTCAGATCCTCGTCGCGCTCGTTCTCAACCGCAATCGCGACAAAGCTGCCATCGGCAGAGCGCGCCACCGAATCCGGCTGGCCGCCGATCTCGCATTCGGCCACGACGCTGCGGCTGGCGACATCGACGGTGACCAGCTTGCCCGAAGGTTCGGTATAGCTTTTCGAGGTGTTGACGCCGATGAAAATCTTGTCGCCGACGAAATGCGCGGTGGTCGGCTCGCCGCCCATGTCGATATTGCCAAGCGCTTTGGGCGCACGCGGGTCGGTGATATCGACCAGACCAATCACGCCAAGCGGGCTGTCGGTATACACAAGCGTCATGCCGTCGTCCGAGGCCGAGATGATCTCGGCGCTGGTTTCGCGGGCAAGGTCCTCGCCCTCGGCCATGTTGTTGGGCGTGGCAAAGCTGGAAATGCGGTTAAAGACCAATTCGGCATGGGCAGGCATCGCGGTTGCAAGCGCAAGGGCCGAGGTCAGGCAAATGTGACGAAGCGTCATGGGGCCAGTCCTTCAATAGGTGAAATATTGAAGAAGCAGTGTTGGCTCTGGGTATCAGGGGGATGACGGTTCTATGACGCTTTGATGAAAAGGCGGCGGGCTAGAGATCTTCGACATAGGGGATAAACCGCCCCAAAACGATCACGCAGGTCCAAAGTGCGAGCGAGGCCCAAGCCACCGCCCGCGCGTCCCAGCCAAGGTCTTGCGCCGCCACGCCCCGCGCGATTTTCGGCGCCACACGGCGCACGAAATAGGCGGTGTTGAGCCCCGCCAACACGATCAGCCCCATCTTGGCCTGAAACGCGATGTTCACCAGATAGCGGTCGGAATCGCCGATCACAAACAAGACCCCCGACACAAGGTTGATCGCAAAGCCGATCAAGGCAAAGCGCACAAACAGGTCAACCCGCTGAAGCGGCAAGGCTTTCGCCATCCCCACCACCCGCAGATCGACCACGATGAGCGACCCGAACAACAGGCTCAGCCCAATGAAATGCGCCATCTCCAGAAACGGAAAGATATAGGCGTTGGTCATGATGATCTTACTCAGCGCCGTCGAATTCAGCGTGGTAATCACCCAAGTGAGCAGCGGTTCCATAGCAAATCCCCTCAGGACCAATAGCCGATCAAGCGGCCGAAAATGATTGCCGCGACCCAAGCCGTCATCGCAGCGCCCGCAAGGCGGCGGTGGGCGGGGGTGATCTCGTCACTGCGCCTCAGGCAGATCTGCACCAGCCGCCACGTCAGCGCCAAGCCCGTAAAGACCAGCACGATCTTGATGCGAAACGCCCAGTTGAAAAACAGCTCTGACGCATCGCCACAAAACAGCGCCAGCCCCGAAAACAGGTTCAAAACAAAGCCCGCCAAGGCCACCCGCCAATAGGGCGCCATCGCGGTTGCAGGGATGCTGGGCGCAAAGCCAAGCACGCGGATCGTCAGCATCAGCGCCACCCCCACCATCGTCGCCATGCCAATCGCATGCAGCGACAAGATGATGGGATAGCCCCATTGCGTGCTGGACACCGTCAGGCCGACGGCGGAATCCTCAAGCCAGAAAAGCGTTTCCATGAAGGGCCTTTGTGCCAAAGGGGGCCGCGCCTAGGTGCAGGCGCAGCCCCGTGGGTTGGGGTTTAGTTCGCGCGCTCTTCGGTCAGATCGTCGCAATCATAGGGCTCGTAGGCGTCGGTGGTCAGCGTCACCGCGTCCGAGCCTTCAATCGGTGCTTGCAGATAGACCGGATCGACGAAGCTATAGCTGCGCGTCAAAACCGTGCCGTCGTCGCTTGGGGTGAACCGCTCGGTCACCACCAGCTCGGGGCTGTTTTTCACAGGGGTTGGGGGACCACCGCGCGCGCCCTCGGGACGTGGCGGACGGGTGCCGTCTTTGGCGTCAGGACGTGGCCCGCCCCCTTCTGGCCCGCCCATCGGCGCGTTGATCCAGCCCTCGTCAAAGCCGGTCGTCGTCACCACAAGCGTCGTGCCGTCCCATACCCCCGTCGAAAACCCCGCCCGCGATGGCGTGTAATCTGCGGGCATCGTGGCGCCGTCCAGATGGATCGTGCGCACAAGGTCCATGAAACCATAGGTCATGGTGATATCATCATCGTCTTGGTGGATGGTGTTCACCATCTGGTCAAACCACCAATCCATCACGATATTGGTTGGCTTGCACTGATAGCGCGGGTTCTCTTCGGCGGTCGCGCCCTCGACTGCGGCACGGCCAGCGTCGGTCATCACCACCTCGGATCGCCCACCGCCCCCCGGAGGCGCGCCTTCTTCGCGCACCATGGCCCAGTTGCCCTCGATATTGGGCGTGCCGTCGTCGCGTTCGGTCTGGCGAACCTCGGCGCCAAGCGTGCCGCTTTCGTCAAAGGTGCTGTGACGCGAGGCCACGACGCCGTTTTCAAAGGTGATCTGGCTCATGTAGCAGGTGGTCGGGTCGGTGCGATCAGGCGAGCCTTGGATGGAAATCTTGGAGCCGATCTTGAACATCGCCTCGGTCCAGCCATTGCGCTTGAGCAGCGACCCCGACTGCAATTCACAGCGCAGGTTGACCACTTCGCCCTTATCGTCGGTCGAGTCGAAATAGACATAGGCATGCGGGTTGACCAGCCGCACGCGGGTGATCGTGCCAGACAGCTCGACTGTGGTGCTGGTGTCAAACTGACCTGTGCTGCCGTGGTGGGCAAAAGCGGGCAGCGGCGAAGCCATCAGGGCGGCGAGCAGGCCGAACTTGGGTAAATTCATCATGCTGTGGGATCCTTGAGTGTCCAATGGCGCGCAGGATGCGGACCTTCAAAGATGAAACGGCGGCGCAAGATTATTCTGTCGCAGAAAAATCCCTTTGGGTCAGAAAGGCGGTCTGGTCATTGGCCAAGGCTATTTGTAATCCGCGCGCCGATCGCCAAACACCCGCACCCGCTTGCGCCACGCGCGATAGCTGCCGGATTTCAGCTTGGCCCGCATCAGCGCCTTGACCTGATCCGGCGACAGACCATGCTGCGCCCGTATCGCGTCAAATGAGACATGATCGCTCAGCGCCATCTCGATAATCTCACTGACCGCCGCCGCGTCAAGCGGCACACCGGTTGCAATTCGTTGCCGCATCTTGTCCCCTTTGTCCTACGCGGGACATGAGGCAAAGCCGCCAGATTTCAAGACTGCAAGGCGCTTATCCTGTGGATTGCCCCTAGTCATACCCTGTCATCTCGAGATAGCCGCGCCCGCTGTGGCTGCCGCTGATGCGGATCGGGCCTTCCCAATAGGGCACGGTTGTCGCCATAAACGCCTGCGGGTTCAGCGATTTAACCGTGACGTCGACTTGCTTGTCCGGCAGCTCTAGGCGCCAATCGACCGGCAGCTTGCGGTCGGCCACGGTCTCATAGCGCAAAGGTGTGACGCGCAGGGCACCTTGCGGCAAGGGCGTGGGGGTGCCATCCGCGTCAATCCATGTCGCCGAAGTATAGCCCGCGCCCGCATCGCGCAGCCG
This sequence comes from uncultured Alphaproteobacteria bacterium, assembly GCA_963844505.1. Lineage (GTDB taxonomy): Bacteria > Pseudomonadota > Alphaproteobacteria > Rhodobacterales > Rhodobacteraceae > Cypionkella. The sequence goes on from CAWJOY010000001.1 coordinate 48,456, forward strand.
GAACCCCATCAGCCGCGCTCCATCGTCAAACATAAGCGAAAACCAATCCCAGCCCGTCTGATCCGCAGCAAGCGGTTGCGATGACCATTCGCGGTCCAGCCAAGCCTGCCCCGTGACGGGGATCGCCTCTGCGCCAACCGTGATCGTGCCTGCCACCTCATAGAACGGCTGCGAATAGTAATGGCTCGCCTGCCCCGCCGCCGATTTTACTGAATAGCCCTGCGCGCCTTGGGCAACGATAGGCCCCTTGGCCTGTAACGAGAGCGCATAGGAAAACCCGTCGCTTTTGGCGGTGACATCCATGGCAGAGAGCGCATCGCTCTGCCGGTCAGCGCGGCTGCTCAGCTGCCAGTCGTCGATCCATGCGGTGAAGGGGGAGGTTGCGACGCCTGCCTGCCCCACACCGCCGCGCGCCAGCTTTTCGGCAAAGAGATGCGCTTGCGGTGTCGTCACTGCGGCATGGCCCATCCACAGCTGCGGGCTGGCAAAGCCAGTGGCCTCCCCCGCCGCAAGGGCTGTGCGAAACAGCGTCCATTGCGCCCCATAGTCGGTGCCGTCTGGCCCTGTCAGCGTTGCGGTCAGATACCACCACTCGATGCGGAAATCGGGGTGCGCGCCGTGGTCCACCGGAAAGGCAAAGCGATACGCGGGGTCAGGCGAGGCAAAGCCGTCCGCCGTTTGCCCCATGCCCGCAAATCCCTGCGCCATCGCCGCGCCTGCGGCCCCCATCGCCAGCATCCCGATGATAAGCCAGCCCTTAGCGTTCATTTGCAAACACCCTTAACAAATCCGCAGGCGCCATGCGGGCCAGCCTGCGCCACGGCCCGATCGCCGCCAATCCAGCCGCCAGAAGTGCAAACCCCGCCAACCGCAACCAATCCAGCGGAAACACATACATCGGCAACCGCCAGCCAAAGGCCGCCACATTGACCACCGCCAGCAACACCCACGCCAGCAACAGCCCCAGCGGCAAGGCCACCGCCAGCGTCAGCAGCGCCAAGATCAACGTGCGCGCAAAATCCAGCCGCGCAAGCTGCGCCTTGGTCAGCCCCATCGCCCAAACCGGAGCCAGTTGCGCCACGCGCATCCCCGACAGGGTCATCAGGCTTGCAAACATCGCAATCCCCGCCACCCCCAGCGTCAGCACATTCAGCGCCGCCGTCACCGCAAAGGTGCGCTCGAACACCGCCAACGACATGGCCTTGATGCCCGTGTTCTCAAGCACCGCCGTTTCGGGCAGCGCAAACTTGGCACGCAGCGCCGCCGCCAGTGCGGCTGCCTTGTCCGGCGCCACCCTGATGCCATAGCGCAAAGAGGACACCTCGGCAAAGCGTGCCACCAGTTGATCGGTGCTCAGAATGATCTGCGGCTTGGGATTGCCATAGTCCGAATAGACGCCCGCAATCGGCAAGGCCCCCCCCGGCAGCGCCACCAGATCGCCCAAGGCCAGCCCTTCGCGGCGGTAGAGCTGCTCGTTGACCAAAAGGGCGCGGCCTGTGGCAAGCGCGTCCCAAACCGTTGGCGTGGCATCGATCAGCGGCCAGTTCTCACGATATGTCGCATGATCGGTCATGCCAAACACATCGCCTTTCTGGCCTGCCAGCTCCGTTTTGGCATCCCAAATCGGCAACACGGCATCGGTTTGCGGCGCAAGCCACGCGACCATCTTGGCGGCCTCGTCTTGGTTGCGGGCCGTGACATAAATCTCGGACGCAAGGCGTTGGTCCAACCAACCGGTAAAGGTCAGCCGAAAGCTTGCCACCATCGTGCCCACGCCCACATTCGCCGCCAAGGCCAGCAGCAGCGCCATCAAGGCCAGCGACAGGCCCGGCACCTGTTGCTGCGTGTCGGCCCAAAACCACTGCGCCAACACCCCGCGCGACATGGCTTGGCCAAGGGCGGTCATCGCGGCCAGTACAACGGGCAACAACAGCGCCGCCCCGATCAGCACCGCCCCCAACAGCGCAAACCCCGCCCAAAGCCCTGTCCCTTGGGCGCCCAACCCCGCCGCCACCACCAGCAGCGCCACCCCCGCGCCCGCTTGCCAGACCAGCCTGCGCTCTGACGCGCGTGCCCAAGCGCGCGGTTGCGCTGCCGCCAGCAGGGGCAGATGCCAGACCCGCCACAGGCTTTGCGCGGCGGCCATCAGCGTGCCCCCCACCGCAATCGCAATCCCCGCCGCCCACCACGCTGGACGCAAGCTCAGGGTCCCCGCAACATCCGCACCGTAAAGCCCGCGCAACGTCGCCGCCACATCGGGCAAAAGCGCTCCCGCCACCAGATACCCAAGCCCGACGCCCATCACCCCTGCGATCGTCGACAGCACCAGCAGCTCGGCCAAAAGCACCCCCGTCAGCGCCCTCGCCGACAGCCCAAGCGCGCGCAGGGTGCGAAACACCGGACGGCGCTGCTCGAAGGCAAGACCGATGGCCGCGTAAACGATGAACAAACCCACCGCAAAGGCCAGCAGGCCAAAAGCGGTCAAGTTCAAATGAAAACTGTCGGTCAGACGCGCAAGGTCCTCGCCCGCGTCAGATGTTTGCAGGACCAAGCCAAACGGCAGCGCCTCTGCTGCGGGCAAAAAGCTGTCCTGCGCCACGATCAGATGCGACAGCTCGTCTTGGCCCAACAAGCGCTGCGCCACACTGATATCCGTGATCGCGACGTCAGAGGGCAGATCAGGCGCGATCTGCAAGGGCGGGAGATCTGCCCCCTCCAGACGCGCCGCCGTTTGCGCATTCACAAACAGAACCCCACCGTCCGACATAAAGCTGGCCATATCCGCGCCTGCAAGATCGACCTGTCGGGCGTCCTTGGGCAGCGTCAACGGATCGACCCCGATGAGGCGCAGATCCCCTTGCGCCAACTGCCCCTCCACCACGGGCGAGACCTGCCACCCCATACGGCGCAAGGCGGCATAGGTGGCAAGGGGGATCTCCGCGCCATCACCGCTGACCAATCGCTGCAGCCCGTCTTGTCCCAACCCAACCGCCGCCCGCGCATAGCTTGCCCGCGCCTCGGCGTTGATCGCCTGCACCCCCGACCACAGGGCCGTCGCCAGTGACAGCCCCAACAGCAGCATCGCCAGTTGAAACGGATGCCTGCGCCAATGCGAGAGCAATGCGCTCAGCCCCGCGCGCCACATCACGCGACCCGCCCCGCAGACAGCCGCACCGTCCGGTCCAACCGCGCCGCAAGCCGTGGCGAATGTGTCACCATCAACAAACCAGCACCGGTTTGCGCGACAAGCCGCAGCATCAGCTCCATCACCGCGTCGCCCGTCGCCTCATCCAGATTGCCCGTCGGCTCATCCGCCAAGACCAGCCGCGGGCGCAGCGCCAAAGCGCGACCGATGGCGACACGCTGCTGTTGCCCGCCAGACAGCTGTTCCGGAAACCGCGACAGCAACGCCTGCAACCCCAGCGCCTGTGCCAGCTCTGCCAGCCACGCCGCATCATACCGCCCCGCAAGCCGCGCCTGAAACGCAAGGTTGGCGGCAATATCCAAAGAGGGGATCAGGTTGAACTGTTGAAAAATCAACCCGATCTGCCCCCTGCGCAAGGCCGCCCGAACCGGATCAGACGCGCGGGTGATATCTGTGCCCGCCACCACAATCTTGCCCGCATCCGCCGTATCAAGCCCCGCCACCAGATGCAGCAGCGTGCTCTTGCCCGACCCAGACTCGCCCGTCAGCGCAAGGCTTTGCCCCGCCTCCAGACACAGATCGACGCCGTTCAAAACCGTGACGGTCTCTTCGCGGCTTTGGTAGGATTTGGTCACAGCACACACGTCCAGCAGCATTGCGTCGCCTCCATCTGCGCTAGATTTAGCGTAAATATCCGCATTGGGAACAGGCGACGAAAATTCTGTGGCGCATCCCGCATGATCTGCAGGCGCAAACCCTTGTCAGGGAGCAGGCAGCGCAACAAAGGCCTGTTCTGGGTGTGGGGCCAAATCGTCGGCAGAGGCGGGCCATCTGATAAATAGCATGGCTGGGTTGAGCGCTTGGTGTGAGCCACAAAGGGCGGCAAGGTCGCTCAGCCGCCCGCGCAGCAGTCTTTGCTCGGCGGTTTGGGCCTTGGACACGATCTCGACGCTGCAACTTGGGGGCCATCCTGCGGCAAGCAATCCGCTTTGCAGCTCGGTCGCGGTCGAGACGCCCATATAGCACGCAAGCGTCGTGCCAGGGGCGGCACAGGCGGACCAATCCGTGATCGCGCCTTCGCGCCTGTGTCCTGTCGAGAAAACCACCCTTTCCGTCTGGCCACGCTCGGTCAAAAAGCTGTTGGCAGAGGCGGCGGCGGCGCAAGCTGCGGTGACGCCGGGGATGATGCTCCAGGATTGGCCCGCCGCGTCAAGCGCCTCGGCCTCTTCGGCGCCGCGCCCAAAGATGCCTGGATCGCCGCATTTAAGGCGAACGACTTGCAGCCCGCGCTCTGCCGCCTCGACCAGCCGCGCGTTGATTTGGCTTTGCGCCATGCTGTGATGTCCGGGGGCTTTGCCGACCGAGACACAGACCGCGCCCGCCTTTGCATAGGCCAAAAGCGCGGGGTCGACGAGGCGGTCGTAAAAGATCAAATCCGCCGCTTGCAGCACCTTCATGCCGCGCAGGGTGATCAGATCCGCAGCCCCTGGACCCGCGCCCAACAAGGTGACATGGCCGCGCCTTTGCGTGCGGCCTGCCCCCGTTCGGCGGCCGCGTAGCGCAAGGCTCTCATCAAGCCATTGGCGAAAGGCGGAAAGGATGCCGAGGAGGTTGGGGGCGGAAAGCGTGATCATTCTGCAGCCTCTTTTTGAAGGGTCTGGACCAGCAAAGCGTTAAGTTCGGGACGACACGAGCCGCAAGACGTGCCCGCGCCAAGGCGGTCGCCAAGCGCGCCGACAGTGCAGGCCCCTGCCTCGATGGCGCGCAAAATCGTGTTGCGCCCGACGTTCAGGCAGGCGCAGACGGTGGGGCCCGGGTCAGGCTGATCGGCTTGCGGCTTGCCTGCCAAAACGCCGCTTGGGGCGTCCAGACAGAGCTGTGCCGCAAGGTGATCTCGCGCCAATGCCACCGGTTCAGGGCCAACAAACAGCGCCGCAATCAAGCGGTTTTCGCGGTGAAATGCTAGCCGCGTCAGCCCCTTGGCGGGGTCGGCCATCATCACAGGCTGCACATCTTGCAGCCCAAACAGCGCCGCGCCGTAGCTCTGCCAATCCTGCGGCATTTGGGTATCCGCAAGCTCTAGCCGCCATCCGCCAGCGCTGCGGCTCTTGGCCCAATAGGCAGCACTCGGGTTTGGGTTCTGCGCGCAGACCGCAAACCCATACCAAGCGGCATGGAACGGCGCCACTCTGACCGCAGCAGCTTTGCTGTCGGGTTGCCCAGAAATCGGGTCCACAACGGGCGGCACAAGCGTGTCGATGCGGGCCGCACTGGCGCCGTCATCCGTCCAATGCATCGGCACAAACACGTCGCCCTTGGCCACCGCATCGCTGATCAGCACGCGCATCAGCGCCTGCCCCCGCGCGTTGCTCAGCCGTGCGATCTGGGCCGCCTCGATGCCCAAAGCCTGCGCGTCATGTGGGTTTATTTGAACAAAGGGTTCGGCCATATGTTGGGACAGGCGCGGCGATTTTGCGCTGCGGGTCATGGTGTGCCACTGATCTCGAATGCGGCCAGAGTTCAGGCGGAACTCTCCGGCGGCCAAGGCTTTGGGCAGGCGCGGCGTGATGGCGATCATCTGCGCCTTGGCGTCTGCGGTGTGGAACACGCCGTCTGCAAAGAACCGCCCGCCCCGTTTGCGCGCATTTTGCGGCCAAGCCACAGGGGCCAGATCGGCGTAGTCTGCGTCAGACAGGGTCGCAAGATCAGAGATGTCGAAATCGCTGCCCAAGTCCCCCGCAATCCCAGACAGGCCCGCATATTCGCGAAAGATTGCGGCGGCGTTTGACCAGCCAAAGGCCGCGTCCCACCCCATGCGCGCGGCCACATCGGCAAGGATGCGCCAATCATCGCGCGCGCCTTGGGGGGCTGGCAAGACCCGCCGCTGACGGCTGATCACGCGCTCGGAGTTGGTGACAGTGCCCTCTTTTTCGCCCCAAGCGGTCGCGGGCAACAAAACATGCGCCAGTTTCGCGGTATCGGTGGCCGCCGTCACGTCTTGCACCACCACAAAAGGACAGGCCCGCAACGCCGCTGCCACGCCATCGGCATCGGGCATCGACACGACCGGATTGGTGTGGATGATCCAGATGGCTTTGATCTTGCCGTCCGCCACGGCCTGAAACATATCGACCGCCTTCAGCCCTGCGCGATGTGCAATCTTGGGGCTGTCCCAGAACGCTTGGACGGCGGCGCGGTGGCGGGGGTTTTCGATCTCGAGATGACAGGCAAGCGTATTGGCAAGCCCGCCCACCTCGCGCCCGCCCATCGCATTGGGCTGACCGGTCACGGAAAACGGCCCCATGCCAATCCGCCCGATGCGCCCCGTTGCCAAGTGACAGTTCAGGATCGCATTGACCTTGTCGGTGCCGCTTTCGGATTGGTTGATGCCTTGGGAATAGACCGTCACCACCTTTTCAGTCTTGGCCCACAGCGCGCAAAATGCAGCAAGCGCGGCAGGGTCAAGCCCCGTGGCCGCAGGGTCAGAGGCGCGGGCTGCGGTCAGCGCCGCGTCCAACCCGTTGACATGGGGCAAGAAATCAGGGCTGAGCGCGCCTTGATCTGCGATCGCCACCAGCACCGCATTAAACAGCGCCGCGTCCGATCCTGCGGCAATGGCAAGATGCATATCCGCCAGATCGCAGGTCGCGGTGCGGCGGGGGTCGACCACCACGACTTTCATTTCGGGCCGCGCCGCCTTGGCCGCAGCCAGCCGCTGGTACAGCACGGGATGGCACCAAGCAAGATTGGACCCCGTCAGCACCACCAGATCGGCAAGCTCCAGATCTTCATAGCTGCCCGGCACGGTGTCGCTGCCAAAAGCGCGCTTGTGCCCCGCAACGGATGACGCCATGCAAAGCCGTGAATTGGTGTCGATATTCGCCGTGCCGATGAATCCCTTCATCAGCTTATTGGCGACATAGTAATCCTCGGTCAGCAACTGCCCCGAAACGTAGAAGGCCACCGCCTCGGGGCCATCTTCGGCGATCACCTGCGCAAACCGCTTGGCGACCAGATCAAGCGCCGTATCCCACGCCACATCCTTGCCAAAGACGCGCGGCGACAGCAGCCGCCCCTGCGCCCCCACCGTCTCGCCCAAGGCCGACCCCTTGGAGCAAAGCCGCCCCTTGTTCGCCGGATGCTCGGGGTCGCCCTGCACGCTGAGGCCGCTGTCAGTGCGCTGCGCCAAAATCCCACAGCCAACACCGCAATACGGGCAGGTGGTGCGGATGGTCATGCGGCCACCCGTCGCGCCAATCGCGCGGTATCCAACAGAATGCGCCCCGCCTCGATGCGCACGGGATAGGTGGCGACTTCGCCTTCGTCCGCGCCCTGAACTTGACCAGTTTCCAGCGAAAACACCCAAGCGTGCAGCGGGCAAGTGACAGAGGTGCCATGCACGATGCCTTCGGACAACGGCCCGCCCTTGTGGGGGCAGCGGTCGTTCAAGGCATAGACCTGATCGTCCGCCGTGCGAAACACGGCCACACAGCCTGCGATGGTTTTCACAACGCGCGCACCTTCGCGGGGGATGTCGTCCAGCGCTCCAATATCAAGCCAGCTCATTCTGCAGCCTCCAAGGTCAGGTCGACAAGCGGTTGCCATTTTGGCCGCTCTTGTGCGGCGGCATGTTCGGCCCAAGGGTCGGCCTGATAGATGGTCTGGCTGAGCGCAAAGCGCTCTTGCAGGGCGCGGCGGGTTTCCAGATCGGCCATCTGCGCCTGACACCAGTCCAGCCCGACCTTATCCACCCATTTGTAGATGCGGTGCAGATAGCGCGCATTCTCGCGGTAAAGCTGGGTAAAGGCGGCGACGATCTGCATCACCTCGGCCTCGGTCGCGGCTTTGCACAACGGCAGGGTTTCACGCACATCCATGCCCGCAGCCCCTGCGACGCTGATCTCGTAACCGCTGTCGACGCAGACGATGCCGATGTCCTTGCAGGTGGCTTCGGCACAGTTGCGCGGGCAGCCCGAAACGCCCAGTTTCAGCTTGGCAGGCGTCCACGACCCCCAGAGCATTTTCTCCAGCTTGATGCCAAGGCCAGTGCTGTCTTGGGTGCCAAAGCGGCAAAAATCCGTGCCGACACAGGTTTTCACCGTGCGCAGACCCTTGGCATAGGCGTGACCCGACACCATGCCCGCAGCGTTCAGATCCGACCAGATCGCGGGCAGATCTTCTTTCTTGATGCCCAAAAGGTCGATGCGCTGGCCACCTGTCACCTTGACCAGCGGCACATTGTATTTGTCGGCAGCATCAGCAATCGCGCGCAACTCGTCGGGTGTCGTCACCCCGCCCCACATGCGCGGCACCACCGAATAGGTGCCGTCCTTTTGGATATTGCCGTGGTTGCGCTCGTTGACAAAGCGCGACTGGCGGTCGTCTTGATAATCCAGCGGCCAATCGGACAGCAGGTAATAGTTCAGCGCAGGCCGACACGACGCGCAGCCGCCGACCGATTTCCAGCCCAGTTCCTGCATCACCGCCGGAATGGACTTCAGCCCCCCCGCCTTGATCAACCGGCGCACGTCTTCGTGGGTGTGCTCGGTGCATTTGCACATGGCAGGGTTGGCATTGGCCTTGAAGCTGTCGCCCAAGGTCAGCGCCATCACCTGTTCCACCAACCCCGTGCAGGTGCCACAAGACGACGACGCCTTGGTGGTTGCCCGCACCGCATCCAATGTGGTCGCGCCGTTCTGAATGGCCGTTACAATCTTGCCCTTGCAGACGCCATTGCATCCGCAAATTTCCGCTTCAGGCGGCAAGGCTGCAACGGCCGCCAAGGGGTCCGATGGGGCACCCCCTTGAAAGGCCGGCCCAAAGATCAGCGTGTCGCGCATGGCAGAGATATCCGTGCCATCCTTGATCAGGCCAAAGAACCAGTTGCCATCCGCCGTATCGCCATACATCACCGCGCCGATCAGCCTGTCGCCCTCGATCACGAGGCGCTTGTAGATGCCACGGCCAGGGTCGCGGAACACGATATCCTCGCGCCCCGGACCTTCGGCGAAATCGCCTGCCGAAAACAGATCAACGCCCGTGACCTTGAGCTTGGTCGCGGTTTGAATGGGGCGGAAGGTGGCGTCTTGCCCCGCAAGGGTCAGCGCCAAGGTGCGGGCCTGATCATAAAGCGGCGCGACAAGGCCAAAGAGTTGCTTGTCATGCTCTACACATTCGCCAACCGCAAAGATCGCAGGGTCAGAGGTCCGCATCTGATCGTCCACAGTGATGCCGCGCCCGACCTCTAGATGGGCGTCATTGGCCAGCCGCACTTCGGGGCGGATACCGACCGCCATGCAGACCAGATCGGCCGGATAGACCGTCCCGTCCTCAAGCAGCACGGCCTCGACCGCGCTTTGGCCCAGAATGGCCTTGGTCGACCCTTTGCAATGCACCTTGATGCCGCGGCGCTCTAGGTCTTTTTGCAACAGATAGCCCGCCGCGGGGTCCAGCTGACGCTCCATCAAGTGGCCCGCAAGGTGGATCACCGTGACCTCCATCCCGCGCAGACGCAGACCCGCCGCAGCCTCAAGCCCCAGCAGTCCGCCACCAATCACCACGGCATTGGCCCCCGCTTTGCCCGAGGCCTCGATCATCTGATAGGTGTCGTCCAGATCGCGATAGGCGGTGACTTGCGGCAAATCTTTACCCTGCACCGGCACGATAAAGGGCGCTGACCCCGTCGCGATGATCAGCTTGTCATAGGGCGTCTCGCCCTTGGCCGTGAGCACAACGCGGCGCTCGCGGTCGATGCCCGTGACGGCCTCGGCAAAGCGGCAGGTGATGCCATGCGCGGCATACCACTCTGCATCATGGGTGACGATTTCTTCATAGGTCTTTTCCCCCGACAGGACGGGCGAAAGCATGATGCGATTATAGTTGCCCCGAGGCTCCGCTCCAAAAAGCGTGATCTCATACGCACCTTTTGCAAGCTCTAGCAGGTGCTCCAACGCGCGGCCCGAAGCCATGCCTGCCCCGATGATGACCAATTTTTCCATGGTGACCTCTCAAAGATACCAAGCGACGACGAACGCAAGCTCGCTGCCGCGGTGAATAGGAAGAGCCAGCATCGAGGTATATCCCGCCGCCAAACCCGTTGAATTGCTTTTGATGACGGGCAAGCCCGTGGCCAAAACCGTGCCGATCTCGCCCATCCAAGCCGACGTTCTGCGCGGGTTTTCCTCGTCCCAGAGCCGTCCCTCGCGCGCGCAGATGCCATCGATCAGCACCGCCTCGCCGGTCTTGCCTGTGCGGGCGGTGCGAGCGTCCCAGATCTCGAAGCGCCGCGCGATGGGGCTGCCTGCCGCCGACAACAGCGCCAGCACATAAAGCCGCCCGCCCGGCACGGGCACTGGCAGGCCAAGCCCCGTGGTCAGCCCCGCCTTGCCCGCACTTTCGGCCCGCACGAACCCCTGCCCCGCGCCAATATCGCGCATCAGGATTGGCGTTTGTGCCGCCCAAACCCCACCCGGAAGCCCCTGCCCACGGCCAAAGCTGGTCTGGCGGCTGACCGCCTCAAAGTCCTTGGCCGCACCGAAATAGCCGTCGGTCAAGGTCAGGACGCCGTCCTTCTCGGACCAAACCTCAAGCGCGCCGCTGTGCTCTGCATCCGCGCTGCACAAGATCACCAGCACCGCTTTGAGCTTGCCACTGGCAAAGATCGGCATGGCGACACCACTGGTCAGCCCTGCCGCCAGCGCCGCTTGGCTGCGCTTGAAAGCCGAGGTTTCAAGGTTCGACATCACCACAGGACGCGCCAGCTCCCATGCCCGCCCAGGCAGCCCCTCACCGACGCCGAAGCTCTCGCTTGCGGCGCTTTCGGCAAAGCCCTCTGCCCCCGTGTAATTGCCCGCATGCAGCACCAACCTGCCATCCTTGGGCACCCAAATCTCAGATACCTGAATGAAGGTCCGCGCGGGTGGGGTTTGAATATCCATCATGCCGCGTCCTTGCTTTTCTTGGCGCGCCCATGCTCGTATTCCTCAAGAAACCCCATGATTTCAGCGCGGTAACCGTAATAGTCAGGATGGCTGAGCAGCGCACGACGCGAGCGCGGGCGCGGCAGGTTTACTTCGGTGATCTTACCAATCGTCGCCCGCGGCCCGTTGGTCATCATCACCACACGGTCGGCAAGAAGGATGGCCTCATCGACATCATGGGTGACGCAAACGGTCGTGACCTTGGTGCGCGACCAGACCTCCATCAGCACCTCTTGCAGCTCCCATCGGGTCAGGCTGTCCAACATGCCAAAGGGTTCGTCCAAAAGCAGCAGCTTGGGCGACAGTGCAAAGGCGCGTGCGATGCCGACGCGCTGGCGCATGCCGTTGGACATATCGGCGGCAACCGCGTCCATCGCATCGCCAAGACCCACGCGCTCTAGATAGTATTCCACCACCTCTTGGCGCTCGGCCTGAGTGGCCTGTGGATAGACCTTATCCACTCCGATCGCCACGTTCTGCTTGGCGGTCAACCACGGGAACAGGTTGGGCGATTGGAACACCACGGCGCGCTCGGGGTCGGCGCCTTCGACGTGATAGCCGTCCAGCGTGATTGCGCCCTCGCTGATCGCATTCAACCCTGCCGTCATCGACAGCACCGTCGACTTGCCGCAGCCCGAATGGCCGATCAGGCTGATAAACTCGCCGCGCTTTAGGCTGAGGTTAAAGTCCTCGACCACGGTCAGCGGGCCCTTGGGCGTGGCATAGACCTTGTGCATCTGCGAATAGTGCAGATAGCGGGCCTCTAGGGGCGAGGCGGCGGCGCGTTTGTAGGCACCCGGAATGGCATGGCGCGGGGTGACGCTTGGCAAAAGGCGCGTCTCGGGCAGTTTGGACTTGATGCCCACATCCATCAGATAGGCGGTGACATCGGCGCGCAGGCTTTTAAAGCTGCCATGGTCCAGCGCATCACGATCACGCGGCCTTGGCAAATCCACCGTGAAGGCGTGACCGAGCGTGCCATCAGGGTTCAGGCACAAAATGCGATCGGCAAGGATGAGCGCCTCGTCCACATCATTGGTGATCATCACGGCGGTGCGTTTTTCCGCGCGCCAGATCGCCTCGATCTCTGTGGCGACATTGGCGCGGGTCAGCGCATCAAGCGCCGACAATGGCTCGTCCATCAACAAGACCTCGGGGCGCATGGCCAGCGCGCGGGCGACAGAAACCCGCTGGCGCATCCCGCCCGACAGCTCGGACGGACGCCGATCCGCCGCATGGGACAGCCCGACCATCTGAATATAGCGCGTCACCTCTGCGTCGCGCTCGGCTTTGCTGCCCTTGTGGGTGGCCTCGACCGCAAGCCGGATGTTGCCCGCAACGGTCAGCCACGGCAGCAAGGCATAGGATTGAAACACCAGCCCCCGCTCTGGACCCGCCCCCGTCACGGCGTCGCCCTTGAAGGTCACCGCCCCCTGATCGGGCAGCGTCAGCCCTGCCATCAGGTTGATCAGCGTGGTCTTGCCCGAACCGGAAAAGCCAAGGATAACAACGAACTCACCTTCTTCGATGGCAAAGCTGAGGTCTTGCAGCACAGGCTTTTCGCCATAGCCTTTGCTCACGTGGGAAAATTCAAGAATGCTCATGGGGTCACCGATTGTTGGAAAAGGTGAACAGGGTTTGCAGCGCGAACATCAACCGATCGAGAGCAAAGCCGATCAAACCGATGGTCAGCACCGCCACCATGATGCGGGCAAGGCTGTCTTGGCTGCCGTTTTGGAACTCGTCCCAGACGAATTTGCCAAGCCCGGGGTTCTGCGCCAGCATCTCTGCCGCGATCAGCACCATCCAGCCCACACCCAGCGACAGCCGCATCCCCGTAAAGATCAACGGCAGCGCCGAGGGCAGCACCAGCTTGGTCAGCCGTGTCCAAAGCGACAGCTTCAACACGCGCCCCACGTTGACCAAATCCTTGTCAATCGAGGCGACGCCAAGTGCGGTGTTAATCAGCGTGGGCCACATAGAGCACAGCGTCACGGTGACCGCCGAGACGATAAAGCTTTTGGGGATGTCGCTGTTGACCATCGTGGCAGAGACCACCATCGTCACAATCGGCAACCACGCCAGAGGCGACACCGGCTTGAAGATCTGCACAAGCGGGTTGATCGCGGCATTGGCCGTCACCGATAGCCCGCACAAGATGCCAAGCGGCACGGCGATCACAGTGCCAATCAAAAAGCCCAGAAAGACGGTTTTGATCGAGGTAAAAATCTGCGCCACATAGGTCGGCTTGCCGATATAGCTGCGCGATTTCACGTCCTCTGGCTTGCCCGCGGCGATTGCTTCGGCGTTTTTTGCGTCTTGGGCGGCATAGAACTCGGTCTCTTTGGCGCCTTCGGCTACGGCTTCGGCGTGCAGATTATCCGCCTGTTGCCAAACCTGCGCGGGTCCGGGAATGGCGCCAAGCGAGGTTTGCACCATCGGCGCAAAGGCGGCCCAAAGCCCAAGAAAGACCGCAATCGACAGCATGGGCACCACGGCAAGCCGCCAAATCTCGCCCAACTGGCCGCGCGGATTGTCCCCCGCCAAGGCCCGCCAGATCGGGGTCAGCCAGCCCAAACCGATGGCCCGAAACCACGGGTCGCACCGCCCGATCAGACGATACAGCTTTTCCAGTCGCAGCGCGCGGGTCGCGCCGTTTTCCTCGGGCAGATCAGCAGGGTCGATTGCGGTCATCTTGCTCACCTCAATTCACCACTGCGCCGTCAACGACGGTCTGATCGCCCTTAAGGCCGATGGTCAGGCTGTCGATATAGGCGTTTGGCTTGGTGCCATCGAAAGTGACGTGGTCGATGAAGTCAGAGGTCGGGTCTTTGTAGCCATCCGCGTCAAAGTCAAAGTCCTCGGCCTTGGCCAGACCGTCGGCAATCAAAGCGCGCGCGGCCTCTTCGTAGATCGCGGGCTTATAAACCGATTTGGCAGTTTCGTCATACCAGCTGTCAGGATGGGCAGTCTCGATTTGCCCCCAGCGGCGCATTTGGCTCAGGGTCCAGACCGCATCCGAATAATAAGGGAAGGTCGCGTTGTGGCGGAAGAACACGTTGAAGTCATCTGCCGCGCGCTTGTCGCCCTTTTCATATTCAAAGGTGCCGGTCATCGAATTGGCGATCACCGCCGCATCCGCGCCAACATATTCGCTGCGGGACAAAATCTCGACCGCTTCGGCGCGGTTGGCGTTGTTATCGGCGTCCAGCCACATGCCCGCGCGGATCAGCGCCTTGGTCAGCGCGATCATCGTGTTGGGGTTGGCTTCGGCAAACGCGGCGGTGACGCCAAACACCTTTTCAGGGTTGTTCTTCCAGATGTCTTCGTCGGTAATCACCGGCACACCGATGCCCTTGGCGACGGCGGCTTGGTTCCACGGCTCACCCACGGAATAGCCCAGAATGGTGCCCGCCTCCATCGTCGCAGGCATTTGCGGCGGCGGGGTGACCGAGATCAGCACATCGCCGCCCGCCTGACCCGTCGCATCGCCCGTCTGATAAAATCCGGGGTTGATGCCACCCGCTGCCAGCCAATAGCGAAGTTCGTAGTTATGGGTGGAAACGGGGAACACCATGCCAAGGTTGAACGGCTTGCCCTCGTCCAAATAGCTCTCAACCACCGGCTTTAGCGCCGAGGCCGAGATCGGATGCGCAGGCTTGCCCGCCTCCATCGGCACATTGGGCTTCATGGCCTCCCAAACCGCATTCGAGACCGTGATCGCATTGCCGTTCAGGTCCATCGAAAACGGCGTGACCAGATGGCCCTTGGTGCCATAGCCGATCGTCGCGGCAATCGGCTGACCCGCTAACATATGCGCGCCGTCCAGTTCGCCATCCAGCACGCGGTCCAGCAGCACTTTCCAGTTCGACTGCGCTTCAAGGCTGGACACTGCAGGCCCTCGTCGTCAAAAAAGCCTTTTTCTTTGGCAATCGCCAAAGGGGCCATATCGGTCAGCTTGATAAAGCCCAGTGTCAGCTGGTCTTTCTCGATGCCCGCCGTTTCGGCAAAGGAAGGCGACGCAAGAGCGGTGGTCAAAAGCAAAAGATAGGACAGGCGCATGATGAGTGTTCCCTTTAGCCCAAATCGGGCGCTGAAATGAAAAAAGCCGCCGGAGCCAAACCTGTTCAGGTACGGTTCCAAGCGGCGTTGCTTGCGAATTCCCCCATCATGGGGAACGCGGTGGGACATCGTTGCCCCGAGCGTTAAACCTAAGGTGCGGCTGCTGCGTCACAGCGTCAATGCTGCACCTGCACGCATGTCAGAAATTGCGGGGGACTTGCCTAAACTTTCAGCAGCCCGGTCCTGCGGGGTCGAATATTCGGGCATCAAAAAACTGATCGGGCTGTAGAATCAACCGCCCCTGCGTCGAGGCCGCAGCCGTTGGCACTGCCAGCGCGCCCTCCAGCTTGTCCGAGGCGCTTGGCAGCTCTGCCCCCGCGGCCTGCAAGTGGCGGCGGTAGAGATCGCTGCGAAACACTGTGCGCGCCGAAGTCACCGCCTGCGCAGGGTCCACCCCGTGCCGCCGCGCCAGTTGCGCCCCGATCCATGCCGCCTGACTGCGCCACGGAAAGTTCGCAGCGCCGGTGTGAAACTCCAAAAACCGGTGAACTTTGCGCTCGCCACCCGCTGGCGAAATCACCAGCCGCCCCGACAGCACCCGCTCGACCACTTCTGCTGAAACATCCAGCCTGCCAGAGGCCGTCAGCAGTTCCGAGGCCACCGAGTGGTTTTCAGGCAGGCTCAACCACTGCCCCGCCCGCCACAGCGCCCGCATCAAAGAGCCTGCCAGATGCGGCTCTGCTTCGGCCCAACCCGTGCGGGCGGCCAGAACCTTTTCGGGGGCGGCCTGCCAGATCGCCGATCCGGGCAAGAGCAATGCCCCTGCGCCTTTTTCAACGGCCACCGACCCGCGCGGCTCGCCGACGCAAAACATATCAATCTCGCCCGCCGCAAGCGCCTCGACCATGCGCGGCGGCGGGACGGTGTGTATCTCTAACCCCGCAGGCAAGCCCTGCCCCGCGTCCCGCAGCCAGTATTGGATCAGCAGATGGTGGGTGGAAAATGGAAACGGCACGCCCACGCGCAAGGTTTTGGACACCGCCAACAGCGCATCGCGCGCCCGCGCCGCATCGGTGAAATCAAAGTCATAGCCCTGCGCGCGCATCCGCTCTGCCAGCTCTGCCGACACGCCAATGGTGTTGCCGTTCAGGTTCAAGACCATCAAAGCCTCAAGCGGTGCAGCCCCCGCCCCCAGCCCCATCGCGATGGCAATCGGCACGGGCGCCAACATATGCGCGGCCACCACTTGCCCCACGCTCAGCATATCGCGCAGCGTCGACCAACTTGGCGCGGGCTGCAATGTCAGGTTCAGCCCCTCTTCTTCGGCAAAACCAAGCGCCTGCGCAACAAACAGCGGTGCGGCGTCAATCAGCGGCAGATAGCCAAGGCGAATCTCGGTCACACTCATTTCAACAGATCCGTAGCGATAACCAAAGCCTGCGCCATATCGGCAACCTTCTTGCCCTGATCCATCGCCGCCTTGCGCAGCAAGACATAGGCCTCATCCTCGCCAATCCCGCGCGCACGCATCAAAATGCCCTTGGCGCGGTCGATCAGCTTGCGTTCTTCCAGCGCGCGGCGGGTCTCGGCCAGTTCGACCCGCATCTTTTGCACCATGTGAAAGCGGGCAATCGCGGCGTCAAGGATGGGGCGCAACCGCTCGGGGCGCAGCCCGTCCACAACATAGGCCGACATGCCCGCCTCGATCGCGGCCTTGGTCATCGCGGGGTCCGTTTGGTCGACAAACATCGCCACAGGCCGCCGCATCGGGGCAGAGGCGGTCGTCAGATCCTCGAGCGCATCGCGCGACGGGTTGCCCGCGTCGATCAGCACAAGGTCAGGATTGCGCTCGGCAATCCGCCGCGTAAGTCCGGCTTCTTCGCCTATGACAAACACGTCAAAGTCACCCGCATCGCGCAGGCCATCAATGATCATGAGCGCCCGCTCGCGATCTTTTTCTACGACGACGATGGAAAGTGCTTTTGCCATATCGGGGGTATAGCGCCGCAAGGGGACCAAGATTCAAGCACAGGTTGACGCAAAGAGGCTCTGGATGAAACTTTGCCCGCAGCCGCCCGATTTTTAGTCAAGCGCGGGGCCTCTGCCTTTGAAACGGGCAGAGTATTGCCAGAGCCACGACGCATCGGGGCAAAGTGCTGGCTGACTTTACGCGCAAATTATCAGACCGAGAAAACATGCTGCCCCACCGTCGCGAAAATCACGCTAAAGCCCTCAATTCGCAATAAATTTTACGGCTTCACCATCGACAGCTTATCGGTATATGAGGCGCCGAATCCCGCAGGCGCACAGCCCGAGTCACATTCATTCGTCGGAACATTTTGCTATGAATTACGCACGGTTTCTTTTGGGCGCGGCGGCGGTTGCGGCGGGTGTTTGGATCGTCGTGGGCGAGCAACTCTCGGGCGCCAGTGCGGATGCGGTGGTGAATGCAGGGCTTTCGACCCTGCGCGCGCCGATTGCAGGGACGGCCACGCTTCCCCCGCGCGCGCTTGGGTCACGCGTCATCAAGGGCGAGGAACTGGGCGGCATCAAGGATCCGATCGCCGACACCATCCATCTGAACGACCTGCTGCTGGATCGCGATCTGGCCAAGGCCGATCTGGCGAAAACCACGGCATTGATCACCGCGACCAAAGCCAGAACCGATGCTTTGACCACCCAAGCCAAAAGCGATAGCGCCGAGCGGTTGGCAGAGCTGCAATACACCATCGACGGTCTGAATGCGCAACTTGCTGCCGATACCGCGCGGCTGACGGCGATAGAAGCGCGGCTGACGGCGGAACAGCTGCGCACCAATCGGCTTGCGGCGACGCGGGTGGCTTCGACCGTCAACGGCATTTTGTGGGAATATCTGGCGGCGGATGGTGAGACCCTGCAACGCGGGCAGGATGTCATCAGGCTGGTGGATTGCGACTCTGCGATCGTCACGCTCTCGGTGTCAGAAAATGTTTACCGCCGCCTGACGGCTGGGCAAGCGGCTCAATTTCGGCTGAGCGGAGAGTCCAAAGTCTATCCGGGCACGATCACCCGCTTGGCGGGCGCGGGGGCGGCGACGATTTACAGCAATCTCGCCGTCGCTCCAAATGCGCGTCATCTTGAACGCTATGATGTGACGCTTTTGGTGCCAGCGCTGCGCGACCAACCGGACCTGCGCTGCATGATCGGGCGAACGGGCCGCGTGTTTTTTGACAGCCGCCCGCTCGACGATTTGCGCAGTCTGTGGAACTGACATGGGCGGCTTTCCCTATCTAAGCGAGATCGAATCCGGTCTTGCCGAGATGATGATTGTGGTCGGATTTGCGCTGATCTTGCCCTATGTCTTTGATCGCACCCGCACGTTGCATCGCAGTTTGCTCTATGCAGGCGCTGCGGTTTTGGCGATGCGCTATTTGGTCTGGCGGGCGCTTTATACCATTGCGCCCTTTGGTTGGACGATGGATTGCGCGGCAAGCTGGTCACTGCTGTTCTTTGAAGCGGCCGCGATGGTCAGCAGCTTTAGCACCTTCGTGCTGATGTCTCGGACCTGTGACCGCAGCAGCGAGGCCACGGCGAACCTTGGCTGGTGGCAGCCCGCGCCCGCGCCCAAAGTTGCGATCTTGATCGCAACCTATAACGAAGAGTTGGAGGTTCTGGAGCGCACGATCATTGGCGCAAAAGCCCTGAACTATGCCAATCGCGAGGTCGTCATTCTGGACGATGGCCGCAGGGACTGGCTGCGCGATTATTGCGACGTCCAAATGGTGCGCTATCTGCGCCGCCCCGATAACAAAGGCTCTAAGGCGGGCAATATCAATCACGCGCTTAAGGTGCTGGGGGCCGACGCGGCGCCGCCTGACTTTGTCGCGGTGCTTGACGCCGACTTTGTGCCCCATCGCGGTTTCATCAGCCGGTCTTTGGCCTTGTTCCATGACCCAAAGGTCGGCCTTGTGCAGACGCCGCAGCACTTTTTCAACGCCGACCCCGTGCAGCACAACCTTGGGCTCTCGGCGTCTTATCCCGATGAGCAGCGGTTCTTCTTCGATTTTCTAGAGCCATCCCGCGACGCTTGGGGGATCACGATCTGCTGCGGCACCTCGTCGATGGCGCGCTGGACCGCCCTGCAAGAGTTGGGGGGATTCCCGACCGACAGCGTCACAGAAGATTTCCTTTTGTCGTTGAGTTTGCAAGAAAAAGGCTGGCGCTCGGTCTATTTGAACGAAGCTCTGAGTGAAGGTCTGGCGCCGGAAGGGCTCAAGGAATACGTCACCCAACGCGCGCGCTGGTGCCTTGGGCTTATGCAAATCGCGCGCGGCAGGCTTGGCCCCTTTGGCCGCAACAACTTGCGCCTGCGCGACCGCTGGAGCGTGCTGGATGCGGTGTTTTACTGGCTGCTGAGTTTCCCGTTCCGGGGCACGAGCAGCCCGGACACCTGGTCGTCCACCGCGTCACGGTGGCCCGGGATGTCGGTGGCCACCGCCGGCGTTCCCGTGGCCGCCGCCTCGGTCAGGGTCATGCCCCAGCCTTCCCGCAGGGACGCGCGGCCACGACCCAGGCCCGTCCGTAGGCGTCGAGCAGCTCGTCGTCGGAGACGCGTCCCAGGAAGTCGACCGCATCGGAGACCCCGCTGACGGGCCAGATCCTCCAGCGCCGAGAGCTCCCGTCGCCGCCCACCACCTCGAGGCGCACGGCGGGACACGTTCGCGGCAGGTCGGCGACGGCCCGCACGACCTCGTCGACGCGCTTGGACGGCATGAGCCGGGTCACGACGAGGATCGTCGGATCCGCGGCCAGGGGGCGCCCCGGCCGGTAACGCTCGCTGATGCCCGGCGGCACGACGCTGACGCGGTCGGAAGCGAACCCGAGCTCGTCGACCAGTTCGTCTCGCGACGAGCTGGACAGGGTGACGATCGGGACCCGGCGGTAGGCCAGCGGCGCGATGCGGTGTTCCATGAACTGGCCCAACCGGGCCAGGCGGGGATTCGACGGGAACGCACCGTTCCACATCACCCCGTGCAGATGGTGCAGGAAGACCACCCGCGGGCCGTGGGCCCAGACGGGCGACCCGAACGGCATGCCGTTCCAGATCTCGATCAGTCCGTCCCGGGGCCCGTGCCGACCCATCAACTCGGCCGCCGCGGCGGCGGGAAACACGCTGTGGCGACCGGACCGCCGGATGGCCCGGTAGCCGTTCCGCTGGACCACCTCGGGCTTACTGGCCGCGGCCGACGACCGCATGGTGACCTCGACACCGGCCTTCGCCCAGTGGGCGGCGACCCGATCGATGTGGAGCTCGGAGCCACCCGCCTCGGGATCGTCGAGATCGCGCCACGCCAGGACGTGGACGCGTCCACAGCCCGGTGGCGGCGGCCAGATCGGCGATGGCGTCGACCGGGTCGACCGGTGGTGCCGGAGGGTCGGGGCGGGGCATGAGGGTTCTGTCTAGTCCCCGTCCCGCCGGTCCAGCTCGTCGAGGAGCAGGCGGGTGAACTCGCTCGACCCCGTACCGGTCAGGTGGGTGTAGTCGGCAAACGTCTCCTCGGGCATCGATCGGCTGAGATCGAGATGGTCCACGCCCATCTCGGTCGCGACGTCGTCGACCGCCGCCGTGAGCGCATCCGGCGCCCCCTCGGGCTGGAGCGCCCGGAACGAATCGGGCACCGGCATCGAGACCATGATCACCTCGACGTCGCGCGCCCTGAGGCCCTCGATCGTGGCCCGGATGGCATCGAGCTCGCCCGGATCGGCCTCGGCGGCACCCCCGACGAAGTACGTCACCAGGGTCTCGAGCGTCTCGTTGAAGCCCAGCTCCTCGGTGCGCTGTTGGCCCCGGTTGGCCACACCGACGTCCTCGGGAGCGACGATCCACGTCTCGGGCGCTCCCTCCTCGACCGCTTCGGCGCCGGTCATGAGATCCGACCATGCCAGCGGTGCGAAGAGCTGCTGCTGGAGCTCGACCGCATCGACGAGGCGCTGCGAGGTGCTGTCCAGCCGGCCGCTGACGTCGTAGGCCGACACCCCCCAGATGACCACCTCGGGCTCGACCGTCGGCTCGACCACATCGAGCAGCCAGGACTCCTGCGCTTCCGGGCCGGCTGCGGGAAGCCCCGCGTTGTAGCTGCTGCGCCCGTCGATCTCGGTGAAGAGATCGGCGTCGATGCCGTACCAGACCTTCGAGGTGCCCGCGAACAGCACGTCGGGCGCGTCACCCTCAGCCGCCATCTCGGCCAGCTGGAGTTGCTTGGCTCGGTGGAAACCGTTGGCCCACACGAGCGGCACCTCGATCCCGAAAAGATCCTTGGACGGGCTCAGCGCCGAGTGCAGCTGCTCGGCCGCGAGCACCGATCGCCGCCCCACCTCGGCCGCGCCGTCTTCGACATTGGTGCGACGGTCCGCGGTCTCCTCGGTCCCGTCCGGAACGACGTCGGCCAGCAGCTCCCACTCGGCCGGTGGCTCCCCGCCGCTCTCGGACCGGTTGAGCGCAGCCGTGAGCTGTCGAGTGAACCGTTGGGCCCCGGCCTCGTCGAGGTGCGTGTAGTCGACGAAATCATCGTCGTCGTAGCCGACCGCCACGTCGATCAGCGGAACGTCGAGGTCCGTGGCGAGCTCACGCAGCGCCTCGTCGAACGCGACGAAGTCCCGCTCGCCGTCGGGATGGAGCGCTACGAAACGGGGTGGCGTGGGCATGGGCGTCAGCACCACCGAAATCCCCTGCTCGGTCAGCTCACGGACCGTGCGTCGGATGGTCGCCAGATCGTCGTGCGACGGCTGCCAGTCCTGCAGCCGACTGGCGGCGAGCTGGCGCGGCTGGCGGTCGGCCCCGACGTCGAACTCGCGGCGCTCGCCGAGGGGGCCGAGCAACGAGTCGGCGGCGGCGAAGAGCGGATCGTCGGCCCCGTCGCCCCACCACGCCTCGGGACGACGGAGCGACTCCCGCTGGCGGACCAGCGCCGAGACCGATCCGGCCCGCCGGTCGAGCTCGGCCATGAGTCCGTCGGCGACCGCGGGCGTCCTCGTAGGCCGTGATGTTGTCCTCGCTGTAGGCGGGCGCCAGGTCCAGCGTGGACAGGCCCCAGATCACCAGCTGAGGCTCCAACCTGGGGGTCACCTCGTCTTCAACCACGGTTCCATCACGCCGGGATCCCACCGGCCAGACCGGCGTTGTAGGCACTGCGGCCCTCCGTGTCGATCGCCGTGAAGGTCGCCGGGTCCAGGCCCTGCCAGGCCATCGAGGTCCCGGCGAAGACGACGTCGGTGGACCCGACACGGTCCATCTGTCCGATCTTCCCCGCGCTGGCTGGCTGCGTCGTACCAACGCACCGCCTCGGGGAGATCGTCCTCCAGAAGGCGCGCCCTGTGCCCTCGGCGCCCAGGGCGACGACCAGGGCGACGACCAGGGCCAGCGCGGCGCGGCGCCGGGTACGACCCCGTCGACGGCGCTCGTCCCGCCGGTTCATCCCAGCGCCGCCAACCGCTGGACGGCGGCGTCCATGGCGTCGAGGCCGGACTCGGTGATCTCCAGCCACCGCTCGATCGAGCGCTCGCAGTCGGCGCCCGCGGCCCCAGAACGCAGCCTGCGCCCGGTACAGCAGGGCGTGGGCCTCGGGTTCGGGCACCGACGCCAAGGCGGTGTGCGCCGCCGCTCGCCACGAGGTGCCGTCCTCGACCCGGAGCGGTCCGTCGTACGGCCGCTCGAACCAGGTGGTGCTGCACGCTTCGGACTTCAGGAGGAGCCGTTGGAAGTACGCATCGACCAGCGAGGCCGCCGTGGTGCTCCTCCAGGAGCGGTATGCGTCGCGGCGCGTTCTTCCTCGGAGGCGTCGCGACCGGCGCCGGGATCGGGATCGACCAGCGCCGGTGTCGGCTCGTCGGGATCGACCGGCGGAGCCTCGGCAGCGAGCTCGTCGCAGGGAACCAGGAGCTCGGGATCGATGGCGAACCCGTACTCGTCGACCGGGGTTTCGCCGGTGGGATCCGCGCACTCCTCGTCGTCCCCTGGAAGGCGGCGCGGGCAGGAACCGCCACGGCCGTCGACAACGCCAGGGCCGCCACGGCCACCACGGCACGGGCGGATCGACCGAGTCGGGGCCGTCGCCGCGGACCGGGCGCGGGGCACGTCGATGTCGAAGGCCGGCGCACCCCAGGATGGTACCGTCGCCATCGCCTCGATTCGGGGCACCACCGACGCCTGCCCCGTCCCGAGGACCCGCCTCCACCATGAGCGCCGACCCACCCGATGCCGACCCGGTCGACGTCGATCTCGCGGCCTCGACCGAGCTCCTGGCCGCGGAGCTCCCCGACGAACGGTTCGTCGACGACCGGTACCTCCGGTGGCTCTACCACCAGAACCCCCTGGGTGCGGCCATCCAGCGAAGCACCGACCAGGACGGCGTCCGCGTGCGCGCACTACGCCATCGTGCCCCAGACCTATCGGGACCGGAGCGGACCGGTCGCCACCGCGTTCTCGCTCAACGCGGTCGTGCGGTCGGGCCACCAGCGGGCGGGTCACTTCCGGACGAACGGCCTGTCGATCTACGACGAAGCGCCCTCGCACGGCATGAAGTTCGTGATCGGGGTGGCCAACGACAAGTCGACCGGCGCGGTCGTCAAGTACATGGGCTGGCGCCTGGTCGGACCGCTCCCCGTGCGGGTGGTGCATCCCGTCCGGCGGGCCGAGCCCGGGGTCCGGCACGTGCCGGTCGACGCGGCCATGCTCGGGTCCGACTGGTTCGCCGATCTGGCCGGCGAGCTGGACGCCCACCCGGCCGACGGCCTGACCAATCGGTACGACCTGGCCTCGCTGCGGTGGCGGCTGTCCTGCCCCCACACCGACTACCACCTGCACGTCGGCGAGCACATCGTGGCCGTCAGCACCGCCACGTCGGTCGGTCCCGTGCCCGCCGCCGTCATCCTCAAGCTCCTACCCCGAGGCGCGACGTCGATCGGCGCACCCACCGGGCCGTTCCTCGGCGCCGTCCTGCGCACCCACCGGGCCGCGTTCGGGGTCTACGCCGGGTACAACCGTCACCTGGCGGTCCGGGGGGTGCCACCGCCGCGCCGGCTCCAGCCGTCGCCGCTCAACCTGATCGTGCGGAGCTTCGGTCCCGATCGGGATCAGGACCGGATCCGTCTCGACACGTTCGAGTTCCTCGACATGGATGCCTACTGACCACGCCCCGACGGGACCACCCACCAGCTTCGGCGAGCCGGGGTCGGTCCCCGGTCCCTCGGGACCGAAGTTCGGCCGGGGTCAGGGGGAGCTCGAGGTCCAGGCGTCCATGGCGAAGACGTCGTCGTACAGCCACGCCGCCAGCTCGTCCCGGCCCTCGGGGGACAGGTGCAGGCCGTCGCCGCGGAGCCGCTCGTCGCGCTCGCCGCCGACCGGACCGATGAACGCCGGGTAGTCGACGACCTCGATGTTCTCCCGGCCGTCGATGGCCTCGAGCACCAGTTCGTTCAGTCGCTCGATGCGCTCGGGGTCGTTCTGGGGGATCACGGGCCGGTTGAGCGGCGCCCCCAGCATCCAGTACAGGGTGGCACCGGACTCGGTGAGGGTGTCGGCCGCCAGCTCGTACTCGGAGAGGGCGTACTCGTCGAAGACCTCCTGGCCGGCGTGGACCCAGT
The DNA here is from genome assembly GCA_963844505.1 of uncultured Alphaproteobacteria bacterium. Taxonomy (GTDB): domain Bacteria; phylum Pseudomonadota; class Alphaproteobacteria; order Rhodobacterales; family Rhodobacteraceae; genus Cypionkella. The sequence continues at coordinate 73,263 of CAWJOY010000001.1, forward strand.
CGGGCCCCAGCGACGGGATCCTCCGGTCCGACGCATCCCAGGCCGAGGTGTAGAGCAGGACCGCGTCGGGCTGGAACGCTTCGATCGCGGTGGGCCACGACACCACCTCGGGGTCGACGACGCTGGTGATCTCGACCGGATCGGCCCACCCCGAACACACGTCGCCCACCGGCCCCTCGTTGTCCGGATCGGGTCGTTTGTCGCCGTAGCGGGTGATCACGCAGCCGATGTGGGTCTCGTCGAAGACCTGCACGTCGAGGTCCCGCACCTCGGCCTGCTCGCGCAGCGCCGGCACCACCTGGTTGGGCACGGAATCGCCCACCACCAGCAGCTTGAACGGCCGGTCCACCGGCACCGTGGTGGCCGGATCGTCCCCGCCCTCGGCGGCCGCCGTTGCGTCGGGGTCGCCACCGTCGTCGGTCGTGCCGGTCTCGTCGCCGGGTTCGGCGGGGGCCGCGACGATGATCTGCTCGATCTCGGGCGGACGGTCGGCCGTGACCCACAGCAGGCCGACGAAGATCACCGCCATCGACGTCACGGTGGCGAACGCCATGGGCCACGGGGCCGGCTTGCGGCGGAGGACGGGCTGCTCGATGAGGTACCAGCTCAGCGCGGTGACGGCCAGGGACACAGCCAGCCGGTACGCCGCCAGGGCGTTGCCGTCCAGGCCGGTCCGCTCGGGCGTGAGGAAGAGGATGATCGGCCAGTGGTAGAGGTACAGGCCGTAGCTGACCTTGCCCAGCCAGACCGCAGGCTTCGACTCGAGGATCCAGAACGCCGGTCCCCGGTTGATCGGCTGCAACGCTCCGAACGCCATCAGGGCGCCCATCAGGGCCGCCAGGAGGAACCCGCCGTACTCGTAGAGCCAGGTGTCCTCCTCGGACACACTGGCGACCAGCACGATGTGGCCGAGGACCGCCAGGTTGGCGCCCACCACGGCCGCCCGCCGGCCCAGCACGCTCCGGACCGGACCCCAGAGCTCGACCGCCACCGCCAGCGCCACCCCCACCAGCAGACCCTGCGCCCGGGTGTCGGTTCCGAAATAGACACGGGTGGGGTCGGTTCCGGCCTCGTACAGGTACGACATCCACCAGGCCGAGGCCACGGCGCCCACGGCCGCGACGACCAACAGGGTGATCCGGCCCGATCGGCGGCGCCCCTGCCGGGCGATGACCAGCAACATCGGGGCGAACACGTAGAACTGCATCTCGATCGACAGCGACCACAGGTGCCGCAGGGGTGAGACCTGCCCGAAGAAGCTGAAGTACGACTCACCCTGGGCGATCAGGAACCAGTTCTCGACGCCGAACAGCGAGGCGACGGCCCCGCCGATCCAATCGTCCAGCAGCTCGGGGGGCTCGATCGCGGCCCAGAGCACCACCGCACCCACGGTGAGCACGAGCACCGGCGTCAACCGACGCAGGCGCCGGTTGGTGTAGCCGCCCACGTCCACCTTGCCCCGACGGTCGATCTCCCGCAGGCCCAGCCGGGTGATGAGGAACGCCGACAGGACGAAGAACATGTCGATCGACAGCACGCCACCGGGGACCAACCCGGGCCAGAGGTGGAAGAGCAGGGGCCCGACGATCAGGGCGAAGCCACGCAGGCCGTCGAGACCCAGGACGTGCGAAGAGGGCTTGGTCGCTGCGCCACCACCCGTGTCGGCTACCGATTGCATGGTGGGGATACGGTACCCACCCGGACAACGGAAGTCGTGACCCCCCGCCGGATCGGAACCCCGGGCCCATCCGGCGGGCCGATTGCGGTCCGCCGGACCGGACGCAACGGATCGGTAGCATGCCGCCCGTGACCTTGACCTTCACGCTGGATCTCGAGGACCATCGGCCGTCCGACCGGGCGGCCCAGCGCTACCCGATGCTGGTCCGTCGACTGCTGTCATGGCTGGCGCAGCGGGACATCCGCGCCACGGTCTTCGTCGTCGGCCAGGTGGCGGACGAACATCCCGGGCTGCTGGCGGACGTCGCTGCGGCGGGGCACGAGATCGGCCTGCACGGCTGGACCCACGAACCGCTCCCCGATGTGGGCCGGGAGCGATTCGCAACCGACACCGCCAGGGGCAAGGAGCGGCTCGAGGCCGTGACCGGTCGTGACGTCATCGGCTACCGGGCGCCGATCTTCTCGCTCGTCCCCGCGTCCGGATGGGCTCCCGAGGTGCTCTCCACCCTCGGGTTCGAGTACAGCTCCAGCGTGTTGCCCGCCCCCAACCCCCAATACGGCTGGGCCGGCGCCCCCACCGGACCCTTCCGGTGGCCGTGTGGTCTGATCGAGCTTCCCGCCCCGATCGGCGGCGCCGGTCGTTTCCGGGCGCCGGCGCTGGGCGGGGCCTACGTCCGGATCCTGCCGTGGCCGGTCGTGCGACGGGCACAGCGCAGCCAACCCGACGCTGCGATCCCTTGGACCTACTGCCACCCGTACGACTTCGATCCCGACGAGCCGTTCTGGGTCGTTCCCGAGGTGGGCCGGGCCGGGAGCAGGCTCATCTGGTTCAATCGCAAGAACATGCTGGCCCGCCTGGACCGGCTCTTCGCCGACGGCGCCGCACCGCCGCTGCGGGACCGAGTCCGGCAGCTTCCCGGTGAGATCTCGACCTTCCAGCCGGAGATGGCTGCATGACCGATTCCCGTCCCTCCACCGACGCCGCCGACGGTGCCGAACTGGACCAGACGGCGATGGTCAGCCGGCTGCCCCGCACCGAGATCGTCGACCGCATCGCCCATCTGACCGAACGAGCCCGGGGCCGGCGTGTGATCCACGTGGGGTTCGCCGACGTCTCGTTCCACGACGACCAGTTGGCCACCGAGTCCTGGTTGCACCAGCATCTGGCCGAGGTGGCCGACTCGCTCGTGGGCATCGACCTGGATGCGGACGCGGTCGAGAAGGCCCGAGCGCAGGGCTACGAGGCGTACGCCGCGGACTGCACCGACGTCGAGCAGCTGGCGGCACTTCAGCTCGAGCCGGCGGACCTGGTCATCGCCGGTGAGGTGATCGAGCACGTCGGCGAGCCCGGCTCCCTCCTCTCCGCGCTGCGAACGATCTGTGCCTCCGACGGTGCCCTCGTCGTCACCACCCCCAATGCCTACGGACTCCTCAACGTGGTCGCATCGATCGGTGGGTTCGAGCTCAACCATCCCGACCACGTCGTCATGTTCACCTGGCGCACGCTGACGTCGTTGATGGCCCGGTGCGGGTGGGAGCCCGTGGCAGCCCACACCTATGTTCCCCAGGTCCGCAAGCTCCCCACCGCGTCGCGCAAGCTCCGGGTCCTCGCCGGGGAAGCGCGGACCGTGCTGGGCCTCGAGCGATTCCTCGGTCGGGTGGGCGCGCCATTCTCGGCCGACGGACTCATCGTCGAGGCGACCCCGTCCCGCGAGGGAACCGCGAGCGAACCTCGCGGGGTAGGAAGCGTTGATCCTCGGAGGATGAACTGACCGCGGCCGGGAGAGCCGACCCTCCGTGTGGTCGACCGTGCGCTCGGTCAGGTCGTGCCGCTCGACCGCACCATCGTCGAGGGCAGCATCCCGACGTTCGTCGCCGACGATCCCCTGCCCATCGGCTGAGTCGATCTCGAGCACGCTCGGTGCCTGGCACCGAGCGTGCTCGGCACACGTGCCATCTGAACGGGGACGCGGCGACGAACGTGTGGGAAGCTGTTTGTTCCACCGCGTCCCGGAGCCCCGATGACCACGACCACCACCACCCTGAACCCGTCGTCGATCGTGACGCGGGACGACGAGAACACCGGCGTCACCGAGGCCACGCTGCTCAAGCTCCGCCGCTTCAACCTCATCGCCGGGGTCCTCCACCTCGTCTCGGCCACGGTCATGCTGCTGCTGGCCAATGATTTCGAGCTCCAGGTCAGCACCCTCACGCTGAACGGCCCGCCCGGCACTCCGCTGGCCGAGGGCACGGTCAGCGAGGTCTGGTCGTTCCCCCTGGCGTTGGCGACCTCGGCATTCCTCTACCTCGTCCGCGCTGTTCCACTTCATCGTGGCCGTCGCCGGGTTGGGCGCTCTATCGCAACGAGCTCGAGCACGGTCGCAACCGGTTCCGGTGGGTCGAGTACTCGCTGTCGTCGACCCTGATGATCGTGCTCATCGCGTCGATCTCCGGATCACCGACGTCGCTGCGCTCATCGCCATCGCCGGCGCCAACATCTCGATGATCCTGTTCGGCTGGTTGATGGAGGTGGTCAACCCGCCCGAGCAGACGGTGTGGTGGTCACCGTTCTGGTTCGGCTGCATCGCCGGCGTCGCGCCCTGGTTGGCGCTGGCGCGTCGTCGCTACCTCGTGTCGCCGTCGACGGTGGCGAGCGGCCACCCGGGTTCGTGTACGGCATCATCGTCAGCGATCTTCGTGTTCTTCAACTGCTTCGCCGATCAACCAGTGGCTGCAGTACCGACCAGGTCGGCCAGTGGGCGGACTACCTGTTCGGCGAACGGATCTACATCGTGATGAGTTTCGTCGCCAAGAGCGCGCTGGCGTGGCAGATCTTCGCCAACACGCTGATCGACTGACATGGAGCTCAACGACACCATCGACGCGGCCATGGAAGCCCTGGTCGTCCCCAGCTTCACCTCGGTCGGTTCGGCGGTCCGTTCCCGGCTCGACGACTGGCAGCCGCTGGACCACTACGACCTCTCCGACCGGGTCGTCCTGCTCACCGGCGCCACCTCGGGCCTCGGTCGCCGCCGCCGACCACCTGGCCGGGCGCGGCGCCGACGCTCACCCTGTCGGACCGCAACCCCGAGTAGCCCGGACCCACCCGAGCCCGGGCCATCTGCCCGGGCAGTCGGGCAACGACCCTCCACCTCGCGCCCTCGCCGACATCGGCGATCTCGACCAGGTCACCACCACGGCGACGGAGTCCTCGCCGCTACGACCGGCTCGACGCCGTCCTCCACAATGCCGGTGCGCTGTCCGCCGAGCGCACCGAAACCGCCGCCGGGGTCGAGATCACCGTGGCCAGCCAGGTGGTCGGACCGTTCCTGCTCACCGCCGACTCCTCGAACCGCTGGCCCGACCAGACGAGGGTCGCGTCGTCACCATGTCGTCCGGCGGCATGTACACCGCGACGCTGAGTCGACGACCTCGAGATGGGCGCGTCGGACTATAGCGGGACCGAGCAGTACGCCCGCCCAAGCGGGCCCAGGTCATGCTCAACGAGCTGTGGGCGGATCGCCACGTCGAGCCCGTGCGGTTCCACGCCCTCCATCCGGGTTGGGTCGACACACCGGGGGTCGACGCGTCGTTGCCGACATTCTCGCCGGTCGTCGGGCCGCTTCTGCGCACCCCCGACCACGGCGCGGACACGATGGTGGCGGTTGACCGCCGACGACGGTGAACCGCTGGCGACGAACGGGTCGTTCTGGCTGGACCGGCGCCCTGGTTCGATCCACAAGATCAACCGAACCCGACGCACCGACACGCCGGCACGGCGCGGCGCCCTGTGGGGACGGTGCGCCGAACACGCCGGCGTCGACCTCTCGAACCGGCCGATGACCACCGGGGCTCCCCACCGAGCCGAGGTCGTGGTGGTCGGCGCCGGGCTGGCCGGCCTCGCCGCCGCCACGGTGCTGACAAGCAGCCGGACGTGAGGTCGTCGTCGTCGAGGCATCCGACGAGGTCGGCGGACGAGTGCGCACCGACGAGGTCGACGGATTCCTGGTCGACCGCGGCTTCCAGGTCATGCTCACCGCCTACCCCGAGCTGGACCGGCAGCTCGACCGTGTGGCGCTCCGACTGCGAGCGTTCGAGCCGGGCGCTCTGGTCAGGATCGGCGACCGGTTCCACGCGGTCGGCGACCCGTTCCGCCGGCCCGGCCGGCTCCTGTCGACGGCCATGGCACCGGTGGGCACACCGCTGGACAAGCTCCGGCTCCTCTCCCTGCGCCGTCGCCTTCGCTCGACGACCGTGCCGCAACTCCTCCGCGGTCAGGACGTCGACACCGCCGACGCGGTCCGCGACCAACGGTTCGGCTCCACGATGGTGGACCGGTTCTTCCGACCCTTCGTCGGCGGTATCCAGCTCGATCCCGTCCTCGCGGCGAGCCGTCGTATGTTCGACATGGTCTTCCGGAGCCTTTCGCCGGCGACGCCGCCGTGCCCGCGGTCGGGATGGGTGCCATTCCACGGCAGCTGGCGGCTCGCTCGATCCCCGCGGCGTGCACCTGACCCGTCCGTCGTCGAGGGTCGGCCCGGGTCGGGTACCTAGTCGGGAGACGGGCTCATCACCGCCGATCGGATCGTCGTCGCGATCGAGGGGCCGGTGGCGTCGCGGCTGCTGGGCCTCGCCCGGTCGGGTCACATCCGGCGACGTGCGTGTGGTTCGGGGCGGAGGTCCCGTCATCGCCGGACTCCCGACTGATCGTGCTCGACGGCACCGGGGTGGGCCCGGGGCTGGACGTCGCGGTGATGAGCAACGTCGCCCCGGACTACGCGCCGGCGGGCTCGGTGCTGGTGGTGGCGGCCTGTCCCGGGTCGACGACGCCGGTATCGAGCCGGCGGTCCGCGTGGGGCCCAGCGGCGTGCTGGGGGGCGCAGTCGACGGCTGGCGGCACTTGCGCACGGACGTCATCGCCCACGGGCAGCCCGGTCAGCGTCCGCGGTTCGCGCCCAAGCAGCGGGTGAGCCTCGGTGACGGTCTCTTCGTGTGCGGCGATCATCGCGACACGGCATCGATCCAAGGCGCGCTGTTCTCCGGACGTCGGTGCGGCACCGCGGTGGCCAGCTCCCTGATCTGAGCGGTCAGCCGTCCCGGCTCCGCTTGGCCTGCTCGAGCCGCCGCAACGCCTCGTGACGCTCCGCGGCGTGATCGACGATGGGCGGCGGATATCCGGCCGCGGCGGCCCCGAGGGTGCCGGCGGGCTCGTGGATCTTCTTGCCATCGACCCGCGCGAGCTCGGGAACCCATCGGCGGATGTAGGCACCATCCGGATCGAATCGCTCCGACTGGCGGATGGGGTTGAAGACGCGGTGGGAAGAGGGAGCCGCGTCCGCTCCGGTGCCCGCGGTCCACTGCCAGCCGAAGTTGTTCGCGCCCGGGTCGCCGTCGAGCAGGTGGCGCATGAAGAAGCTCTCCCCCCGCCGCCAGTCGATCATCAGGTCCTTGACCAGGAACGAGGCGACGACCATGCGCGCGCGGTTGTGCATCCAGCCCGTGGCCACCAGCTGCCGCATCCCGGCGTCGACGAGGGGGTAGCCGGTCCGACCCGCGCACCAGGCCGCCAAGCCCTCCTCGTCCTGCTCCCACGCGATATCGCGCAACTCGGGCTTCATGGCCGCCGTGGCGACGACCGGTCGGCGCGCCATCAGGTGATGCGCGAATTCGCGCCAGGCGATCTGGCGGGCGAACGCCTCGTGGCCCGGATGCGAGCGGTCGAGCCGGTCCAGGATCTCAGCGGGATGGAGGCATCCGAAGTGGAGGGCGGCCGAGAGCCTCGAGGTGGCGTCGGCGGCCGCGTCGTCGCGCTGCTCCGGGT
>CAWJOY010000002.1:0-50495 GCA_963844505.1 uncultured Alphaproteobacteria bacterium
TGTCGTCTCTCGTTCAGGTTCGGTCTTGCTGGCCAAGAAGGTCGTCGCCAAGAAGGCTGCTCCCAAGAAGGCTGCTGCCAAGAAGGCATAACCTCGTTCGCCGTTGAGGCCCGCATCCTTGGCGGTTTCTAGGGATCGTTGCAACACGGGTCTGTGACTGCAGAAGATTAGCGAGGCGCTCGGCTGGGGCAAAGGATTTGGCTGGCAGGCCATAACCCGCGATGCCAGTCTTTTCCTTGATGGCCTTGGCTGCTGCAATGGTGTCGGCCCACGTCTTTGGTGGGGCTTCTGGGTCAAGACCAGCGGCTTTGAACAGGTCCTTGTTCCAGTAGAACGCCTTGGTCGAAAACGCGATCGGCACACCCCATTGGGTGCCGTCAAAGGTCACAGTCGAGACGATATGCGGATAATAAGCGGCCTTTTCTTCTTCGGTCATCGGCACTTCGACGATCAGGTCGTTTTGCGCGAATTCCTTCAACGTGCGCGAGCCGACATAGGCCAGCGCTGCGGGCGACCCTGCGACCGCCAGCGTGGTGGCTTTGTCTTGGCACTGGCCCCAACCGACGACTTCGGGGGTTACGGTCCAGCCTTCGTTCTTGGCTTCCCATTCTTTGATGAATTTCTCATGAACAGGGTCGATCTTGTCGCCGCAATAAATCCAGCTGATGTCTTCAGCCATTGCGGGCAGGGCGGTCGAGCAGGCAAGCGCTGCACCGATCAGGGTTTTCCGAAGTAGATGTGTCATATCCGTATCTCCCAAGTTGGTTTGTTTTTATTTCACCGCACCGGCGGTCAGACCGCCGACGAGATAGCGTTGCAGGAAAAAGATGATGATCAGCGCAGGGGCAATGCCGACAAAGCTGGCGGCCATCAGCTCGTTCCAGATGACGTCCTGCTTGCCGAAATAGGCGAAAAGCCCGACGGGAAGCGGCATGTAGTCAGATTTGGAATTGAAGGTCAGCGCAAAGATGAACTGCTGTGCATAAGCGCCGATAAAGGTGGTGATCGCCACAACGATGATGCCCGGTGAGGCAATGGGCAGGATGATGCGGCGAAAGGTATAAAACTGCGACGCGCCATCCATATAGGCGGCCTCGTTCAGCTCGACGGGGATGCGCATCATATAGGTGCGCAGCAACCAAATCGCCGAAGGGATCAAAAAGGCCACCCCCGGAACGATCATCGCGTAATAGGTGTTCAGCAGCCCCAGCGTGCGCATCAACCGGAACAGCGGGATCAGCAGCACCGCGCCCGAGAACATGCTGACCGCCAAGAACCCCGCCAGCACCAGAGCCATTCCTTTGTAGTTAAACCGGGCAAAAGCATAGGCCGCTGGCACCACAAGGATAAGCACGACAATCGTCGACAAAGTCGAGATCAGGAACGAGTTGAAGATATAGCGACCAAAGCGCGGCACTGACTCCCACATGGTGAAATAGGCTTTGAACGAGCCGTTCTCGGGAAAGAACTGATAGGGCGACGAGAAAAGCTGCGACAACGGCTTGAGGCTAACCAAAAAGCCTTCGATGAACGGCGCGAGCATGAAAAAGAGAAAGGCAAAGATGCCTGCATAGATCGCGATATACTCCCACCACTGATAGCGGTCGATCATCGGGCGATTGTCTTTGGATTTCACAGCCATGGGTTACGCCTTTTCTACGGCCGCAAGGCGGCGGGTGACGCGGAAATAGGCGATGCAGAACAGCGACAAGAAGATGCAGATCACCACTGCGCGGGCGGCGCCTTCGCCGTATTTCTTTGATCCGATTGCGGTCTGATAGGTGTCGATAATCATTGTCGTGGTGGACCCCGAAGGACCGCCTTGGGTCAGGATCCAGATGATGTCGAAAGAGTTAAAGGTGGCAATCAGGGACAGCATCGACATGGTGATCACCGCGGGTGCCATCAACGGCAAGGTGATGCGGCGAAAGCGCGTCCAGCGGCTTGCGCCGTCGGTCCATGCCGCCTCATACAGGTCTTTGGGGATGGATTGAATCGCGGCAAGGAAATAGATCGTCACCATCGGCACGCCAATCCAGACGTCGGTGACAATCGTGGCCCAGAACGCAGACGAGCCCCAAGCCAGAAAAGCGACTGGCCCGTCGACGATGCCAAAGCGTTGCAACAGCCCCGAAATCATCCCGAACTGGCCGTTATACATCCAGCCCCACATGAAAATACCAATCGCCATCGGCACAATCCAAGGCGGCATCGTCAGGATGCGGAACAAATGCCGCCCTGGCACGGCAGAGTTCAGCAAAACCGCGCCAAAGGTGCCAATCACCATCTTGAGCAGCACCGAGAAAAACGTCCAAGCAAAGGTGCGCGCAATCACGATCAGAAACGTATCGTTAAAGATTTTGGCGTAGTTCTTGATGCCAACGTAGTTGGTAATTTTGCGCAAGGAGGCATCTGTGAATGACAGACGAAAGGTTTCAACCAAAGGCCAAGCCACGATGACCAGCACATAAAGGATTGCCGGAGCCAACAATGCCCAAGCAAAGATTAAGCTGGCGCGTGACTTGATCATTCAGGCGACCTTTCTTGCGAGGGCTGTGTCATAGCGGTCCCAAATGGGGCGCAGGTCAATCACCGACTTGCTGCGGCGTGCATCGTCTGTGGCAAGCGCAAGGATGCCGGCTTCCAGCGCGTCAAGCGGTGAGACGGGCAGCGGTCCGCCGTGCATCGTGTGGGCGATGACTTGGGCGGCCATTTGCTCGTCTGCGCCATAATGCTGCGACAGGGCGGTGGCTTTGTATTCGGTCTCGGTGACACGTTTTTCGGACAGAACGTCGGTCACCTTCAGAAAGCCACGGATGAAGTCGCCCTCGGCCTGACCTTTGGTGCCAAATACCGCAAAGCGGCGGAATTGATCTGGTGCGTTCAGGTTGGTGTGAAAGTTCATCCCCACACCGTTGGCATATTCGATGATCGCCACCTGATAGTCGATGATGTCGCCATCGCTATCAAACACCTTGTCCGAGCCGTTCCAGCCGCTTGGCTTGCGATGATAGAGGCTGAGATCGTTGACGCCTTCAAGCTGCGGATCATTCTCGGGGATAAAGGTTTTACGCCCGCCAAAGCTTGCGACGCGTTCGGGCCGCGCGCCGATCAGGCCGTTGTAAAGATCAAGGTCGTGGCAGCATTTTTCAAGCATAAAGCTGCCCGACCATTTCTCATAGCGGCGCCAGTCGCGCATAAAGAACGCGCCGTGATAGGGGTAGATATGCTCGGCGGCCTCGACCGAGACGATCTTGCCAAGCTGACCCGCATCGCGTGCCGCCAACAGGTCGCGATAAAGCGGCGCATAGCGCAGCACCAGACCGACCATGAGTTGCTCTGGCCCAAACTTGCCCAAAAGCGCGGCCATTTCATAGGTTTGCTCGATGGTCGAGACGATCGGCTTTTCCGAGAACATCTTGACGCCCGCCTCAAGCCCAAGACGAATATGCTCTAGGTGCATGTGGTTGGGCGAGCCGACCATCAACAGATCAAAGCCGCCTGCCTTGATCAGCGCCTCGGGGCTGTCATATGCGGTGCCCGCGTGAATGCCATGCTCGGTCAGAACTGCGAGGCCCGCAGGTTCGGGGTCGTGATATCCCACGATCTCAAAGCTGGGGTCCATCTGGCGAAAAACATGGCCCAGATAGCCCAAGCGATACCCAAGACCAATTATCGCGACTCGCATTCAAACGCCTCATTTAGAAATTCATTTTCTGTATGCTGCGCAGAGATTTAAGTTTGGTCAAGAAATTTTCACGAAAATATGACATTTATGTAATTTGTTTTCATGGCGAGCGCGTGGGTTGGCCGCTAAGCCGCTTCGGCAGGCAAACGGCCCAGCCCAAGGATGGCGGCGCCAACCAGTCCTGGCTCGATGGCGCATTGCGCGGGCACCACCAGCGGGCGATCGAACTTGCGCAAAATGCGGGCGCGCACCGCCAGATCAAGCGCTGCAATCAGCGCAGGCGCGTTCGACAGCCCCCCGCCGACCGCCATCACCCCCGCTCCAAGCAGGTTTTCGACCATCGCCAAAGGGCCCGCCAACAGCTCGAGCCAGATCGCGATGGTACGGTGCTCGGCAGCAAAACCGCTTTGCCAACCCGCGACGATCTGAGTGCTGTCCGCCTGAACGCCATGCAGATGCTGATGCAGCCGCTCCATTCCGCGGGCGGAGCCGACGGCATCAAGACAGCCAATCTGCCCGCAGCCACAGGCAAAGGCGGGCAGAGTGAACTCTGGCGCGCCGACAATGCGCGCGGCAACCGGCCCGTGGCCCCACTCGCCCGCAAAGCCACCATTGGCATTGATCAACGCGCCGCGCACGACGATGCCGCCGCCGACACCCGTGCCAAGGATAATGCCAAAGACCACATCGTGACCTTTGCCCGCACCAACCGCCGCCTCAGCCAGCGCAAAACAATCGGCGTCATTAGCAAGATCGACGGGCAGGCCGAGGTCGCTCTCTAGGTCGGCTTGCAGTTTGCGCCCCGACAGGCAGGGAATGTTTGCAACGGTGGCGACACCGGTTTCGGGGTCCAAAACCCCAGCAATGGAAAAGGCGAGCCGCTCGGGGGGCGTAGGGCATCGCGCGATCAGGCCCTGAAGCGCCGCGACAAAGGCCGCGTAATCTTGGGCGGGCGTCGGCACGCGGCCCTGTGGGCGGATGTCGTCGCGGCTGAAAGCATGGGCGACTTTGATCGCGGTGCCACCGATGTCGAAACAGAGGATCATGCCACGCGCTCTCCGCCACGCCAGCAGCCCTTGGCGGTGATCTCGGGCGTAAGGCAAAAGAAATCCGCATGTGCGCCCGCCTGCAAATGCCCGCGATCGGTCAGCCCAAGCGCGGTTGCGGGTGCATGGCTGGCGAGTTGCAGGGCATGGTCTAGTGTCAGGCCAAGGCTCTTATGCACAAAGCGCACGGCATCAATCAGTGCGATATCCGCCCCCGCCAATGTGCCATCGTATAGCGTCAACCGACCATTGGCGCGATAGATGGTGCGGCCATTCAGGGTGAACTCGGTCAGCGCGCTGCCAATGGTGGACATCGCATCCGAGACAAGGAAAATCTGCGGCTGGGCGCGCAAGGCAATGCGCAACGCAGCCGGATCGACATGAAAGCCATCAGCGATCAGCCCAGACCAAAGCCGCCCGTCATCAAGTGCAGCCCCCACCAGACCCGGCGCGCGGTTTTGCAGTTGGCTCATGGCGTTGAACAAATGCGTCACCATGCGCGCGCCTGCTTGGGTGTAGGCGGTCGCCGTGGCGTGGCTGCAATCGCTGTGCCCAAGGGCTCAGCGTAATGCCAGCATCCGCAAGGGTTTGCGCTTGGACAAGGCTGACGGATTCTGGCGCAATCGTGCAGATTAGGTGCGGCAACGCGGCAGCGGCCTCGCGCAGCTCGGTTAAATCTGTCTCGGTCATCGGGCGGATCAGGGCGGGATCGTGGGTGCCTTTGCGGGCGGGGTCGAGGTGCGGACCCTCAAGGTGTAGCCCGAGGACGGGGGCGGCTTTGGCAGCTGCGATGGCGCGTGTGGTGATTTCGGGTCGGTCGGTGATCAGCGTCGCCATGATCGCCGTCGTGCCAAAGGCGGCATGGGCGGCGGCGATGGTTGTAAGGGCCTCAACGCTTGGGTCGTTGTTGAACAGCACGCCTCCGCCGCCATTGACCTGCAGGTCAATCAAGCCGGGAACGATTGCGCCCTCGACTCGGGTGCCGCTCATGCCCTTGCTGATGCGAGCCACTTTGCCCGCCTCGACGTGCAAGGTGGCGGTCTCGTGCCACGTGGTGCCGTCAAAAATGCGCTCTGCGCTGAATGCCGATTGTGTCATGGCGCGGGTTTACCAGACCGTGCCACGTGCTGCTAGCGGTTCGACGCGGGTGACCAAGCCATTGCGATGAAACACCATGCGGTCAAACAGGTTGGAGACAACGCAGGTGTGGTTGGGGATGATCTTGACCTGTGCCCCCACGACCGGCAGCGGCTGCATACAGGCAGACAGATCCACTACCGCATGCTCTTCGGATAGGGACAGGATGCGCGCGCCTTCAAGCCCGACGATCTCGCCATAGTCGCCAAAGCCCAGCAGATCAGAGGTCAGCGCCTTTGACCCTGCATCCAGCACCGCGCGGGTTGGCGTCGGGCGCGAAACGACGGTGGCAAGGATATGCATCGCAAGATCGTCCACAGTGCATTCCCCCGCCCGCACCATCGAGCGGTCGTTATATATATAGGTGCCCGCGCGATGCTCGGTTGCCGAGGGGACAAGGTTGGCGCGCCACAGATCGGGGCTGCCGCCATTCGAGCGCACGGGGCAATCCAGCCCGCGCGCCGCAAGCAGCGCCATGGTTTCTTGCAAAAACGCCTCGACCGCCTGCGCGCCGCCCATCGGCGGATAGGTCAGAAGGCCCTGAAACCGCAGCCCTTTGGCCGTCGCGATATGCGCGGCAAGGTTGGCCGCGGCCTCGGGCGTTTGCACGCCGCAGCGGTTCGCGCCCGTTTCGCATTCTACCAGCACATTCAGGGGCTTGGCCTCGGCAAAGGCCGCAGCAAGACCCGCAACGGTGGTTTCATTATCCGCCACCACGGTCAGGCACGACACGCGGTCGTTCAAACCCCGCAAAGAGGCAAGCCGTTGTGGCCCCAAGATATTATAGGTGATCAGAATGTCGTCAAAGCCCGCATCGGCAAAGGCTTCGGCTTCGGTTAACTTTTGGCAATTGATGCCGACCGCCCCTGCCGCAACTTGGGCGCGGGCGACGCTGGCAAGTTTATGCGTCTTGATGTGAGGCCGAAACCTGAGCCCGTGCAGGTCCATAAACGTCTGTGCGCGCGCGATATTCGCCGCAAGCCTATCCTCGTCGATGACGGGCATCGGGGTCAGCACTTGTGTCAGTGGCGTGCCAGCATCGGGCCAAGGGTCGGTCATTTATGCCTCGCTAAACGGGTCGGCCATGCGGGGCCAGATGTCGGCGCGCACATGGCGGTATGGGGTGGTCGCTGGGTCGTTAGGATAGGGGCGACCCGCCGCACAATACAAGATCTGGGAGGCGATTGGCTGAAAGGCAGCGTAGAAATGGTTGGTGGATTTGATCACCAGAATCTTTTGCGCCAAAGGGTCGATGCCAAGTGCGCTGAAAAGCGAGGGGTCATAGCTCTGGGCGCGTACGGTATTGAGGATGACCTCGACCCCCGTTTCTTCGCCAGCAGGGGTCAGCACCGCGATCCGCGCCGCACGGCCAAAGGGCACGATGCTTGCGCCAAAACGCATTTCGGCTGCGGCTTCAAGCCGGATGATCCGCACCAGTGCATCCATAGGCTCGCCCGTCTCGGGTGCAGACTTGGCCCCAAAGCGCAGCGGCATCACAGCACCTTCACCCGCAACAAAGCACAGTTGCACGGCCATCGGATCCCAGATGGTGCCAATCGCAGTGTCACGCGCGCCTTGGGCCAGCAGTTCTTTGAGCAAAACCGTCGCATCGCCTGCCGTGCCGCCGCCCGGATTGTCCCACATGTCCGAGATCACCACAGGGCCCTGCGGCGCGGCAATGGCTTGGGCAACTGCGGTGGGCGCATCAAGCTGTGGCATCATGTGGCGCCCGCGATTGGCATAAAGCTCGCGCCCCAAGCTTTCGGCGAGCGAGGCCGCCAGCGCCGCATCGCCATCAGTCACGGCGATCATTTTGGTGCCCATTTCTGGAACATCGCCCGCCATAAAACCGTGGATAGCCGAAAGCGACAGGATGGCGGGATTGTCAGCCTCGAGCGCCAGCATCCGGTCGACAAAGCCGCGCATCGGCTCGCGCGAGGTTGGAAAGACGTCTATCATCTTGCAGTCGAAGGTCTGCATCACGGGGGTGATCTCGCCATTCAGCGTGGCGACCACCAGCCGCCAAAGGTCTTCGGCGCGGGCTACGAAATCGGTGTGGGGGAATTCTTTGAACGCAACAAAGAAGTCAACCGCAGCAAGGCGGCGCGCGGTCAGGTGGCTGTGGGGGTCAAGCTCGGCGGCGATCAGAACAGCCGGCCCGACCATTTCGCGGATGCGGGTCAAAAAGTCGCCCTCGGGGTCGAGATAGCCTTGCGCCACCATCGCCCCGTGCAGCCCCAACACAACCGCGTCGACAGGCATCGCGGCGCGCAGCTGATCAAGGATTTCATCGCGCAGCCCCTCATAGGCCTGTTGCGCAATCAGCCCTGCGGGGTCGGCCCACGCGGCACTGCCTTCGATCAACGTCCAGCCCAGCTCGGCACAAACACGGCGACCGACAGGGATCGGCGCGGTGCACAGCGTCGGCGTGTCCGGGTGTTCCCCTGGGGGCGCGTAGAGCGAATCGACAAAGCCTTGGCGGTCGATGACGATGGGCGAAAACGTGTTGGTCTCCGTCGCCAAGGCCGCCACAAAAATGCGCTTGGACCCGCGTGTCATGCTCATTCCTTTATATGGGGCAAGTAGCCGACAAAGCCTGCGATTTTCCAGTCGCCTCCGATGCGGCGGCAAATGTAGAGGGTCTGCCAGTTCATCCGGTCAAAGCTGCCGTCGGTCTTGGCCAGCTTGCCGTCGAACTTTTTGCGCACAAGCGCGGCGTCGCCCGTGATCTCGATCTCTTCCAGCCGCGTGGCGTTGAAAATACCGTCGCGTGGGTTGCCTTGGAAAACGCCCGCCGCCGATTGCGCGGCAAAGTCGTTCGCCTGTTGCAGCCAAGTCTCGCGATAGGCAGCAAGATTTGGGAACCCAAGCGTAAAGCCCTGCGGGTCAGGCTGAAAGTTGCCGTTCATGCCCATAAAACCCGCGTCAATAAAATCGTCCTGCACTGCGGACCAATCCGCCGCAATAAAGGCGTCAATATCGCGGGTCACCAGCATGTCCCAGATTTGCCGTCGGTCGGTATCTGCCGCGGCAAAGGGATTCTGGAAGGGGTCACGTTCTGCCATGGTCTCACCGCTCTGTGAAAATATTTTCAGTCTTACAGCTTATATGCTGGAATATTCAGGTTGAATATGGCTATTTGTCAAGGTGAGAAGAAAATGAATTTCTGGAATCATGTAAATGCTTGACGGGGTGATCAGCAAAGGCTTCGTGGCGGGAACCCGCCTGCTTTGCCCATTGGAGAGCCCATGACCGAGCCAGTTGAGACCCCTCTCACCCCTTTCTCGCCAGATGATTTGATCGAGGCGCTGAGCGATGCCGAAGGGCGACTTTCGGCGCTGGAGCGCAAGCTGGCCGATTGCGTTTTGGCCGATGTTGCCTTTGCCACCAATGCGTCGATCACCGAGATCGCCGCCCGCGCCGAGGTATCCCCACCGACGGTGACGCGGTTTTGCCGACGGTTGGGCTGCGCGTCTTTCTCGGATTTCAAGGTCAAGCTGGCGGCAAGCACCTATGTCGGGCTGCGGTATCTCAAGCCGGAATCGATGACCTCGACGGCGGCAGAGGTCGCCGAAGACATCGTGACCAAAGCGCAAAAGGCGCTGTTCGAGCTGCATCGCAACCTTGATCTGGCGGCGATTGAACAGGCGGCACAGCTCTTGTCCGGGGCCGATATGGTTTACGGATTTGGCTCTGGCGGCAATTCGTCGATGATCGTGAACGAGATGCAAAACCGTCTGTTCCGACTGGGCGTGCGGGTTTCGGCTTCGAATGATCATGGCATGAACCTGATGCTTTCGGCCTCGGCGACCAAAGGGTCGGTGGTGTTCGGGTCGTCGTTTTCGGGGCGCAATCAGGAATTGGTGCGCTGTTTTGGGCTGCTGCGGGCGCGAGGGATTCCGACGATTGCGATTACACAAAGCGACTCGCCCGTGGCCCAAGCGGCGGATGTGGTGATCGCGATTAACCTTGCCGAGGGGCAGAACATCTTTCGCGCCACCTCGACCCGCTATGCCTATCTGGCGGCGATCGACATTCTGGCCAATCTGGTGGCCTACGCCGACCGCAACCGGTCCGCAAAGATTTTACGCGGGATCAAAGAGCAGTTGATCTTGCACCGAGACGGAGACGACCGCCAGCTCTTGGGCGACTGACAAGGCGGGGCGCAAGCGGCCGCCCCGAGCTTGACCGATGGATGCCGCGCAGGGAATTTGTGCAATGCAGCAACGGCTGGCCATTGTTACCGGAGCGGCGGGCGACATCGGGCGCGCGATTGCGCAACGGCTCAAGCAAGATCACGATGTGGTGGTGCTGGCCGATCTTGATCTGACAGCTGCCCAGAATGCGGCGCATGGCTTGGGCGCGGGGTTTGTGGCGATGCAGGTCGATGTGACCAACCCGCAAGCCTGTGCCGATCTGGCCGCTGCGGTGGCGCCGCTGGGGCAGGTGGCGTGTTTGGTTAACAACGCGGGGGCGGCTTGGGGCGCGTCCTTGCATCAGACCACGCCCGAAAGCTGGGCCAAAGATCGCGCCCTCAATTTCGACGGCAACTATCTGATGTTTCACGCTTTGGCGGATCAGTTGATTGCGGGCAAAGGTTCGGTCATCAATGTGGCGTCGGTCAACGGCTTGGGCGTCTATGGCCACCCAGCCTATTCGGCGGCCAAAGCGGGAATGATCCATTTGACCCGCGCGATTGCGGTGGAATACGGCCAATACGGCGTGCGCGCCAATTCGGTCGCCCCCGGCACGGTGCGCACCCAAGCATGGGAGGCGCGCGCCGCCAACAATCCCGATGTCTTCAAAGATGCCGCCGAGCATTATCCCTTGGGCCGCATTGTCCTGCCCGAAGACGTCGCTCATGCAGTTGGATTTCTAGCCTCGGCCTCGGCGATCAGCGGCGTTTGCCTGCCCGTCGATTGCGGCCTAAGTGCTGGCATCCCCGCCCTTGCCCGCACATTTAGCCAGACCGAAGATTACTAGGGGTTTCTAATGCTTTTTCTCGAGAATTCATGGACCGCAACACCTGCACCTGCGGGCACTTGGACGATTAAACTGACCAATTTGGGCGAAACCGAACTGGTGGATTTTAGCCTGTCGTTGACCACCATTACCCGCGTGATGCCCGAGCATCAGCTTTATGGCGCGCGCCTGTTGCACCGGACCGCGAACTACCACCGTTTTGGCCCCGTTGATCGTCTGACGCTGCACCCCGGTGACAGCTGGACTTTCGAGGCCGAGGGGCTGTTCCGCTCGCCGTTTCATCGCTGTGACGCGGCCAAGACGGCTTGGGTTGGCTTGACAGACGGCACGGTTTTGCCCGTGCAGGTTGGTGATCTGACCGAGGGCAATGCGGCGCCCGTATTGCCACCACCGCGCTTGCCCGAGGGCCGCCTGACGCTGCCGTTTGCCTTGCTGCCATGGCCGAATGCGATCGAAGCAGAGGCAGGGCCTGCGCCCGTCATCCTTCACGCCGAAGCTGGCGCCTCGCGGGCGGATCTGCGCCTGATGCTGTCGGTCGACGCGCTGCACAGCCGCCTGTTTCCCGCCGCCCGCCGCCTGTTTCAACTGAGCCCCGCCAAAGGCTCTCGCGGTCTGGCCTTTGCGACGGATGCAAGCCTGCCCGCCGAGGGTTATCGCCTTGATTTCGCCGAGACCATCACGCTAACCGCCAGCACCGAGGCGGGGCGGCGCTATGGTCTGCTGTCGCTGGCGCAAATGCTGCACGGCGCTTTTGCCGAGGCAAAGTTCCTGTTCCCAGCGCGGGGTCAGATCACCGATGCGCCGCGCTATGGTTGGCGCGGTTGTCACCTTGACGTGTCGCGGCATTTCTGGAGTTTTGAGCAGGTCTGCCGTGTCGTTGATCTGCTGGCATGGCAAAAGTTCAACCTGTTCCATTGGCACCTGACCGACGATGAGGGCTGGCGCGCAGAGATCCTTGCGTTTCCGGCGCTGACCCAAGCGGGCGCGCATCGTGGCGACGACCTAGTGGGGATGCTGCCGCAGTTGGGCGATGGTCCCGCGCGCAGTGGCGGCTATTACACCCAAGACCAGATGCGCGCCGTTGTGGCCCATGCGGGCGGGCTTGGCATCGAGGTTATGCCCGAAATCGAGACACCGGGCCATGCGGCTTGCGTGATGGCGGCGCTGCCGTTCTTGGTGGACCCAGACGAGCCGCCGCTCAGTTATTTCCCCGTGCAGGGCTATCCCAACAACTCTTGGAACCCCGCGATCCCCGAGACCTTTACCGTGCTAGAAGCGATTATCGACGAGCTAAGCCAGATTTTTCCGTCGCGCTATTTCCACATTGGCGGCGACGAGGTGGCCCGCAACGCATGGCTCGACAGCCCCAAGGCGCGGGTGTTGATGCAGCGTGAAGGACTGTCAGGTACGTTCGAGCTGCAAAGCTGGTTCCTCACCCGCATCAAGGCGATGCTGTCCCAGCGCGACAAGGTTCTGGTCGGCTGGAATGAGGTCGCGCATGGCGGCGGCGTGCCGCCCGAGGATACGCTGCTGATGGCGTGGGAAAGCCCAGAGGTCGGCATCGAGCTTGCCAAGCAGGGCTATGATGTGGTGATGACCCCCGGTCAGGCCTATTATCTGGATATGGCTCAGGGGCCGGAGTGGCTTGAAAACGGCGCAGGTTGGGCGGGCTGGGTGCCGCCGTCCAAGACCTATAATTACGAGGCCGAGGGCGATTTTCCTGCTGAACTGCGGGCGCATATGCGCGGCATCCAAGCCTGCATCTGGTGCGAGCATTATACAACCGTGGCATGGTTCAACGATCTGGTTTTCCCCCGTCTGGGCGCGGTGGCCGAGGCGGCTTGGACCCAAAGCGCGCACAAGGATTGGTTGCGCTTTGCTGCACAAGTCCGCCTGCACCCCACTTTGTGAAAGGACCCAGAATGCGCATTGCTGTTGGCGGTATTCACACCGAATGTTCGACGTATTCCCCTGTGCTGATGCAGACCGAGGACTTTCGCGTGCTGCGGGGGCAGGCGTTGCTGTCGCATGACTACTTTGGGTTTTTGGGCGACTTCCCTGCCGAGGTCGCACCGCTGCTGCATGCGCGGGCGGTGCCGGGTGGGCCAGTGTCCAAAGACACTTATGAGGCGCTGAAGGCCGAGTTTCTGGACCTTCTGCGTGCCGCGATGCCCGTCGATGGCGTTTATCTTGCGATGCATGGCGCGATGAAGGTCGAGGGGCTGTTTGACGCCGAGGGCGACTGGATCGCCGCTGTGCGCGAGGTGGTGGGCGAGGATATGCTCATTGCCACCAGCTATGATCTGCACGGCAATGTGAGCCAAAAGATCGTCGATGCCATCGACATCTTTGCCGCCTATCGCACCGCGCCACATATCGACACCCCTCAGACCATGCGCGCCGCTTACGGCATGCTGTTGCGGGCGCTGACCGAAGGCAGCCGTCCCGGAGTGGTGCGCGTGGCCGTGCCGCTGCTGCTGCCAGGAGAGAAATCGTCGACCGAGGATGCCCCCGCCGACGCGCTGTATGCCGCATTGCCGCAGCTTGAGGGCGCGGGCGTTTGGCGCACGGATTTGATGATCGGCTATGTTTGGGCAGATGAACCGCGGGCCACCGCAGCGGCCGTGGTGACAGGCACCGACCAAGCGCGCGCCGAGGCCGCAGCGGTGCAAATCGCCGCATCCTTTTGGGCCGAGCGGGATGCCTTTCGCTTTGGTCCGACAACGGGCGATCTGCAAGATATGCTGGCGCTGGCCGAGGCTTGTGACACGCGTCCGATCATTCTTGCCGACAGTGGTGATAATCCAACGGGTGGCGGTGTTGGCGATCGGGCCGATGTGCTGGCGGCGCTGATTGCGCGGGATTGGCAGGATGCGATCGTTGCGGGCATCACCGACCGGCCCGCGGTCAAGGCCTGCATTGCGGCGAGGCAGGGCGCGGTGCTGGATTTGCGCATCGGTGCAAGTTTGGATCCTGCAGGGCAGTCCGTGCAGGCACGGGCGCAAGTCTTGCGCACGGTTGGCGCAGGGGCTGAGGCGCAAGCGGTGGTGCAGATTGGTGGCATCACACTGGTGCTTGCCGCGAAACGTCGCCCCTATCACGACATTGCCGATTTCCACCTGCTGGGGCTGAACCCCGCGCAGGCCCGCTTGGTGGTGGTCAAATCGGGTTATCTTTCGCCCGAGCTGGCACCGCTTGCCGCGCCAAATTTGATGGCGCTGACCGATGGCGTGGTCAATCAAGGCATTGCACGGCTGGAAAACCTGCACCGTGCCGCGCGTCAGTTGCCCTATGATCCAAGCGTGGTCTTTACCCCCAAAGCCCAAGCCTCGCAGCGGTTCAGGAGCTAACATGCAGCAATGGCTGGGGATTTTGCGCCGCCATGCCGGGGTGCGCGCGGCGGCGCTGGCGATTTTGCTCTATGGCTTTGCGGGGGCGGCGACGTCTCCGTATCAGTCGATGCTGGCGATCCGCGAGCTTGGGCTGTCGGATGCGGGCTATGCGG
This sequence comes from uncultured Alphaproteobacteria bacterium, assembly GCA_963844505.1. Lineage (GTDB taxonomy): Bacteria > Pseudomonadota > Alphaproteobacteria > Rhodobacterales > Rhodobacteraceae > Cypionkella. The sequence continues at coordinate 14,360 of CAWJOY010000002.1, forward strand.
CGATTGGGCTAATCGGCTCGGTAGGCTATGTGGCGGTCGCGGTGGCGGCGGGGATGCTGTCGGACCGGTTCGGCAGCTATCGCGGGCCGCTGATTTTCGTCTCTAGCTTTGGGATTTTGGGCTATGGCATGGTGTTTGCCTTTCCCTCGCCGTTGAGCTTTGCCATCGCCAGTATCGGGCCGCTGGCACTGTTTCATGCGACCAACTCGATGCTGTTTGGCGCGGTGCGGGCGCAGACTGACCAATTCGCGCCGGAAGAAGCTCGCATCGTCAATGCGCTGATGCGGATTATGGTGTCGCTGGCATGGGTTCTGGTGCCAGGGATCGTCGGGCTGGCGCTGCGCGGGCAAGACAGCATGATCTGGGCTTGGGCGATTGCGGCGGCGTTTTCGGCGGTTTGCGTGCTGACCATCGCTTTTGGGATGCCGCGCGACGTGCCCGCGCCCGATCGCCCGCGTCCTGCGCTGACGGATTTGCGCGTGCTTGGGTCGCCTGTTCTGCTGGGTAAAGTGCTGGGCATCGCGCTGATCTCGCAGGTGTTGCACGTCAATGCGGCGGTGCTGCCGTTGATCGTGACAGGGCGCGCGGGCGGTCAAGCCGAGGATATCGGTTATCTTGTTGGCATGGTGGCGGCACTGGAGGTTGTGTTCATGATCTTTTGGGCTTGGGCGGTGCGCGGGCATCAAACCTTGTCGGCGCTTTTGTTCGCGGCGGTGCTTTACCTTGGCTACATGGCAGCGCTTGCGGTCGCGAGCGCGCCTTGGCATGTCTATGTTGCAAGCGGCATTGCCGGATTTTCGGCGGCGGCGCTGGTGTCCTTGCCGATTGGTTATCTGCTTGATCTGATCCGCGAGAGGCCGGGGCTGTCGGCATCACTGTTGTCGGTGAATATGTTCCTTGGCGGCGCACTTGGGGCGGTGGTTTTTGCGCTGGGCACGCGGTTTGGCGGCTATGGGGTGACGGCGGTTTTGTCGGGCGGTATTGGGGTGGCGGGGGCGGTTTTGCTCTTGGCATTGGAGCGAGGGCGCAATGGCACGCATCTGTCTTGAGATCTGCGTTGACGAAGCTGCGGGCATCACCGCCGCCGTGCAAGGCGGGGCTGATCGCATCGAGCTTTGTGCCGCGTTGGCCTTGGGGGGGCTGACGCCCTCGGTGGGGGTGATGGCGCTTGCGTCGGAGGCAGGCGTGGCGACGATGGTGATGATCCGACCACGGGCGGGTGATTTCGTCTGGTCGCAGGCTGAGGTGCGCGCCATGCAAGCCGAGATCGCAGCCACGCGTGCGGCGGGATTGGCGGGCGTGGTGATCGGAGCATCGCGGGGCGATGGGCGGTTGGATACGGGCGTGCTGGCCGAGCTGATGGCGGCGGCGCGGGGCATGGATGTGACGCTGCACCGCGCGATTGACCTTGTGCCCGACATTGACGAGGCGATGGCGCAGTGCCGCGCTTTGGGGATTGGGCGGGTGCTGTCTTCTGGTGGCGCTGTGACGGCAGAGGCGGGTTTAGCGCGGCTGGCACAGATGGCGCGCAGCGGTATCACCGTTATGCCGGGGGGCGGGGTCAGCGCGCAGAATGCGGCGCGCTTTGCGGCGGCCTTTGATCTGCGGGAAATCCACGCCTCGGCTTCGGTTGCCAAGCCAGAAGCGCAGGACGCCAAAGTGCGCGCCTTTGGTTTTCAGCCCGAAGGTGCCCGCGCCACGGATGTTGACCGCGTGCGGGCGCTCCGCCGCGCTTTGGATCAGATCGGCGCACCACCGTTGGGGTGAACCGCGTCGTAATAGCTGCGCAGGGTCAGCTTTGCCGCTGCGGCCTCGTCGATCACTACAGTCACATGCCGGTGCATCTGCAAAATCGAGGCCGGACATGCCGCCGACAGCGGCCCCTCAATCAGCGCCGCGACAGCATCGGCTTTGGCTGCGCCATAGGCAAGCAACACCACCTCTTGCGCCCGCATGATCGTGCCGATGCCCATGGTGATCGCAAGGCGTGGCACCTCATCGAAGCTGTTGTAATACTGCGCATTCGCCTCGCGGGTCGAGCGCGTCAGCGTCTTGATACGCGTCAGCGAGGTCAGGCTGGAGGTGGGCTCGTTAAAGCCGATATGCCCATTTGCCCCAAGCCCCAAAAGCTGCAAGCCGATATCACCCGCCGCGACAATCGCGGCCTCATAACGGTCGGCCTCGGCGGCTGCATCGGCGGTATCACCGCGGGGCAGATGCGCGCGGGATGCTGGCAGATCGACGTGATCGAACAAATGCTGGCGCATGTAATGCCAATAGGACCCCGCGTGCTCGGGCGAGAGGCCGACATATTCGTCCAGATTAAAGCTGGTGGCCTGCGCAAGGCTAAGCACACCTGCCTTATGGGCGATGATGAGCCGCGCATAAACGGCCTCCATCGTGCCACCCGTGGCGAGGCCAAGCACAGTGGAGGGGTCGGTTTGCAGCCGAGCCACAAGCAGTTTGGCCACGCAATCGGCGGCGCTTTCGGCATGTGGGTGGATCAGAATTTTCACAGGGGCTTCCACGCGATCGCGTCAATCTCGACCTTGGCGTCAATCATCAGCCGCGATTCCACCGTCGAGCGCGCAGGCGGATGGTCGATGAAGTGCTTTTCAAACACGGCGTTAAAGCTTGAAAAATCGCGCGGGTCTTCAAGCCAGCAGTTAACCTTGATCACATCCTCAAGCCCGCACCCCGCAAGCGCGAGCACGGCCTTGATATTGGCAATCACGGCCTCGGTTTGGGCGACGATACCGCCGCTGACCACTTCGCCGTTGATCGTGGGAACTTGCCCCGAGACATGCACATAATCCCCTGCACGCACGGCCTTGGCAAAGGGACGACGTTGCCCCCCAGCTTGGGGATCGGCGATATCATAGCGGATCAGACGTTTATCGGTCATGGCGGGCCCTCGCGTAATTTATTTTCACACTATGGAATTTTTAAGTGGATGCGCAAGCTGCAAGCGGCGCATCGGCGCGCTTGGTGTAATTTAATTACACTGCGTGGCGCTATTGCTGCCCCAAAGCCCTGCGTCACACAACTGTCTTGCAGCAATAATAATTCTGTTACCTCGCCCTCGTAGCTCTACGCCAACGCAGGCGTGTTGCTTGCTTGGGCGCGAGCCCTTCCTTGGGAGATCGAAGATGACCAAATATTCGCGTTTCGCTTTGCCGCTGTTGGCCAGCGTATCGGCGCTGTCTATGACCGCCGCTTTTGCAGAGCCAAGCCAAGAGCTGATTGATGCCGCCAAGGCCGAGGGCATGCTGACGACCATCGCCTTGCCGCACAACTGGTGTGGCTATGGCGCGGTGATCGAGGGCTTTAAGGCTAAATACGGCATCGACGTCAACGAGCTGAACCCGAATGCAGGCTCGGCGGACGAGCTTGAGGCGATCAAGGCGAACAAGGGCAACACCGGTCCGCAAGCGCCTGACGTGATCGACGTTGGCCTGTCGTTCGGTCCTGCAGCCAAGGCGGACGGGCTGTTGCAGCCTTACAAAGTCTCGGTTTGGGATTCGATCCCAGCGGATGCCAAGGACGAAGAGGGCTTTTGGTATGGCGACTATTATGGCGTGCTCGGCTTTGGTGTGAACAAGGATGTCTATCCTGATGCGCCGACCACTTTTGCGGGGCTGATGGATGCCGCCTATGCCAATGGCGTGGCGCTTCAGGGCGATCCGCGCACGGGCAATAGCACGATGATGACCGTCTATGCCGCAGGCGTTTCGCAGGGCGGCACCGCGGGCGCGGACGCGCTGAACAAGGGCATCGAGTTCTTCAAGGGCATGAAAGCCAACGGCAACTATGTGCCGGTCAATGGCAACTCGCAAAACCTCGCGCAGGGTACGACGCCGATCTATTTCGACTGGGATTACAACCTGTTGGCAATGCGTGACACGCTGGCTGGGAACCCGCCTGTCGAAGTCGTGGTGCCAACCGATGCGGTGATCGCGGGCGTTTATGTGCAAGCGATCTCGGCCTATGCGCCGCACCCGAACGCGGCCAAGCTCTGGATGGAGTATATCTATTCCGACGAGGGGCAGCTGTTGTGGCTGGCAGGCTATTGCCACCCGATCCGCTTTAACGATCTGGCCGAGCGTGGTGCGATCCCACAAGACCTGCTGGACAAGCTGCCACCTGCCGAGAACTACGCCAAGGCCGTGTTCCCGACTTTGGACCAGCAAGCCGAAGCCAAAGCCGCCATCGCGGAAAACTGGGGCAAGGAAATGGGCGTCAAATAAGCCCTTGGCCTAAACCTTGGGCGGCAGGTTTGCGCCTGCCGCCCGTCCCTTTTGCAGTCGGAATATCCCTTGTCGCAGCCTTCTCTTCCCGCCCCGCCGCGCAACATGCGGCGCTTGGCGTCGTTCAACTGGTCTTGGCTTGGCCTTGTGCCGTTTTTGCTGTTTGCGCTGCTGTTTCTGATTGCGCCTGTGTTTTACCTGATCAATGGCGCGATGCAGACGCCGGACGGGCGCTATTCGTTCGATACCATGTTGTCGCTGTCCTCGCCCGAAATCCTTGGGTCCTACAGCCTGTCGATCCGCCTGAGCCTTGCTTCGGCGTTGATGGGCACGGTGTTTGGTTTGGCCTTGGGGTATGCCTTGCTGCTGGGTGGGTTGCCGTCTTGGGTGCGGCGGGCGTTTATGACCTTTTCTGGGGTTGCGTCGAACTTTGCGGGCGTGCCGCTGGCCTTTGCGTTTATCGCCACGCTGGGGCGGCTGGGGCTGGTGACCTTGGTGCTGCGCGAGCTGTTTGGCATCAATATCTATGCCGCTGGGTTCAGCCTGTTTTCCTTTTGGGGGCTGGCGTTGACTTATCTGTATTTCCAACTGCCGCTGATGATCCTGATGATCACGCCCGCGCTTGAGGGCCTGCGCCCAGAATGGCGCGAAGCCGCCGAGAGCCTTGGCGCGACGCGGCGCCAGTATCTGACGCGGGTGGCGTTGCCGCTGTTGGCGCCTTCGGTTTTGGGCTGTTTCTTGCTGTTGTTTGCCAATGCCTTTGGCACGCTTGCGACGATTTATGCGCTGACCTCGGCGAACTTTCCGGTGGTGCCGATTGTGCTGTTTCAGCAGATCAGGGGCAATGTGCTGTATAATCCCAACCTTGGATATGCGCTGGCGGTGGGGATGATTTTGATTATGGGGCTGTCTAACTCGCTTTATTTCATCCTGCGCCGCAAGGCCGAGAGGTGGCAGAAATGAGCCGCCGCACGCCGATCCTAGCCATCGCCATCGCAGTTCTGGGCGCTGCGTTTTTCATCATCCCCTTGATCGCGACCTTTAGCTTTTCTCTCAAGATGAAGCGCGGCGAGCTGTCGTTCGACGCCTATCGCTCGGTGTTCGAGAGCGACCTTTTCCTCAGCGTCTTGGGATATTCTGCCATTGCTTCGCTGTTTGCGATCGTTCTGGGCATCTTGATCGTGGTGCCGACGGCCTATTGGGTGCGCTTGCGGGTGCCGCAAATGCGCCCTGTGATCGAGTTTCTCAGCCTGATGCCGCTGATTATTCCGCCTGTGGTTTTGGTCTTTGGCTATGTGCGGATTTACGGCACCAACTCGATCTTACCGCTGACCATGAGCGAGACGGGCACCAATATCCTGTTGGTGATCGGCTATGTGGTGCTGTCGATTCCCTATATGTATCGGGCGGTTGATAATGGCATGGCGTCGATTGATATCGCGACGCTGACCGAAGCCGCCGAGAGCCTTGGTGCCTCGCGGTTGCGCACGATTGCCTTTGTGATCTTTCCCAATATCCGCTCGGCCATCGTCTCGGGGGCGTTTCTGACGTTCTCGATTTCTTTGGGCGAGTTCGTGATGACCAGCCTGCTGAACCGTCCCGCCTTTGGGCCTTATCTGGTGCAGATGGGGCAGGACTTTGCCTATCAACCAGCCGCTCTGGCGGTCATGGCTTTTGCCTTCACATGGGTCTGCATGGCCCTGATGGAAGTCTTTGCCACCCTCAAGCCCGGCCAGCGCCTGTTTCAAGCGCGCGCGGCACGAACCGTCGAAAAGGCGCAGCCATGAGCTTTCTTACCCTAAGCGGCATCACCAAATCCTTTGGTGCCAATACTGTCGTGCGCGATTTTGACCTTGCTGTAGAGCCGGGCGAGTTCATCTCATTCCTAGGGCCATCGGGCTGCGGCAAGACGACGGTGCTGCGCATGATTGCGGGGTTCGAGACGCCGTCCAGTGGCGCAATCCGTGTGGGCGGTGTGGATGTCACAAGCCTGCCGGCCAGCCGTCGCAAAATCGGTATGGTGTTTCAGGCCTATGCTCTTTTCCCAAATATGTCGGTGCGCGATAACGTAGCCTTTGGGCTGAAAATCGCGGGCATGGCGGCCCCCGAGATCGCACGGCGCGTGGATGAGATGCTGGAGCTGATCGCGCTGCGGCATCTGGGCGACCGCTATCCCTATCAGCTTTCGGGTGGGCAGCAGCAGCGCGTGGCGCTTGCGCGGGCCTTGGCGCCAAAGCCGAACCTTTTGTTGCTGGACGAGCCTTTGTCGGCGCTGGATGCGCAGATCAGGACCAGTCTGCGCGATGATATCCGCCGCATTCAGCGAGAGTTGGGGATCACCACCGTTTTCGTGACGCATGACCAAGAAGAGGCCCTGTCGATTTCGGACAGGGTGGTGGTGATGCACAAGGGCCGCGCGGATCAGATCGGCTCGCCTGCGCAGATCTATAACCGCCCCACCACGCGCTTTGTCGCAGAGTTCGTCGGCAAGCTGAACACCTTTGGCGCGCAGGTGGCGGGGGCGGATAGCATTCGCTTTGCGGGCACGGACGTCACGGGGCTGCAGTTGACGGGCTTGGCGCAAGGTGTGGCGATCACCGTGGCGTTGCGACCAGAAGCGCTGTCGCTGGAGCGGCGGCCAAATGACACGCTGTCGTTGCAAGGGCGGGTGCTGCAAAGCAACTTTCTGGGCTCGGTGATCCGTGCGCAGGTCGAGGTTGCGGGCCAAGCCGTCAGCGTCGATATGTTCAACCGCGCCGATGCGACGATTCCCACTGTCGGCGCGCAAACCGATGTATGGTTTGCGCACGATGATCTTCTTCTTTTACCCGAGGTTTCAGCATGATTCTTTCCGCCTTTGCCGCCGCTGGCCGCTTTTACCGTGGCAATCTGCACACCCATTCCACGCTGTCCGATGGCATTTTGGCACCCGAAGAGGTCTGCCGCCGCTATCAGGCCGAGGGCTATGATTTCATCGCTCTCACCGATCATATGATTGGCATTTATGGCTATCCGGTTGCCGACACCACGGCGTTTCGGTCTGAGGGTTTTACCACTCTTTTGGGGGCAGAGCTGCATTCGGGCGCGATGCAGAATGGCGAGCTTTGGCACATTCTGGCGGTGGGGCTGCCCGCAGATTTTACCCCGGCGAATGCGCCCGGTTTTGTTGCGGTCGAGGGGCAAGAAACCGGCCCCGAGATCGCCAAGCGCGCGGTCGATGCAGGGGCCTTTGTCGCGGTCGCGCACCCGCAATGGTCGGGAATGACGCTCGATGACGCCCGCAGCCTGACCTCGGCCCATGCGGTCGAGATCTACAACCACGGATGCGCGATGGGCTGTGATCGGCCCGACGGCTTTCAGTATGCGGACCTGTTGCTGTCCGAAGGGCGCGCTCTGTCGCTGGTCGCTACGGATGATGCGCATTTCTCCGAGCCTGACCACTTTGGCGGCTGGGTGATGGTGAAATCCCAAGCGCTGACGCCCGAGGCATTGCTTGCAGCGCTCAAGGCGGGGGAGTTTTACTCCAGTCAGGGGCCGGAGCTGCATCATGTCGAGATCACCGCGACGGAAGTCATCGTCGAGAGCAGTGCTGCGGTCTCGGTGATTGTGCAGGGTCACGGCACCGCGGCGCAGGCGGTGCATGGCCATTCGATGACACGCACCACGATCAAATTGGGGCGCTGTGCGACCTCGCCTTGGTTGCGGGTCACGGTGATTGATCGCGCGGGTAAAAGGGCGTGGAGCAACCCGCTGCGGCGCGGCTAGACCTCGCGGAGATCAGCGCGGATTTGGGGCCAGTGACGCAAGTTGCTGGCCCTTTTGCTTGGGCCTTGGCTGCGGGGCAGTGTTTACCAAACCTTCATATCGGTGTCGGCCCGCCGTTACATTCGCACGCTATCCAACCTCAAGTTCTGAAGGAGATGGCCGTGCTTGTTGTCAAAAACGTGACCCGCCTGTTTGGGGACAAAAAGGCCGTTGATCGGGCCAGCTTTACCGTCGACCGCCCCGCCTTTGTCGGCATCATCGGGCGGTCTGGGGCGGGCAAGTCGACCTTTTTGCGGATGATGAACCGTCTGACGGATGCCTCTTCGGGCGAGATCCTTGTCGATGGTCAAGATATCCTTGCGCTGCGTGGCGCCCAAACCCGCAAATGGCAAAGCCAATGCGCGATGATCTTTCAGCAGTTCAACCTTGTGCCGCGAATGGATGTGGTGTCGAACGTGCTGCACGGCGTGCTGAACCGCCGCTCGACGGTGCAGACCATGTTCAACATGTGGTCGCGCGATGACATCCTCAAAGCGATTGATATTCTTGACCGCCTTGGCATCGCCGAGCAGGCCCCCAAGCGCGCCGAAGCCTTATCCGGCGGCCAGCAACAGCGCGTCGCGATTGCGCGCGCGTTGATGCAAGACCCCAAGATCATTCTGGCCGACGAGCCGATTGCCTCGCTTGACCCGATGAACGCCAAAATCGTGATGGACACGCTGCGCCAGATCAACGTCGAGGATGGCCGCATGGTCATTGCCAACCTGCACACCCTTGATACGGCGCGGCGCTATTGTGACCGCGTGATCGGGATGCGCGACGGGCGGATCGTGTTTGATGGCCGTCCAGAACAGCTTTCGACCGGTGTGGCGCGCGACATCTATGGCGCCGATGCCGACTTTAACGAATCCGCTACCTCGACCGCGATGCCCGCGGATGATGCGGCCGATGTGGCCTATGTCGAAACCATGCTGAGCTAGCATGTCCCCTTATCTGACCTCAAATAACCCTATGGAGTTCCTATGAAAAAGCTGCTTTTGGCCCTTGGTATGACCACGGCTCTGACGGGCGTTGCTGGCGCACAAGAGATCAAAGAATTCAACGTCGGCATTCTGGGCGGCGAGAACGCGCAGGACCGCGCGGCGTCGAACGAATGCTATCGCGCGCTGATCGAGGCCGAGCTGGGCGTGCCAGTCAAAGTCTTTACCCCTGCCGATTATGACGGCGTTATTCAGGGTATGTTGGGCGGCACGATTGACATGGCGTGGCTTGGGGCCTCGTCCTATGCCAAAATCTATCTGACCGACCCCGAAGCGGTTGAGGTCGCGCTGACCAAGCAAAACGTCGATGGCTCCACGGGCTATTACTCGTTTGCCTTTGCGCGCGCCGACAGCGGCATCACCTCGATCGAAGATGCCAAGGGCAAGGTTTTCGCCTTTGGTGACCCGAACTCGACCTCGGGCTATCTGGTCCCCGGTGCCGAGTTGACCGAGACCTACGGCCCGCTGGATCAGTACTTTGGCGAGGTGAAATTCTCGGGTGGTCACGAGCAGACCATCGTTGGCGTGGCCAATGGTGACTATGCGGCGGGCGTGTCTTGGGCGGACGGTCTGGGCAACTGGGAAGACGGCTATAACTCGGGCGCTTTCCGCAAGGCTGCGGACTCGGGTCTGGTCGATATGAACGATCTGGTCCAGATCTGGAAATCCAAGTTGATCCCAGAAGGCCCGATGGTTCTGCGCAAAGCGCTGCCACAAGACGTTAAGGACAAGGTCACCAAGGTTACCGCTGATCTGTGGGAAACCGATGCGACCTGCGCTTATGGTGTGGCTGCGGGCGATGCAAAGGACTTTGTTCCGGTCACCCACGCCGAGTTTGACGGCATCATCGCGGCACGCAAGCTGTCCGAAGGCAACTGATCTTCTAAACGACATCGGGCCGCAGATCAGACTGCGGCCCGTTTTATTGCGAGGTAAAGATGACTGATCTGGCAGCCCCCCGATATATCCCAAAATCAGCGGCGGTGCTGCGCGATGATTACCTTGGCATGGTGCGGCGAAAGCGGCTCTATGGCGGGGTTTTATTGCTGTTCTTCGCGGTGGTTTTTGCTTCGGGCTGGCAGGTCGCCGAGGGCCGCAACGCGGGTGGTTTCTGGTCGGGCCTTAGCCATGTGTTCCAGTTTCCAGCCGAGGTCATCCGCGAGGCGTGGGAAAAGCGCGCCTTGGTGCCTGCGGTGTTTCTGTCGCATATCCCCTCGCTGATCGAGACCCTAAACATCGCTTTGGTCTCGACGCTGTTGGGGGGGGTGGTGGCCTGTGTGCTGTCGCTGTTTGCCACCAACGGGCTGGCGCCTTGGCCCCGGTTGGTTGGGGTGTTTCGGCGGATCACGGACGTGCTGCGCGCCATCCCCGAGCTGATTATCGCGCTGATGCTGATCTTTGTTTTGGGTGCCGGTCCGGTGCCTGCGGTGATTGCGATTGCGCTGCATACGGCTGGCGCTTTGGGCAAGATGTTCTCGGAGGTCGCTGAAAATGCCGACCCCAAACCGATGGAGGGGTTGGCCTCGGTCGGGGCCTCGTGGTCGCAGCGGATGCTGTTGGGCGTGATCCCGCAGGTCGCGCCGAACTGGATTTCCTATGGGCTTCTGCGGCTTGAGGTCAACGTGCGGGCCTCGGCGATCTTGGGCTTTGTTGGGGCGGGCGGGCTTGGCTATGACCTCAAGCTGGCGATGCAGTGGGGGCAGGGGCGCTATGATGATGTCGTGGGCATCTTTGCTCTGCTGTTTCTGGCGATCATGGTGATTGACCAAATCTCGGACCGCATCCGCCATCGGCTGGTAAAAGGAGCCGCGCTATGACGACGATCAATCCACACTATGCGCCGATCGCTTTGGCCGTGACGCAAGCCTTTTCGCGCAAGCGGGCGATGGCTTTGGGGATACCGGCGGCACTTCTGCTGTACCTGATTTATGCAGCCATTGCCTTTGATGTGGCGGGGCTGGCGGCGCGGGCGCGGCTGGACAATGCCGCGATCTTGTTTGGCGATTTTTGGTCCTACAAAACCCATGTCACCCAAGACACCCGCACCGATGCGCTCAGCGTGTCGATTGAGGGCGAGCGCAAGGGCGTCTATTCCCCCGAGCATTATCCCGACTGGATTAAAGTGCAAAACGGCACGACGACGCTGGATCTGGGCGGCGGCCATGTGGTGACCTATGGCGTGGGCGGCGCGGCAAGCTATGTGATCCCCGATTATGGCACGGTGAACCTGCGGTTGGTGGATGGCAAAGTCGCCTTGGACGCGCCGCAGCCTTTGCCTGCGTGGATCAGTGCTGCACCCAATCGGGTGGCGATTACCACGGATGCGGGGCGGTTTTCCTATTCACGCTCGAAGATCGAGACCTTTAGATACCAAGCTGGGTGGGAGATGTTTTTCTTCACCCTCGACAGCGATTTTGCGGGCCGCAGTTGGGGCAAGCTGGCACAGCTTGCGGTGTTTGGCGACAGGCTTGACCCTGCGCGGTCGAACATCGCGGGCATGGCGCATGACTTTTGGACCAACGCGATCTGGCGGCATAATATCGTCGCTTGGGCGGTCGGAGAGACGCTGCTGATGGCGGTTTTGGGCACGCTTGGGGCTGCGATCATCGCGCTGCCGCTGGCTTTTGTCGCGGCGCGTAACTTTAACAAGGTCGCGCCCGCCCGCTTTGGTATCCGCCGTGTGTTCGACTTTATCCGTGGTGTGGATGGGCTGATCTGGACGCTGTTTCTGGTGCGCGCCTTTGGTCCTGGGCCAATGACGGGGGCGCTGGCGATGATGATTACGGATACGGGGACGTTTGGGAAAGTGTTCTCAGAAGGGCTTGAGAACATAGACGAAAAGCAAGTCGAGGGCCTGCGCTCGACCGGTGCGAACCGTGTGCAGCAGGTGCGCTTTGGCGTCATCCCTCAGATCGTGCCGGTGTTGCTAAGCCAAGTGCTCTATTTTCTTGAAAGCAACACGCGCTCGGCCACGGTGATTGGTGCGATTGTGGGCGGCGGCATCGGGTTGTTGATCACGCAGGCGATTCAGACCCAGCGCGATTGGGAAAAGGTGGCCTATTACATGGTGCTTATTGTTCTGATGGTGATTTTGATGGATGCGCTGTCAAGCTGGCTGCGCCGCAAGCTGATCAAAGGATAGGGCCTACACATGCCGAAACTCTCTGCATTAGAGCCGTTCTTGCACCCAGACGCCGAGGTCAGCAACAGCCGCTTTGGTGCCTATTGCGAGGTGGGGGCGGGGTGTCGCGTGCTTCACAGTGACTTTGGCGATTACGCCTATTGCGAGCGGCTTTCGGATATCGCCAACACCTCGGTCGGCAAGTTCGCCAATATAGCCGCGATGACGCGGATTGGTCCGACCGATCATCCGATGGGGCAAGCGAGCCAGCATCACTTTCTGTATCGGTCAAGTTATTACTGGGACGATGCCGATGATGATGCCGCGTTTTTTGACGCTCGATCGCAGCGGCGGACGGTGATCGGGCCGGACACCTGGATTGGTCACGGCGCGATTATCAAGCCGGACGTGACGATTGGCGCGGGCGCGGTGGTGGCTGCGGGGGCGGTGGTGACCCGCGATGTCGCGCCCTATCTTATCGTCGCGGGGGTGCCAGCGGTGCCGCTGCGCGCCCGCTTTGCGCCGCAGATTGCAGAGCGGCTTTTGACGCTTGGGTGGTGGGATTGGGACCACGCGCGGCTGCGTGCGGCGCTGTTGGATTTCCGCACGCTGCCCATCGAGGCGTTTCTAGAGACCTACGGCGGCTGACCTTAGGCCGCTTTTGCCAGCATTCGTGCCGCAAGCCCGCCCGACAGATGCGCGACCCGCCCTGCGCAAAGTGTCATCTCGGGCTGGCGGGTTTCGGCGTTGACCACCACCAGATCGGCGCGCTGGCCCAAAGCGATGCTGCCGCGATCTGTCAGCCCAAAGATGCGTGCTGGGGCCGTCGAGATCATCCGCCACGCCGCCGCAAGATCGCAGGCACCGCGATCAGCCAAAGCAAAGGCGGCCTGCGCCAAGGCGGGATAATAGTAATCCGACACCAACGCATCACAAAGCCCTGCACGCACCAGATCTTCGGCGGCGATATTGCCCGATTGGCTGCCACCGCGCACCACATTGGGCGCGCCCATCAACACGGGCTCGCCTGCATCGCGGGCGGCTTGGGCGGCATCAAAGCTGATCGGGAACTCGCAGATCGCGGCACCATAGCCACGAAAACGCGCGCGGGTTTGGGCGCAGGGGTCATCATGCGACCCCATCCGCAAACCCTGCGCGGCAAAGTCTTGTGCCAAGCGGGTCAGGGCCGCGTCGACCTCGGGGTCTTGCTCTTGGGCGGCGCGGACAAGCTGCATCATCTGCGGGCTGGTCAAGCGATGCTGCGCGGCCCAATTGGCGAATTTGTCGGGCGAGGCGTTGAAGAGATCAACCGCTTCGGGCAGGTGATTGTTGAACACCACATAGTCGACCTGATGCGCGATGACCGCTTGGCGGACGGCGGCGTGTTCAGGCACGACATGGGTTTCCAGTCGGATTTGCACGCGCACATCGGGCAAAAGCGTGGCGCGGGTTTCGGACAGTGCTGCGAGCAAAGCCTCGGTCGCGGCACCAGAGCGAAAGCCGCCCTCCCATGACCAGCTTTGCGCGAGCCAAGCGGTGGTGATGCCATTTGCTGCAAGCTCGGCTGCGGCCGAGGCAAGAGCCTGCGCCTTGTCGAACGGGGCCGAAGGGCGCGGGGTTAGGTGTCGCTCAAAGCCGTCGCCATGCAGGTCGATAATCCCCGGCAGCACAAGATAGCCCGTCAGATCAACCTCTTGCGCGGGGCTGTCGCTGATGCGGCCCTGCTCTATGGTGATGGCATGGGGCGCAAAGCCCTCTGGCGTCAGGACAGCCGCGCCAGTCAGGCGAAGCGGGGCGATTTGGGGCATGGCGGACCTCGTGGCTGCAAAAGGCCCCAGATAGCGCGGCTGCGTGACGCCGATGTGACAGAGGGTCAGTCGGGTTGGATGGTGAGGGTGACGCGCTCGCCTGCGAACCACGTGCGGCCAAATTCGATAGGGCGGGCTTGGGCGTCGATGTTGATGGCTTCGGACCGCAGGATCGGCGCGCCTTGGGGGATGTGGAGCGCTGCGGCTTGGACGGCGGTGGCCGAAGTCGCGGTCAACCGTGTCGAGGCGCGGGTGTAATCGCCAACGCCGCAGGCCCTGAGCGCCGCCGTCACCGAGGCCAGTTGCGCCATGGCTTGCAAGAAATCGGGCAAGCGGTCCGCCGGAAAGACCGAGCGCGACAGGGCAATCGGCTGCCCATCCGCCAGCGAGATGCCCTCAATCACATGCACCAACGCGCCCGCATCAAGCCCAAGCGCCTGCGCTTCGATCTGGGTTGCGGCCAGCGTCTCGGCACGGGTGTTTTGGTTCGAGCCAATACGCCCATTCGCGGCAAGGTTTTGCGAAAAGCTGACCCGCCGCCCAATGGCATAGTCGACAGGATCAGCCGTCACAAACACCCCCGATCCGCGCCGCGCATGCACCGTCCCTGCCTCGGCCAGTTGCGCCAAGGCGCGGCGGATGGTGTGTCGGTTGACGCCAAAGCGCAGCGCCAGCTCGGCTTCGGTCGGAAGCTTGTCGCCGGTGCGATAGCTGCCTTGGGCGATCTCGGCGTCAAGGGTGCTGGCGATGGTCTGCCAAAGCGAGGTGCGGGGGGCGTCTGTCATAAAACCATCATCCAATCTTCACAGTTTTGAAATTGTGCTGGCGCGCAAAGTCGGGCAGTATTTGTCTAGTTGTATAGTGCACTAGACAAATCTGCAAGCTGTCGAAAAGGGGCGGAGCATGGAAACTCAAGAGCAGACCGAGGCGCGGCAGCGCTGGATGGGCTTGGCGGCGAAGGCCCCTGTGGCCGATCTGGCAGCGCTGTTGCCCGACCTGCCAGCGCACGAGCTGTTGCGCGGTCCAGAGGTTGGCACGGTGATGGTGCGCGGTCGGGCAGGGGGCGTGGGGGCGGCGTTCAACTTGGGCGAGGTGAGCGTGACGCGCTGTGCCCTGCGGCTTGAGGATGGCGCGGTGGGCCATGCCTATGTGCAGGGCCGCTCACGCGATCATGCGGTAAGGGCGGCGGTTTTGGATGCGCTGATGCAGGGCGCCGGGGCCGCACGGATTGAGGCCGAAGTGCTGGCCAAGCTGGAGGCTGCGGCAGCGCAGCGCGCGCGGGTGCGGGCCGAAAAGGCCGCCGCGACCAAGGTTGAATTCTTTACGATGGTGCGAGGAGAGGCGGAATGAAGGCTCTGACACAGGCGCTTTCGGGGGGCTTTGCAGATCCCGCAGCGCAATCGGCGCGCAGCTTTCGTGCCATCCTTGAGGCCATGGCGCGGCCTGGTCGGATCGAGGTGGTGACGGGGGCGACGCCGCCCGCACCCTTGTCGGTGGCGGCGGGGTGTGCGCTGCTGACCTTGGCGGATGCGACGACGCCTGTGCATCTTGCGGGGGCGGCGGATTGCGCGGCGGTGCGGGATTGGCTGCGCTTTCACATCGGCGCGCCTTTGGTGGCGGCTGAGGCAGCAAGCTTTGCGGTGGGGGCTTGGACGGATCTGGCGCCGCTGCATCGCTTTGCGATTGGCTTGCCGGATTATCCTGACCGCTCGGCGACGCTGATCGTCGAAATCCCTGAGTTAGAGCCTAAATACGCGCGGCTGACGGGGGCGGGGATTGCGACCGAGGCATGGCTGAGCCTGCCCGAGATCGCGGCGTTTCAGGCCAATCGGGCGCTGTTCCCGATGGGGTTGGACTTTCTGCTGACCTGTGGCGACCGCTTGGCGGGGCTGCCGCGCTCGACCTATGTGGAGGCTGTCTGAATGTATGTTGCAGTAAAAGGCGGCGAGCGGGCGATTGAAAACGCGCATCTTTGGCTGGCCGAAGAGCGGCGCGGCAATCCCTCTGTGCCAGAGCTGGGCGTTGCGCAAATCCGCGAGCAGTTGAAGCTCTCGGTTGATCGCGTGATGGCCGAGGGGTCGCTGTTTGACGCCGATCTTGCGGCGCTGGCGATCAAACAGGCGCGGGGCGATCTGATCGAGGCGATTTTTCTCATCCGCGCCTATCGCACGACGTTGCCGCGTTTTGGCGCGTCAGAGCCGATAGAGACCTCGGCCATGGTGCCGGACCGCCGCATTTCGGCGACGTTTAAGGACCTTCCGGGGGGGCAGATCTTGGGGCCGACCTTTGACTATACGCACCGCTTGATCGACTTTGCGCTGGCGGCGGAGGGCGAGCTGCCCGTGGCGGCGCAGGCGACTTGCGACCCTGTGGCGGTGCCGCGCGTGGCGCAGATGCTGGACCGCGACGGGTTGATCGAGTCCGAGCCCGCCTCTGATGCCACCCCGCGCGATTTGACCCGCGAGCCGCTGGAACTGCCCGCCGACCGCCCGCTGCGGCTGCAAGCTTTGGCGCGGGGCGATGAGGGCTTTATCCTGTCGCTCGCCTATTCAAGCCAGCGCGGTTATGGGCGCACGCATCCGTTTGTGGGCGAGCTGCGCATCGGCAAAGTCGCGGTCGAGATGGACATCCCCGAGCTTGGCTTTGCCGTCGAGATCGGCGAGATCGAGGTCACCGAATGCGAGACGGTGAACCAATTCGCGGGCTCGAAAACCGCACCGGCGCAGTTCACCCGCGGCTATGGTCTGGTCTTTGGTCAATCCGAGCGCAAGGCGATCTCGATGAGCCTTGTTGACCGTGCCTTGCGCGGCGCAGAGCTGGGCGAAGAGACCGAGGGCGCGCCCGTCCGTGATGCCGAATTTGTGCTGTCGCATTGCGATAACATCCAAGCCAGCGGTTTCTTAGAGCATATCAAGCTGCCGCATTACGTTGATTTTCAATCCGAATTGGAGCTGGTGCGCCGCTTGCGGGCCGAGGCTTTGGCGGGGGCAGGGGAATGACCATGCAGGCCGAATACAACTTTGCTTATCTGGACGAACAGACCAAGCGGATGATCCGCCGCGCCATTCTGAAGGGCATTGCCATCCCGGGTTATCAGGTGCCCTTTGCCAGCCGCGAGATGCCGATGCCCTATGGTTGGGGCACGGGCGGGGTGCAGGTGACGGCGGCGTGTTTGGTGCCCGAGGACCGTCTGAAGGTGATCGACCAAGGCGCGGATGACACCACCAACGCCGTGTCGATCCGCAAGTTCTTTGAGCGCACAGCACGGGTCGCGACCACCGAAGCGACGGCAGAGGCGACCGTCATTCAGACCCGCCACCGCATCCCCGAAACGCCACTGACCGAGGGGCAAATCCTTGTCTATCAGGTGCCCATCCCAGAGCCGTTGCGGTTCCTAGAGCCGCGCGAAAGCGAGACGCGCAAGATGCACGAGCTTGAGGAATACGGGCTGATGCATGTCAAACTCTATGAAGACATCGCCCGCCACGGCGAAATCTCGACCGCCTATGCCTATCCGGTCAAGGTCGAGGGGCGCTATGTGATGGACCCCTCACCCATCCCCAAGTTTGACAATCCCAAGCTGTCGGGCAATGCCGCGATCCAACTGTTTGGCGCGGGCCGCGAACAACGGATTTACGCGGTGCCCCCCTATACGCATGTGGTGAGCCTTGATTTCGAGGACCACCCTTTCGAGCCCACCAAAGCGCCGCATCTTTGCGATTTGTGTGGCGCGGGCGAAAGCTATCTGGATGAGGTGATCACTGACGACCAAGGCACGCGGATGTTTGTGTGCTCGGATACCGATTTTTGCGGATCGCGACAGGCGGCGGGGCATTTTGGCAAGGAGTCGGCGCATGTTTGACACTCTGGGCGATCAGCCGTTGTTCCGCGTGGCGGGCTTGGGCAAGAATTACGGCACAAGGATTGGCTGTGCCGATGTGTCCTTTGATCTTTATGGCGGCGAAGTGCTTGGGATCGTGGGGGAAAGCGGCTCGGGCAAGTCGACGCTTTTGTCCTGTCTTGCGGGGCATATGACCCCCGATCAGGGTGAGATCAGCTTTGACGGGCGCGATGTTCTGGCCATGGCCGAGACCGAGCGGCGCAGGCTTGGCCGCACCGATTGGGCCTTTGTGCATCAGAATGCGCGGGACGGCTTGCGGATGGGTGTTTCGGCGGGGGGCAATGTCGGCGAGCGGCTGATGGGGGTGGGGGCGCGCAACTATGGTGCTATTCGCGCCAGCGCCTCGGATTGGCTGGGCCGCGTCGAGATCGACGCCAGCCGTATCGACGACCGTCCGCGCCAGTTCTCAGGCGGGATGCAGCAGCGGTTGCAGATCGCGCGCAGTTTGGTGACAGGGCCGCGCTTGGTGTTCATGGACGAGCCGACGGGCGGGCTTGATGTCAGTGTGCAGGCGCGACTGTTGGACCTGCTGCGCGGGTTGGTGCGCGACTTGGGGCTGTCGGTGATTATCGTGACGCATGATCTGGCGGTGGTGCGGCTGCTGGCAGATCGCCTGATGGTGATGAAGTCGGGGCGGGTGGTTGAGACAGGCCTGACCGATCAAGTGCTGGACGATCCGCAGCACGCTTATACGCAGCTTCTCGTGTCCTCAGTGCTACAGGTATAACCCGATGATACATATTGAAAATCTATCCAAGGCTTTCACGCTGCACAATCAGGGCAGCTCGGTTATCCCCGTGATGGCGGGCGGGCATTTGCAGGTCGCGGCAGGCGAATGTGTCGGGCTGATGGGGCGGTCGGGATCGGGGAAATCGACCCTGATGCGGATGATCTACGGCAATTATCTTGCGGATGGTGGCGTTATTCGGGTCGGAGATCTGGATGTGGCGCAGGCGTCCCCGCGCGAGATTATCCGGCTTCGGCGCGAGACTTTGGGCTATGTCAGCCAGTTCCTGCGGGTGGTGCCTCGGGTGGCGACGCTGGATGTGGTGGCCGAGCCCTTGCTGTCGCTGGGCGTGCCTGCCGACACGGCGCGGGCGCGGGCGGCAGAGTTGTTGGCGCAGTTGAACATCCCCGAGCGGCTTTGGTCGCTATCGCCTACCACGTTTTCGGGCGGCGAGCAGCAGCGCGTCAACATCGCCCGCGGCTTTGCGCATCGCTATCCGGTGCTGTTGCTGGACGAGCCGACGGCGTCGTTGGACGGGGCCAACCGCGAGGTGGTCTTGTCGCTGATCCAAGGCGCCAAGGCGCAGGGGGCGGCGATCGTCGGGATCTTCCATGATGAGGCTGCCCGCGATCTGGTGTGTGATCGTGTGGTCGATGTTACGGGGTTTACGCCTGTGGGCGCGGCATGATCGTCGCGGTCGTCGGGCCTTCGGGGGCGGGCAAGGACACGCTGCTGTCCGCTCTGGCCGCCACGTATTCCGAGCTGGTGTTGGTGCGCCGTGTCATCACCCGCCCGACCGAGGCGGGGGGCGAGGACTTTGAAGGCGTCACCCCAACCGAGTTCGCAGCACGCAAGGCGCGGGGGGATTTCGCGCTGGATTGGCAGGCGCATGGGCTGTTCTATGGCATTGAGGCGGCACAGATCGACCCTGCCAAAGCGGTGGTCTTTAATGGCTCGCGGGGGGCTTTGCTGCGGGCGCGGGCGGTGTTCCCTGACCTTAGGGTGATCGTTGTCACGGCACCTGCGGAGGTCTTGGCCGAGCGGTTGGCGGCGCGGGGGCGCGAAAGCCGTGCCGAGATCGCTGCACGGTTGGAACGATCGGGCTATGCGCTGCCCAAAGGGATCGCGGCCCAAACCGTCGTCAATGACGGCACGGTTGCGCAAGGGGTGGCCGCTCTGTGGGCGCTGCTTCAGCCGCGCAAGCGATAGCGATGCAGCAGATGAAACCGCCCTGCAGCATCCTCGCCGAACAGGCACAGATCATCGACGACAAAGGGCTGCGGCAGCACGGGCGCAAAGTAGTCCTGCAGGGCCTCGCTCAGCGGTGCGATCTCGGTCGGGTAAAGCTGATCGGTAAGGGTGAGGTGAAAGCGGAACTCTTCCATAACAAAGGGATAGCCCCAGTCATCCAGCAATGCCCTTTGCCGCGGTGTCAGCAATTCGGGCTTGCGGCGGGCAATCTCGGGCTCGGTCAGCTCGGCGCGCAGCGGGTTGGTTGCTTTGACGATCTCGGCCGCCAGAGCATCCAAGGGCGCGGGGTCGCGCGGGGTCAGGGCAAGAAAGCCGTGCAAATCCGTCACCTCCAGCGCGGGCATCTGCACGGGAGCCAAGCGCGCGGCAAGCTTGGCGATCTGGGCCGCTATTCCGGCTTGGGTCAGTCCGTCGCGGGGGCGAAAGGGCGCGCGCAAGGTGCCGTGAAAGCCGTATTTGCGTGGCGCTTGCGTCAGGGTTTGCCAGTCACGCTTGAGCGATTGGGGCAGCGCAAAAGGCGCGGCTTTGCCCAGCCATGCGGCGGCGTGATCGGCAAATGCCCCAGCGGGCGGGGCGTAATAGACGGCAAAGCGTTTGAAATTTTCCATGGGCCCAGATCTGTCGTTGTCATGTTACAGGACGATGACAAAAGATCTGCCCGACCTGTCAATATCATGCACATAGGACGACACCAATGACAGAGACTATTCTTGCCAATGCGCAGCTTGTTCTGGCCGATGAGGTTTTGCGGGGAAGCCTGCGCATGGTGGACGGGCAGATCACCGCGATTGAGACGGGGGTGCGGGTGCCTGCGGGGGCGGTGGACTGCGACGGCGATCTGGTGATGCCCGGGATGATCGAGCTGCACACCGACAATCTTGAGCGGCATTTGCAGCCGCGCCCCAAGGTCAACTGGCCACATGTGGCAGCCATTCTTGCGCATGATGCAGAGCTGGCCTCGGTCGGGATAACCACGGTGTATGATGCGCTGCGGGTGGGGTCGATTGTCTCGGACGGGCGCGCGAACTATGGCGAATATGCGCGGCAGTTGGCGGATGAGATCTTGGCGCTGCGGGACAAGAACCACCTGCGCATCAGCCACTTCCTACACCTGCGCGCCGAGGTCTGTTCTGAAACTCTGGCGCAGGAGTTCGCCAAGTTCCACCCCGAGGACCGCGTCGGCATTGTGTCGCTGATGGACCACACGCCCGGACAGCGGCAGTTCAGCGACCTTGGCCAGTTTCGCACCTATATGCAGGGCAAGCATGGGCTGAGCGATGCCGAGTTCGAGGCGCATACAGCGGCGCTGCTGGCCCTGTCTGCACGCATCGGCGCGCAGCACGAGGCCGAGGCGGTGGCGTCTTCGCGGCGTCTGGGGGCGGTCTTGGCGTCCCATGATGACACGACAGCGGCGCAGGTGGCCACGAGCGCGGTGCACGGTGTGCGCTTTGCCGAGTTTCCAACCACGCTTGAGGCCGCAGCGGCCTGTCGTGCGCAGGGCATTGCCGTGATGATGGGGGCGCCGAACCTGATCCGCGGCGGCTCGCATTCGGGCAATGTGGCGGCGGCGACGCTTGCGGGGGCGGATTTGCTGGACATCTTGTCGTCGGACTATGTGCCCTCGGCGCTTTTGGCGGGGGCGCTGGGGCTGGGCGATATCTGGGGCGATCTGGCGCGGGGGGTGTCGACGGTGACGCGGGCCCCTGCGCGTGCCACAGGGTTGACCGACCGTGGCGAGATCACTTTGGGCGCGCGGGCCGACATTATCCGCGTGCGCCGCATTGGGCAGGCGGCCAGTCTGCGCGGCACTTGGGTCAGGGGGCTGCGGGTAGCGTGATGACATCTGTGCGATGGATATGGAAATCGGCGGCAACTGGCCCCATATTCATCGCAACATAAGAAGGAAGCGCAGGATGAAGACCTATGCCAAATCCGCAGCCCGCATTGCCGAGCTGACCCCCGAGCAATACCGCGTCACCCAGCAAAGCGGCACCGAGCGTGCGGGCACGGGCGGCTATTTGCACAATCACGAGGCGGGGATTTACGTCGATATCGTCTCTGGCGAACCGCTGTTCGCTTCGTCAGACAAATTCGAGAGCGGCTGCGGTTGGCCCAGCTTTACCAAGCCGATAGAGCCTGCGCATGTGGCCGAGCTGCGCGACACGACCCACGGCATGGTGCGGGTTGAGGTGCGCTCGGCGCATGGCGACAGCCATTTGGGCCATGTGTTTCCCGACGGCCCTCGGGATCGTGGTGGCTTGCGTTACTGCATCAATTCGGCTTCTTTGCGGTTTGTCCCGCGCGCCGAAATGGAGGCCGAGGGCTATGGCGACTATCTCGATCAAGTGGAGCAGGTAAAATGACGACAGAAACCGCAACCCTTGCTGGCGGCTGCTTTTGGGGCATGCAAGATCTTATCCGCAAGATGCCTGGGGTGATCTCGACCCGCGTCGGTTATAGCGGCGGCGATGTGGCCAATGCGACCTATCGCAATCATGGCACCCATGCCGAGGCCATCGAGGTGGTGTTTGACCCAACCAAGATCAGCTATCGCGATCTGCTCGAGTTCTTCTTTCAAATCCACGACCCAAGCACGCCCAACCGTCAGGGCAATGACTTGGGTGCCTCTTACCGCTCGGCGATCTATTATGCGTCTGAGGCGCAGCGGGCCATGGCATTGGAAACGATTGCGGATGTGGATGCCTCGGGACTTTGGCCTGCCAAAGTGGTGACCGCAGTTGAACCGGTCGGCGATTTCTGGGAAGCCGAGCCAGAGCATCAGGATTACCTCGAGCGCAAGCCCGACGGATACACCTGCCACTTTGCGCGGCCGAACTGGAAACTGCCACGGCGCGCCGCGGAATAGGGCCTGCTGCTTGTGCCTTGAAATCTACGTCTGATGGGCGTATCTGCGCTGTAACTTCTTTCATTCGCCGGAAACCGACAATGTCCAATACCAACCCCGTCCAGTTCATGCAGCAGGTCCGCGCCGAGGTGGCCAAGGTCTCTTGGCCGACGCGCCGCGAAGTTATGCTGACCACGGTGATGGTGTTCATCATGGCTGCGCTGACCGCGACCTTCTTTAGCCTTGTCGATATTGCCATTCGTTATGGCTTGACGGCGATCGTTTCGGGCGTCTGAACGCTGCGTCAGATCACCTGCGGCCGAGGCTTGGCTTCGGTCAAAGCTGCGGAATTCCCTTGAATTCTGGGGCGCAGGGCGGTATCTGGCGGTAATCCAAATGCAAAAGGCGCGCAGCGATTCGTGTTGCGCGCTGTTTTTTATTCGGGAATTTGCGGTTTAACCGCTTGAAAAGACAAAACATTTCGGGCGCAGAGGCGGCCGGGCAGACAAGGTGGAAGTGGCATGGCCAAGCGTTGGTATTCGGTGAGCGTTCTCTCGAACTTCGAGAAGAAAGTTGCCGAGCAAATCAAGACCGCCGTTGCCGAGGCAAATCTTGGCGACGAAATTGACGAAGTGATGGTGCCCACCGAAGAGGTGATCGAGGTGCGTCGCGGTAAGAAAGTGACCTCTGAACGTCGCTTTATGCCGGGGTATGTCTTAGTGCGGATGGAGATGTCCTCGCGCGGCTACCACTTGATCTCGTCGATCAACCGCGTGACCGGCTTCTTGGGGCCTCAGGGTAAACCCATGCCGATGCGCGACGCTGAGGTGAACCAGATCCTCAACCGCGTCGAAGAAGGTGAAGTTGCACCGCGCAACCTGATCCGCTTTGAGTCGGGCGAAAAAGTTAAAGTCACAGACGGTCCCTTCGAGGGCTTTGATGGCATGGTCGAGGACGTGGATGACGTCAACAGCCGCCTCAAGGTTTCGGTTTCGATCTTTGGTCGGGCGACCCCTGTGGAATTGGAATTCACTCAGGTTTCGAAAGAACTCTAAGTGCATCGCGTGGGAGGTGCGCGCAGCTTTCGCTGTGACAAGCCGAACCACTAAACCGCGCCATATCGGCGCAGTGAGTAAAGGAGAGGCCACATGGCCAAGAAGATTATCGGCAGCCTGAAGCTGCAAGTTAAAGCGGGTCAAGCCAACCCATCCCCACCGGTCGGTCCGGCACTGGGTCAGCGCGGCTTGAACATCATGGCTTTCGTCAAGGAATTCAACGCGAAGACCGCCGACGCCGAGCCAGGTACCCCGACTCCCGTCATCATCACCTATTATCAGGACAAGTCGTTCAGCCTTGAATTCAAGACTGCACCAGCTTCGTTCCTGCTGAAAAAAGCTGCTGGCTTGCCGCCAGTTGGCAAGCGTAACCGCGCTAAGGGCTCTGATAAGCCCGGTCGTACGGTTGCTGGTACCGTGACGCTCGCACAAATCCGCGGCATCGCAGAAGCCAAAATGAAAGATCTGAACGCGAACTCCGTAGAGGCCGCGATGCAGATCATCATGGGCTCGGCGAAGTCCTGCGGCATCGATGTGAAAGGGTAAGTCATGGCCAAGATTGCTAAACGCACCGCCGCAGCGCGGAAGGCCTTTGAAGGCAAACTCATTGTTTCGGTTGAAGAAGCTGTGTCGCTGATCAAAAGCACCGCAACTGCAAAATTCGACGAAACGCTCGAAATCGCGATGAACCTCGGTGTTGACCCGCGTCACGCTGACCAAATGGTTCGCGGTGTTGTCCAGCTGCCAAACGGCACCGGCAAAACCGTTCGCGTTGCCGTGTTCGCACGCGCTGGCAAAGCTGATGAAGCTAAGGCAGCAGGCGCAGACATCGTTGGCGCAGAAGACCTGATGGAAGCGATCCAAGGCGGCAAAATCGACTTCGACCGTTGCATTGCAACGCCGGACATGATGCCTCTCGTTGGTCGCCTCGGTAAGATCCTCGGCCCACGTAACTTGATGCCAAACCCTAAAGTCGGCACCGTGACGATGGACGTGAAAACCGCCGTTGAAGCAGCTAAGGGCGGCGAAGTGCAGTTCAAAGTTGAAAAAGCTGGCGTTATCCATGCGGGTATCGGCAAGGTTTCGTTCTCGGACGAGAAACTGGCTGAAAACGTGCGTGCTTTCGTTGAAGCAGTTTCCAAAGCTAAGCCAGCTGGCGCAAAGGGCGCTTACCTGAAAAAGGTTTCGCTGTCCTCGACCATGGGTCCAGGCGTTGCGCTCGACCTCGCTTCGGCAGCAGGCAACTAATCAGTAGGGTGCGTTTTGGCGCACCTTACTTCCTCGTCGCAAGAAGCGTCTAAGCGCTGACCGCGACGACCAGAATTCCCAACCCTTCGGGGAAGGGATGGTGGGGCGGAAACGCCCCATCCTGTCCGAGAAGGCCGGTGACGCGCAAACGTCTTAATATCCTGCCCGAGATGGGGAACGAGATGATGTCGCCTTCGGGGGATTTTGGCTCGGGACCCGTAAGTATGGACCCGAATGCCTGTCGCGAGACAGGCTTAATTGAGCCGGGGGGAAACCCCCAAACTTGGAGTGAAACTGTGGATAGAGCCCAGAAAGAGAAATTGGTCGAGGAACTCGGCCAGATCTTCGCAAGCTCTGGCGTTGTAGTGGTTGCCCACTACGCGGGTATGACGGTTAAACAGATGCAGGACCTGCGCGCGAAAATGCGTGTCGTAGGTGGGTCCGTTCGCGTTGCCAAGAACAAGCTCGCCAAGATCGCCCTTGAGGGTAACCCATCTGCACAGATGGGCGACCTTTTGACGGGCATGACTGTACTTGCCTTTACCGAAGATCCTGTCGCAGCTGCGAAAGTATCTGAGGAATATGCCAAGGCTAACGACAAGTTCGTTATCCTCGGTGGTTCCATGGGCGGTACTATGTTGGACCCTGCTGGGGTCAAAGCTGTGGCTGCTATGCCATCGCGCGAAGAGCTTCTGGCTCAAATCGCGTCGATGATTGGCGCTCCTGCTTCGGCCATTGCTGGTGCCATTGGCGCGCCTGCTTCGAACATCGCAAGCATCCTGTCGACCATCGAAGAAAAAGCAGCCGCTTAATCTTCGTACTCGCGTAGGGTCTTGAACCTTACCTCGTTAGAACCATCTTAAACTGAACGGAACATGAAATGTCTGATCTGAACAAACTCGCCGAGCAAATCGTAGGCTTGACCCTGCTGCAGGCACAAGAACTGAAAACCATCCTGAAAGACACCTATGGCATCGAGCCAGCTGCTGGTGGCGCTGTCATGATGGCTGGTCCAGCTGCTGGCCCAGCTGCAGCTGCTGAAGAGCAGACCGAATTTGACGTCGTTCTGACCGAAGCAGGCGCAAACAAGATCAACGTGATCAAAGAAGTTCGCGCAATCACCGGTCTTGGCCTCAAAGAAGCTAAAGACCTCGTTGAAGCTGGCGGCAAAGTGAAAGAGCAAGTCTCGAAAGCTGACGCTGAAGGCTTCAAGAAGACCCTGGAAGCTGCTGGCGCCAAGGTTGAACTTAAGTAATCCTGCTTCCGGGGCAACCCGGAGTGGAATTTCTGGCTGGGTCCGAAGCAATTCGGGCCCAGCCACACGCGTCTAAAGCACCCGCTTCTTGGTAGCGGCTTTTGTAAAAGTCGGTTCCAAGGTGCGGTAAATGGTTCGGGAGCCTCCCTAAGGGATGGGTGGCATGAATAGAACCTCTACCCCCTCTCGCCAATCGGCACGCCTTCCGTGGCCCGACGGAATGCAAGCCGGCGATTAAGATGAAAGGTTACGACGAGCATGGCGCAAGCTTACGTTGGCCAGAAGCGGATCCGCCGTTACTTCGGCAAAATTCGCGAAGTTCTGGAAATGCCGAACCTGATTGAGGTTCAGAAATCCTCCTACGACCTGTTCCTGCGGTCCGGTGATAGCGATCACCCGCTGGAAGGCGAAGGTATCCAAGGCACGTTCCAGTCGGTTTTCCCGATCAAGGACTTTAACGAGACTGCGGTTCTCGAGTTCGTAAAGTACGAGCTTGAAAAGCCGAAATACGACGTGGACGAGTGCCAGCAGCGCGACATGACTTATGCCGCTCCGCTCAAGGTCACCCTGCGTTTGATCGTGTTTGATGTCGATGAGACCACTGGGGCACGGTCGGTCAAGGACATCAAAGAGCAAGACGTCTACATGGGCGACATGCCTTTGATGACCCACAACGGTACCTTCGTTGTCAACGGCACCGAGCGGGTTATCGTCAGCCAGATGCACCGTTCGCCGGGCGTGTTCTTTGACCACGACAAGGGCAAGACCCACTCTTCGGGCAAGCTTTTGTTCGCATGCCGGATCATTCCTTACCGCGGGTCGTGGCTCGACTTTGAATTCGACGCCAAGGACATCGTGTTTGCACGCATCGACCGTCGCCGCAAACTGCCGGTGACGACGCTGCTGTATGCGCTTGGCATGGACCAAGAGGGCATCATGGATGCCTACTACGAGACTGTTAATTTCTCGTATCTGAAAAACAAGGGCTGGGTCACCAAGTTCTTCCCCGAGCGTGTGCGCGGCACCCGTCCGACTTACGACATTGTTGACGCTGCAACGGGCGAAGTGATTTGCAAAGCTGGCGACAAGATGACGCCACGCATGGCAAACGAGCTGATCAAGACCGGTAAGGTCACCGAGCTGCTCTTGCCTTACGATCATATCGTTGGTCGCTATGTCGCAAAAGACATCATCAACGAAGAAACTGGTGAGATCTGGGTCGAAGCTGGCGACGAGCTGACCATGGAATACGACCGTGACGGTGAACCAAAGGGCGGTTCGCTCAAGGTTCTGCTCGATCAGGGCATCACTGATATTCCAGTGCTCGACATCGACAACGTCAACGTTGGTCCTTACCTGCGCAACACGATGGCTGCGGATAAGAACATGGGCCGCGACACCGCGCTTATGGACATCTACCGCGTTATGCGTCCGGGCGAGCCGCCAACTGTCGAAGCTGCGTCGCAGCTGTTCGACACGCTGTTCTTTGATAGCGAGCGGTACGACCTCTCGGCTGTTGGTCGCGTGAAGATGAACATGCGTTTGGATCTGGGCCGTCCAGACACCCAGCGCACGCTGGATCGCGCTGACATCGTGGCGTGTATCAAAGCCTTGACCGAACTGCGTGACGGCAAGGGCGAGATCGACGACATCGACCACCTCGGCAACCGTCGTGTGCGTTCGGTCGGCGAATTGATGGAAAACCAGTACCGTGTTGGCCTGCTTCGTATGGAGCGCGCGATCAAGGAACGTATGTCTTCCGTCGAAATCGACACGATCATGCCGCAAGACCTGATCAACGCCAAACCAGCTGCGGCTGCGGTGCGTGAATTCTTCGGCTCGTCGCAGCTGTCGCAGTTTATGGACCAAACCAACCCGCTGTCGGAAGTCACGCACAAGCGTCGTCTTTCCGCTCTGGGGCCTGGCGGTTTGACCCGTGAGCGTGCTGGCTTTGAAGTCCGCGACGTTCACCCAACCCACTACGGCCGGATGTGCCCGATTGAAACGCCAGAAGGTCAGAACATTGGTCTGATCAACTCTTTGGCAACCTTCGCGCGCGTCAACAAGTATGGCTTCATCGAGACTCCGTACCGTAAAGTTATCGACAACAAGGTGACCGACGAGGTTATCTACATGTCGGCAACCGAGGAAATGCGTCACACTGTGGCTCAGGCGAACGCTTCGCTTGACGCGGAAGGTCGCTTTACCTCTGATCTGATTTCGTCGCGTAAAGCGGGCGATTTCATGCTCAACCCGCCAGAAGCCATCGACTTGATCGACGTTTCGCCCAAGCAGCTGGTTTCGGTCGCGGCATCGCGCCTTCACCCTCGCAAACGCCGCGATGGAGGCGCAGGCCCGCCAGCGCAACAAGTTCAAGGGCGACCTCACCTCGTCACCGAGCTGGCGCCCCTTTCAGCTCGCCTTCGTGCTCATGAACCTGCGCGGCATCGTCAATCCGACGCATGCAGACCGCGAGCGCGTGGACCTGCTCTTCTTTCCCACCGGCGGCGGCAAGACCGAGGCCTACCTGGGGCTCGCGGCCTTCACGCTCCTCTTCGCCGCCTCACCAACCCGGGCCTCGCCTCGGTCGGCGTTTCCGTGCTCATGCGGTACACGCTGCGGCTCCTGACCCTCGATCAACTCCAGCGCGCGGCCACGCTGATCTGTGCGCTCGAGCTGCTGCGGCAAGACAAGGCGAACCAGGACCTCGGACCCTGGCCGTTCGAGATCGGGCTGTGGGTCGGCCGCGCGGCCACGCCCAACAAGCTGGGCAAGGCGGGCGATGGGGACGAGAACTCAGCCCGCAAGCGCGTGCTCGACTACCAGGGCGACACCAAGAAGCCGCTGCCCATTCCCCTCGAGACCTGCCCGTGGTGCGGCGCGGGGTTCACCCCGGCTTCCTTCCAGCTGGTGCCGAGCGCCGATGCGCCCATCGACCTGCGCGTCGTGTGCACCAACCGGAGCACAGACGCCAATGCCTGCGCGTTCAGCGGCAGGCCGCTGCCCATGCTCACGGTGGATGAGCCCATCTACCGGCGCCTGCCCTGCTTCCTGATCGCCACCGTCGACAAGTTCGCTGCGCTGCCCTGGGAGGCACGCGCGGGTGCACTCTTCGGCAAGGTCGAGCGCCACGACGCGCAAGGGTTTTACGGCGCCGCAGACGAAGGCCAGGGCAAGCGGCTGCCGCAAGTCGTGCTGCCTCCAGATCTGATCATCCAGGACGAGCTCCACCTGATCAGCGGTCCGCTCGGTACGATCTCCGGTCTCTACGAAGCGGCGATCGAGCACCTGGCGAGCCGTGAACTGCAGGGCAGGATCGTCCGGCCCAAGATCGTCGCCTCCACCGCCACCGTGCGCCGCGCGCAGGCGCAGATCCGCGAACTCTTCGCGCGCAACTCGGTGGAGATCTTTCCGCCCCCGGGCCCGCACCGGCGCGACTCGTTCTTCGCCCGCACCGTCTCGCCCGACAAGCTGCCCGCCCGGAAGTACCTGGGAGTCGCCGCGCCCGGAAGAAGCCTCAAGGTCGTGTGAGAGTGAGCGAGTTGCTTGATGGTGATCGGCGAGGTTCTGAGCACGGTCGGTGAGGGACGAGATCTCGTCCCCATCGCGTAGCGTGAACAGGCCGCACTCGACGACTTGGCGCCGTTTGCTTGCGTCATTCCGCCGCTGACCAGCTTGGTGCGTGATTTCGAAGGAGTTCGCGGGCAATGGTGCGCGCCGTCTCCAGCGTGTCGACGATGGAGGCGGCGGTGCGGATCTCTTCCCAGAAGCTGGCGACCCGGCCGACTCCGGGCACGTCCTCATCGACCCACTTGTAGAGACGAACTTGGAGATTCCCGTCGGCACGACGACGAATCTCGGCCTTGTGAGTGGGCCTTGGCGGGTGAATCTCCTCCACGAATTCACTCATGGGGCTGCATCAGCGGGGTGCGAGCTTCCGGCGTCGAGCGGTCTTCGTCTTGTGCAGCCTCTGTAGCTCCCGACTTCTCTTGAGAACGGCATTGTCGACCATGCGCTCGATGCCCCGGTCGAACTCCATCCCGAGGCCGGTGGTGACCCTCTTGTAGATCCCGACGTCACCGGGGCCTTCGCCGGCAAACCAAGAGATCTTCGAAGAGGTGGTCTCCAGGACGACCTTGATGATGTCGAACGCGAGCATTAGCGCCTGGACCGCGTCCACGCCGAAGGTCCTCTTGACCTCGGTCTTCCCCGAGCGAACGAACCGAACCGGGCAGTAGAAAGCGGTCTTCCAACTCGCCCGGTGCGGCGTCCCGATTTGAAGGAGGATCCTCTCCCGACCGACCCGGTACTCCCGCTCGGCAATGACCCGTCCAAAGACGATGGGCTCCTCCGAAGTCGGCCTCATGGGGCCAGCGCCCTTCCTGGCTCCAGCTTTCATCGTCTTGCCCTCCGAGCACGCCGTGGAGGCGGAATACCCTTGTGCCGATACGTCCTCGCGCCGCGAGGGATCTCTTTATCAGGGCCGTAGAGCTGCCTGGGCCGCAGGTCAGGGAACTCGATGCAGATCGGGTTGATCACGCCGACCAGCATCTCGAACATCAACTTCCCGACCGTCTGGCGGTACTTCTTGAATTCGGCGGCGGGCTCCGCTGCCTTGACGAGAGCGGTGGAGCCATCAAGCGCCGCCCCGATCTCGAACATGAGGTGCAGGACCCTCTTGGCGGTCGTCTTCTTCATGCGTTGATGCCCCACGATCACTGACCACTCCCGGTGCGAGGCATCTTCTCCGGAGATCGTCGGACACACCATCGTCCTGCCGCGTGAGGCTGAAACGGCGCGGGCTCGAACGTGATGGCTCGGCACTGGAGCAATCAGCCCGAACCCTCAAGGGCGCGTGGCTCGAACTGCTTCACCTTCCGCTGGAAGAAGGCGCGTGAGCCCTCGTCGAAGAGCGCGGGCTGGGCGAGCGCCAGCTCGAGACACTTCGCGTAGTACTCGCGGGCGACGGGGAGATTGCCCCGCTTCTCATTGAGGAAGGCCGTGCGCTCCATCCAGTCGTGGGCGTAGGGGAAACGCTCGCGCAACTGCGCGATGACGGCCTCCGCCTTCGCGAAGTCGCCGGCGTTGACCAGGTCGACAGCCTCATTGGAGAGCAGCGCGAGCTCCGCGTCCTCCTCGTCGGCCTCGAGACGACTTGCGGCGACCACCGCGGTCGCGGCCGCGCGCGCTCGCGCCTTGTCGGCGTCTGCGTCGAGACAGCACTGCTTGTACTTCTTGCCGCTGCCGCAGGGACACGGCGCGTTTCTGGCGATGGCCACGACTTGCTCCTGAAATGGGGAATGGACCTGCTCGCGGACCCGAGAGTCTACGCACTGCAGCTCATGGCGGACACGGAAGCCGCGGCGGAGGTGCGGACCCAGGGGTGCCCGCGGTGCGGCGGCGCGCTCCACGCCGCCAACTACGCCAGGAAGCCGAGGGCCGGGCAGGCTCTCCTGCCGACGGGGTACGAGCAGCGCTTCAGCTTCTGCTGCGCCTCGGAGGATTGCCGGAAGCGCCGGATGCCGCCCTCGTTTCGATTCCTCGGGCGGCGCGTCTACGTGGGCGCCGTCGTGGTGCTCGCCACCGCCATGATGCACGGCGTGACGCCTTGGCGCGCGGCCCGGCTCCGCGAGCTGACCGGAGCCAGCCTGCGAACGCTGACGCGCTGGCGTCGCTGGTGGGCCGAGACCTTCCCCGAGACGCCAACCTGGAAGCAGGCGCGAGGGCTGGTGCGCACGCCGGTGGACGAGACGACGTTGCCGCTCTCGCTGCTCAACGCCTTCACCGGCGACGGGCGCGAGCGCCTGATGGCCCTCCTGCGGCTGCTGTTGCCCCTCACCACGCCGGCGCTGGCCGGGCGCGCTTGATGATGGGCACCGGCCGCCCGCAGAAGTCGCGCGGCGACGCTCCCGAGGTCCTTCGGTACTGACGCTCCCCGCGCTCCGAAGTCCTCAGGCGCGAAGAGGAGCCCAGGCAATGGCAGACAAGACGCGAACGTCGCACGAGCGGTGGGCGCACCTGCGCTTCTCGGTGGTGGGCACGCTGCTCGCCGCGCCGCCCGGGCCGGGAGAACTCAAGGAGGAACTCCAGAAGCTGGCCGCGAAGACGTGGCAGCACCCGGTGACGGGCGAGCCGACGCGCTTCGGCTTCGCCACCATCGAGCGCTGGTATTACCTCGCGCGGAACGCAGGCGCCGACCCGGTCGCGGTGCTGCGGAAACGCATCCGCAAGGACAGCGGCCAACAGTCGGCGATGGGCGAGAAGCTGAAGGCCGCGCTGGTGGCGCAGTACACGGCACACAGGGCGTGGAGCTACCAACTGCACGCCGACAACCTGGCTGCGCTCGCGGCCAAGGACGCTGCGGCGCTGGGCGCCGCGCCCTCGTACGCGACGGTCCGCCGCTACATGAAGGCGACCGGCCTCTTCAAACGCCGCCGACTCTCGAGCCGCGAGACGAAGGGCGCGCTGGCGGCGGAGCGCCGCCTCGAAGAGCGCGAGGTGCGCAGCTACGAGAACGACTACGTCAACGGGCTGTGGCACCTCGACTTCCACCACGGGAGCCGCAAGGTGGTGACGCCCGCGGGCGAGTGGCTGACGCCCATCCTCCTGGGCATCCTCGACGACAGGTCGCGGCTCGCCTGCCACCTGCA
Organism: uncultured Alphaproteobacteria bacterium; assembly: GCA_963844505.1. Lineage (GTDB taxonomy): Bacteria > Pseudomonadota > Alphaproteobacteria > Rhodobacterales > Rhodobacteraceae > Cypionkella. The sequence continues at coordinate 47,273 of CAWJOY010000002.1, forward strand.
GTGGTACTTCGCCGAGACGGCCGAGAACCTCGTGCACGGGCTCTCTCAGGCCATCCAGAAGCGCGGCCTGCCGCGCAGCCTGATGACGGACAACGGCAAGCCGATGGACGCGGCGGAGACACGGGGCGGCCTCGCGCGCCTCGGCATCCACCACCAGACAACGCTGCCCTACAGCCCGTACCAGAATGGCAAGCAGGAGAACTTCTGGGGCCAGGTCGAGGGCCGCCTCGTCGCGATGCTCGAGGGCGTGCGCCGGGTGACGCTGGCTCTGCTGAACGAGGCGACGCAGGCGTGGGTCGAGCTCGAATACAACCGCAAGACGCACTCGGAGCTGGGGACCGCGCCGATCCACCGCTACCTCGAAGGCCCCGACGTCGGACGGAAGAGCCCCGACAGCCGCGCCCTGCGGCTGGCCTTCTGTACCGAGGAACTTCGCACCCAGCGCCGAAGCGATGGGACCTTCACTCTCGAGGGCGTGCGCTTCGAGGTGCCCTCGCAGTACCGGCACTTCGAGCGAGTCACCGTGCGCTACGCGCGGTGGGACATGACTCACGTCTTCCTGGTCGACGACAAGACCTCGACGGTGCTGAGCGCGCTGTATCCGCTCGACCGAAACCGGAACGCCGACGGGCAGAGGAAGAGCCTCGACGTGGCGGCCACCGAGTCGACGCCCGGCGTGCCCGCGCCCGAGGTGGGAGTGGCCCCGCTGCTCGAGCGACTGATGACTCAGTACGCCGCAGGGGGCCTGCCGCCGGCCTACCTGCCGAAGGATGACTCCACCCCGCAGTCCCCGAAGGACAACGAATGAACAAGAAGCTCCTCTCGCTGTACGGCCTCAAGTGGAACCCCTTCGCCCCCGACGTCCCGGTCGAGGCCCTGCACCTCGCGCCGAAGGTGGAGAGCTTCTGCTGGCGCGCAGAGAACCTCGCCCGCGAGGGCGGCTTCGCGCTCGTCAGTGGCGAGCCGGGTGCCGGGAAGTCGGTGGCCTTGCGGCTCCTCGTCGAGCGCCTGTCCGGGCAACGCGACGTGCGCGTGGGCATCCTCAGCCGGCCGCAGGCGGGCCTCGCCGACTTCTACCGGGAGATGGGCGACCTCTTCGGCGTGCAGCTCCAGCCTCACAACCGATGGAGCGGCTCGAAGGCCCTGCGCGAGAAATGGCAGACCCACATCGAGGCTGCCCTCTTCCGGCCCGTGCTGGTCATCGACGAAGCCCAGGAGATGCACTCGACCGTCCTGAGCGAGCTGCGCCTCCTGTGCAGCACGCGGCTCGACTCGCACATGCTGCTCACCACCGTGCTGGCCGGCGACGCGCGGCTCCTCGAGCGGCTGCGCAGCGACGAGCTTCTCCCGCTCGGAAGTCGCGTCCGGGTGCGCCTGCCTCTCGAGAAGGCCACCACTGACGAGCTGCTGGAGACGCTGAAGCACTCGCTCGTGAAGGCCGGCAACGCGAAGCTGATGACGGCCGAGCTGATGGGGACGCTGTGCGAGCACTCCGCGGGCAACCACCGGACCCTCATGGTGATGGCCGGCGAGCTGCTGTCTGCCGGCGCCGAGCGCGAGGCCAAGCAGCTCGACGAGAAGCTGTACTTCGAGGTCTTCGCGGTGCCGGCTCCGCCCGAATCCGCCAAGCCCGCCCGGCGCGCGAGGTGAGCGGGCTCCCCGTCGAGCGCGCGCACCGCCTGGCGGAGTGCGCCGAGGAGCGCCGGTGGCTCATCGACGGGCTGTGGGCCGAGGAGGGCGTGGGCATCGTCGGGGGCGAGCCCAAGTGCTGTAAGTCGTTCCTCGCCCTCGACATGGCCGTCGCGGTCGCCTCGGGCACCTCGTGCCTGCGGCGCTTCGCAGTGGCCCGGCCGGGTCGCGTGCTGCTGTTTGCAGCCGAGGACGCCCTGCATGTCGTCCGCCGCCGCCTGGACGGCATCTCGCGCGCGGCGGGCGTGGCGCTGGCCGACGTCGACATCCACGTCATCACCGCGCCGACCGTCCGCCTCGACGTCGAGGCTGATCGCCGGAGCCTCACCGAGACGGTGGCAGCCCTCCGGCCGCGGCTGCTCATCCTCGACCCCTTTGTCCGCCTCCACCGCATCGACGAGAACGTCTCGGGCGAGGTCGCGCCGCTCCTGGCGTTTCTGCGAGAGCTCCAGCGTCGCTACCAGCTGGCCGTCGTCGTCGTGCACCACGCCCGGAAGGGCGCTGGCCGCGCCCGCGCGGGCCAGGCGCTGCGCGGCTCGTCGGAGTTTCACGCATGGGGTGACTCCAACCTCTACCTGCGCAGGGACGCGGAGCAGCTGACGATGTCCATCGAGCACCGCGCGGCCGCGTCCTCCTCGGGCATCGCGCTCCGCTTGAAGGCCGACGATGAGGCAATCGCGCTTGGAGATCGTCGAGCGCGCCGCGGCGAGCGTCGAGAAGGCCCAACCCGAGCTCCACGAGCGCGTCGAAGAAGCGCTGTCAGCTGCCGATGAGCCGATGACCGTCGCGGCCCTGCGCATCACCTGCCGCGTCAGGAACGAGCGGCTCGTCGAGGTGCTCGCCGACCTGGTGAGCGCCGGGCGGGTCCATCGTGCCGCCGGCGGCGGCTACGCGCTCTCTTCCCCTTGAGCTGTCTTTTCCCCGCATTCCCAAACCCGCATTCCCGTCACTCCCTACGACGCGCGGGAACGGGAACGGGAACGACCATCAGGAAGCGTGCTCAGCGCGCCCTCAAAGAGCGTGATCAGGAAAGCGTGCTCAGCGCGCCCTCAAAGAGCGTGATTACGCTCAGTGCATTCGACCTCGTCATCGCCTCTTCGACTTGAGCTGTCTCGAGAAGGAAGCGTGTATGGCTTTGCGAAGCCGGGCGCACCGAAGGAACCACCCGGGGCGGAGTCGAAGATGAAGGTAAAGGAGTTGATGGAAGTCCTGCAGGACCTCGAGCCGAACGCGCAGGTCCTCATCGCGTCGCAGCCCAACTGGCCGTTCGAGATTGGACTCGCGGGCATCGTCACCCGCGCCGAGTGCGGCGACGAGCCCGAGCCGTCGAGCCTCAAGGGCGCGCCCACCGACGTCTTCCTCGTCGAGGGCCAGCAGCTCCGCTACGGCTCGAAGACGCCGTTCCGCCTGGCGAGGAAGTACCGATGAACGAGACCCTCGCCGACATCGCGAAGAAGGTGCTGAGCATCGAGACGCTCGAGACGCGCAAGATGGACTCGCTCGACTTTCACGACGTCGCGGTGTGGCAGCTGCG
>CAWJOY010000003.1:0-24193 GCA_963844505.1 uncultured Alphaproteobacteria bacterium
GATGTATTGCTGGTAGTTCTTGATCTCAGATGTGGGTGGAGCGTTGATTCGATTGTGAATCCATACGTCCGCAATCGGCTTCCGATCGTTTGCACCAGACAGGTAAAGCCAAGCGAGGTGCCGTCGTCCTCAAATACAGCGACACGGCTGGATGCGTCGTTGTGCGATTCGAGCATATACGTTTCGTCGCTCATGGGGCGATTTCAGTCGGGTAACGTTTGCGATAACCGGGCCGCCGCGAACGACTCTCCATCGGCAAAACGCGCTGTCGGCGGCTCCGTGTTCATCGCTTTGTTCTGCCATCTATGCGGTACGGCGAGCATGGAGCAGTTCGCCGGATTCAATTGGCCGAACATCGTCAGCACCAACGGTGACCAGCGCGACTGTCCGTCCGCCACCATCAACGAATTCGACCTCGTAGCCGCGACCACCCTTGTAAACATGCACGACGGTCCCGACATCTCCGCGGTTGAGTTTTTCATGAGGCGGATCGCAATCCAATACGACGAGGGAATGTTCGGCAATCATTTGTCTTCATCCGGATAAGCTGTCACAAGTCGCGGGGGATCGTCATCTTCAACGATCCAAACCGTTAGCACATTTCCCGGTCGGTGGTTCGGACGACCAACGGATCCGGCTGCCTTGTATTTTATACCGAATTGCGTTGTTTCGGTATCGAATTCGGCACAATTACGTGCAATGGCCATCAGGTCGTCCGCCAACACTTGCCATTCGTCACGCGTGTAACCGAGCGAATGAAACCAGACCGCTTTGGAACCGCCATCAGGGTGTTCAAGGTTGAGCAAATAGTCGCGGACCTTTTCGGTGGCGACTACAGCTCGTTCTGCGTCAGGTATAGGCATGTGTCTTTATGGCAGAACGGTGGCGATATGCGGGCGGCGGGAGTTGATCAACCACTTCGACCAAAGTCACCACCGCCGCTCCGTATCATCGCATTGTTCCACCGCCTTCCAATAGCAGTGGTGAAAGTGTTGTGAACGAGACCATCTTAACGCCAGGTGGATCGTCGTGGCAAATGAAATCGAGCGCATCGACCGCGCCCAATTTGCCTCGGCGCACGGCCTTCGCGGCGGCTGCATCCGTGGCAGAAACGGCGGCCGCGCCCGCAGCGCTTGATGCCGCCCCAAGCGGGGTTTCCGGATCGGTGCCAAGCGGGCAGACACAGCCGCAAACCGACGCAGCACCGCAGCTTGACATCGCAGTCAGCGCGCCGGACTTGGCAGCACCCGCGACTTTGGCGGAACCTTTGGGCGCGGGGTCAGCCGTGGCGCAAACGGCGGTGTCGATCACCGTCCAGCCCGGATTCACGCTATGGGGCATCGCCAAGCAGGAGTTCGGCGACGGCTATATGTATGTGCAGGTTCTCAACGCCAACAAAGAGCGGATCAGAGAATCCTGATCTGATTTATCCAGGGCAGGTGTTTCTGTTGCCGGGTTCGCCTTAGGCGCGCGGCAACAGGCCAAGACTTCGGGGTGGTCCATACAGCAATCGTTCAGCAAATAGGAAATGGTGCCGCCAATCCCCGCCGCATCCACAGCATAGAATACATTGCGCGCCACCTTGCGCGAGGTGATCAGCCCTGCTGCGTCAAGCGCGGCAAGGTGAAACGACAGGTTCGAGGCCGACAGCCCAAGGCTGCGGCCGATCTCGCCCGCGGCCATGCCTGCCTCGCCCTTGGGCATCAACAAGCGCAGCAGATCAAGGCGCACGTCATTGGCAAGGGCCTGTAGGGCGGTCAGGGCGCGGGCTTTGTCCATCGGGGGCGGCGTTTCTTTCGGGTTTATTGTTCAAGGATGATTGAACTATCTCTGCATAGCGTATAGATCGGCGTGCAGCAATGGGCCTTTGGCCAGAGGAACGGGCGCGCAGTGGCGGCGCGCGTTGTGACAGACCTGCCGCCAGTGACCCGCCAAAACAAGGAAATCGAGATGCGCAAAGTGACCAACGGGGTTTTGTCGAGCGACAGCTCCGAACAGCACGGCTCGGGGCTGCAGACCATGCGCCGCGTTGCCCCCTATCTGTGGCCCGAGGGCGAAACTTGGGTCAAGCGACGGGTTGTCGCCGCGCTGGTGTTCTTGTTTCTGGCCAAACTGGTCGCGATCACCATGCCCTATATCTACAAGCAGGCGGTCGACGTTCTGGTTGGCAAAACCCCGAATGAGGCAACCATTTTGGGGCTTGGGGCGGTTGGTTTGACGGTGGCTTATGGCCTTGCGCGCTTTGGCTCGGTGGCGATGGGCGAGCTGCGCGATGTGGTGTTTGTGCGGGTTGGCCAGCGGGCGCTGCGCAAGCTGGCGCTTGAGACCTTTACCCATATTCACCGCCTGTCGATGCGCTATCACATCACGCGCAAAACCGGCGGCCTAAGCCGTATCATCGAGCGCGGGGTGAAGGGCGTCGACTTTCTGTTGCGCTTTATGCTGCTGTCGATCGGGCCGTTGATCCTCGAGCTGTCGCTGGTCTCGATCATTTTCGCGGTCTATTTTGGCTGGCAGTATATGGTTGTCGTGGTTGCAACGATTGCGATCTATGTCACCTATACCTTCAAAGTCACCGAATGGCGGGTGCAAATCCGGCGCCAGATGAACGACCAAGACACCGATGCCAACCAAAAGGCCATCGACAGCTTGCTCAACTTTGAGACGGTGAAATACTTTAACGCCGAGACCCGCGAAGCCGATCGGTATGACAGCGCGATGGCGGTCTACGAGCGGTTGGCAGTCAAGACGGGGCAGAGCCTTTCGGTGCTGAACGCGGGCCAGTCGTTCTTGATCACCACGGGTCTGATTGCCGTCATGGTGATGTCGGCGATGTCCGTGCGGGCTGGGAACTTGACCGTTGGCGACTTTGTTATGGTCAACGCCTATATGATCCAGATCACCATGCCGTTGAACTTTTTGGGTACGGTTTACCGTGAAATCCGGCAGGCTTTGGTCGATATGGCGGCGATGTTCCATTTGTTGGAGCAGCCCGCAGAGGTGACGGACAAGCCGAACGCGCCTGACCTGCGGGTCACGGGCGGTGCGGTTGCCTTTAACGATGTGCGCTTTGACTATGACCCGTCGCGGCCGATCCTCAAGGGCGTGTCCTTTACGGTGGAACCTGGTCAGCGGGTGGCGCTTGTGGGGCCGTCGGGGTCGGGCAAGTCGACCATCGGGCGGCTGTTGTTCCGGTTTTATGATGTGACGGGCGGCTCGATCTCGATTGACGGGCAAGACATCCGCGATGTGACGCAGACCAGCTTGCACGGCTTGATCGGCGTGGTGCCGCAGGACACGGTTTTGTTCAACGATACCGTGCATTACAACATTGCTTACGGTCGCGCCGATGCCACCGAGGCCGATATTGTCGCGGCGGCCAAAGCGGCCAAGATCCACGATTTCATCATGTCCTTGCCTGAAGGCTATGAGACAACCGTGGGCGAGCGCGGGCTCAAACTGTCGGGCGGTGAAAAACAGCGGGTGGGCATTGCGCGCACGCTGTTGAAGAACCCGCCAATTCTGGTGCTGGACGAGGCAACCTCGGCGCTGGACACTCAGACCGAGCAGAGCATTCAGGAAAGCCTGCTGGCGATGGGCGAGGGGCGATCGGTGATCACCATTGCGCACCGCCTGTCGACGATTGCTGATGCCGATGTGATCCTTGTGCTTGAGGCTGGCGAAGTGACCGAGCGCGGCACGCACGAGCAGCTTCTGGCGCGGGACGGCAAATACGCTGCGATGTGGGCGCGCCAATCGGCGGACGAAGAAGAGCACGCGGCGGCCTAAGCCCAGCACGTCAGACCTGAGAAACTGCAAAACCCGCGCTCCAAAGGCGCGGGTTTTTCTTTGGGCGATGGCGCTGCCTTAGGTTTCGCGGATCAGCTGCACATCGCTGGTTTGCACGGCGTAATCGCCCATCACCCGCGCCACTTCGACGCCGTCCAGCAGAACCGAGCTATAGCTGCCATCGCTGGCTTGTTCGGTGCTGACCACGGGTGCGATTTCGTTGCCAAGGCTGTCGTAATGCGGGCTGTAGACGATCTCTAGATGATCGGTATTGGCGGCATAATCCTCGATCTGGGCATAGTCGCTGCCATCGCCAGACGTCAGGTCCAGATGGAAGATGTCCTCGCCTTCGCCGCCCGTCGCATGGTCGCCGTAACCAAAGATCAGCATGTCATTGTCGGCGCCGCCAAACAGCCAGTCGATGCCGTCAATCGCGGTCAGGCTGGCATCACCGCTGCTGGTCAGATCAAAGCTCGACAGTGTGTCCGCGCCGTCGCCCCCATAGAGATAGTCCAGCCCATCGCCGCCAAGCAGCAGATCGTCGCCCGCATCACCATAAAGCGTGTCGTCGCCCGCGCCACCCGTCAGCGTGTCTGCGTCCGTGCCGCCAGCAAGCCCGTCGTTGCCGTCGCCGCCGTCCAGATGGTCATTGCCCGCATCGCCATAAAGCGTGTCATTGCCCGCATCGCCCCAAAGGCTATCCTCGCCCGAACCGCCAACAAGATTATCCGCGCCGCTGTCGCCGTGCAGGCTGTCATCGCCCGACCCACCATAAAGCGCGTCATCGCCCGCGCCGCCGTCAAGCGTGTCATTGCCCGCGTTGCCATTCAGCTCGTCCAGACCGTCGCCGCCCTGCAAGCTGTCATCGCCGTCGCCACCGTCAAGCGTGTCATCGCCCGCGCCGCCGTCAATGCTGTCATTGCCGCTGCCACCAACCGCAAGATCATCGCCAGCCCCCATCGCCGCGGTGTCATCGCCAGCACCAAGGCTGGCATAGTCGTCGCCCTCGCTGGCGCTCAGCGTGTCGTTGCCGCCATAGAGATGCCATGACTCGTTCAGGCCCGTCGACATCAGATCGTCACCGTCCGCGCTGCCGCTGTGGTTGACCGTGTAGTCTTCGGAATTAAAGCGCGCATCATCGTCTTCTTCGGAAGTGGACGATGAGGTGGAACTCTCATCAGAGCCACCCAAACCGAAATTGAGACCCAAAAGGCCTGCAAAAAGGGCTAGGTTGACGATAAGGGACATATCCATTCGACACGCTCGGGTTGTTTCTTTGATCCGTCATACCGCTGAAATATGTTAAAACTTTGCCATTTTTCGGGTGATGCAGAGAATAGATCACGGCAGGGTTGCGCGCAGGGGCGGGGCCTTGTCACGCGGGCCGACAGTCGTTGGGCGGTGATTGGGCCGGGTTGGGGCCAAGATTTGTGCTGGGGCTTGGCAAATCCTGCGCTTCGCGTGTAAGACAGAGGCAATGGAATTGGGCGCGCAGGTGGCGTGTCGACGAAGGAGCGCAGTCTTGAGCAGTCCCGATAGTTTTATCGAAGAAGTCACCGAGGAAGTGCGCCGCGACAAGCTGTTTGCGGCCTTTCGCAAATACGGCTGGATTGGCATTGTCAGTGTGATCGCCATTGTTGGCGGTACGGCCTATAACGAATGGCAAAAATCCCAAGCGGCCACGCGGGCTCAACATTTTGGCGATGCGCTGACGGCGGCGATGCAGCTTGCAACCCCAGCCGAGCGCGCAACGGCGCTGGCGGCGGTGTCGGTTGATGGCGCGCAGCAGGCCCCCAAGGCTTTGCTTTTGGCCGCGCAGGCAGAAAAGCCCGAGGCGCTTGCGGCGCTGCAAGCTCTGGCTGCGGACGCAAGCCAGCCACAGGTTTATCGTGATTTGGCGGGGCTTCGCGCGATCATGCTTGCGGGCAAGGACCAACCTTTGGCCGAGCGGCGCAGCCAGCTTGAGGCTTTGGCCGTGCCTGGTCGCGCCTTTGCCAGCCTTGCCAAAGAACAGCTGGCCTATCTTCTGATCGAAGAGGGCAAAACCGCCGAAGCCATCACCGCCCTAGGTGATTTGATCCAAGACCAAACCGCGCCAGCGGGTCTGCGGTCGCGGGCGGGCGAGATGATTACGGCTTTGGGTGGCACGCCGCCAGAGGCTGCGGCGACGGACGCGGGTTAAGCTTGGGTGGACTTGGCCCGCACTTGGGCCAAGGGAAATGCGGTGGCGGCTCTGCGGGGCTTGGGCCAAGTGTGACGGCAAATTCTGGGGGCTAGGTTTTTGATGACGAGCGGCAAAATCGGACTTTCGGCAGTGGTCTTGTGCTTTGGCTTGGCGGCATGCGAGCGCGATGTGATCTTGGAGGGCGAGCGCTTTCCAGTGCGGACGCCGCTTGAGGATTCGCTGGCAGTGGACGGGCAGGGCGCGCCAAAAGCAGCGCCTGCGCAGGTAAACCGCTCGGTGGCGATCTCGATCCCGCAAGCGCGCAGCTTTGCCGAATGGACCCATCGCGGTGGCTCTGCCGAACATATGGCGGGCAACGGCGTGTTGTCGGCCTCGCCCGTCAAAGTCTGGAGCGCCTCTATCGGTGCAGGGTCCAGCAAGCGCGCGCGGATTTCAGCGGCGCCTGTGGTTTCGGGCGGTCGGGTGTTTGCGATGGATGCGGCGGGCAAGGTCTCGGCTGTGTCGGTTGCGGGGGGGCTGTTGTGGCAGGCCGATCTGCCAGCGGAATTTGACCGCGGGGCTGCGGGCACGGGCGGCGGGCTTGCGGTTTCGGGGGCGCGTCTGTTCGTGACCACGGCTGCGGGCGAGATGGTCGCGCTGGACGCGGCATCTGGCGCGGTGAAGTGGAAGCAGCGCTTTGACACCCCGACCGTTGGTGCGCCGATGGTTTCGGGCAATGCGGTTTATGCGATCGGCTCTGACGGCGGCGCGATGGCGGTGGATGTCAGCAATGGGCGCATCCTTTGGACCGCAGAGGGCACGCGCACGGCTGCGGGCATGATCGGGGCGGCCTCGCCTGCGATCAACGGTGCCATGGTGCTGGTCCCTTATTCCAGCGGCGAAATCTCGGCCTATGACACCAAAACCGGCGAGCAGAAATGGATGGCAGCGGTGGCAGGGCAGCGGATTGGCCGTGCCTATGCGACGCTTGGCGATGTGACAGGCGATCCGGTGGTGCAGGGCGGCGTGGTCTATGCAGGCACCGCAGCAGGGCGCACGATTGCCGCCGACGCTGCGACGGGCACGCGCAAATGGGTCGCCACAGAAGGCGCTTTGAACCCGCCGCTGGTGGTGGGGGGCTCGGTGTTTGTGGTCAATGACGAGGCCAAGCTGGTGCGTCTGGATGCAGCGACCGGTGATGTGATTTGGGCGGCGGATATGCCCTATTTCGTCGAGCAAAAGGCGAAGAAGCTCAAGGCGATCTATGCCCACTACGGGCCAGTTCTGGCGGGGGGGCGGATTGTTGTGGCCTCGTCTGACGGGCTGCTGCGCGCGTTTGATCCGACCAATGGCAATCTGGTCAGCAGCGTCGAAATTCCAGGCGGGGCGGCCTCGGCGCCGGCTTTGGCACAGGGAATGCTGTTTGTTGTTGGCGGCAATGGGCAACTTCACGCTTTCCGTTAAGGCGCTTAGGGTGTAAGGGGAACGCTTCTTAGGTCTGGACGCAGAAAATGAGCTTTACCCTTGCTATCGTCGGTCGCCCCAATGTGGGCAAATCGACGCTCTTTAACCGCCTTGTCGGGCGCAAACTGGCGTTGGTGGATGACCAACCCGGCGTGACGCGAGATCTGCGCGAGGGCGATGCCAAGCTGTTCGACCTGCGCTTTACTGTGATCGACACGGCGGGTCTGGAAGAAATCACCGACGACAGCCTTCAGGGCCGGATGCGGCGCTTGACCGAGCGGGCCGTTGATATGGCTGATGTGGCGCTGTTCGTCATTGACGGGCGCGTTGGCGTCACCCCTTCGGATGAGACCTTTGCCGACATCCTGCGCAAAAAAGGCGCGCGGGTGATCTTGGCGGTCAACAAGGCCGAGGGCAAGGCAGGCGACGCGGGCGCGCTTGAGGGATGGTCCTTGGGTCTGGGCGAACCACTGCGGATTTCGGCAGAACACGGCGAGGGGATGGACGATCTCTATCGCCTGCTCAAGCCGCTTGAGGGCGAGTTTTCCGAGCGCGAAGCCGAGAACACCCCCGACATCGACGTCGATCTGAGCGAAGAAGACGCCGAGCTTGAGCAGGACGAAAATTCGTTCCGCCCAACCGCCGCAAAGCCTTTGCAGATCGCGGTGATTGGTCGCCCGAATGCGGGAAAATCGACGCTTATCAACAAAATCCTTGGTTTTGACCGTCTTTTGACTGGTCCAGAGGCGGGGATTACGCGGGACGCCATCTCGGTTCGTACCGAGTGGATGGGCACACCTGTCAAGATTTTCGACACCGCTGGTATGCGCAAGCGGGCGCGGATCAACGAAAAGCTGGAAAAACTTTCGGTCTCGGACGGCATCCGCGCTGTGCGTTTTGCCGAGGTGGTCGTGGTTCTGCTGGACGTGGATATTCCGTTCGAAGTTCAGGATTTGCGGATTGCCGACTTTGCCGAGACCGAAGGTCGGGCCGTGGTCGTGGCCGTCAACAAATGGGACCTTGAGGACGAAAAGCAAGATAAGCTGGCCGAGCTGAAAGAGATGTTTGGTCGTCTGCTGCCGCAGTTGCGCGGGGCGCCGATGATCACGGTGTCAGGCAAGACGGGGCGCGGTTTGGACCGTTTGCATGATGCGATCATCAAGGCCCACGCGGTCTGGAACAAGCGCGTGCCGACCGCACGGTTGAACACGTGGCTGGGCGCTATGGTCGAGAGCCATCCGCCACCGGCTCCGGGCGGTAAGCGCATCAAGCTGCGTTACATGACGCAGGTCAAGCAGCGCCCACCAGGATTTATCGTGATGTGCAGCCACCCTGATGAGATGGCCGACAGCTACAAGCGCTATTTGGTCAACGGTCTGCGCGAGCATTTCGACATGCCCGGCACGCCGATTCGCGTCACCTTCCGCGGGCAGGGCGATCGCAACCCGTTCCGGAACCCGAAGTTCCACACGCCAAGCCGCCTGCGCAAGCACAAGGAAAAGAATACCGGTCAATAGATCAGGGCTCTTGGGCGATAGGTTAAAAAAGGCGGCGATGACAATCGCCGCCTTTTTGCTTGGGCAGGGCCGCGCGGGTCTTTCAACCAGCGCGCTTAGGGTTACGACAGCACGCGCTTCAACGCGGGCAGGCGCGAGATTACAACGAAATCCAGCACAATCACCGCAAGCAGCGTCAGCCCCGCCAGCGGGAAGGCAACCGAGATCACCAGACCGACAACCAAAGCCCCCTTCCACAGCGGCATATCGCGCGGCATCGGCGGCGCGGCAAGGCGGCCCGCTTTGCTTGGCCGACGCAGCCACCACATCACCGCGCCGCTCAGCGACACAAAGATCACCGACACGCAGAACAAGGTGTTAAGCGCGATGTTCCACCAGCCCATATCGCCTTCGTGCAGCGCAATCCCGACCGCCATCGCCTGACCATAGATCGAGTAATCGACGAATTTGACATCGGCGAGGATTTTGCCGGTGTATTGGTCGATATGCACGGTGCGGTCCGAGGTGGGCTTGTCGCTGTCATTGCTCATCGAGTTCGCGCGACAGCGTCCAAACGCCGGTCTCGCCTTGCGGCAGGTTCAGCTGAAAACGGGTGTCAAAGCCGATCTGGCGCGCAAATTGCACCACGGTATCAAGCGTGACGGGCGTGCCTTCAGCAAGACCCGTGGCGCCCACTTCGGAACCCGAGGCTGGCATCGGTGTCTGCTCCAGCGCCCAAGGCACTTCTTTGGCGGCGCCGTGGTTCATGCTGGCATGGGTCGCATCCGACAGCGGCGCGCCCCATTTTTCGGCTGGAAAAGTGTTCCATGCCTGCACGAACTTGTCGCCCCAGATACCCGCCCACGACAGGCCCGAGATCAAAAACAGCACCAGCACAATCGAAATCCAAGCACCAAGGGTGGCGTGCAGGGTCTTCCACAGCGCACGGCCCCGCGCGGCAAGGTTTGGCACCAGCACGCGCAGACCTTGACCATTTCGCGGCCACCACAAGTAAAGCCCCGTCGCCACAATCACCATCGACAGAGAGGCCGCGATCTCGATCAGACGATCCCCCGTATCCCCCAGCAACAACGAGCCGTGGATGTCATTGGCAAAGTCATACCAGCCCGCGCGCCGTGCCGAATTGGCCAGAACCTCACCCGTATAGGGGTTAACTGCGACCATATAGGCATCTTCGCCTGCATCGACGCGAAAGATCGCGGCAAGATCCGCGGCGCGGGGGGCGACATATTGCACCAAAGCGCCCTCTGGCACGGCGGCGACTGCGCGTTCAGACAGCGCCGAGACCGTCATCGTATCGCCTGCGGGGGCGACGTGGATCCACTCGCCATCGCGGCCAGACAGCACGCTGATCCACAGCATAATCAGGCCAGTGGTGGCGAGCATCACGAGAAAGGGAATGACATAAAGGCCCGCGTAAAAGTGCCAGCGCCACGCGGCATGGTAGAATTTGCTCAGGGCAGGCGATGTGGTTTGGCGCGCGGCAGGTGCCACGGTTGGGTCGATAGAAACCATCTTGGTTCTCCGGTTCAGCAGGCACGACGGCGCTGCTTTGATTGATCTGTTAAACGACTGTCAGATCAAACGGTTGGAGGACCGCGCGCCAAAGCGTGATAGGGGATTTCGCGCCGCGGAAGACTGGCGTTGGCTGCAAAGGGCCAAAGGTCAAGCGCCGCAGTTTCCACCGCGACGGGTTGAGCAAAGCTTGCGACGGTGATGGCGGTTTGCGCAAGGGTGCAGGCTTCACAACTTGGGCCGCGCTTGCTGGGCGCGCCGTTGATGTCGCCGCAGATGTCCGCATAGTTGCCACCCAAGGCGACAAACTCGGCAAAGCTTGCATCCGAGGCGGTGGCAAAACGATGCGCGAAACTGGTGCTTGCCAATGCCAAAAGCAGCGCAAGCACGATGACGACTCTGGAGCTGAGGGACCAAATCACACGCATGTTACCGTCAGCATATAGCGGCAAGATTTTGCCGGAGCTAGAGGTTGCGAAAGTCCTGCGGCTAATAGCGCGTGGTCATACGATAATCGCGGCGGTGGCTGAGGCTGACAAAGGTGATCGCCGCGTTTTGCCACCATGTTGCGCGCTGGATGCAAAACACCGGATCGCCCGCGCTGTGGTCAAGGTGGCGCACGCAAAGGTCATCGGCGGCGGTTGCCAGAAAGCTGATCTCGACCTCTGAAAACGGCACCGTCGCCAGCAACCATTCGTTCGGGGTGACCTTGGCAAAGTCTTGGGCGGGGGCTTGGGGCAGGGCCTGCACGTTGATGTAGCGGTCCTCCAGCTGAAACACCTCACCGCTGGCAAAGTGCAGGCAGATGACATGCACCACCTTGGCGCGGGCACCAAGTTTCATCCGCGCGCGCAGCCAATCGGGGGCGGCGATGGTTTCCTGACTGACAAGGCGGTAGGAATAGTCCGCTCCTGTGGTCTCGATTTCCGAGCGGATGACGGGCATCTCAAAGCGGGCCTGACGGATCGGGGCCATACGCACGCGGGTTCCGGCTTTGCGCTTTCGGTCCAGAAACCCCATGTCCGAGACCTCGCGCAGCGCACGGTTCATCGTGGTGCGCGAGACGCTGAACTCTTCGGCCAGTTCGACCTCATTGGGCAGCAAAGTGCCTGGACCCCAAGGGCCATTGGTGATGCGCGCCAAGATTTCGGCCATCACTTCGCGGTAGCTGGTCTTATCGGTCGGGGCGGGTGTGGTCATGCGGGCGGCCTTTTGGCTGGGTTCTGACAGATAGCGTTATGTGTAGGCTTATGGCAAGGCGGCTGCATGGCTCCCCTTATTATGTGTAGACATAAGAGCGCGCGTATCATAGGTATTGAGTCGACTATCATCCCAAACGGAGCCTCTTATGCCTGAGCCTTTGGTTTTGACCTCTTTGCGTGCCGCCACGATGCTGGGCGAGGGCTATGGCCTGATTGAAGATGCCGCGATTGTGCTTGAGGCGGGAAAGATCGCTTGGATCGGGCCGCGCCTGTCGCTGGACCCTACGTTCGCGGCGATGCCGCAGCGGGACATGGGCGGGCGCTTGGTCACGCCTGCGCTGATCGACTGCCACACCCATGTCGTGCATGGCGGCAATCGCGCGGTGGAATTCGAGATGCGGCTGAATGGCGCCAGCTATGAAGAGGTGGCGCGGGCGGGCGGCGGCATTGTCTCGACCGTCAAGGCCACGCGCGCTGCGACCGAGGCCGAGCTGATGGCGGCGGCTTTGCCCTTTGTGGATGCGATGATCGCCGAGGGTGTCGCGGTGATCGAGATCAAATCGGGCTATGGGTTAGAGCTTGCGACCGAGCTGCGGATGCTGCGGGCGGCGCGCGCGATTGGACAGGCGCGCACGGTTCTGGTGCGCACGACCTATCTGGGCGCACATGCGGTGCCTGCTGAATATAAGGACCGCGCCGACGCCTATCTGGACGAGGTTTGCATCCCAACCCTGCGCGCGGCACATGCCGAAGGGCTGGTCGATGCGGTGGACGGGTTCTGCGAGGGCATTGCCTTTTCGCCCGCGCAAATCGAGCGGGTGTTTCAGGTCGCAGTCGAACTGGGCCTGCCGGTCAAGCTTCATGCCGAGCAGTTGTCGAACCTTGGCGGCGCGGCTTTGGCGGCCCGCTATGGCGCGCTTTCTGCCGATCATCTGGAGTATCTGGACGCGGCGGGCGTCGCGGCCATGGCGGCTGCGGGCACGGTTGCGGTGATCTTGCCGGGGGCGTTTTACGCGCTGCGCGAGACCCAAGCACCGCCGATTGACCTGCTGCGCCAACACGGTGTGGCGATGGCGGTGGCGACGGATATGAACCCTGGAACCTCGCCGATGACGTCGGTTTTGCTGGCGATGAACATGGCCTGCACGCTGTTTCGCATGACGCCGCAAGAGGCTTTGGCCGGGGCGACGGTGCATGGCGCGCGCGCGCTTGGTCTCAGTGATCGCGGCGTCCTTGCGGTGGGCAAGGTTGCCGATCTTGCGGTTTGGAATTGTGAGCATCCCGCAGAGCTTGCCTATCGCATCGGGTTTAACCCGCTTTATCAACGTATTATGGGGGGCGTCCTATGAAAGCGCTTAGTCTAATTCCCGGTCAAGTCACCTTGGCCGATCTTGCACGCATCTATCGTGAAGAGCTGCCCGTCACCCTTGATCGCAGCGTCAAGCCACAGATCGAGGCGGCGGCAGCAGCGATTGCGGCGGCGGCGGCGGGGGATGCGCCTGTTTACGGCGTCAACACCGGCTTTGGCAAACTGGCGTCTTTGCGGATTGCGCCAGAGGATACCGCGACCCTGCAGCGCAACCTGATCTTGTCGCATTGCTGCGGCGTCGGTGCGCCGATTGCGCGGCGTCATGCGCGGCTGTTGATGGTGCTGAAACTGCTGAGCCTTGGGCGCGGCGCATCTGGTGTGCGGTGGGCGCTGATCGAGCTGATCGAGGCGATGCTGGCCAAAGGGGTTACGCCTGTTGTGCCCGCGCAGGGCTCGGTGGGGGCTTCGGGCGATCTGGCGCCGCTGTCGCATATGACGGCTGTGATCATCGGCCATGGTGAGGCCGAGTATCAGGGCCGCGTGATGTCTGGGGCCGAGGCACTGGCTGCGGCGGGGCTGACGCCTATTCCGCTGGGGCCAAAAGAGGGCCTCGCCTTTATCAACGGCACGCAATTTTCGACGGCTTTCGCGCTGGCGGGGCTGTTTGACGGCTGGAACGCGGCGCAATCGGCGCTGGTGACTTCGGCGCTTTCGACCGATGCGATCATGGGATCGACCGCGCCGCTGCATCCTGAAATCCATGCGCTGCGCGGTCATGCGGGACAGATCGAGGCGGCGGCGTTCTTGCGCGGCTTGCTCGACGGCTCGGAGATCCGCGAGAGCCATGTCGAGGGCGATGCGCGTGTCCAAGACCCCTATTGCATCCGTTGCCAACCCCAAGTGACAGGGGCGGCGATGGATGTGCTGCGCCAAGCCGCGCGCACGCTCGAGATCGAGGCCAATGCCGCGACCGACAATCCTCTGGTGCTGGTCGAGGCTGGGTTGATCGTCTCGGGCGGCAATTTCCACGCCGAGCCTGTCGGCTTTGCCGCCGATATGATCGCGCTGGCCCTGTCCGAGATTGGCGCGATTGCACAGCGACGGGTGGCCTTGATGGTGGACCCCGTGCTGTCGTTTGACCTGCCAGCCTTTTTGACCCCGCGTCCGGGTTTGAACTCGGGCCTGATGATTGCCGAAGTGACGACCGCGGCGTTGATGTCGGAAAACAAGCATATCGCCATGCCTTGCGTCACCGACAGCACGCCAACCAGCGCCAACCAAGAGGACCATGTGTCGATGGCGGCGCATGGGGCGGTTCGTCTGGGCAAGATGGTCGAGAACCTGAACGTGATCTTGGGCGTCGAGGCAATTTGCGCCGCGCAAGGCATTGATTTCCGCGCGCCTTTGCAGACCTCGGCGCCGCTGCGATCCGTGGTGGCGCGGCTCAGGCAAGCCGTCGAGACGCTTGGCGACGACCGCTATCTTGCGCCCGATATTGCTGCCGCTGCTGCCCTGATCGGCTCTGGCGATCTGGCGCGGGCCGCGAATATTTCGCTTCCCCCTCTCTCGGTTTGAAAAGGAGCCTGTCATGAACAACAGCCGTCACAATACCCGCGATGTCTATCCCGCTACGGGCACCGAAATCACCGCCAAGTCGTGGTTGACCGAAGCCGCCATGCGGATGCTGATGAACAACCTGCACCCAGATGTCGCCGAAAACCCGCACGAGCTGGTGGTCTATGGCGGCATTGGCCGCGCCGCCCGCACTTGGGAGGATTTCGACCGCATCGTCGCCACGCTCAAGGATCTTGAGGACAATGAGACGCTGATCGTGCAGTCGGGCCGCCCCGTCGCGGTGGTGCGCACGCATAAGGATGCGCCGCGGGTGCTGATCGCCAACTCGAACCTTGTGCCGCATTGGGCGACATGGGACCACTTTAACGAGCTCGATAAAAAAGGCCTGATGATGTATGGCCAGATGACCGCAGGGTCGTGGATTTACATCGGCACCCAAGGCATCGTGCAAGGCACCTATGAGACCTTTGCCGAGGCGGGGCGGCAGCACTATGGCGGCGATCTGACGGGCAAGTGGATTTTGACCGGCGGTTTGGGCGGCATGGGCGGCGCGCAACCTCTGGCGGCAGTGATGGCGGGGGCCTGCTGCTTGGCGGTGGAATGTGACGAAACCCGCATCGATTTCCGCCTGCGCACCCGCTATGTTGACGCGAAAGCCAAGACGCTGGACGAAGCTTTGGCGCTGATTGCCGAGTGGACTGCCAAGGGCGAGGCCAAGTCGGTCGGGCTTGTGGGCAATGCGGCGGATGTGTTTCCAGAGCTGGTGGCGCGGATGAAGGCGGGCGGTGTGCGGCCTGATATCGTCACTGACCAGACCTCGGCGCATGACCCGCTGCATGGCTATTTGCCACAAGGTTGGAGCGTGGCCGAGTGGCGCGCCAAGCAAGAGTCCGACCCCAAAGCGGTCGAAGTTGCCGCCCGTGCCTCGATGAAGGTGCAGGTCTCGGCGATGGTGGATTTCTGGAACGCAGGTGTGCCGACGCTGGATTATGGCAACAACATCCGGCAAGTGGCGCAGGACGAGGGGCTTGAGAACGCTTTCGCCTTTCCGGGATTTGTGCCGGCCTACATTCGGCCGTTGTTCTGCGAGGGCATTGGTCCGTTCCGCTGGGTGGCGCTGTCGGGCGACCCCGAGGATATCTACAAGACCGATGAAGCGATGAAAAAGCTGTTCCCCGAGAACGCGCATCTGCATCGCTGGCTGGACATGGCGCGCGAGCGCATCGCGTTTCAGGGTTTGCCGGCGCGGATTTGCTGGATTGGTTTGGGCGACCGTCACAAGGCGGGCTTGATGTTCAACGAGATGGTCAAGAACGGCGAGCTGAAGGCGCCGATCGTGATTGGCCGCGACCATTTGGACAGCGGCTCGGTGGCCTCGCCCAACCGCGAGACTGAGGCGATGAAGGATGGCTCGGATGCCGTGTCGGATTGGCCGCTGTTGAACGCGCTGGTCAACACCGCAAGCGGCGCGACTTGGGTGTCGTTGCACCATGGCGGCGGCGTCGGAATGGGCTTTTCGCAGCATTCGGGCGTGGTGATCGTGGCCGATGGCACCGACGACGCGGCGGCGCGGCTAGAGCGCGTGCTGTGGAACGACCCAGCTTCGGGCGTGTGGCGCCATGCTGATGCGGGCTATGAGACGGCGATTGACTGCGCCAAAGATAAGGGTCTGCGGTTACCGACGATCTTGGGCAACTGACGGGTATGAAACGGTTTTGCTGACAAAAGGGGCGGTGGTCAAGCGGACTGCGGCCCCTTTTTCGTAACGCATCGGGACGTATATGCGCGACATGGACAACGGGGGCTTTACAAGGCCCCGCGTTGATCGCATTTTGAAAACTACCCTCAGTAAAGGTTTGCATATGTCCCCGTTAGAAGAACTTCACCGCATCGGTCGCACTGCGGGCTATTCGTTTGACGGCTGGTGCAGGTCTTGGCGCGAGGAAAAGAGCCTGCGCCAATGGTCGGCGGTCAATCTTGTGGGCTGGGGCGCGCTGTCGCTGCTGCAACCACCGCTTTGGGCGATGGCGCTGGTTGTGCTGACGGGGCTGCTTTTGCTGGTACTCGAGCTGGTCAATTCTGCGGTTGAGGCGGCGGTGGACCACACCTCGACCGAGCGGCACCCGCTGGCCAAGGCGGCCAAGGACGCGGGCTCGGCTGCGGTGGCGGTGATGGCGATTGGCTATGGCGCGGTTTGGGTGTTTGCGCTGCTGGCCTGAGCGCGGCTAGATCTGGGCGAACTGCGCGGCAAGGCTGGGTTTGGCATCGGGGCCGCAGAACATCTCATAAACCAGTTCCATCATCGCGGCCGCTTTGGGGTCGCGGATGGAATAGTAGATCGTCTTGCCATCGCGACGGGCCGCGACCATGCCATCGGCCCGCAGGCGCGCAAGCTGTTGGCTGACGGCGGCCTGACGCGCGCCCAGCAGGTCTTCAAGCGCGGTGACAGATTTCTCGCCGTTGGACAGGTGGCACAGGATCATCAGCCGCCCCTCATGCGATAAGGCCTTGAGAAAGCTTGCTGCTTCGGCCGCGCGCGCGGCCATGTCGGGTGCGGATAACACGGCACAGCCGTTCAGGTCGCTTTGGTCGTCGCTCAGGGACATCGCGGGTCTTTCGTTCAGGTGTCATCGCCGCGAGCCTATAGCATCAGAGGCGTTAGATAGGATAGCAGGAATATGTTCTGGGGGCGAGGGGGCAGCGGCATTTGGCTTGATTGTAGGATGCGGCTCTGTATTATGTTTACACATAACTTCAGTTTCAGGAGCCTGCCATGACCGTGATCCACGCCAAGACCGCGCTCTTGCCCGAGGGGTGGGCCCAAGATGTCATGGTGCGGATCGACGCGGGCCGCATTGCCGAGGTGCAAACAGGTGTCAAAGCGGCGGTGCAGTTGGATTGCCTGCTGCCTGCGCTCTCGAACCTGCACAGCCACGCGTTTCAGCGCGCAATGGCGGGGATGACCGAGTTTCGCTCGGCGGGGCAAGACAGCTTTTGGACGTGGCGCAGCTTGATGTATCGGTTCTTGGACCGCTTGACGCCCGAGGATGCCGAGGCGATCGCAGCCTTGGTCATGGTCGAGATGGCCGAGGCGGGCTATGCCGCGATTGGCGAGTTTCACTATCTGCACCACGGCGTTGGCGGGCAGCGTTATGGCAACCTTGCCGAGATGACGGCGCGGATTGCGGCGGCGGCGGCACAGACGGGGCTTGGGCTGACGCATCTGCCCGTTCTCTATGAGCGCGGCGGCTGCGATGGGCGCGCTCTTGCGGCGGGGCAGTTGCGCTTTGGCAATACGCCCGAGCAATTTGCTGCGCTGTGGCAGGCGGCGCAGGGTGTGCTGCGCGAATTGCCTGCGGATACGGTTTTGGGCGTGGCACCACATTCGCTGCGCGCGGCCTCTGGTGCGGGGATTGCGCTTGTGACGGGGTTGGACAGCAGCACGCCCGTCCACATTCATGTGGCGGAGCAAATGGCCGAGGTGGTCGAGGTCGAGGCCGAAATGGGCGCGCGCCCCGTGCAATGGCTGTTGGAAAACCAAGACCTGTCAAGCCGGTGGTGCCTGATCCATGCGACGCAGATGCAGGATTGGGAAACCGAAGCGATGGCGAAATCTGGCGCGATTGCGGGGCTCTGCCCGATCACAGAGGCCAATCTGGGCGACGGTATCTTTGACGGTGCGCGGTTTTTGGCGGCGGGCGGGCAGTTTGGTGTCGGCTCTGACAGCAATGTGCGCATCAGCCTGAGCGAAGAGCTGCGGCTGTTGGAATACTCGCAGCGCTTGGGGTT
Organism: uncultured Alphaproteobacteria bacterium; assembly: GCA_963844505.1. Lineage (GTDB taxonomy): Bacteria > Pseudomonadota > Alphaproteobacteria > Rhodobacterales > Rhodobacteraceae > Cypionkella. The sequence goes on from CAWJOY010000003.1 coordinate 18,325, forward strand.
GCGGGCGCGGGCGGTTATGGCGGAGGGCGCGCGGTCGGTCGGGCGCGTGGTCTACCAAGGTGCGGCGACGGGCGGGGCGCTGGCGATGGGGCGGGCGTCTGGCGCGATCGAGGTCGGGCTTTGGGCCGATCTGGTGGCGCTTGATTGCACGGATGGGGATATGGCGGCATCACAGGGCGACATGCTGCTCGACAGCTTTATCTTTGCGCGCGACGACCGTTTGGTGCGCGAGCTGTGGTCGGCAGGGCGGCACATCGTGACCCAAGGGCGCCACTTTGGCGCCGAGGCGATCCGCGCCCGCTATGCCAAAACCGTGGCGCGGCTGCGCGGCGCGATCTAGTCGCGGATTCTCTCGATCTGGGCAAAGCGGCGGCTGAGGATGCGGGTCATCTTGCGCCGCGATTTGCTCATGCGGTTGCGCAGATGCATTGCCGCAAAGATCGGCTGGGCCAAGGCGGGCACGTCGGTGACATAGTGGAACCGCCCCGTCGCCACCATCTCGGCGGCCTTTTCCTGCATCACAAAGCCTGTGCCCCCAAGCGCCAGCAGCATCGCCGCCAGCGAGGTGCTTTGCCCCACGGATAAGGGCGCACCGACCAGCTCGGGCAGGGCCTCGCGGTGGGCTTGTTGAAACGCATCCGAGAAATAGCCAGTGATATAGGTGGCAAGATCGATCTCGGCGCGGGTGGTCGCATCCGAACTGATCAACCGATAGCTCAGGTCGCCAAGGCTGACAAAGTGCAGATCAGGGTGCGGTTTGGGGGTGAACATCACCGCAAAGTCCAGCGCCCCCGTCACCAAATCTCGGCACATCTGGTTCGAATAGTCGGGCTCGACGTAAAAGGCTGCTTGCGGGAAAACGTGGCGAAAGTCCTTGATCAGATCGCCAATAAAGGCGTCGGACAGATCGTTTTGGATACCCAGCCGCATGGTCATCGCGGAATCGCCGGTGGGGGCGACGGCACGGCAGGCCTCGTTCCAATCGCGGCGCATCAGGCGGGCATGAGCCTCAAAGCGCAGCCCCTCGGTGGTCAGATCGGTGCCCGCCCGCGAACGGCTAAAAAGTCTTGCCCCCACCGAAGCCTCTAGCGATTGCACTCTTGCAGAGACGGTGGATTGCGTCACGCTCATGCGCTCTGCGGTGCGGTGGAAAGATCGTGTCTCTATCAGGTCCAGAAAGGTGTCGAGAAGTTCTATTTGCATGGCTTGCTCTCGCTGATCGGCTTTGGCGATCAATTACCAGATTTTGGCACGATTGAAAGAGAATTGAAGCCGTCTGATAGTGACGAGGGAAATCTAAGGGGGGCACTATGTCGGACTTTCCATCACGCGCACGGGTCGTCATCATCGGAGGCGGCGCGGTAGGGGCCTCGAGCCTTTACCATCTGTGCAAAGCGGGCTGGACCGACTGTGTTTTGCTTGAGAAAAACGAGCTGACGGCGGGCAGCACATGGCATGCCGCGGGCAACGTGCCGACCTTTAGCTCTAGCTGGTCGATCATGAACATGCAGCGCTATTCGGCCGAGCTTTATCGCGGCTTGGGCGAGGCCGTCGACTATCCGATGAATTACAGCGTCACGGGCTCTGTTCGTTTGGCCCATAGCGACGAGCGGATGCGCGAGTTTGAGCGCGTGGTTGGCATGGGACGCTATCAGGGCATGGATTTGAAAATCCTGACCCCCGAAGAAACCAAAGAGGTTTATCCCTTTCTTGAGACCCACGATCTGAAGGGCGCGCTTTATGACCCCTATGATGGTGATATCGACCCTGCGCAGCTGACCCAAGCGCTTGCCAAAGGCGCGCGGGCGATGGGCGGGCGGATCGAGCGGTTTTGCCCTGCGACGGGCGTGCGGCGCGAGGGCGATGACTGGGTGATCGAGACTCACAAGGGCGAAATCCGCTGCGAGGTCGTGGTCAATGCGGCGGGCTATTATGCGCGCGAAGTCGGCAAGTGGTTTGGCCGCGACGTGCCGATGATGGTAATGAGCCACCAATACATGCTGTTTGACACCGTGCCCGAGGTCGAAGCGCGCACCAAAGCGGTGGGCAAAAAGCTGCCACTGCTGCGTGATGTCGACAGCAGCTATTACCTGCGGCAGGAAAAGAACGGCTTCAACCTTGGCCCCTATGAGGGCAATTGCAAGGCGCATTGGGTCAGTAAAGACGACCCTTTCCCCGAAGACTTTAGCTTTCAGCTGTTCCCCGACGATCTAGAGCGGTTGGAGTGGCACATCAACGACGCGATGGCCCGTGTGCCGTTGCTGGCGCAGGCGCCTTTGACCAAGGTGATCAATGGTCCGATCCCCTATACGCCCGACGGCAATCCGCTGATTGGGCCGATGCCCGGCGTGCCGAATGCCTTCGAGGCTTGTGTCTTTACCTTTGGCATTTGCCAAGCGGGCGGCGCGGGCAAGGTCTTGGCCGAGTGGATCACCAAAGGCGCGACCGAGTGGGATATGTGGTCCTGCGACCCGCGCCGCTTTACGGGGTTCGAGGATCAAGACTACTGCGTCAAAAAGGGCATGGAGGTCTATGGCCACGAATATGCCATGCACTTCCCACACCACGCTTGGCCCGAAGGGCGCGGCAAAAAGCTGTCGCCCGTCCATGATCGCACGCAGGCTTTGGGGGCGCAATTTGGCGCTTATAACGGCTGGGAGCGCGCGCTTTGGTATGCGCGGGCGGGGGATGACACTTCGGAGGCGGGCAGCCAGACTTGGGCGCGGCAGGGGGCTTGGTTCGGCGCGGTAAAGGCCGAATGTGAAGCGGTGCGCGATGCGGCTGGGATTTTGGACTTGCCGGGCTTTTCGCGGTTTATCCTGCGCGGGGCTGGGGCGGCAGAATGGCTGTCGCGCCAGATCACCGGCAAGGTGCCCAATGTCGGGCGGATGGGGCTTGCGTATTTCGCCGACGACGCGGGGCGGATTGTCACCGAAATGTCAGTGGCGCGGCTGTCCGAGGACATGCTTTTGCTGATCACGGCGGCGACGGCGCAGGCGCATGATCGCGACTGGCTGATGCAGCATCTGGAAGCGGGGCTAAGTCTGTCGGATGAGACCGAGGCTTGGGCAACGCAAATCCTGACAGGGCCGAAGTCGCGCGAGATTTTGGTAGGGATTACCGAGGCAGATCTCGGCAAGGGCTGGCTGTCGCATCAGTTTGCCGAAATCGCGGGGCGGCAGGTGTGGCTGGCGCGGGTGTCATTTGCGGGCGAGTTGGGGTGGGAAATTCACAGCAAGATCGCTGATACCACTGCGGTTTGTTCAGAGGTTCAAGATGGCTGGGTTGAACGGTTGGTAGAGATATGAAACTTTCTCATTCATCCGGTCAGCTGCCATCGTGTATTGAATCAAGTCACTTGTTCCGACTGAGAAGAAGTCGACTTCTTTCGCGAATTGTTTCGCCATGACAGCTGTTGATGGAATCTCGACCATCATACCAACTTCGATGTCTTCAGAAACAATTCGCGAATTGTTCGCCATGACAGCTGTTGATGGAATCTCGACCATCATACGAACTTCGATGTCTTCAGAATCGTCACGCCTTCTGCTTGAAGGTTTGCTTTCTTCCAAGAGAAGCGCTTTTGCTGCACGGAATTCTTCAGTGTCGCGAATCATCGGGAACATGACACAAAATTTGGGTCGCGCTTGCCCGGAGAAGGGCACGGAGCTGTGTCCGGAAGAGATCTGTTTGGTCAGGCAAAGACGGATTGCACGGTAGCCGAGGTACGGGTTCATCTCATGCGGGGATCGAGGTAAGACAACTCTTTGTCGCGCCGATATCGAGTGTCCGGATGACAACTTTTTATCGCCCATCGATCGAGAACCGTTTTGTAAGCCGTGGTTGCTCGTCTTCCGTCGGGAACGTTTTAGCGTCGATGTAAAGGTGCTGCTGTCCGGTATAATCCGACTGCTTCGCACCATCTCGAGAACGCCTTTACATCGTTTGGTGTTCCGATGTTCGCTGCGAGCTGACGTGATGACCGTCTGCTGTGACTGTTTTTTCGTTTTTTAGTTTTTTCCACTCTTCTTTGTGAGCGATATACGCTGAACGTTTTTCTTCATACTCTGCGATTTGTTCGCTTGAAGGGTTGACGATGACGTCACCCTCTGTACCGTCAAGAATCAAGAAATCACCGTGTTTGACTTCCGTCAAGACGACTTTTGTTCCGACGACAGCCGGAATTTCAAGAGAACGGGACATGATCGCCGAGTGCGAAGTCCGTCCACCGATGTTCGTAGCAAATCCTTTTGCATACTTCCGGTTGAGTTGTGCTGTATCTGAAGGTGTTAAATCTTCTGCAATGATGATGACTTCTTCATTGATTTGAGCCGGTGTAACGAATGTGATACCGAGCAAGTGGGCCATCGTCCGTTTTGTAACGTCACGGACATCGGCTGCACGCTCACGCATGTATTCGTTATCCATGGATTCAAAAATCATGACCATCATCTGTGACACTTCATCGAGTGCTTGGGCTGCATTGGTCTTCTCATCGTCAATTTTTGCGTTGACTTGGCTGACGATTTCCGGGTCTTCCAAGATCAAGAGGTGAGCTGAGAAGATTTCCGCTTTGTCTGCACCGAGTTCTTTTAATGTGTTTTCACGGATGATTTCAAGTTCACCCTTCGACTTAACGATGGCGGCTTGGAAACGTTCCTTTTCTGCTGCCGAGTCCTCGATTTTATTCGTTGGAATGTCAAAGACAGGTGTTTCCATTACGAATGCCTTTGCAATCGCAATCCCTGCAGAAGCGCCAATTCCTTTGATGTGCTGTGCCATGTGCATTACCCTCTTTTCAGTAATTTTTTTCGCCGCAGCGACGTCATTTCTTTGCTATCTATAGATACCCATAAACGCATCTCTCTTAACGGGTCGCTTGCGGACTCTCCCTTTGAATGAAAACGTAGACATTTCTGTCGTTGCCAAATGACCGTTAAAATAGAAGTGCCTGTCCTTTTCACCTGTTTAATCCTATCATATTGTGAAACAGGCAACAATTGTTTGAAACGCTTCAAATCGACAAATTAAAGAACGTCTTCTTTGAGAACGGTTTCATTTGTCTCGGAGGCTATCAGTTGGAAAATTGGATTAAACACTTCATACTAATATGTATCACTAAAGGGGGATTTGAATATGCGATGGAATCAAGTAGATCCACAAGCTCATGTCGAAGTACTCGTTGTCGGTATTTCAGGAAACCAGCCGGTCGAGGAACGGATCCGGTCACTTTATCCGGATCGTTTGGATGAATGGGTACGCCGAGGGGATATCTCAACGAAACAAGGAGAACTCCGCTGTTGCCGACACTGACGGGAACCGTGGACCAGGTGTTGTCGTCGGTCTTGGGAAAGCCGAAGGACTAACGACAACAGCCTTCGCCGATTATTCGGAAAAGCAGCTCAGTTCTTGAAAGCACGCCAGTTATCCAAAGTGACGATTGATGCGACGACTTTCCCGGGTCAACCGGTCGAACTGATTGCTGAGACTTTTGGCTTAGCTACATATGAAGTCAAACGTTGTCAAACAAACACGCGGGGCACATATGATCTGGATCTAACAATCTGGTCAGACGCGGGAGATTAGGATGTTGTACGTGGGGAAGCACTTGCGCAAGCGACGAATCTCGCGCGCCGTCTCGTCACGATGCCGGGTAACCTGTTGACTGCACCTGCTTTGGCGGATGAAGCCCGCTTTATTGCCGAGCGTCACGGGCATGATTTGAAGATTCTTGAAAAAACAGATATGGAAGCGCTCGGGATGGGTGCATTGCTTGCCGTCAATCAAGGGTCGACAATTCCACCGAAACTGATTGTCCTTGAATACAAAGGAGCAGGCGACGAGGCTCCGATTGCCGTCGTCGGAAAAG
>CAWJOY010000004.1:0-15308 GCA_963844505.1 uncultured Alphaproteobacteria bacterium
TGGGATGCGGTGATGGCGGCGGGCGGGCCTTTGGGGCTGAAGCCCTTTGGTATGTTTGCGCTCAATTCCTTGCGCATTGAGAAGGGCTATAGGGCTTGGAAGGGCGATCTTTCGACGGATTACACCATCTTGCAAGGTGGGCTTGAGCGGTTTGTTGATTGGACCAAGCCCGCGTTCCGTGGGCGCGCGGCGATTGCGGCGGAAAAGCAAGCGGGCGTTGCCAAGTCGTTTTGCACGCTGGTGATTGAGGCAGGGGCGTTTGATCCGCCTTATATGTCGACGATTTGGGCCGACGGCGTCGTCGTGGGCGAGGTGACCAGTGGTTATTACGGGCACCGGGTTGGGGCGTGCATCGGTTTGGGCATGCTGCGGGCGGATTTGAACGTGGCGGGGACAGCGGTCGAGGTTGAGATCTTTGGGCAGCGCTATCGGGCGGTGGTGCAGGCGGATGCGCCGCTGTGGGATGCAAGCAATCAGCGTATTCGGGCGTGAGGCGCGGCTGGGGCTCTGCCCCAGACCCCGGGATATTTAGAAACAGATGAAGGCGAGAGCGATGGGTGGCATACCGAAGGCGGCGCGGGCGGTGGTGATTGGCGGCGGGGTGTCGGGCTGTTCTGTTGCCTATCACCTTGCCAAGATGGGCTGGACGGATGTTGTGCTGTTGGAGCGCAAGCAGCTGACCTCGGGGACGACGTGGCATGCGGCGGGGTTGATCGGGCAGCTGCGCAGCTCGGCGAATATGACGCGGTTGGCGAAGTATTCAGCCGATCTTTATGTGCGGCTGGCAGCGGAAACCGGTGTTGAGACGGGCATGCGGCAGGTGGGGTCGATCTCGGTGGCACTGACCGAGGCGCGGCATGAGGAATTGTTGCGGCAAGCGACGATGGCGCGGATTTTTGATGTGGATGTGCAGGAGATTTCGCCGCTTGAGGCGAAGGCGATGTATCCGCATCTGGAGATTGGCGATGTGGTGGGGGCGGTGCATTTGCCGCTGGATGGGCAATGCGACCCCGCCAATATTGCGATGGCTTTGGCCAAGGGTGCGCGCATGGCGGGGGCGCAGATCTTTGAGCACACCAAAGTCGTGGCGGTGACCAAGGCCGGTGGGCGGGTCACGGGGGTGGATTATATCGCGGCAGATGGTGCACCGGGGCATATCGCGGCGGATGTGGTGGTTAACTGTGGCGGGATGTGGGGGCGCGATCTGGCGGCGCAGTCCGGGGTGAGTTTGCCGCTGCATGCTTGTGAGCATTTCTATTTGATCACCGAGCCTATTCAGGGCTTGGGACATTTGCCGGTTTTGCGGGTGCCGGATGAGTGCGCCTATTACAAGTCGGATGCGGGCAAGATGATGGTTGGGGCTTTTGAGCCGAAGGCCAAGCCTTGGGGGATGAACGGCATCCGCGAGGACTTTATGTTCGACACTTTGCCCGAGGATTGGGATCACTTTCAGCCGATCCTTGAGCAGGCGATGAACCGTTTGCCGCTGTTTCAGACGGCGGGGATTCACACGTTCTTTAACGGGCCAGAGAGCTTTACGCCGGATGATCGATATTATCTTGGCGAGGCCCCAGAGCTTGGCGGCTATTGGGTGGCAGCGGGCTATAACTCGGTTGGGATTGCGGGATCGGGGGGCGCGGGGATGGCGCTGGCGCATTGGATTACCGAAGGGGAAGCGCCGTTTGATCTGTGGGAAGTGGACATTCGGCGGGCGCAGCCGTTTCAGCGCAACCGGAGGTATCTGAAAGAGCGGGTGTCCGAGACCTTGGGGCTGCTCTATGCGGACCATTTTCCCTATCGGCAGATGGAGACTTCGCGCGGGGTGCGGCGGTCGCCTTTGCATGCGCATCTGGCGGCGCGGGGGGCGGTGTTTGGCGAGGTCGCGGGTTGGGAGCGGGCGAATTGGTTCGCGCGCGACGGGCAAGAGCGCGCCTATCAATACGCGTGGAAGCGGCAGAACTGGTTCGACAATCAGCGCGCCGAACATATGGCGGTGCGCACGGGTGTCGGCATGTTCGACATGACCTCATTTGGCAAGATCAGGGTTGAGGGGCGCGATGCTTGTGCGGTTTTAAACCGCCTTTGCGGCAATGAGATGGATGTGGCGGTCGGGCGTGTGGTCTATACGCAAATGTTAAACAAAAACGGTGGGATAGAGAGCGATCTTACTGTTACACGCTTGTCTGAGACCGCTTATTTGGCCGTCGTGCCTGGGGCGACGTTGCAGCGGGATTTGGCGTGGATTCGGCGGCATTTGGGCGATGCCTTTGTCGTGGTGACGGATGTGACAGCGGCGGAGTTGGTGCTTTGTGTGATGGGGCCGAAATCGCGCGAGTTGTTGCAAGCGGTTAGTCCGAATGACTTTAGCAATGACGCGCATCCCTTTGGAACTATGCGAGAAATAGAGATCGGTATGGGGTTGGCGCGGGCCCATCGCGTGACCTATGTCGGCGAGCTGGGCTGGGAGCTTTATGTTAGCGCCGACCAGACCGCGCATGTATTCGAGGCGCTTGAGGCGGCGGATCAGGGCATGGTTTTGTGCGGGTTGCACGCGCTTGACAGCTGCCGGATCGAGAAAGGCTATCGCCACTTTGGCCATGATATCACGGATGAGGATCATGTGTTGGAGGCGGGGCTTGGCTTTGCGGTGCGGACCAAGAAGCCGGAGTTTATCGGGCGTGATGCGGTGCTGCGCAAGGCTGAGGCGGGGTTGGCGCGGCGGATGGTGCAGTTCTGGCTGCGCGACCCTGAACCGCTGGTGTTTCACAACGAGGCGATTGTGCGCGATGGCGTGATCGTGGGGCCTATAACTTCGGGCAACTATGGCCATCATTTGGGCGGGGCGATTGGCTTGGGCTATGTGCCCTGCAAGGGCCAAAGCGAGGCAGAGGTTCTGGCCAGCCGTTATGAGATTGAGGTTGCGGGGGTTCGGCATGAGGCGGTGGCCAGTTTGGTGCCGATGTATGATCCGAAATCCGAACGTGTGCGGGGCTGAGATGTTCGCGGGGCTTTGCCCCGCACCCAGAGTATTTTGGACCAGTATGAAAAGGGCGGCGTGGTGCCTTAAAGCTGTCGGGGAAACGCCCGAAAAATGAGCGAATGGGGTCTTATCCTTGCGGACGCAGGCGCGTTGCCTGTCGTGTTGTGAGGTTTGAAATGGGCAGTGTGATGAACGTCGGCGGATTTGCCATGCAGGTGAGCGGTGACCCTTTGGAGGGCATGTCGTTTGTTGCGGGGTATCAGCTTGGCAAGGGATTGGAGCGGGCGTTCTATTTGGATGCAGGGCTTTATCAGGTCGAGTTGGAGCGGGTCTTTCGGCGGCATTGGCAGTGTCTGGGGCATGAGAGCATCGTGCCGCATCCCTTTGATTATGAGGTGTTTCAGATGGCGGGCGAGGAGGTCATCCTTGCGCGCAATGGCGACGGCGTGTTGCATGCGATGTTGAATGTATGCCGCCACAAGGGGGCTGGGGTTTGTCCGAGCCATAAGGGCAATGCGCGCTCTTTCACCTGCCCGTATCATGCTTGGACCTATGGGTTGGACGGAGCATTAAAGACCGCGCGGGTGATGCCGAAGGATTTTGATCGCGCCGCGCATGGGTTGCGCAAGCTGCATCTGCGGGTGGCGGAGGGCTTGGTGTTTGTCTGTTTTGCCGACACGCCGCTGGCGTTTGACGCGATGGCAGAGATGTTGGCGCAGACTGTCGGGGTTTATGGCTGGGGCCGCGGCAAGGTGGTGGCGCGGCAGAGCTATCCGATTGCGGCGAATTGGAAGCTGGCCATCGAGAATTACGTTGAGTGCTATCACTGTGGTCCAGCGCATCCTGAATACTCGGCGACCCATGTCTTGGAGCAGCCGCCCGAAGAGATTGAGGCACTGAACGCAGCCATGGCGGCGCGGACGGCGGCTTTGGGGCTGCATATCATGGAGGGCTCGCCTTGGGAGGGGGCTGCCAGCGGGCGCGAAGCCATTCGGTCTTATCGTTATGCGATGAAGGCGGGGGTGAAGTCGGCCAGTCGCGATGGTGGGGCTTTGGCGCCCTTGATGGGACAGTTTCGCGACTTTGACGGCGGGGTGACCTCGCTGCAGTTTGGCGGGATGTCATTTATGGCGGCCTATCCCGATCATGGGGTGATTTATCGGTTTATTCCCAAGGGCTTGGATGCCTGCGAGATGGAGATCTCTTGGGTGGTGGATGCGGCTGCGGAGGCGGGGCGCGACTATGATCTGGCAGAGCTGACGTGGCTGTGGCGGGTGACCTCGGAAGAGGACAAGGCGATCATCGAGGCGACGGCGCGCGGTGTGGCGTCGCATTACTATCAGGCGGGGCCGATTGCGCCAATGGAGGCGCAGACGCAGCGCTTTATCAACTGGTATTTGGCAGAGATTTCAACGCCTTGACCGACGGGCTTTCCCGATCTGGTCAGGGCTTGGCTGCGCGATTTGCGTAGGGACGGTTTTGGAAAAGGTCAGGGAGGGTTTGTTATGTCGGAGCTTGGATTGGACATCGGTGAGGTTTGTGAGCCAGCGCGGGCGCGGCGTTCGGGGGGGCGTGAGGCACGGGTAGCGCTGCGGGCGGCGCCTTTGTCCGAAGAGATGCGGCCCGTTCGCGCGGGGATGCCTGGCGGGCAGTATCGGCCTTTGACAGAGGCTGGTGTGGCGCAAATCCATGAGAGCGCCTTGCAAGCGCTTGAGCAGATCGGGTTGAGCCAAGCGCCGCCCTCGGGTGTGGCGCTGATGACGGCGGCGGGGGCGGTGCAGGGCGACGACGGGCGGCTGCGCTTTCCGCGGGCTTTGGTCGAGGATATGTTGGCGGTCGCGGCGCGCAACATCACCTTGCATGCGCGGGACCCCAAGCATGATCTGCATCTCTCGGGGACCAATGTGCATTATGGCACGGCGGGGGCGGCGGTGCATATCGTCGACCCGATCAGCCTGGAGTACCGCGAAAGCACGGCGCAGGATTTGTATGACGCGGCCCGCTTGGTCGATAACCTTGACAACATTCATTTCTATCAGCGCACCATGGTTTGCCGCGATGTGGTCGACAATCAAGAGATGGATTTGAACACGCTTTACGGGTGTCTTGCGGGCACCACCAAGCATGTGGGCACATCTTTCAGTGACCCGTCCCATGTCGCGGCTTGTTTTGACATGCTCTACACCGTTGCGGGCGGTGAGGAGAAATGGTTGGAGCGGCCGTTTGTGTCGAACTCTAACTGCTTTGTTGTGCCGCCGATGAAGTTTGCCGAGGAAAGCTGCATCGTGATGGAGGATTGCATCCGTCGCGGGATGCCGATGCTTTTGCTCTCGGCGGGGCAAGCGGGGGCGACGGCCCCTGCGCCGATTGCGCTGACGATTGTGCAGGCGGTGGCGGAATGTTTGGCAGGGGTGGTTTATGCCAACGCGATCAAAAAGGGGGCGCCGTGCATCTTTGGTACCTGGCCGTTCGTGTCGGATTTGCGCACGGGGGCGATGTCGGGCGGTTCGGCCGAGCAGGCTTTGCTGACGGCGGGCTGTGCGCAGATGCATCGGTTTTATGATCTGCCGGGGGGGGCTGCGTCCGGAATTTCCGACAGCAAGCTGCCCGATATGCAGGCGGGATGGGAGCAAGGGATTACCAACTCGCTGGCGGGGCTTGCGGGGCTGAACATGTGCTACGAGGCGGTGGGGATGCATGCCTCGCTGCTGGGGTTCTGTCTGGAGAGCCTTGTCTTGGGCGATGATCTTTTGGGCCAGACCATGCGTTTGGTGCGCGGAATCGATGTGACACCCGACAGCACCAGCCTTGATGCGATGAAACAGGTCTGTCTGGGCGGCCCTGGTCATTATCTTGGTTCTGACCAAACGCTTAAGTTAATGCAGACAGAGTATATTTATCCAGCAGTTGGCAACAGAATGTCGCCCAAAGAGTGGAACGAAGCAGGAAAACCCTTGCTGCTGGATACCGCGATTGCCAGAAAGAACGCGATACTTGCACGCGCGGGCAGCCGGATTGATCCTGAGATCGATGCGATCATCCGCGCGCGCTACAACATCTATTTTAAGTGAGGTCGCGATGATTTCGGAAAATCTTGGCAAGTTCTATATCAACGGCGCTTGGGTGGAGCCCCATTCAAGTGCGCGGATGGGCGTAGAGAACCCAGCAACAGAAGAGATCGTCGCACAGGTGGCCTTGGGCGATCAGACCGACATTGACGCGGCGATCCTGGCGGCACGGGCGGCGTTTGACGACTTTACGCTTTGGCCCGTGCAAAAGCGGATTGATCTGCTCAAGCGGATTCTCGAAATCTACAACAGCCGCTACGAAGAGCTGGCGCAGGCGATGTCGGTTGAGATGGGCGCGCCGATCGAGTGGGCGCGGGGCGCGCAGGCTTGGGCGGGGCAGGTGCATCTGGAATCGACGATCAAAGCCGCTGAAGAGATGGCATGGGAGTATTCTCGCGGCACGACGCGGATTGTCTATGAGGGGATTGGTGTTTGCGCGCTGATCACGCCTTGGAACTGGCCGCTGAACCAGATCGTCTGCAAGGTCGCGCCTGCACTGGTTGCGGGCTGCACGATGGTGCTCAAGCCTTCGGAAGTCGCACCTTTGTCGGGGATTATGTTCGCCGAGATCTGCCACGAGGCGGGGGTGCCTGCGGGCGTGTTCAACCTTGTGAACGGCACGGGGGCTGAGGTCGGTGCACGCATGTCGTCGCATCCAGAGGTGGATATGGTGTCCTTTACCGGCTCGACCCGAGCAGGGACGGCGGTGGCTGCGGCTGCGGCGCCAACGGTCAAGCGCGTGGCGCAAGAGCTGGGCGGCAAATCGGCCAACATCATCTTGCCGACCGCCAATATCGCCGAAGCGGTTGCGGCGGGCGTGTCCTCGATCATGTCGAACACGGGGCAGTCTTGTGATGCGCCCACGCGGATGTTTGTGCAGCGCGCGCAACAGGCCGAAGCGCTTGCGGTGGCCAAATCTGTGGCCGAAGCCATTGTGATCGGCGATCCGTCGGATGAGGCCGTGGGCATGGGGCCGCTGATTTCCAAGGCGCAGTTCGACAAGGTCCAAGGGCTGATCCAAGCGGGCATCGACGAGGGCGCCACTTTGGTCACCGGCGGTGTCGGGCGGCCTGCGGGCTTGAACCGCGGCTGGTTCGTGCGGCCAACGATCTTTGGCGATGTGGAAAATGAGATGACCGTGTCCAAAGAGGAAATCTTTGGGCCAGTCTTGGTGATTTTGCCCTACGACACCGTCGATGACGCGGTGCGGATGGCGAATGATTCCGTGTACGGACTTGCGGCATTTGTCGCGGGGCCTGTGGCCGAAGCGCGGGTTGTCGCGCGCAAGTTGCGGGCAGGGACGGTGAACCTGAACTATCCCGATTGGGATACTTCGGCACCATTCGGTGGCTACAAACAGTCCGGCAACGGGCGCGAATATGCCGATTGGGGCATCCACGATTTTTGTGAAATCAAAGGAATAGTCGGCTACGGCGACTAAGGAGAGACTATGCATTACGCTTATATCGGGCTTGGGAATCTTGGCGCGAATTGTGCAGCATGTTTGCTGCGCGCAGGCTTCGAGGTCACGGTTTTCGACTTGAACCCACAGTTGGCCGAGCGTTTGGTGGCCGAGGGCGCGACTTTGGCCACCAGCGCCGAAGCGGCGGCGGCGGCTGCCGACCACGTTCTGACCTGCTTGCCGTCGCCTGCGGTGTCAGAGCGGGTGTTGCGCTCGATCTTGCCGCATATGAAGGCGGGGGCGCATTGGCTTGAGATGTCGACGCTGAGCCGCGAAGACGTGCTGCGTTTGGGCGAGGTGGCAGCGGCCGCTGGCGTGCAAATGATGGAGCTGCCGGTGACTGGCGGTGTGCATTTGGCGGCACAGGGCAAGATCACCATGCTTCCGGGCGGTCCGGTAGAGCTTTATGAGCTGCACAAGCCTGCGATGGCGGCAATGGGCAACCGGATTTTCCACATGGGTCCGTTGGGGTCGGCTTCGATCATCAAGGTCATCACCAATATGCTGGCGTTTATCCACCTCAAGGCCACCTCCGAGGCTTTGATGTTGGCCAAACGCGGCGGGCTTGATCTGGCGCAGGCGCATGCAGCGATTGCGGCCTCGTCGGGCAACTCGTTTGTGCATGAGACCGAGGGCGCGCTGATTTTGAACGGCTCATATGACGTCGCGTTCAACGTCGATCTTGCCCTCAAGGATCTTGGCTTTGCGCTTGGGTTTGGCAAGGAATTCGGCGTGCCGTTGGATTTGGCAAGCATCACCAACCAGACCTATATCGCGGCAAAGGCGGCTTATGGCGGTGAGGCACAATCGCCAATGATCGCCAAACTGCTGGAAGACCTGCTGAAAACTGATCTGCGCGCAGAGGGTTTCCCTTCGCGTCTGGAGTGAGCCAGCAGCGCTTTAAGCATCTGATCTGAATAAGCTTTGCAAGGCCAGCGCGATTGTATCGGGTTGGCCTTGTGTCTTGTCGGCGGCGCTGATTAACTTCGCCCAAACGGATGTGCGCCAAAGTGTCGAAGGGATGATGACGATGTTGAAAGAGAGTGGCAAACGGGCGGCGGATATTCTGCATCACCGTGCAAAGGGCTTGGCCAAGGGCGATCCGATCTCGCTGCCGATCGTGCCTGCCGCGACCTTTCATCTGCCCGAGGTGGCGGGGGCGAGCCATATCTACGGCCGCAACGGCATGGCAACATGGGAGGCCGTCGAGGCGCAGCTGAGCCTGCTGGAACAGGCCGAAGTGGTCAGCTTTCCCTCGGGGATGGGGGCGATTTCGGCGGCGCTGATGGCGGTGCTCAAGCAGGGCGACAAGCTGATCGTGCCCTCGGACGGATACTATGTGACGCGGGTGTTCTCATCTGGGTTTCTGGCCCCTTTTGGTGTCGAGGTGGTCGAGCTGGCTACCCGCGACTATGCGACGGCAGATTTCACCGGTGCTGCGGTGGTCTATCTTGAGACCCCCTCAAACCCCGGCTTAGAGGTCGTGGATATCGCCGATGTCGTCGCACGCGCCCATGCGGCGGGGGCGATTGTGATTGCTGACAACACCACGATGACGCCGCTGATGCAGCAACCCTTGGATTTGGGCGTGGATTTGGTGGTTGCGGCGGATACCAAAGCGCCAGCAGGCCATTCGGACGTGCTCTTTGGTCATGTGGCGGGGCGCGAGGCCAGCGTCATGGCGCGGGTGCGCGACTGGCGCAGGCTTTCGGGCGCAGTTCCGGGGCCGTTTGAGGCATGGCAGGTGCATCGCGGCATTGAAACGCTTGAGCTGCGCTTGGGGCGGATGTGTGCCTCGGCGCAGGTGATTGCCGAGCGTTTGGCCGCACATAAATCGGTAACGGGCGTGCGCTATCCGTGGCTTGCGGGCGATGCAAGCGAGGCCGTGGCGCGGCGGCAGATGGCCTCGGGCGGCTTTCTGATCAGTTTTGAGATGGCCGATGCCGCGCGGGCAGAGCGGTTCCTGACCGACTGCCCCTATATCGTGCAATCGACCAGCTTTGGCGGCACGCATAGCTCGGGGGAGCGGCGGGCGCGTTGGGGTGATAGCGTTGCCGAGGGCTTTATCCGCCTGTCGGTTGGCATTGAACCGGTCGAGGTCTTGTGGGCGGCAATGGCCGAGGCTTTGGACTAAACCCTGTTAGGGAAACAGCTTTGGCGCGGCGGTGCTGTGCCAAAGCGGCTGTTTGACCATGGCTTGGGCAAAGATATCGCTGGCCAAAAAGCGCGCAAGCCAGTCTTGCAAGCGCGGCCAGTTTTGCGCCGCAAACCAGTCGGGGTCGATGGCCGCAAATTGTCGCACAAACGGCAGCAGCGCATAGTCGGCAAGGCTGGGCTTGTCAAAAAGCCAGTCGCGCAGGTTCTGGTCAAGCTCGTCTAGGAAGGTCATCGCATTTTCGCGGTGGATCAAAGCCTCTGCCTCGGGATGGCGGCTTGCGTATTTCACCCCATCCAGCGCGGTTTTGAACGCGGTATCGGCGCGGGCAATCCAGTCGTGGCCCGCGTTTGGCATATCGCGCCAGCCTTGCGGGTCGTTGCGCTCTAGCGCCCAAAGCATGATCTCAAGGCTTTGGTCGATCACGCCGTCTTGGGTCACCAGCACAGGCACGGTGGCTTTGGGCGAGGCGGCAATCAGCTCTGCGGGTTTGTCGCGCAGCAGGATTTCGCGCAGCGCGACCTGTTGGCCCGAGGATATCAGCGCCAAGCGGGCGCGCATCGCATAGGGGCAGCGGCGAAAGCTGTAGAGGATCGGCGTCAAAGCGCCTCGATCAGGCGGCGGGCGACGTCGCGTGGCGCGTGCAAGGGGGCACGGTCCTCACCAGGGAAAAAGCGCGCGCGGGTGGCGGTGGGCATTGGGTCAGGCGTCAGGATGCGCACTTGCGGGCCGATTTTCTCATTTTCGGCGGCCCAAGAGCGGGCGATGGCGATTTGCGCGGCCTTGGTGGCGCCGTAGCCCGAAAAGAATTTGTCGCCCGCACGCGGGTCGTCAAAGAACAGGGCTTGGCCGTCGGCGGCGCGCAGCAAGGGCTCGACCATCGGGATCAGGGCACCCGTTGCACGCAGGTTGGTGGCGATGGATTTGTCGAGATCTTTGCCGTCCAGCGAGCCAGCAGGCGCAAGGGGTGCTGCGTGGATCGCGGTATGGGCCCAGAGGTTTAGTCCGCCCCAGCGCTGGTGGATCGACAGGCAGAGGTGGCGCATCGCGTCTTCGTCGTTGATATCCATCGGTGCCAGCGTGATACCGCCTGCGCCCGGCAGGCCGAGAGCTTTGACGCGGTCGTCAAGCTCTTCAAGGCCGCCAACGGTACGTGCGACGGCAAGGACGTGCCAACCACGGCTGGCCAAGTCTTCGGCCAGAGCGGCACCAAGGCCGCGGGAGGCACCGGTGATCAGGGCGAGGCGTTGGGTCATGGGGCGGTCCTTTGTCGGCAGGCTTTGGGATTTGAGTATTTTAGCCAGTGTGAAAGGGCAAGGGGGTGTCAGGTTTTGGTGGCGTTATGCCGCGTTTGAAAGGCGGCCATGGCGGCATCAAGGTCGCCCGTGGCGCCGATCCATGTCCAGAACTTGGGGAAGTCGTCGGCCATGGTTTCAAGGCTCATTTCCATCACGCGGGATTTGTCGCGCAGGAACAGGGTGATATTGGCCGTGAGCGTGTCGACAAGATCGGTGGCGATATCGAGGGCGGGCGTCTCGGGGCGGCGCAGCAGCAAGTTGGGCAGGATGCCCGTGCGATAGGCTTTCATCAGACCGTGGCTGTTGCGGCTGGCGAAAGAGGCGGTGGTTTCGGCTGTGTTGCGGCGCAGGTGGACGTAGAAGGGGGTATCGCCAAAGGTTGCGTCAAGCCGACCTGTCAGCCACGCGAGGCGATTGTCGACCTCGATGTGGTTGTCGGGATAGGCGAAGCGGTCGGCGCCAAGGCGGTAGGTGCGCGATTCATGGGCGGCGGTGTAGTTCGTCGCGTGTTTACAGGCGGCCGCGAAGGTGGTGGAGCCACAGCGGCCCGTGCAAAGGACGATAACGCGGGTCATGTTCGGGCGGCTTCCTTGCAGCTGTGAGACAACTTTGGCCGCCAATCGCGGGATTGCGGCCAAAGTCTTGCCATTTCGGCGGCAGATGTCAGATCGCGCTATTCGGCCGCGTTCATCTCGAAGCCCTCGGCGATTTTGTCCGAAGGCGGCACTGGATATTGGCCCGAGAAGCAGGCGTCGCAGTATTGCGGCGAAGCGGCATCGCGGCCTTCAGCCTCGCCAGCGGCGCGGTAGAGGCCATCAAGCGAGATGAACTTGAGCGAGTTGACGCCGATCCAGTCGCGCATCTCGTCTTCGGTCATGGTTGCGGCCAGCAGCTTGGAACGCTCGGGCGTGTCGACGCCGTAGAAGCAGGGCCATGCGGTTGGCGGGCTTGCGATGCGGAAGTGGACTTCGGCGGCGCCTGCCTCGAGGATCATGTCTTTGATCTTGCGCGAGGTGGTGCCGCGCACAACCGAGTCGTCCACAAGGATGACGCGTTTGCCTTTGATCAGCGCACGGTTGACGTTGAGCTTGAGGCGCACGCCCATGTTGCGGATGGACTCTGACGGCTCGATAAAGGTGCGGCCCATGTATTGGTTGCGGATGATGCCCATCGCGTAAGGGATGCCGCTTTGCTGCGAATAGCCGATGGCGGCAGGGGTGCCAGAATCGGGGACGGGGCAGACAAGATCGGCATCAACGGGGGCCTCTTTTGCCAGCTCGACACCGATCTGGCGGCGGGTCTCATAGACCGAGCGGCCGCCGAGGATCGAGTCAGGGCGCGAGAAATACACATGTTCAAAGATGCAAAAGCGGGACTTGGCAGGGACAAACGGGCGGGTCGAGTTGACCTTGCCGTCCTCGATCACCACCATCTCGCCCGGTTCGATCTCGCGCACGAACTCTGCGCCAATGATGTCAAGCGCGCAGGTTTCCGACGCCAGCGCCCATGCGCTATCGCCAATGCGGCCCAGCACAAGTGGGCGCACGCCCAGCGGGTCGCGCACGCCGATCAGCTTGGTGCGGGTCATGGCCACGATCGAGAACGCGCCCTCGACACGGCGCAGCGCGTCTTTGATCCGCTCTGAAATGTTGGACTGGATCGAGCGGGCCATCAGGTGGATGATGCATTCGCTGTCCGACGAGGATTGAAAAATGCTGCCGCGTTCAATGAGTTCGCGGCGCAGGGCGGCGGCATTGGTGAGGTTGCCGTTGTGGGCAATCGCAGCACCGCCCATCGAGAACTCGCCAAAGAAGGGTTGCACGTCGCGGATGGCGGTCGCCCCTTTGGACCCAGCCGTCGAATAGCGCACATGGCCAATCGCCAACGAGCCGGGCAGGGTTTCCATCACATCCGCTTTGGTGAAGTTGTCGCGGACATAGCCAAAGCGGCGTGCAGAGTTAAAGCCGGTGGCGGGGTCGTAGGACACGATGCCGCCTGCTTCTTGGCCGCGGTGTTGCAGGGCGTGCAGGCCGAGCGCTACGAAATTTGACGCGTCGGAGATGCCGATTACGCCAAATACGCCGCATTCCTCCTTCAGCTTATCATCGTCAAAGGGATGTGCGTAGAAGGGTTGCATGCAGCCTCCGAATCCGGTGTGGGTCTGGCCCCCCGTTTAGGCGCTACGCGGGGGAGTGTCACCCCCCCGCGTGGTCATTCTGGCTGTCTTAGTTGGAAGGAGCCACGTCAGGTGTCACTGTGGCGGTCGATTGCGCAGGCGCTGCGCAGGTCGCGGTCAGCTCGTTATAGCGCGCAACAATCCAGTTTGGCGCGTCGGTTGGCACGGCCGAATCCAGATCACCTTGGAAGGATGCAAAGATCTTGGCACTGCGCGAGTCGTCGACCATCGGCACGGTATCGGCAGCGACGGCACGGTCATAAACCATAAAGGCCACACCCACCAGAATGACCCCGCGCACCACGCCAAACAAGAACCCCAAGCCCTGATCCAACCCGCCCAGAACCGAGCGCTGCACCACACCCGACAACAGCGGTGTGAAGAGGGCAGCGATGACAAGACCAATCGCAAAGACGGCGGCAAAAGCGGCGATCAGCGACAGCTCGCAGCTGTCGGACAGGAACTTGCCGACAACCGGCAGCTCTTTGACCAGCGGTTGCGCTTGGGCGGCGAAGATATAGGCCAACAGCGCCGCACCAATCCAGCCCGCAATCGCCATCCCTTCGCGCACGAACCCGCGCGAATAGGCGAGGATCGCCGACAAGACGATGATGCCCGCAACCGCGCCATCAACAACCGTAAAACCTTCCATACGTCCGCTCCTTGCAGGCCAATTGGCCGTAGACTGAGGCTAGCCTGCCCCGAACATTTCACCGACAAAGGCGGTCAGGTCGGGCATTTCCCGCACCTTCATACCTTCGACCTGCCCAAGTTTAGACCCCTTGGGCGCGATTGCTTGTGAGAAACCAAGTTTTGCCGCTTCTTTCAACCTGTTTTCGGTTTGACCGACGGGGCGCAGGGCTCCGGACAGGCTTATTTCGCCGAAAAGCACGGTTTCGGGCGGGATTGCCACGTCTTCACGGGCAGAAAGGATAGCTGCGGCGACCGCAAGGTCGGCTGCGGGCTCGGTTACACGCATCCCGCCTGCAACATTGAGAAATACATCCAGTCCCGCAAAGGGGATCCCGCAGCGAGATTCGAGCACGGCGATGATCGTCGACAGTCGCCCCGAATCAAGCCCGACAACGGTGCGCCGCGGCGTCCCAAGCGGCGAGGGCGCAACCAGCGCTTGGATCTCGGTCAGCACAGGACGGGTGCCCTCGATGCCCGCAAACACCGCCGAGCCGGGGGTGGCTTGGCCGCGCTCGGACAAAAACAACGCCGAGGGGTTGGTGACCTGCGACAGTCCGCCGCCGGTCATCTCGAACACGCCAATCTCATCCGCCGCACCAAAGCGGTTTTTCACCGCGCGCAGGATACGGAACTGGTGGCCGCGCTCGCCCTCGAAATAAAGCACGGTATCGACCATATGCTCGACCACGCGCGGTCCTGCGATTTGGCCGTCTTTGGTGACATGGCCGACAAGGATAATCGCCACGCCGCGCCGCTTGGCAAAGGTGACCAGCTCGTGGCAGGCGGCACGCACTTGGCTGACCGAACCGGGGGCCGAGTCGACGGTATCAAGCCACATGGTCTGAATGGAGTCGATGATCGCCAGACCCGGACGCTCGGCATCCAGCGTCGTCAGGATGTCGCGCAGATTGGTCTCTGCGCCCAAGGCGACGGGTGATTTGGTCAGGCCAAGGCGCTGCGCGCGCATCTGTACTTGGGCGGCGGCTTCTTCGCCCGAGATATACATGCATTTGACGCCATTATCGGCAAAGCTTGCGGCGGCTTGCAGCAGCAACGTCGACTTACCAATGCCCGGATCGCCGCCCACCAGAATGGCAGAAGCAGGCACCAACCCACCGCCCAGCACGCGGTCCAGCTCGTCGATGCCCGAATTGGCACGCGGGGGCGCTTCGGCTTGGGTGGCAAGGTCGGTCAGGTGAATAGCGCGGCCCTTGGACTTGAGAGCCTTGGGTCCCGCCGACATGGGGGCCTCTTCGATCAGCGTATTCCACGCACCGCAGCCTTCGCATTTGCCGATCCACTTCGGGTGCGACGCCCCGCAAGCGGTGCAGGTAAAGCTGTGGGAAATCTTGGCCATAGGTCAGGAGCCTTGCTGAAAAGAGGGGCGCGCGGTGGCAATCGAGATCGCAAGCGAGGCCACGATCAATCCGGTGAACAGATAAAGCCCCCATGCGGTTTCAATCGTCACATAGCCTG
>CAWJOY010000005.1:0-4861 GCA_963844505.1 uncultured Alphaproteobacteria bacterium
TGCATGCTTTGACCCGAGTGTGAATGGATGTGGTTAAACGCGCCGTCCCCTTGTTTTGGCCGTAATGCATATTATATTCATTTGTAAGCAATCGACTGGACGATTTGCCGGTAATCTTGGTGTCAGCATGCTGAACGAACGCATCTTCATATCCTATGGAACCGCTGATGCCGAAGCGCATGCGCGTTGGCTGCACGGCGATCTGCAAAAAAGAGGCTTCAAGACCTGGTTCGCCGAAGAAAACATTGCTCCGGGCACCGACTGGGATGCGGAGATCGACCGCGGGCTGTCATCCGCCAAGGCACTGGTGGTGGTGCTCACGCCCGGCTCCGTTGCGTCCCCCCAGGTAAAGGGTGAATGGAATTATGCGCTCAACCACTACCTGCCGGGACAGCCGCCGGTGACCGAGCCCGACGGAGAACCGTCCGCGAGCCAGTTCATCACAGCAGTACGCGTCGCCGAAGACGGGCAGGTGCTCGTTGTGATGCCGGAACTCGCGGTCGGTGAAGCGCAAGGCCTCGCTGCCCTTGCCCATCGCGTCCGTGCCCGGGCGGAAGAACGCCGTGCCCGCGTCGTCGGGTCCGCGGTACGCGATCGTGTCGCACATCCGCTTGACCCGCGTGGCTCCAACCTCAGTAGCCTAGGTTAGTTAGGCGTCTGAGTTAATTTACCAAAAGCGCATATCCAAGCGTAAATTAGTTGTTAAAAAAGGGTCCGGACGGGGTCGGAGCGACCTCTTCACTTGTCTAGTTGGCCAAGCGGACCGGCAAGGCGAGGAACATGCTCAAAGTCTTCAGGCGATCACTGCCACGAAGTTTGAATGCTCTCGGAGCGACCATGACCAAGAAATGACCATTTTAAGAAATTGACCATCATCACGAAGTGTGCAGCTCAGTCTGGAGAAGTCTCGGATGGAGCCAGGATGATCGAGGGCCAAGCGCTGGTGATCGCGCCGACCGAAAAGGTCCGCCGCCCGCGTGTCACCCTGCCCGAGGTGCATCTGCACGAACGAGGCGCGCGCTTTAACCGGCTGATGCAGGCCACCGAGGCTCTGGCTGCGGTGCGCACGGCGGTGGTGCATCCTTGTGACGCGCTGTCGCTGCAAGGCGCGCTTGAGGCGGGCGATAAGGGCATGATCGTGCCAGTGCTGATCGGGCCGCTGGCGAAAATCCAAGCCGCCGCCGCCGAGATTGGCCGCGACCTGAGCGGCTTTGAGATCGTCGATGCCCCCCACAGCCATGCCGCCGCCGAGATGGCCGTGGCGATGGCGCGCGCGGGCAAGGTCGGCATGTTGATGAAGGGCAAAATCCACACGGACGAGCTGTTGGCCCCCGTCGTCGCCAAAGACACCGGCCTGCGGACCGAGCGGCGGATGAGCCATGTCTTCGCGCTGGATGTGCCGAGCTATCCCAAGCCGCTGTTGATCAGCGATGCCGCGATCAACATCTCGCCCGACCTAGAGACCAAGCGCGACATCGTGCAAAACGCCATTGATCTGGCCCATGCTTTGGGGATTGCCATGCCCAAAGTCGCGATCCTTTCGGCGGTCGAAACGGTGACCTCGGCCATTCCCTCGACCTTGGACGCGGCGGCGCTGTGCAAAATGGCCGAGCGCGGGCAGATTTTGGGCGGCATTTTGGATGGGCCGCTGGCCTTTGACAACGCGGTTTCGGTCACAGCGGCGCAGGCCAAGGGGATTGTGTCCGAGGTGGCGGGCTTTGCCGATATCCTGATTGTGCCCGACCTAGAGGCGGGAAATATGGTGGCCAAGCAGTTGATTTATCTTGCAGGCGCCGATGCGGCGGGGCTTGTGCTGGGGGCGCGGGTGCCGATCGTTTTGACCAGCCGTGCGGACGGGGTGATGTCGCGGCTGGCCTCGGCGGCAATGGCGCAACTGGTTGTGCATCACCGCGCCAAGGCGGCGCTATAGGGGCGGTTGCAGCATCGCCAGAAACGCTTGGGTCGCGCGGCTGAGATGGTGGTCGCGGTGGCGCAGCGCATAAAACGGGCGCGGCGGCAGCGGCAGCGGGAACTCATAGAGCGCACCCGTCGCCAGCGACCGCGCCACCACCAGCGCCGACAAAATGGTGACCCCTGCCCCCGCCTCGACCGCCGACATCACCGCCTCGTTGGACGGCAAGACCAGCCCTGCCTCGCGCTTGGGCAGATGCAGGTTCAACTCGGCAAGGGCTGCATCCGCACTTGAGCGCGTGCCAGAGCCAAGCTCGCGCAGCACCCAGTCGGCCTCTTGCAGCACCGCCTTCGAGAAACTCTGCGGCGCAGGCGGCGCGCAGACCAGCACCAAGCGGTCCGAGCCGATCTGCCGTTTGCTCAGCCGCGGGTCGCTGACCTCGCCTTCGACCAGCGCCAGATCCAGCGCGCCTTGCAACACCTCGCGCGTGGCCTCTTGGGTGTTGCCGATGCCAAGCGTGATCTCAATGCCGGGATAGCGCTTGCGAAAGCTGGCGATCTGCGCGGGCAGCCAATAGCTGGCGATGGTCTGGCTGGCGATCAGCCGCACATGCCCGCGCGCAAGGCCACGGGTTTCGGCCAGCATCGCCTCGGCCTCGGCCAAGCGCGCCAGAACCGCCCGCGCTTCGGGCAGGAACGCCCTGCCCTCTTCGGTCAGCGAAATCCCCCGCCCGATGCGGTCAAACAGCGTCACCCCATGCCGCGATTCCAGCGCCGCAATCGCCGCCGAAGCCGTGGATTGCGTCATGTTCAGCGCATGCGCCGCCTGCGTCATATGCTCGCGCTCGGCGACGGTGACAAAAACGCGCAGTTGCTCGGGGGTCATCTTGGCCTCATTCATCGGAATTTTCGATCATTACCACAAAAACATTTCGTTTGAAGGATTGATTGCAAAGCGCGATTGCAGAAACATCACTTTCGTCAAAGGATTACCCCCATGTCCCCTGCCCTGTTCCAACGCGCCCGCATCCTGTTTCCTGGTGTTGCGCTGAGTGCGGCGGTCGCGGGGGCCTCGGTTTTGGCGGCAGAGCTGGAAACCTCGCTGTTCGGCGCGGCGTGGCTGGAGCCGCTGGTGCTGGCCATTCTGATCGGTGCTGCGCTGCGGACCATGTGGAAGCCAGACGCTAAGTTCCTGAAAGGTATCACTTTTTCCGCCAAGACCCTGCTTGAGGCTGCCATTGTGATGCTGGGTGCGGGGGTCAGCGCACAGACGTTGATGTCGGTCGGGCCAGAGATGCTGCTTGGCACGGTGGCCGTGGTGGTGCTGGTGGTGCCTGCGTCCTATGCGCTGGGGCGGATGATGAAACTGCCCGCGCGGATGGCTTTGCTGATCGCCTGTGGCAACGGGATTTGCGGCAACTCTGCGATTGCGGCGGTGGCCCCTGTGATCAATGCCGATAGCGATGATGTCAGCGCGTCGATCACCTTTACCGCCGTGTTGGGCGTGTTGGTGGTGCTGGGCCTGCCGCTGATCGGCCATCTGACGGGGCTGCAAGCGGTGCAATACGGCGTGCTGTCGGGGCTGACCGTCTATGCCGTGCCGCAGGTTTTGGCAGCGGCGGCGCCGATGGGAGCTGCGGCCATTCAGATCGGCACCTTGGTCAAGCTGGTGCGGGTGCTGATGCTCGGGCCGATCACCGTGGTGCTGTCGATGCTGGCCTCGCGCTTGCCGCCCCAAGAAGGCGCGGCCACGCTCTGCACCGTCAAGCGCAGCCTGATGCCGCCGCTGTTCATCTTTGGCTTTCTGGCGATGATCGCTCTGCGGTCCTTTGGGGCCATCCCAGAGATCGCCCTCGCCCCGCTTGGGTTTGGCGCAAAGGTTCTGACCGTGATTGCCATGGCGGCCTTGGGTCTGGGCGTCGATGCCCGCGCGGTGATGAGCGCTGGCCCCCGCGTCATCGCGACGGTGACGCTGTCGCTGGCGCTGCTGGTGACGCTTGGGCTTGGGCTGATCGCGCTGCTGGCGGTCTGACCTGCGTCCTTGATACGAATCAAAGTCATAGGCTGCGGCTGTGCTATGCTCTGAGCATCCACCAAGGAGGCACAGAGATGACCCACGACGCCCAAAAGCAAAAGATCCAAGCGCGCCTGACCGAGTTGCAAGACCGGATGGAGCGCGTCGATGACACGCTGGATCAGCCCGCAGACGCCGATCTGAACGATCAAGCCATCGAGCTTGAGGACGACGAGGTGCTGGACGCCATCGCCGCCGCCGCGCAAAAAGAGGTGCGCCTGCTGCAAAAAGCCCTGCGCGACATCGAGGCGGGCACCTATGGCATCTGCAAATCCTGCGACGAAGCTATCTCGCCCGAACGGCTTGACGCGGTGCCCTACGCCCTGCTCTGCCGCGACTGCGCCAGCACGCAGATGGACAAAGCCCGCCAGAGCCGCGGCTAACGGTCAGGCCGCTTGGCGGGCTCTGCGCCAGCCAAGCGCGCTAAGATACACCAGCGCGGCCACATCCGCCGTCACAAGATAGTAAACATAGCGGAAGTCGCAGGCGATGCCGATCGCCACAAAGCTGAGCGCAAACGCAATCGCCGAGGCCAGCATCGCGGCCACAGGAATATGCGCCCGCCGCGGCCGAACCGCCAACCCCGCCAGCATAACCACCGCCAGCCCCAGATAGGTCAGCGGCGTCATCAGGCCATTGTTAAAAAAGTGCGTCGAGTAGACATAAAGCGCTTTATCGTTGGCGCGCAGTCCGGGGGTGATGTCGAGCTCTTTCATCAGCGCTTCAGGACCATTGACGCCCATATAGATCTGCACGCATTTGTCAGGCTGCGTTGGCAACAGCAATTCGCGCAGAACCAACGCGCGATGCTTGAGATAAACGCCGGGATTTTGCGCCACCAGCTCGCGCCAGACTTCACCCATGCCCGCCGTGTAA
>CAWJOY010000006.1:0-96703 GCA_963844505.1 uncultured Alphaproteobacteria bacterium
ACATCTGCCAGCCATTGCCGCCCGTCACAGTCGAGAAAAGCTCTTGGGCATCATCGGCCAGCACCGCAAAGCCCGCCGAAATCACGCCCGTCAGCAAGGCACCCGCCCAAAACACCAGCCGCGACTTCCACAGCTTGGAAGATGTCACCAGCGCAGAAGATCGCCGCATCATGCCGGTTCGGAATACTCTGCGCCCTGCCATCACCCTCTTCCTTTGCCTCAATGTCGGGCATGAACCCATGAAGCCATACGATCAACCCTTTGACCGGGGTTTTTTCAACGTTTTTTGGGAAATAGCCTGAATGGCTCTTGATTCTTTTCTGCCGCCGCCGCGAAATGCCGCGATGAACACAGCATATCAGACCCTTCATCACGCCTGCGCTGCCCATGGCACGCGGCTTTTTACCATCACAGTGCAGTCGGTTGCCGAAGACCTTGCGCGCCGCGCCTATACCTCGCATCCGGTGGAATATCCGGTTCTGGGAACCAAACCCCTTACCCGCGACGGCTGGTATGACCATTGCATCAAAGACCAGCAAACCTTTGTCGCCAATACGACGCCAGAGTTCGCGAAGTACTTTTTTGACCATGCGTTGATTACCTCGCTTGGTCTGGGGTCGTGCATCAACATTCCTGTTGTAGATCAAGGCGTTGTGGTCGGCACGGTTAACATTCTGGCCGAAGAAGGTCACTTCACCCCAGAGCGGCTTGCCGTCTATCAGGCGCTTGTCGCAGGCCAGCACGAAGGCTTGGTGGCCGCGATGCTGCAAGGCTAAGCGCCCGCGCCGCCGACATCGGCGGGGTTAGGCCTGCGCGGCGACGGTCAGCAGTTCTTGCGCCATATCTTCGGCCAAGGCGTCGATCACCGCTTTCGGCGAGCCACGGTGGATCTCAATCCGCAGCGCCGAGATATTGGCCTGATACCGCCGCGCAAGCCGCTGCGGGTCGGCGCCTTGCGGCAGCTCGCCTGCCACGCGGGCGGCCTCGAAGGCGCGGGCGAATTCGTCGCGGATTTCGTCCAGATAGCCTTGGGTCGCCTGCGCGATGGCGGGATTGGTGGATTTGGTATCCACCAGCGTCTTGGTCAGCATACAGGCTTGGCTTGACCGATCATCCGGCGAAAGCTGTGCAAAGTTCTGAAAATGGCCGACAAGCCCCGCCAAAGGCGAGGCCGCCTGCGCCATATAGGTC
This sequence comes from uncultured Alphaproteobacteria bacterium, assembly GCA_963844505.1. Taxonomy (GTDB): domain Bacteria; phylum Pseudomonadota; class Alphaproteobacteria; order Rhodobacterales; family Rhodobacteraceae; genus Cypionkella. Next base: position 1,192 of record CAWJOY010000006.1, read on the forward strand.
CGAAACCCCAGCAGCGACGCGTCAAAATATCGACGCAGCGCCAAAAGATAGAGCGTCTCTTTGCTCTCAAATGCCGCATAGATGCTGCCGGGCTTCATCTGCAAACTCGCCTCAAGATCCTTGAGCGAGGTGGCATGAAAGCCCTTGCGCCAAAACAACGCCATGGCCGCATCAAGCGCAGCATCACGATCATAGTTTTCGGCGCGGGCCATGGCTTAGGCTTTCATCTGGGCAAGTTGGGACAGGATGTTGGTGTAATTGTCCACGCCTTGCGCTCCGGTGACAAGGTATTTGCTTTCAAACACCATCGCAGGCACGCCGCTGATGCCCTGTTGCTGCCACGTTGCCTCGGCATTGCGCACCTCTTGGGCAAAGCGCTGCTCGTCCAGAATGGCGACAGCTTCGGCACGGTCCAAGCCAATCTCTGCGGCGATATCGGCCACAACCGAAGCGTCAGACAGATCGCGCCCATGGGTGAAATGCGCGGTAAAGAACGCCATCTTCAGGTCGTGCTTGCGGCCCTGCGCTTCGGCCCAGTGCAAAAGCTGGTGCGTGTTCAGAGTGTTGTGCATCCGAAAGCTGTCATCCCAGCGGAAATCAAAGCCAAGCTCGGTCCCCAGCGCCGTCATCCGCGCACGGCTTTCAACCAACTCGGCACGGGTGCTGCCGTATTTCTCGGCGATGTGCTCGAACCCATCCTGACCTTCGGGCGGCATCTGCGGGTTCAGCTCGAACGGGTGCCAGTGAATTTCATGCGCCGTGCCGCTGGCTTCAAGCGCAAGCGCCAGTTGGCGATATCCGATGATGCACCACGGGCACATTACGTCGGACACAATATCAATGCGAAGTGGTTCAGTCATAGGTCATGCTCCGGCTAGGCCAAACGGGCCAGTCAAACGAATAGATAGCCCACCCCCGCAGCACATGCCACAGGGGGTGGAGCGCCCCAGATCAGGACGCGGTGTCGGCTTTCTGCCAAGCGAACTTTTGGAACACCTGATCAACAGGGGTTTTGGCGAAGTGGTTGGTATAGTTCGACATCACCTTTTGCGCGACGCCAAGGATGATTTCCAGAATGTTGGTCTCGGTGAAACCCGCGTCAAGGAAAGCCTGCGTCTCTTCCTCGGCCACAAAGCCGCGGCCCCGTACCATCGCCAAAGTAAAGCTGCGCAGCGCCTCAAGTTTCGCGGTCGGCAGTGGCGTCTCATTGCGCAAAGCTTCGGTGATCGCGTCGTCGATCTTCATCATTTTGGCGATGCCGGTATGGGCTGGCACGCAATAGTGGCAGTTTTGCTCGACGTTAACGGCCTGCCAAACGACGGTTTTCTCTTCGTCGGTCAAGGTGGTTGCCATGAACTGTTGATGCGCAAAGTTATACGCGGCCATCAGCGGTGGAGCGGCAGCCATCGTGCCGTGCAGACCAGGAATGCGGCCGTTGTTTTTCAGCGACGCCTCAAGCAGCGGCTTGCCTGCCTCTGGAGCCGACTCGATGGTGTGAATTGTAAACTTGGCCATGTGGTGTCCTTTCAGGTTTCGGTTAAGGCTTCCTAACGCGAATTGAGCAATCACTCAAATCTTAATTTGAGCATTCACTCAAACGTGAGGCTCCTAAATCCCAACTAAAAGAATCTGGTTTACATTTCCGATGGATTTAGTAGGTTATACCGAATGCCAAGCCACCCGACACAGGGAAGCCCGGTTTATTTTTGCAAATGGAGTGCGAAATGCCTGTGTCCGCCCAAGATCAGCCCATGTTGTCCGAGCGCATCGCGTTTCGGGTGCCACGACTGTCGGAATGGCTCGACCTGATTGCCACCTCTGACCACATGCTGTTTGCGCCGAAACCCAAGCCCATGCCCCAAGGCAAAGCGGTGGTGGAATGAACGCGCAGACGCCCACACGCCCCGAGACCACTGGTCCAACCCACGACGCCCGAACCCTGACCGAAGGCCAGATGACGGCGCAGGTGGTGCTGGATACGCAGGTCTATACCCTGCGCATCACCAAATCCGGCAAACTGATCCTGACCAAATAGCCCCAACTGACGACTTGCTTAAACAAAGGAATTCCAATGCGCTTGCCCGTTCTTACCGCTCTTTTCGCCTCGGCTGCTCTGCCTCTGCTGGCGGCAACCCCCGAAGAGGTCGCCAAGACCTATACCGACATCGCAGCGGCGACCTTTGGCGACAGTCTGACCACGGGCAAGGCGTTGCAAAGCGCCGTGGCCGCGCTGATTGCGGCGCCTTCTGACGAAACGCTGAACGCCGCCCGCACCGCGTGGATTGCCGCCCGCGTGCCCTATCAGCAAAGCGAAGTGTTCCGCTTTGGCAACCCGATTGTCGATGACTGGGAGGGTAAACTTAACTCTTGGCCACTGGACGAAGGGCTGATCGACTATGTCGACGCCAGCTATGGCAAGTCCGAAGAGAACCCGCTTTCGACCCTGAACATCATCGCGACGCCCAGCTTTACGCTGTCGGGCAAGCAGATCGACGCATCAACGCTGACGCCTGCGTTTATCGCGGACACCCTGCACGAGGTGGACGGCATCGAGGCCAACGTCGCCTCTGGTTACCACGCGATCGAGTTTTTGCTCTGGGGTCAGGACCTGAATGGCACGGGGCCAGGGGCTGGGGTGCGCAGCTTTACCGACTATGCTGTCGGCGCCGACTGCACCAACGGCAACTGCGACCGCCGCGCGGCCTATCTGCAATCCGCGACGGATTTGCTGGTGACGGACCTTGAGTTTATGGCCGCGCAATGGGCCGACGGCGAGGCCAAAGCGACCATCCTTGCCGACCCCAAAGCCGCGCTGTCGGCAATGCTGACCGGCATGGGCAGCTTGTCCTATGGCGAGCTGGCGGGTGAGCGGATGCGCTTGGGCGTGATGCTGAATGACCCCGAAGAAGAAGAGGATTGCTTCTCGGACAACACCTATAACAGCCACTATTACGACGGCATCGGCATCCGCAACGTCTACACGGGCAGCTATACCCGCGTCGATGGCAGCGTGGTTTCGGGTCCGTCCCTGTCCGAGCTGGTCGCGGGTCTTGACGCGGGCGTCGACACCCAGCTGCGCGCAGAGTTGGACGCCTCGGTCGCGGCGCTTGGCAAGGTGAAATCCGCAGCCGAAGCAGGCATGGCCTATGACCAGATGCTTGCGGCAGGCAATGCCGAGGGTGAGGCACTGATCATGGGTGCAGTCGCGGCCTTGGTCACGCAAACCGCCTCGATCAACCGCGCTGTCACGACGCTTGGGTTGGCAGAAGCGGCTTTTGAAGGCTCTGAAAGCTTGGACAACCCTGACGCTGTGTTCCAATAAGCGTTAAGATCTGCTTTGGGCCCGCGATTTTGGGCCCAAAGCCAGCCAGCTTGATATTCCGATTGAATTAGTCGGAAATATTTGGCAAGCAGCCGCGATAAGGAGTCGTCTATGTTCCGCACCCCCCTGATCCTGTCGCTCATGGCCCTGCCGCTTGCCACCGCTCCGCTCTACGCGCAGGCGCTGCAAGACCTCCAAGTTTCAACCGTTCCGCGCACCAAGGCCGAAGCCGCTCGCATCGCCAAGGTCACAGCGCCGACCACCGATTTCACCAAACCTGAAAAGTTCGAAGAAAAACAGGCGGGGGCCACCACCGTGCGTATGCGCGACAATGCCGACGCTTTTTCGCAGTTGTCAGCGAATATGTCCTTCGAGCATCAGATGAATTTCAAGCTCGGCAACGCGCTGTTTCGCAAGACTTGGGTCGCCTCGCCGTCATCCACGCTGGCCTCGGACGGTTTGGGGCCCCTGTCGAACGCGCGCGGCTGTCAGGATTGCCACCTCAAGGACGGGCGCGGCCATACGCCAAACGGCCCCGAAGATCGCGCCGTGTCGATGTTCCTGCGGCTGTCCATCCCCGCCCCCGCCCCCGATGCAGGCGCCGCTGCCCAGATCGAAGACTGGATCGCCACCGCGCCAGAGCCAACCTATGGCGGCCAGTTGCAAGACTTTGCCAGCCCCGGCCAAACCGCCGAGGGCCAGATGCAGATCACCTATGCCGAACGGGCTGTAACCTTGGCCGACGGGCTTGTGGTGACCCTGCGCAGCCCAAGCTATTCCGTGGGCGACCTTGGTTATGGCCCGCTGCATCCTGACGCAATGCTGTCCCCGCGCGTGGCCCCGCAAATGATCGGGCTGGGCCTGCTCGAAGCTGTGCCTGCCGCCGATATCCTTGCCAATGCCGACCCCGAGGACGCCGACAAGGATGGTATTTCGGGCCGCGCCTCGATCGTGCCCAGCGCCGAGTTCGGTGTGCCGATGCTGGGCCGCTTTGGTTATAAGGGCGGTGCCGCTACGATCAAAGATCAATCGGCCGCCGCGTTTTCTGGCGATATGGGCCTATCAACGCCGCTGCATCCAGAGCCTTGGGGCGACTGCACCGCAGCACAAACGGGCTGCATCGCGGGTCCGCATGGTCAAGAGCCCGAGAACCGCGACGGGCTAGAAGTCGACGCGGCATCGCTTGATCTGGTCACGTTTTACTCGCGCAATTTGGCCGTGCCAGAGCGCCGCAATGTCGCCGACCCAACCGTTCTGCACGGCAAGCGGGTGTTTTATGACCTGAACTGCACGGGCTGCCACACCCCCAAGCACGTCACCGCGCGCCTGAACGATCAACCCGAGCAAAGCTTTCAGCTGATCTGGCCCTATAGCGACCTGTTGTTGCACGACATGGGCGAAGGGCTTGCCGACAACCGCCCCGAAGGCCGCGCCTCGGGCAGCGAATGGAAAACCCCGCCGCTGTGGGGGATTGGCTTGACCGAGCAAGTCTCGGGCCACAGCGAGTTCCTGCACGATGGCCGCGCCCGCTCATTGCTAGAGGCCATCCTCTGGCATGGCGGCGAGGCCGAGACCGCCCGCGACGGTGTGATTGCTTTGTCGACCCAAGACCGCGACGCCCTAATCAAATTTCTGGAGAGCCTGTAATGCTTCGCCCCCTTGCCCTGTCTTTGCTGCTTGCGACGCCAGCCTTGGCCGATTTTCCTGCAACCGTCACGGATCACATCCTGCCGGGGTATGCCGCACTGGCCCAAACCACCCAAGCGCTGTCGGACGCCGCCGCCCAAAGCTGCAAACCCGAAGACATTCGCCCCGCCTATCAAACCGCCTTTGACGCATGGATGAGCGTGCAACACCTGCGCTTTGGTCCGATCGAGCAAGGCGGGCTTGGCCTGAGCATCGCCTATTGGCCCGACCCCAAAGGCAGCGGCACACGCGCGCAGATGGCTCTGCTCAAGGGCGACCCCGCCCAGCTTGAACCCGCCGCCTTTGCCCAGCAATCGGTCGCGGCGCGTGGTTTCTTCGCTCTCGAGCGGTTGCTCTATCCCTCTGCGGACCTGCCTGCCGACCCTTGCGCCTTGATCCGCGCCACCAGCCTTGATCTGGCCGCCACCGCCAAAAAGATCGACGCAGCGTGGGTCGACAGCTATGCGCAAACCGTCATCACCGCGGGCGAGGCTGGCAACACCACCTATCTTACCCGTCCCGAAGTGCGCCAAGCCCTGTTCACCCAGCTGGTGACCTCGCTCGAGTTTACCGACGATTCCCGTCTTGGCCGCCCGTTGGGCAGCTTTACCACCCCGCGCCCCGAACGTGCCGAGGCGCTGGCTTCGGGGCGGCCCCTGCGCAATATCCTGCTGTCGCTTCAGGCGCAGCGGGCGATGGTTGCGACGCTGACGCCGGACGCGCCGCTGACCTTTGCGGCCTTTGATCGGGCGATCGGTCTGGCCGAACATCTGGACGACCCGCTGCTGGCAGGCGTTGCAGAGCCAAGCAGCCGCCTCAAGGTCGAGATCTTGCAACAAGCAATCGAGGCGCTGCGCGATGTGGTGCTGTCAGAGCTGGGACCAGAGCTTGACGTCGGCATCGGCTTTAACGCCGCAGACGGAGACTGATATGACCAGCCGCCGCAGCTTTTTGGCAGGGCTCGCGCTTGCAGGCCTGCCCCGTGTGACTTGGGCCGATGTGGGCAGCCCGAAATATCTTGCCGCGGGTAAGACCGCCCAAGGCTTCGTGCTGCACGGGATTTCCGAGGCGGGCGAGAGCCTGTTCCAACTGCCCCTTCCGGCGCGGGGTCATGCGGCTTGCGGTCACCCGACGGGCGCGCTTGCGGTGACCTTTGCGCGCCGCCCTGGCACCTATGCCTTTGTGATTGATTGCAGCAGCGGCAAAGTTCTGCATCAACTTGCGCCGCCCTCGGGTCGGCAGTTCAACGGTCACGGCGCATTTTCCGCCGATGGTCAGCTGCTCATGACGTCAGAAGTGGTGGCCGAAGGTTCCGCAGGTCGCATCGGTCTGTGGGAGACCAACGGCTTTCGTCGCATCGGCGAATGGGACACCGGCGGCATCGGCCCCCATGACATCAAGCTTTTGCCCGATGGTCGCTTGGTCGTCGCCAATGGGGGCATCCAGACTGACCCCTCTGACCGCACAAAACTGAACGTCGGCACCATGCGCCCGAACCTGTCCATTCTTGCCGATGGCCGCATTGACGATCAGATGGAACTTGCGCCCGAGCTTTGGCAAAACTCGATCCGCCACCTTGCTTTGATGCCCAACAAGATCGCCTTCGCCATGCAATGGGAAGGTGACGTCGCCGAGCCTGTGCCTCTGCTTGGCATCTGGACGCCGGGTGCTGCGCCTGTGCTCAGCCCTGCCGAGAGCCCGCTGACATTGCCGATGAAAGGCTATGCAGGCTCTATCGCTGTGGCGGGAGACCGGATTGCGCTGACCTCTGCCCCGGGTGGTGTGGTCGTGGTCTTTGACAGCGACGCCAATCCCGTTGCCAGCCACCAACGCGCCGACATCTGCGGTGCCGCGACGCTTGGCAACAGGTTCATCCTGACGGATGGGCTGGGCGGGTTGTGGCGGTTGGACCAAGAGCTTGCCCTGCTGGAAAAGCAGGCGGTCGCTTGGGACAACCACCTGATCCAGATATAGGCCACTCGCTCAGGCAGTTTGGCTGCTTGAGCGTTTTGCCTTGCGGGTTGAATAGATAAACGCTGCGATGAACTCTGCCGTCATAATCAAGATCACCGTCGGCGCAGGCGCGCTATCAAGAAAAAAGCTGAGATAGACGCCAAGAAACCCCGACACCAGCGTCACCGCCACCGCGATCACCAACATGCGGTCAAAGCGCTTGGTGACCAGAAACGCAATCGCCCCCGGCGCGATCAGCAGACCAATCGACAGAATAATCCCGACCGCCGACAGCGTTGCCACGATGGTCAACGACATCATCGCCAACAGCCCATAGTGCAGCGCCCGCACCGGCAACCCCACCGCCTGCGCTTGGATCGGGTCAAAGGCGTGCAGCATGAAATCCCGCCGCTTCAGGACAATCACTGCCGACACCGCCAGAGCAATCCCCCCCGCCGTCCACAGATCGGTGCTATCCACCCCCAACATATTGCCAAACAGGATATGGTCTAAATGCACGTCGGTGCTGACCTTGGTGTACATAACAATCCCAAGCCCAAACATACCCGAAAATACGATGCCCATGACGGTGTCTTGCTTTACACGGCTGTTGTCGTTGAGAAATCCAGTGAGCAGTGCGCAGAACATCCCCGCACAAAACGCGCCGACAATCAGCGGAATGTTCAGGATGTAGGCCGCGACCACCCCCGGCAAAACCGCATGGCTGATCGCATCACCCATCAGGGACCAGCCCTTGAGCACAAGATAGCACGACAACAGCGCCATCGGCACCGAGATGATCGCCATGATCACAAAGGCGTTGTTCATAAAGGCGAATTGGAACGGATGCAGCAGATTTTCCATCATGCGGCCTCTTCCAAGACTTGGGCAGCACGCCTGCGCGCCGACAGATAGCCATGCTTGGGCGCAAAGAAGAACGCCACCAGAAACAGCAAGGTTTGCAGCGTGACGATCAAACCGCCCGTCGCCCCATCAAGGAAAAAGCTTAGGTACGCGCCGACAAAACTGGTCACAGCCCCAATCGCAACGCTGAGCATCAACAGCTTGGGAAAGCGGTCGGTCAGCAGATAGGCCGTCGCCCCCGGTGTCACCACCATCGCGATGACCAGAAACGCCCCCACCGTCTGCAACGCTGCCACACAACAGGCAGAAAGCAGCGTAAAGAACACCACCTTCAACAGCCCCGTCTTAATCCCGATCGAGCGTGCATGGTTCTCATCGAAAAACGTCACCATCAGGTCTTTCCACTTGGCCAGCAGCACCGCCAGCGACACAAAGCCGATGATCGCCAGTTGCAGCGTGTCCTCGGGGGTGATCGCCAGAATATTGCCCATAGTGATCGTCTGCACCGAGACCGACATCGGCGACAGCGACACCATAAAGAGGCCCAACCCAAAGAAGGACGTAAAGATCAACCCGATGATCGCATCCTCTTTCAGCCCCGAGCGTTGGTTCAGAAACAGCATCGCGCCTGCCGCCAAGCCTCCGGCGGCAAAGGCCCCAAGCGCGAACGGCAAGCCCAACATATAAGCCCCCGCAACACCTGGAACGATGGAATGGCTGAGCGCATCGCCAATCAGCGACCAGCCCTTGAGCATAAGATACACCGACAAAAACGCGCAAACGCCCCCGACCAAAGCCGAGACCCACATCGCATTGGTCATGTAGTTATACTGAAACGGCAGCAACAGCGTCTCAATCATTCCGACACCTTCGCTTTGGGTTTGTCGTAGACCACGAACGGCTTTTCGTCATCGGTGATCACCGACACGCTGCGCGCGTCATCGTCGTCGTGCAAGTCCGAGCCGCCCAAAACAAAGTGCCGCAGCACGCCGCCAAATGCTAGTTCAAGGTTCTCTCGCGTGAAGGTGGTCTCGGTCAGGCCATGCGCCAAAACCGTGCCTTTCACCAAAACCGTGCGGTCACAAAACTCTGGCACCGAGCCAAGGTTATGCGTCGAGACCAACATCACCCGCCCCTCGTCACGCATCTCGCGCAAAAGGGCGATGATCGCGTCCTCGGTCTGAACGTCGACGCCGGTAAAGGGCTCGTCCAGCAAGATCACGCGGCCATCCTGCGCCAAGGCGCGGGCAAGGAACACCCGTTTTCGCTGGCCGCCCGACAGCTCGCCGATTTGGCGTTTGCGAAACTCGGTCATATTCACCCGCGCAAGAGACGAAGCCACCGCGGCGTGATCCTCTGCGCTTGGCACACGGAAAAACCCCATGTGACCATAGCGCCCCATCATCACCACGTCTTCGACCAGCACCGGAAACGACCAGTCCACCTCTTCGGCTTGGGGCACATAGGCAACCAGATTGGCCTTGAGCGCGGCTTTCACCGACTGGCCCAGAATGCGGATCTCGCCCTTGGCGACGGGGACAAAGCCCATGATCGCCTTGAAGATCGTGGACTTGCCCGCGCCATTCACCCCCACCAAGCCGGTGATCGTGCCCGTTGGCACCTCAAAGCTGGCGTCGCGCAGGGCGGTGTGCCCGTTGCGATATGACACGAAAACACCCTTGGCCGAGATGCCAGAGCTGGGGTTCGCGGCGGCTTGCGACATAATAAGTATCCTGATGGTTCATGCGTCGGCGGGTCAAAGCTATCCTTGCCATAAAGCGCGGCAAGGACAAGCGCGGCTATTTGGTCAGACCATCCACAATCGTCTGCGAGGTCACCCGCAACAGATCAAGATAGGTCGGCACGGGTCCATCGGCTTCGGTGATGCTGTCGACATAGAGCATGCCGCCATAGGCCGCCCCTGTCTCGCGCGCCACCTGCTTGGCGGGGGATTGCGACACGGTGCTTTCACAAAAGATCGCGGGAATTTTCTCGGCGCGCATCACGTCGATGACCTTGCGCACCTGCTGTGGCGTGCCTTGGGCGTCGGCATTGATCGGCCAGAGGTAAAGCTCGTGCATCTGAAAGTCGCGGGTCAAATAGCTGAACGCCCCTTCACAAGACGCAAGCCAGCGTTTGTCCTGCGGCACGGCCAGAACGGCGGCGCGCAAAGGCTCGATCTCGGCGGTGATCTTGGCCTTATAGGTCTCGGCATTCGCGGCATAGACCGCTGCATGTTCGGGATCATATTTGGACATAGCGTCGCGGATATTGTCGACATAGATCAGCGCGTTATCAAGGCTCATCCATGCGTGAGGGTTGGGCTTGCCGGTATACTCGCCCTCGGAAATGCCGACAGGCGCGATGCCATCGGTCAGAACCGCGCTTGGCACATCGGTCAGGTTGTTAAAGAACTGCGCGAACCACCGTTCAAGGTTCAGCCCGTTCCACAGGATCAGATCGGCGTCCTGCGCCCGAATGATGTCGCGCGGTGTTGGCTCATAACCGTGGATTTCGGCCCCCGCTTTGGTGATAGATTCCACATCGGCCACATCCCCTGCGACGTTGCGGGCCATATCGGCAATGATGGTAAAGGTCGTCACAACCTTGAACTTATGCTCTTGCGCCAAAGCAGGTTGCGTCAACAAAAGCGCCGAAGCGACCCCAAGCACCACGGCCCGCATATTCCAAACCATCAGACAAACTCTCCTGTAGCAGTTGAGCAGAGGCTAGACCGCTGTTTGCTGCGTGTAAAGTATAATGATAATCATTCTCAAAACTAAATCGGGCAAAACCCGCCGGCTCCCAAAGACGAAGGGCCGGCGGGTGGTCTTAGAGGTAGTTGCTTGGATAAAGCGCGCGCAACAATTCTGCGTCGCCCGGCGCCTTAAAGGTCAGATCCTTACCCATCGCTTGGGCTACGGCCACCGCTGGGCGAGCGTTGATCGCAGTGAACCAACGCTCGACTTCAGGAAAGCGCGCAAGCCCGTCGCCGCCCAGAACCCGAGCCGCGCGAATGGCCCAGCCCCAAGCCGAAATATCGGCAATGGAATAGCTGTCACCGACGATGAACGTGCGGCCCTTCAGATGCGTATCAAGCACCTGATAGTGGCGCTCTGTCTCGCGCATATAACGGTTTTTCGCGTAGGGAATGTCCTCTGGCGCGGCGTGGTGAAAATGCACGCTCTGCCCCGAAAACGGTCCCAAACCCGTGCCAATGAACATCAGCCACGACAGCAGATCACCGCGATCCTTGGCCGCGACACCCAGCTTGCCCGTCTTGTCCGACAGATACAGCAAGATCGCCGTGCTGTCGAAAACCGCCGTGCCCTCATCGTCGATGGCGGGCAGCTTGCCGTTCGGGTTGATGGCGCGAAAGGCAGCGCTGTGCTGCTCGCCCTTAGCGGTGTCCACTGGCACCAACTCGTAGGGCAAGCCAGTTTCGGCCAAAAACAGCGCTACTTTCAGCGGGTTCGGCGTCGGATGGTAATAAAATTTCAACATGTCAGGTGCCTTACTCGGTTTTGCCAGCGATTTTGTCTTGGGTCTTGGTGTCGAAATCCGATGCGTCGTGACGCTCGTGCAGCTGCTCGTTCAGAGGGCCACGCGTGCGGTTGACGATACGACCACGCTGCACCGCGGGGCGCGCCAATATCTCTTTGGCCCAACGCGTCAGGTTGGTATAGCTTTCGACGTCAAGGAAGGTGCCCGCGTCATAGGCCTCGCCCAGCACCAGATTGCCATACCACGGCCAGGTCACCATATCGGCGATGCTATACGCGTCCCCGCCAAGATAGCGGTTCTGCGCCAGCTCGCGGTCAAGCACATCCATCTGGCGTTTGACCTCCATCGCAAAGCGGTTGATCGGATATTCAAACTTTTCAGGCGCATAGGCGTAAAAGTGACCAAAGCCGCCACCAAGATAGGGCGCCGAGCCTTGCAGCCAAAACAGCCAGTTCAGCACTTCGGTCCGCTTGGCGAGGTCTTTTGGCAAAAAGGCGTCGAACTTTTCCGCCAGATACAACAGGATCGCGCCGCTCTCGAACACGCGACTGCCCGTTTCGGTATCCACCAGCGCAGGGATTTTAGAGTTGGGGTTGATCGCCACAAACCCCGAAGAGAACTGCGTGCCCTCGCCAATGTTGATCAGATGCGCATCATATTCCGCACCCGTTTTGCCCAGAGCCAGCAGCTCTTCCAGCATGATCGTGACCTTTTGGCCGTTCGGGGTGCCCATGGAATAGAGCTGCAGCGGGTGCTTGCCGACGGGCAATTCGGCATCAAAGGTCGCGCCAGCAATCGGGCGATTGGTCTTGGCCCAGTTGCCACCATTCTCGGCGTCCCAAGTCCAAACCTTCGGGGGGGTATAGTCGCTCATGATTGTGCCTTTCAAAACAGGGGGAAGAGGATAGGTCTAATGTGGGCGCGCGAGGCGCAGGGACTCGATGTCCTTTGCGAAGTCTTGCGCCATACTGGTAATCTCGGACGGTTCGGTGCCAAGTTGCAGCTCGAACCGTAACGCTGTGATGGCAGCCTGAAACCGCCGCGCCAAAGCAGCGCAATCGGCTTCGGCGGGCAGTTCGCCCAAAATCTGAGCGCGACCAAACGCCGCGGCAAAGGCAGCGCGCATCGTGGTTAGATAGGTTTTGGTCTGTGCCGCGATCTCGGGATGGGTGACGCTGGTCTCGGCCAAAGTGCGGGTCAGCATACAGGTCTGGCGCGCACTGTCGTTCAGCAGAGGCCGCGCCATGCTGCGCAAATGCTCGGCCAGCCCGTCAAGTGGCGAGGCGTGCCTGTCGATCTGCGCCCAGAACCGCAGCAGCGCCGCGTCGAAATAACGCTCTAGCGCCAGCAGATACAGCGCCTCTTTGCTGCTGAACGCGCAATAAATACTGCCGGATTTCATCGAAAGCGCGACTTCAAGGTCCTTGACCGAGGTCGCGTGAAAGCCCTTGGCCCAGAAAACCTAAATCGCCGCATCAAGGGCAATCGCGCGATCGTATTGTTGCGGTCGGCTCATCTAAGGCTCGTCGTTTTGGTCAGTTATGAGGAAAGCTAGGTGTTTTTGGTTAATCATTCAATAACTCTGCAGCCACCTCACGCAGATGTCAGAAGCCCCCTCACTCTCCCATCCGTGAACGGTTCGCCATCGAATTGGCTTGACTTTAACCCGACCATTTTACTAGGTCTTGCGAATATTCAAGCCTGCTCTAGGCTTTGACTGTCAAGTCGTCCTCGCCACCCCAACACAGTGTGATCGCATGGCCTTTGATACAACTTCGGCGCTTGGTGAGACCGTCAGCCTCGGGATGGCCCCCAGATTTTTCTCGGGCAGCGTTCACGCCATCGTCGTCTCTGACCACAACGCCAGCCTTCCGGCAGCAGAGATGGAGCGGCGGCTGATCGAGCTTGGCTTTATCGAAGGCGCGTATGTGCAAATCCTGCACGAAGGCTTGTTCGGCCGCGATCCAATCGCGGTGCGCGTTAACGGGGCGACGGTCGCTCTGCGGCGGCGCGAGGCGATGTCGATCAAGGTCGCTTGAATTCACTAAGGGACCCCCACCATGGCCGATGCTTCTCTGACCAGCGATCTGCGTTTTGCCATCGTTGGTGCGCCGAATTGCGGAAAAACTGCCGTGTTCAACGCCCTGACCGGAAGCCGCCAAAAGGTCGGCAACTATGCGGGCGTCACAGTAGAGCGCAAGTCGGGCATTGCGCAGACCCCCGCGGGCCACGCGCTCAATATCATTGACCTTCCGGGGACCTATTCGCTGCGGGCCCGCAGCCCTGACGAAGAGGTGACCCGCAACGTCGTGCTTGGCACCCATCCCAAAGAGCCCGCGCCTGATCTGTTGTTGGTGGTGGCCGATGCGACGCAGCCGCGCTCGGGTTTGCGGCTGGTGATCGAGTTGCTCAAGGTTGGGCGGCCGATGATCCTTGTGCTGAACATGATCGACATTGCCCGCCATCGCGGCATTCATATTGACGTGGACAAACTGGCGGCGACGCTGGGCATCCCCGTTGTCACCTCGACAGCCGTGCGGCGCGGCGGTCAAGACGCGCTGTGGCAGGCGCTTGATGACGCCGTCGCCAAGGGCATTCCTGCGCCGCGCGAAAACACATGGACGCCGCCAAGCGTGCTTGACCTGCGCCAAAGCCACCGCGAGGCCGACGCCCTGCTCAAGGCCACATTTCAAGAGCCCGCGCGCCCCGACACGCTGACCAACCGCATCGACTCGGTTCTGCTGCATCCTGTGGGCGGCTTGGTGATCTTGCTGGCGCTGATGTTCCTGATGTTCCAAGCCGTTTTCAGCTGGGCCACCCCTGCGATGGACCTGATCGCTGCCGCTTTTGACGGGCTGGGCGCGCTTGTGGCGCAGACCCTGCCGGATGGGTTGCTGCAAAGCTTTATCCGCGACGGTATAATCTCTGGCGTGGGTGGTGTGCTGATCTTTCTGCCGCAAATCCTGATCTTGTTTCTGTTTATCCTGTTGCTGGAAGACCTTGGTTATATGGCGCGGGCGGCGTTTTTGATGGACCGTATTATGGGCGGAGCCGGACTGCACGGCCGCGCCTTTATCCCGCTGCTGTCAAGCTTTGCCTGCGCCATCCCCGGCATCCTTGCGGCCCGCGTGATCGACAACCGCCGCGACCGCCTGACCACGATCCTTGTGGCGCCTCTCATCACCTGTTCAGCGCGTATTCCGGTGTATACGCTGATTATCGGGGCCTTTGTGCCCGCGCGGCAAGTCGCTGGTGTGCTGAACCTGCAAGGTTTGGTGATGTTCGGGCTTTATGTTGCGGGCATCAGCGCGGCTCTTGGCGTGTCCTTCGTCACCAAGTTTCTGTTCTGGCGCAAGCAACCGTCGCCGCCCTTTATGCTGGAGTTGCCAGACTACAAAATGCCCCGAGCGCGCAGTGTGCTGATGGGCCTTGCGACGCGGGGGCAGATTTTTCTCAAGCGCGCAGGGACGACGATCTTTGCGATGGCGGTGCTGATCTGGTTGCTGGCCACCTTCCCACGCGCCCCATTGGACGCAACCGAGCCCGCGATCTACTACAGCTTTGCCGCGATGATCGGCCATTGGATCGAACCGGTTCTGGCCCCGATCGGCTTTAACTGGCAGATCAGCATGGCGCTCGTGCCCGGCATGGCCGCCCGCGAAGTCGCGGTCTCGGCGCTTGGCACAGTCTACGCGATCCAAGGCGGCGAAAGCACAAACCTGCTGGGCCAAACGCTTGCCCACAGCTGGAGCCTAGCAACCGCGCTGTCGTTCCTCGTGTGGTATATCTTCGCGCCGCAATGCGCCTCAACCTTCGCCGTGATCCGGCGCGAGACAGGCGGCTGGACGTGGATGTGGGTGGCCTTCACCTACATGCTGGCATTGGCCTACCTCGCATCGTTCGTCACCTATAACGTGGCCGTGTCCTTGGGCGCGGGATAGCGGCGTTCAACAGCCGGTTCGCCCGTCAAGTGGACAAGCCGATCTCGCACCACCACTTTAGACGGTTGAACGCCTTCGTGTCTTGTTCCTATAAAGGAATTCCCACCGCTTTACGAGGCAATCGAATGCGCACAAGCGCCACCCATCCCCTCCAAATTGCCGAGCTTCGCCCCTCTGCTGACATGGGCCTCATCGGCATCACATTCTGCCCTGGCAAGAAGCAACCCAATGCCGCGACTGGGGCGTGGAACCGAGATCTGGATGTTGACCTTGACGCAATCGCCTTATGGGGGGCCGCGGCGGTGGTCACCTTGGTCGAGCAACACGAGCTGGTCGCATTGCAGGTGTCATCGCTTGGCCCAAAGGTGGTTGCGCGACACATGGACTGGTTACATCTGCCGATCGCCGATGTCTCGGTGCCCGATGCCGGCTTCGAGCGCCAATGGTCGGAAATCGGCGAGGGCCTTAGGGCGCGACTGCGGGATGGGTTCAATGTCCTTGTCCATTGCAAGGGCGGGCTTGGGCGTGCGGGAACCATCGCTTGCCGGCTGATGATCGAGTTGGGAATGCCAATCGAGACGGCAATCAGCGCCGTGCGCAAAGCACGCCCCGGTGCAATCGAGACCGCGGCTCAGCTGGCCTACGTGCGGACGCAGAAGGAAGTTGCAGAACTTGCGCCATCGACGACAAGCGAAGCAATCCTTGACCGCGCGACAGGCGCGCTCTTGGGGCTGGCTGTTGGCGATGCTGTGGGCACCACGCTGGAGTTCAAGTCGCGTGACAGCTACCCATTGCTCACCGATATGATCGGAGGTGGCCCCTTTGGCCTCAAGGCGGGCGAGTGGACGGATGACACTTCGATGGCGCTTGCACTTGCGGACAGCCTCATCACCGATCGCAAACTTGACGAAAAGGACTTGATGCACCGGTTTGTGGACTGGCACGAGCGCGGAACGTATTCCTGTACCGGAAGCTGCTTTGACATCGGGATTACCACTCGACAGGCGCTGTCGCAGTGGAAGGCCTCTGGCAATCCCTTTGCGGGCTCTACCTCCCCGCAGACAGCAGGGAATGGCAGCCTCATGCGGCTTGCACCGGTCTCTGTTGCCCATTGGCGGGACAGAGCAGCCTTGCGGGACGTGGCTGCGCGGCAAAGTCGGACGACACATGCGGCGCCCGAAGCGGTGGACGCTTGCGTTGCCTTTGCGGAAACTCTGGCCGACGCGATCGAAGGTCGCAGGCGGAGTGAGGTCATGCGGGCGCGGCATGAGGCTTATTCAGGTGTCATCGAGACGATTATGAAGGGCAGCTGGCGCGGCAAGCCACGCTCTGCGATCAAGGCGTCGGGTTACGTCGCGCACTCGCTTGAGGCAACGCTCTGGTGTGTCGCACGGACAGGCTCATTCGAGAACGCCGTGCTAAAGGCAGCCAATCTGGGCGAAGATGCCGACACGACAGCGGCCATAACAGGGCAACTTTCTGGGGCGCTCTATGGTGTGACGGGGATTCCAGACCATTGGACAAAGCGCGTGGCTTGGGGGCCTAGGATACGTGGAATGGCGCAGGCTCTGTTCGCAAGGACATGAGCGTCGGCCTATGGGAAACCCTGAGCGCCGTGCTTCACCAAAGCAGATCTGCAAGAGGCACGCCCTGATCCCGCGAGGAAGAGAGATCACGCCACCTAAGATGCAAGCCGAAGCGATCTCTTTTTGGCCGAGCCACGCTGCAAACTCAAACCTAGATGCACACAAAGGTGTCGGGATAGGCAGATAATGCCTCCGCCAAATGGGGGGCCCCAGAGCCAGAAAGGGGGGCCTGCAAACACATTCGCAAGGGGCCAGCCATTTATCAGCGATCC
The DNA here is from genome assembly GCA_963844505.1 of uncultured Alphaproteobacteria bacterium. GTDB lineage: Bacteria > Pseudomonadota > Alphaproteobacteria > Rhodobacterales > Rhodobacteraceae > Cypionkella. Next base: position 18,320 of record CAWJOY010000006.1, read on the forward strand.
CTCCCGATCCCCATGTGGTCAGCGCGACACGCAACTGGCGGTTCATTGCGTGCCATTCCTGCTGGCATGATTTCGCAGCTCTGCTTGTTCGGTCTGGGATTGCGCCGAGACAATTTCCCAAGCTTGAGGATGAAAGGGCTTTGGTGCAATCATGAAGCTCTTTGTCTATGCGACGCCGCTCTGCATCCGCGCTGGCACAAGCGGGAAAATCGCGGTATTGCGGCGTATTGGCTGCGATTTGCGACGCGGCACCCCAATTTCGAAAACTCTGCGCGGAGCCCTCTTATGTATATCGCCACGCTTTTGACCAATCCTTTGCGTCCCGTGCTTGACCGCGTGGTGGTGGAATCGCTGCGCAATGCTTGGGGCGGTGGTGATGCGGTTTGGCTCGACCCAGCCGTTGCCGCAGAGTTCCCGCTCGAGGCGATGCCCGAGAATCGCTGGGATGTCTGGCAAGGGATGCAAGGGATGGGCGTTGATCTGGTCATCCAGCCCGCCGAGGGGCGGCGCAAGCGGATGCTGATTGCCGACATGGACAGCACGATGATCCAGCAAGAGTGCATTGACGAGCTGGCCGATGAGGCCGGAGTGGGCGCGCATGTGGCGGGGATTACGGCGCGGGCGATGAATGGCGAACTGGACTTTGAGGCGGCGCTGCGCGAGCGGGTTGGCTTGCTCAGGGGGTTGCCCGAGAGTGTGATCGCGGGCGTGATCCGTGACCGCATCACCCTGATGCCGGGGGGCAAGGCATTGGTTACGACGATGAAGGCGCAGGGCGGTTATGCGGCGCTGGTCTCGGGCGGGTTTACGGCCTTTACCAGCGCGATTGCCGCCGAGTTGGGCTTTGACGAGAACCGCGCCAACACCCTGCTGATCGAGGCGGGCGCGCTGACAGGCGAGGTCGCGATGCCGATATTGGGGCGAGCAGCGAAGGTGCAAGCGCTGGAAGAAATCTCGGCGCGGCTGGGGATCACGCCAGCCGAGGCGATTGCGGTGGGCGACGGCGCGAATGATCTGGGGATGCTTGGACTTGCGGGCGCAGGCGTGGCGCTTCATGCCAAACCAAGCGTGCAGGCCGAATGTGACATCCGCATCAACCACGGCGATCTGACGGCGCTTTTGTATATTCAGGGCTATGCCCGAGAGGACTTTGCGGCGTGATCCGCGAAGCCACAGCCCAAGACGCAGAAGCCATGTGTGCCCTGATCAATCGCATCATTGCGATTGGCGGCACGACCGCGCATCAGGCCCCCTATACCCCCGAAGCTATCGCCACTTATTACATTGATGGCGAGACCACGGTGACCTGTGTGGTGGCCGAGGTAGACGGCGCTGTGATCGGCTGGCAAGCGGTTGGCTGGTGGCAGGGCGAGCCGCATATCGGCAGCTTTGTCGCCGCAGACACGCAGGCCAAGGGCGTTGGCGCGCAGATGTTTTCCCTGACCCGCAAGCTTGCGCACAAGGCGGGGTTGACTGAAATCCACGCCTCGATCCGCGCCGACAACGTGCCGGGTTTGGCCTATTACGCACGGATGGGGTTTGCAGACTATGGCCACGACCCCGACTTTGCGCTTGCGGACGGGCGGGTTGTCGGGCGAGTGTTGCGACGGTTCGATTTGGCCTAAGGCTATGATTTTGCCTAAGGTCGGGCGCCGCCAAACCCCCATCGAGGGGGCATGGCGGCGACTGCCGTGGAATGTGGATATGGAGTCCCTGAATGTTTGAAGTCGCGGCGCATCTGGTGGTGCTTTTGGTTCTGGCCGCGTTTCTGGCGGGATTTGTGGATGCGATTGCAGGCGGCGGCGGGCTGATTACGGTGCCGGTTTTGTTGCTGGCAGGGGCGTCCCCGATTGAGGCTTTGGCGACGAACAAGCTGCAGGGCTCGTTTGGCGCAGCGACGGCGGTGGGGGCCTATGCGCGCGCCGGCCATGTGAAGCCGATGCAGCAGCTCGGCATGGCTCTGGTTGCGGGGCTTGCGGGGGCCGCGGGTGCGGGCGTTGCGCATCTGATGCCTGCCGAAGCGCTGCGGATTATCATGCCGGTGATCCTTGTCGCGGTGGCCCTGTTCTTTGCCTTTAAACCCGGGCTGACTGACGCTGACCGGATCGAACGGATCAAGCCTGCCGTCTTTACTTTTACCGCTGTGCCTTTTGTCGGGCTATACGACGGGTTCTTTGGACCGGGTGCTGGCAGCTTTTATATGCTGGGGTTTGTCATGCTGGCGGGCTTTGGCGTGCTGAAGGCCACAGCTCATACCAAGATGCTTAACTTTGCGTCCAACCTTGGAAGCCTGTTGGTTTTCGCAGCCAGTGGCGGCATTTGGTGGGGCGTTGGTCTGGCGATGGCCGCAGGTCAGGTCGGTGGAGCGGCCCTTGGCGCACGGCTTGCCATGCGCATCGGCGCAAAGTTGATAAAGCCGTTGCTTGTGTTAAGCTCGTCTGCATTAGCGTTGCGATTGCTGTGGCAGGCATGGGGTTGAACGAGTGTGGGAGCGTGAGAACGGATGGCAATTCAGGTAATCGCGCTTGTTACAGTTAACGACGACGAACCGCAGGCCTTGGCCGCGTATATCGCAGCAACCTTCCCCTTGATGGAGAACGCGGGCGGCAAAATCCTGCGGCGCTTTACTGTCAACGAAGTCGTGGTCGGCCACAAACCCGCGAAGTCGGTCATCATCATTGAATACCCGTCACGCGAGGCCGTCGATCTGGTGTTTGAGAGCGAAATCTACCGCAACATCATCCCGATCCGCGATATCGCGTTTCTGGATTATCACGTGTCGATCGTCTCGGACTAAGCTTCGGGTTTGCCCCAATCGGCGGACTGCATTTCCCGCAGGCGCGAGGCCGTGCGCTCGAACTCAAAGCTGCCCGTGCCCTCGGAATAGAGCCGCTCTGGCTCATCCGCTGCCGAGATAATCAACCGCGTCTTTGCCTCGTAGAGCGCGTCGATCAGCGTCACAAACCGCTTGGCCTCATTGTAGTTTGACGCCGAAAGCTGCGGCACGTCTTCGAGGATCAGCACCCGCACAGCCGCTGCAATCGCCAGAAAATCGGCAGGCCCAAGCGGTTTGGCGCACAGATCCCAAAAGCTCGCCCGTCCGATACCGCTGGCAAAGCGCGGCAGCTCGGTCTCGCGGTTGTTCACCATCAGCCGCAGCGGAGCCCCTGCCACATTGCCCGTCAGGTCCGCCCAAATCGCCGAGATCGCGTCGCGCGCGCTGCCCGCCGGATGGAAATAGGTTTGCGCCCCCGTCAGCCGATGCTGGCGATAGTCCTCGGCGCTTTCAATCTCGACCACCCGCAGTCGGTCGTTCAGCACGTCAATAAACGGCAGGAACAACGCACGATTAAGGCCGTTCTTATACAAACCCTCGGGCGGACGGTTAGAGGTGGTCACAATCACCACCCCCGCCGCCAGCAGCTTGTCAAACAGCCGCCCCACGATCATCGCATCGGTGATGTCGGTGATCTGCATCTCGTCAAAGGCCAACAGCCGCACGTCCCGCGTCAGCGCATCGGCCACAGGCGCCAGCGCATCATCGACACCCGTCTTGCGCGCTTCGTGCAGCGCGTGATGCAGCTCTTGCATAAAGGCGTGAAAATGCACGCGACGTTTTTGCGTGATCTCGGTGTGCTGAAAGAACAAATCCATCAGCATCGACTTGCCGCGCCCTACGCCGCCCCACAGATAAAGCCCCTTTGGCGGCTGCACCGGTTTGGCGAACAGGCCCGCAAACAGCCCGACCTTGCGGGTGGCACTCGCCTCAAGCCACTCGCGCAATTCCTCCAGGATCGGCAGAATAGCGTGCTGGCCCGCGTCGGCACGAAGCGTGCCATCGGCGGTTTGGGCGTCATAAATCTCGGTCAGGGTCATTCGCATGCGACTGTATACCGTGCTTTGCAGCGCCGCGAAAGCCTCGGCGGTTTGATAGACATGGACAGCACCGCCGTATCCTGCAAGATTCGTGCGCAAAATAAGGATGCCCTCGTGAGTTTTGCGCCGCTGACCACCGCGCCCCAAACGGCTCGCCTGATCGCTCATGCCGCCGAAAGCTGGTATGATGATGTGGCAGGCGGGCGGTTTGATTTCTTTACCAAACTTGGCGCCCGCGCCGAGGTCGAGGGCTATGCGACCGCTTTGGTGCGCGCGGGCACGCCCCTGTCAAACGACCTGCTGCAAGACCAACGCCACCTGCATCTGATTATCGGCCCACGCAGCCCGCAGGGGCCACGGATTTGGCATGTGCACCCCGCCTACCTGCGCGGCTTTTGGTATCTGGACCCACTGGGCGTGAATATGCGGTCAAGCCTCGTTCACCAAACCTTTGCGCCAGAACGCATCGACGCCAAAACCGCGCGCTATTTCTTTGACGGCGTGGCGGGGTGGAATTCTGCGCAAAAACGTCTCTAAGTTCCCACAAAACGCCCGCAATGACCTACCGCCCGCCTATGCGGTGGTCTTCGCCCAAGACCTCGAACACTTCGCCAATCCAGTGCATTACATCTCGACCGAGAAAATCCTGCGCATCGTGGCTCGCCGCGCCGAAGGAGCGCGCGTTTATGTCAAACCGCACCCGAAACAAGGCTCTAACATGGCCAAAACCATTGCAACGCAGGTGGCACGCTTTGGCAATCTGGAGCTGACTTCGGCCAGCATCCACGACCTGAGCGCCGCCAGCGCACGGGTGGTCACGCAGAACTCGGCGGCAGGGTTTGAGGCTCTGATGCAGCGGAAATCGGTGATCACCTGTGCCGAATGCGACTATCATCACGCCACCCATGTTGCGCGCACACCGCAGGACCTTAAGGCCGCCCTTGATGCACCAGCGGTGACGGTTGATTTTCCGCGATATCTGTACTGGGTCTTGGTTGAGGCCATGTTAGAGACGTCAAAGCCCGAATTTGCCGACCGTGCATGGGCGCGGATGATGCCGCAAAGCCAATAGACTTGCGCAGTCCAAAGGCGCATATTTGCGCCATGCCTGCCCTTTGCCGCGATTGCCTCACCCAGTTTGATACCGGAACGCGCTGCCCCAAGTGCCGCTCGCCGAGGGTGCTGTCACATCCCGAGCTGTGGGATCTCAGCATCGCGCATATGGACTGCGACGCCTTTTACGCCAGCGTCGAGAAACGCGACAATCCCGAGCTGCGTGACAAGGCCGTGATCGTTGGTGGTGGCACGCGGGGGGTGGTCTCGACTTGCTGCTATCTGGCGCGCATCCATGGTGTGCGGTCGGCGATGCCGATGTTTCAGGCGCTCAAGCTTTGCCCCCATGCCACCGTCGTCCCGCCCAGGATGAGCGTCTACGTCGAGGTCAGCCGCGCGATTCGCGCCTTGATGGAAGAGCTGACGCCTGCCATCGAACCGCTGTCACTGGACGAAGCGTTTCTGGATATGTCGGGCACCAGTCGGCTACATGGCGCACCGCCTGCGGTGATGCTGGCCCGCCTGTTGCAACAGATAGAGGCGCAGATCGGCGTTTCGGGCTCGATAGGTCTGTCGCACAACAAGTTTCTGGCAAAGATCGCCTCGGACCTTGATAAGCCACGCGGGTTTTCGGTGATTGGCGCGGCGGAAACGGCGGCCTTTCTTGCGCCAAAGCCCGTGCGGATCATTTGGGGGGTCGGCACCGCCGCGCAAGCCAGCCTCGAAACTGCGGGTATTCGCACCATCGCGGACCTGCTGCGGTGGGATCAGGCCGATCTGATCGCGCGCTTTGGGGCTATGGGCGACCGACTTTGGCATCTGGCGCGCGGCCAAGATCGCCGACAAGTGTCGCGCGATGAAAAGGTCAAATCGATCAGCAAAGAGACCACCTTTCACGAGGACACCCCCGACGCCGATTTGCTGGACGGGCACCTGTGGCGGCTGGCCGAGCAGGTCGCCGACCGTGCCAAGGCGAAATCCTTGGCTGGGCGAGTGGTTACGTTGAAACTGAAGACCGCCGAGTTTCAAACCCTAACCCGCCGCCACAGCCTTTCGGACCCGACTCAGCTGGGCGACCGCATTTATCGCGCGGCGCGGGCGATGTTTGATCAGGTCGGCGCACGCGGTGCGTATCGGCTAATCGGCGTCGGCATCACCGATCTGACCGCCGAGACCGAAGCCGACCAAGCCCGCGACCTGCTGGACCCACAAGCCAGCCAGCGCGCCGCCGCTGAACGCGCCACCGATGCGATTCGCGCGCGGTTTGGCAAAGAGGCGATCATCAAAGGTCGCGCCCTGCGCTAGCTATTCCGCCGCCATCTGCAACGCCTCGCCCGTCACTTCCGCAATCACGCCGTTGATCAGCTTGCGAAAGGCGTCAAAGTCGGCCCGCTTGGTCAGGCTTTGCTCGTGCATATAAAGCGAGCGGTCAATTTCGATCTGAATCACATGCCGCCCCTGCGCAGGCCGCCCGTATCTCTGCGCGATATAGGCCCCCGCAAACGGCGCATTGCGCGCGACCCGCAAGCCCGCCCGCGCAAAGGCTGCTTCGACCCGCTCGACCACCTCGCGATTGGCCGAGGCGCCATAGCGATCGCCCAAGACCACCTCGGGACAGGCGGCGCCCGCGCGGTGATGCCCCTCAATCGCTTCGTGCGGCATAGAGTGGCAATCCAACAGCACCGCCTCGCCAAAGCTCAGGTGAGTCTCGTCCATCAGTTGCCCCAGCGCGCGATGATAGGGTGACCACACGTCGGTGACGCGCTGCTCTGCTTCGGCCATCGACAGCTTGCCACGATAAATCGCGCGGCCGCCCGCCACCACGCGGGGAATCACCCCAAGCCCAGAGGCCACCCGTGGATTATGCACCGACCGCTGCGCACCCGCGATCACCGCTGCATCAAATTCATCCGCCGCTCGGTTCAGGTCCAGATAGGCCCGCGGCACCTCTGCCAGCAGCAAAGGCGCACCAAATAACGGCGCATCAGCAAAGAGTTCATCGACAAAAGCATCCTCGGACGACCGAATTGTCAGCGAATCCAGCACGGTTTGCTGCAAAAACGCAGCGCTATAGGCCCGCCCCGAATGCGGCGAAGCAAAGACCACCGCCGCGCTTTGCTGCCTCGGTCTATGGATGCGAAAAACCTCTGACACGGCCTACTCCTGTTGCTTTCTGATATAATGACATAAAAAGCGTTACCGAAACCCCTCATTACCCCCTTGAACCCCTCTGCGACTCTGGTTATAGCCCACTCATCCGACGCGGTTCCCCCGCGTCCTTTTCTTTAAGGGCGCAGGAAACGCAAGGCTTGTGGGCGGTTAGCTCAGCGGTAGAGCACTACGTTGACATCGTAGTGGCCACTGGTTCGATCCCAGTACCGCCCACCATTCATCGTTCCCGCAAGGGGGCTAAAGTTTTCATCTGGCGCGAAGACGCGCCGCGACAAGGGAGCCAGCCATGAAGGTTGCAAACTCACTCCGCTCGCTGAAGAATCGTCATCGCGATTGCCAGGTCGTGCGCCGTAAAGGCCGCGTCTATGTGATCAACAAGACGCAAAAACGCTACAAGGCCCGTCAGGGTTGAGCTGCGTTCAGCACAAGCAAGAATAGGCCGCCGAGAGCAATCTCTGGCGGCTTTTTCATTTCCCCACGCGCAGCTGATTCTTGGCTTGCACCTTGGTCCGATTGCCGCCTTGATAGAGCAAATTCCGCAATATGAGGCCGCGATGAAACTCTATTCCTCTCCCACCACCCCCTTTGGCCGCAAAATCTCGGTGCAGATCCTCGAATCCGGTCTGTCCGACCAAGTCGAGACTGTGGTCGTCGCAGGCACGCCGCTGGATGCAGGCACCATGCCGATTGATCGCAATCCGCTGGGCAAAATCCCTGCTCTCGAAACGCCCGATGGTGTGGTTTACGACAGCCGAGTTGTCAGCCGCTATCTTGATGACGTCTCGGGCAAGGGCCTTTATCCCGCCGCGCCTGCACTCTGGCGCTGCTTGACGCTTGAGGCCACCGCCGATGGCATTTTGGATGCGGCTGTTTCGATGGCCTACGAGGTGCGCCTGCGCCCCGAGGGTCTGCGCTTTCCCGAGTGGCTTGAGGGACAGTGGACCAAGATCGCCCGCGCGCTGGATGCGATAGAATCCCAGTGGATGGCTGCGCTGGCTGGCCCTGTGGATATGGCGCAAATCGGCGTGGCTGTGGCGCTGGAATACATTGATTTCCGTCACGGGTCCCGCAACTGGCGCGAGGGTCGGCCCAAGCTTGCGGCGTGGCAGGCAGAGTTCGCAAAACGCCCCAGCATGGTCGCGACGCAACCACCTGCGGCCTAAGGCTTTTGCCTTGATTTTCACCAAGTAAATCCGTCAAGTTTACGCCAAAATGTCGCAACACGGGAATAATGTCACAATTTCAAGACCCGCTAGCGCTAAAACACGAATTCCGCCCCCCCTGCGCGGCTTTGACCGCTGGACGGGCGGGATTTCCTTGTCTAAAACCCCAGCCACAAGGCGCTAGGGAACTAGGGCCTCATCTAATTATGGGCCTCAACACTGTGGCCCCTGAAGGGAGAAGTTCTCGTGTCCCACGCAGACGATCACGCAGGCAACCGCAGGGATTTCCTGTATTACGCGACCGCCGGGGCAGGCGCAGTCGCAACCGGCGCGGCGGTTTGGCCGCTGGTTAACCAAATGAACCCTTCGGCTGATACGCGGGCTTTGGCCTCGATCATGGTCGATGTGTCTGGCGTTGAGGTCGGCACTCAAATCACCGTGAAGTGGCGCGGCAAGCCCGTATTTGTGCGCCGCCGCAATCAGGCCGACATTGATCTGGCCCGCGCGGTCGCTTTGACCGACCTGCCCGACCAAAACGCCGAGAACGCGAACATCGATGCGACCGAGACCGCGGACGACAAAAACCGCACGCTCGACGAAGCGGGTGAGTGGCTGGTGATGATGGGCGTTTGCACCCACCTTGGTTGCGTGCCCTTGGGCGATGCTGGCGACTTTGGTGGCTGGTTCTGCCCTTGCCACGGCTCGCACTACGATTCGGCTGGCCGCATTCGCAAGGGCCCCGCACCGCGCAACCTGCCGGTTCCGGTCGCAAAGTTCGAAAACGAAACCACGATTAAGCTCGGGTAAGGACAGAAACCATGGCCGGAATTCCGCACGACCATTACGAACCGAAGCCGGGCTTTCAAACCTGGCTGCACAACCGCCTTCCGATCGTCTCGATTGCCTATGGCACCTTGATGATCCCAACGCCGAAAAACCTGAACTGGATGTGGATCTGGGGCATCGTCCTCGCATTCTGTCTGGGTCTGCAAATCATCACCGGTATCGTTCTGGTGATGCACTACACGCCGCATGTCGATCTGGCCTTCGCCAGTGTCGAGCACATCATGCGCGATGTGAACGGCGGCTATATGCTGCGTTATTTGCACGCAAACGGCGCGTCGTTGTTCTTTCTTGCTGTGTATCTGCACATTTTCCGCGGCCTGTTCTACGGCTCGTATAAAGCCCCGCGCGAAGTGACATGGATCATCGGCATGTTGATCTATCTTGCCATGATGGCGACGGGCTTTATGGGCTATGTTTTGCCTTGGGGTCAGATGTCGTTCTGGGGCGCAACCGTGATCACCGGCCTGTTCGGCGCGATCCCGGGTGTTGGTCCAACCATCCAAGAATGGCTTTTGGGCGGCCCAGCCGTCGATAACGCCACCCTGAACCGCTTCTTCTCGCTGCACTACCTGCTGCCCTTCGTGATCGCGGCGCTTGTTGCGCTCCACATCTGGGCGTTCCACACCACGGGCAACAACAACCCAACCGGTGTCGAAGTGCGTCGCACCTCGAAAGAAGAAGCAGAGAAAGACACCCTGCCCTTCTGGCCATACTTCGTGATCAAAGACTTGTTCGCGCTTGGTGTTGTGCTGGTGGTGTTCTTTGCGGTCGTTGGCTTTATGCCGAACTTCCTTGGCCACCCAGACAACTACATCGAAGCAAACGCGCTCTCGACACCTGCACATATCGTGCCTGAATGGTACTTCTTGCCGTTCTACGCCATCCTGCGCGCCTTTACGGCAGACGTTTGGATCGTGCAGCTGGTGCACTTTGTGACCTTCGGCATCATCGACGCCAAATTCTTCGGCGTGTTGGCGATGTTCGGCGCGATCGCGGTTATGGCTTTGGTGCCATGGCTGGACACCTCGTCGGTGCGTTCGGGCAAGTACCGTCCGAAGTTCAAAGCTTGGTTCTACCTGCTTTGCATCGACTTCGTGGTGCTGATGTGGGTTGGTGCGATGCCAACAGACGGGATCTACCCCTATATCTCGTTGATCGCTTCGACCTACTGGTTCGCCTATTTCCTCGTGATCCTGCCGCTGCTGGGTGTGCTTGAAAAGCCACTGCCGCAACCGGCTACGATCGAAGAAGACTTCAAATCGCACTACGCCGATCCGGCCGAGTGAGAGAAAGGAACTGACTGAGATGTTTCGCAAGATCGCAATCAGCGCTGTCTCTGCACTGACCCTGATGACGGGTGCTTCCTTCGCTAGCGAAGGCACCGTCCATATCGAAGACACCGCCTTCTCGTTTGAAGGCCCCTTCGGCACATACGACGAGCATCAGCTTCAGCGGGGCCTTCAGGTCTACACCGAAGTTTGCTCGGCGTGCCACGGCCTGAAGTTCGTCCCAATCCGCGCGCTTGCGGATGAGGGCGGGCCACATCTGCCCGCAGACCAAGTGCGGGCCTATGCCAAGCAGTTCACCGTCGTCGATAAAGACACAGGTGAGGACCGCGAGGGGCTGCCGACCGACCACTTCCCGGCCAACACCGGCGCTGGCGCTCCTGACCTGTCCTTGATGGCAAAGGCGCGTGCGGCATTCCACGGTCCCTATGGCACCGGTATCAACCAGTTGATGCGCGGCATCGGCGGGCCAGAATATATCGTTGGCCTCTTGGACGGTTACACCGGCGAAGAGAAAACCGAAGCAGGCGCGACCTTCTATGAGAACCACGTGTTCTCGACTGGTTGGATCAAGATGAACCCTCCGCTGTCGGATGGTCAGGTTGAGTTCGCCGACGGGGCGCCGAACGACGTCAAACACATGGCACAAGATGTGGCCGCGTTCTTGATGTGGACCGCAGAGCCCAAGCTGATGGCCCGCAAGGACACAGGCTTTAAGGCTGTGCTGCTCCTGATCGTGCTCACGTCGCTGCTGTATCTGACCAACAAGCGTTTGTGGTCGGCTGTCAAAGGCCCGAAAAAGCACTAAGCTTGGTTAAATCACTTTGAAAAACCCCGCCTTGTGCGGGGTTTTTTATTGCCCGAGATAGGCGCGCAGAGCCTCTGGCGGATCGGCAAACAATGCGTTGGTCTCGACAGGCGGCTGCGCCACGCCATCTGCCACCAGCACCGTCTTATGAGCAAAGCGCTGCGCATCGCTCGGATCATGCGTCACAATCAGCACGGCGGCCTTGGTCTCGGCAGCGACCTCGCCTAACAAATCCAGCATTTCGGACTTGAGCGCAGGCCCCAGCGCCGCAAACGGCTCGTCCAGCAGCAACACAGGCCGCGCCCGCAACAGCGCCCGCGCAAGAGCTGCACGCCCCTGCTGGCCACCCGACAGCTGCGCAGGCCGACGCGCACCCATGCCAGCCAGCCCCACCTTATCCAGCGCCGCCTCGACCGCATTGTTTTGCGCAGACGTCAGACGCAGCCGCGGCTCAAGCCCCAGCCCAAGGTTCTGCGCCACCGTCAAATGCGGGAACAGGTTTTGGTCCTGAAATAACATGCTTACCGGCAAATCCCCTGGGGCAACCCGCGCCAGATCACGCCCCTGCCACATGATTCGCCCCGCTACAGGCGGCAGAAACCCCGCCAGCGCCATCAGCAGCGTCGATTTCCCCGCACCCGACGGCCCGATGATCGCCACCCGCTCGCCAGCCGCTACCTGCCAATCTGCCCGCAAGCGAAAGCCGTCCTGCTCCAATTCGACCGCCTCAAGCTTTAGCATAATGGCTTCCAATTCGATCAAATCCCCAGAACAGCGCAAAGCTCAATGCCACCAGCACAAGCGAGGCCGAGGCCGCTTGGGTCATACGGTAGGCCCCCATCAAATGCTGCACAAACAGCGGCAGAGTGGCGCCGCCATCGCTGGCAAATAGCGCAATCACCCCCAGATCGCCCATCGACAGAGCCGCCGCCAGCCCCGCCCCATAGCCCAAAGGCCGCGCAAGCCGTGGCAGCGTCAGATACCGCAATCGCGCCGCCCCACGCAGGCCAAGGCTGCTGGCCAACCGATCATAGTCACGATGCAGCAACCGCGCCTCGGGCAAAAGAAGCCTGTACAAATAGGGCAATGTTAGAGCCGTATTGACCAACATCGTCACCGGCAAAGCAACCAGTTGCGGCGGCACAAAAGGCCGCACCATCAGGAACAACCCCGTTCCCAACACAAGGCTTGAGGCTGCCAGTGGCAGCATGGCCGACAGCTCCAGCCAAATCCTTGGCCGCCGCGCCTGTGCCAAAACCAAGATCAGTGCCGCACCGCTTGCCAAGATCGCAGAACCAACCGCCACCGCGACCGACCGCCCTGCAGCAGCCCAGACGCCCGATGGCAGGCTTGTCAAACCCGCCAGCCCTTTGCCAATCACAGCCATCATCGGCAAAGCCAAAAACGTCACTACTATGGCTAAAATCACGACATCAAACCAAAGTCGGCACCCCCTCGGGGCTGCCAGAACCAAGGTCCGCCCCAGCCCCGCACCAAAGGCCTGCGGCAGGCTCAGCCGACTGGCCGCCAAGGTCACCGCAGCGCAGAGCGCAAACTGCACCGACGCCAACAAGGCCGCACGCCCCAGATCAAACTCGAACCGCAGCGCTTGATAGATCGCAAGCTCGATCGTGCTGGCTTTCGGTCCACCGCCAAGCGTCAGCGCGATGGCAAAGCTTGCCAAACAGATCAGGAAAATCACCACTGCAATCGCAGGCAACTGGGCGCGCAACATCGGCGCTTCCAGATGACGAAACTGCGCCGAGGGCGGCATCCCCAATGACGCCGCAAGCCGAAACCGCTCGGACGGGATAGCCTGCCAACCATGCAGCAGCATCCGTACCGCCAGCGGTAGATTGAAAAACACGTTTGCCAAGACCACGCCGTGCAGCCCAAAGATCGACACGGGCGGTAGGCCAAACGTCTCTAACATCGCGTTAATCGGGCCGGATCGACCAAACACCGCGATGATGCCAAGCACGGCGACAACCACAGGCAGCACAAACGGCGCTGCCATCAGACGGATTAAGACGCCGCGACCAAAGAACTGCCGCCGAAACAGCGCCCGCGCAACAGGCACGGCCAGCACAGCCGAAATACAGGCCGACAGCGCGGCCTGTATCACCGTAAACCGCAGCGCAGCCCAATCGGCAGGCATCAGCGCCCAAGCATCAGCGCGCAGAGCCACCATCGCCGCCGACCCAAGGATCAATGCGGCGAGGCAAAGGCCAATGGCCCCTGCAAGGCTTATTTGGACAGCGCGGTTTGCCATTCCTCGATCGCAGCGGCCCGCGCAGTTTGCGCTTCTTCGGCGGACATCAAGAGCGACTTGGCGGGTTGCACCAACGTCTCAAACCCAGCAGGAAGCCCCGCAGCAGGCGTCTTGGCCGGATACATCCAGTTGGTGGTAATCAAAGCCGCTTGCGCTTCGTCAGAGCCTAAGTAGGCCAAAAACGCATCCGCAAGTGCTGGCTGCTTCGAGGTCAGCGTCTTGCCTGCGACTTCAATCTGCATGTAGTGACCTTCGTCAAACGCCGCAGCCGACTTTGTCGCGTCTTCTTCCGCAATCAGGTGATAGGCGGGCGAGGTCGTATAGGACAGCACCATATCCGCCTCACCCTCAAGAAACATGCCGTAGGCTTCGCTCCAACCAGGCGTCACGGTGACGATGTTATCGGCCAAATCGGCCCAGATCTGCGGCGCACGGTCGCCATAAGCCGCCTTCACCCACATCACCAACCCCAATCCAGGCGTGGACGAGCGCGGGTCTTCGATCACGATTTTCAGCTTGGACGCGGCGAGTTCCTCAAAGTTCTTTGGCGGCGCGGTCAGCTTGGTGTTGTCATAGACGAAAGCAAAATAGCCCCAGTCAAAGGGGACAAACTTCGCGTCGGCAAAGGCCACAGGCAGGGTGTTCGGTTGCGCGGCAACATCCGCAAACAGCGGCGCTGCGTCGGCGGTCAGGTTGGTGTCCAAACCGACCACAACATCCGCCTCTGACGCCGCCCCTTCAAGCTTGAGCCGCGCCAAAACCGCAGCACCGTCGCCGGCCGTCGTAAACTGCACATCGCAGCCACAGGTGGCCTCAAATCCCTTTTCAATCGCAGGACCGGGGCCCCACTCGCTGGCAAAGCTGTCATAGGTCAAAACATGCAGAACAGGCGTCTCGGCCATTGCACCCGTGGCAATGGTCATAAGGCCCGCAGCAAGGAGTTTGGTCTTCATGGTCTTCTCCAATGTGCGACGGCTGGTCGGGATGGAGATTTCCATGCACCTTCCCTCCGCCGGTATGATCCGGTTCAGGTTCGACGGGTTCGCATCGCTGCATCTCAGCCGGTAAGGGCTCCCCGAGGTAGGCGTTAGGATAGGCGAATTCGAAGCGGTTGCAAGGCCGCGCCGCAGATCAATCCGTGCAGACCTAGGATTATTTTGCCGACCCCGAGGGCTAGGGTTTATTGCGCGGCCGTTCTGGCTTATGTGGAAGTTATGTAAGGAGCCCGCTATGTCCCTCAACACCTTTGGTCATCTTTTCCGCGTCACCACTTGGGGCGAAAGCCACGGTCCTGCCATCGGCTGCACCGTTGACGGTTGCCCACCGAATGTGGCTCTAACAGAGCAGGATTTGCAGCCTTGGCTCGATCTGCGCAAACCGGGCACGTCGAAATTTACCACGCAGCGCAAAGAGCCAGACCAAGTGCGCATCCTGTCGGGGGTGTTTGAAGGCCGCACGACAGGCACGCCGATTCAGCTGATGATCGAGAACACCGACCAGCGGTCGAAAGATTATGGCGACATCGCACAGGCGTTTCGGCCTGGTCATGCGGATATCACCTACCACCAGAAATACGGCAATCGTGACTATCGCGGCGGCGGGCGGTCTTCGGCGCGGGAAACCGCCAGCCGTGTCGCTGCGGGGGGCGTGGCGCGGGCGGTGCTGGCGCATCTGCTGCCAAACCTCAAGATCAGCGGCTATATGGTGCAGATGGGGCCGCGCGGCATTGACCGCGCGCGCTTTGACGGCAGCCTTATCAGCCAGAACCCGTTCTTTTGCCCCGACGCTGTAGCTGCCGAAGAATGGGCCGTCTATCTGGACGAGCTGCGCCTGTCGCACAACTCTGTTGGCGCGGTGATTGAGGTCACGGCCGAAGGCGTGCCCGCAGGTCTTGGCGCGCCGCTTTATGCCAAGTTAGACACTGATCTGGCCGCGGCAATGATGTCGATCAACGCGGTAAAAGCGGTCGAGATCGGTGACGGTATGGCCGCCGCGACCCTGACCGGTGTCGAGAACGCTGACGAGATCCACATGGGGCCAAACGGGCCAGAATTCTCGACCAACCATGCGGGCGGCATCCTTGGCGGTATTTCCTCGGGTCAGCCGGTGGTCGTGCGCTTTGCGGTCAAGCCGACGTCAAGCATCCTCACCCCGCGCGCCACCATCAACGCACGCGGCGAAGAGATCGACCTGATCACCAAGGGCCGTCACGACCCCTGCGTCGGCATCCGTGCCGTGCCTGTTGGCGAAGCGATGATGGCCTGCGTTCTGCTGGACCACCTGCTGCTTGACCGCGCCCAAACCAATGGCGAGCGCGGCCAGATCGGTTAAACCACGCGCAGCAGCCGCATGGCATCATAAATCGCGGCGTGCGTGTTGCGCGCCTCGACCGCATCACCGATACGGAACAGCTGAAAGCCCTCTGGCCCGCCCGTCATCGTCTGCGCGGCCCCTGCGATCAGCGCCTCATAATCGACCGCGCCAAGGTTCACCGACTGAGGTTTGAGGTCAAAATAGATCTCGGCCAAAGGCTGCGTGCCATGATTGACCACCACCTGATCGTAATGGGCGGTCTTACCCAACGGCATGTAGTCGCTGTCCACCGTCGCTTTGATCTGGTTGCCGTCCTGCTCGACTTTGGTCAGGCGGTAGGTGACGGTAAAGGTCACGGCCTTATCCTGCAACGCGCGCATGTAGGGCACAAGATTCATCGCCATCACCTCGGGGGCAAAGGTGCGGTCGGGCGTCATCACCTCGACCTTAGCGCCCGTTTCGGCCAACATCTGTGCTGCTTGCAGCGCGGTATGGTCGCCCGCATCGTCATAAAGCAGCACGTTAGAGCCTGCTTTCACATCGCCCGACAGAATATCCCAAGCCGAAACCGTCAGCTCGTTGCCGCTGGCAAGGATGTCCTTTTCCGGCAACCCACCCGTCGCGATAATCACCACATCGGGTTTCAGCGCCAAGACATCGCCCGGCTCGGCCCAAGTGTTAAAGTGAAAGGTCACATCGCGCGCCGCACATTGCGCCATGCGCCAGTCGATAATGCCGATCATCTCGGCGCGCCGCTTGGATTGCGCGGTCAGCAGAACCTGCCCACCGGGTTTGGCGGCCGCTTCAAACACGATGACCTCGTGCCCCCGCAGCGCCGCAACCCGCGCCGCCTCAAGCCCCGCTGGCCCCGCCCCGACAATCACCACACGGCGACGCGTGACGGCGGGTTCGACATCATGCGGCAGGGTTTCTTCACGTCCCGATGAAGGGTTATGGATACACAAGGCCATACCGCCTTGATAGATGCGATCAAGGCAATAAGTCGCGCCAACACAGGGACGGATGTCGTCTTCGCGACCCTCGATGATTTTGCGCACGATATGCGGATCGGCGATATGCGCGCGGGTCATCCCGACCATATCAAGCTGCCCCGACTGCACCGCATAGCGCGCGGTCGCCACATCAGGGATACGCGCGGCATGAAAGGTCGGAAGCCCGACTTCGGCACGGATGCGGCCTGCGAAGTCAAGATGCGGCGCTGATTTCATGCCTTGGATCGGGATCACATCGGTCATCGCGGGGTCAGTATGGATGCGCCCTTTGATGATGTTCAGGAAATCGACGTTGCCACTGTCGCGGAACAATTTGCCAATCGCCACGCCCTCCTCGACCGTGGTGCCGCCCGCCTCGGCCTCATCTGCCGTATAGCGCACACCGATCAGGAACCGTTCGCCGACCCGCTTGCGAATGGCGGCGATCACCTCCATCGAAAAGCGAGCGCGGTTCTCAAGGCTGCCACCATAAGGCGCGGGCAGCGCATTGGTCAGCGGCGACATGAACTGGTCCATCAAATGGCCGTAGCATTCCAGCTCTACCCCATCGAGACCCGCCTCTTTCATCCGCTCGGCGGCGTCCGCATAGTCGGCGACGATGCGGGTAATGTCCCAATCTTCGATCACCTTGGGAAAGGCGCGGTGCGACGGCTCGCGCAGGGACGAGGCTGCCACCGTCGGCAGCCAGTCGCCCTTGTCCCACCGCGTGCGTCGCCCCAAATGCGTCAGCTGAATCATCACCGCCGCCCCTGCCTCGTGGCAGTCGTCGGTCAGCCGTTTCATCCACGGCACCACCTCGTCCTTATAGGCGAGAATGTTGTTGAACACGGGCGGGCTGTCTTTGGACACCGCAGCCGAGCCCGCAGTCATCGTCAGCGCCACCCCCGCCTTGGCCCGCTCTAGGTGATAAAGCCGATAGCGGTCCTTGGGCATCCCATCCTCGGGATAGGCGGGCTCGTGACTGGTCGTCATGATCCGGTTGCGCAAAGTGAGGTGTTTTAGCTGATACGGCTGCAAAAGCGGGTCGGTTGACATGGCATCCTCTGGCTACGGTTTTCCAAAGCCTAAGCGCCAAACCCGCATATTGGTAAGAAAAATGCGACATCTAAACGTCGGAACAAGCCGCCGCTACAGATTGGCCTCTAGCCGCAGCTCGGCCACAAAGTCATAGATGTCCGAACGGTAAAGCCCGCGCGTGAACTCGATCGGGCGGCCAGAGGGCAGATAGCCCGTGCGATCAATCCGCAAGACGGCTGTGCCCTCGCTCAGCTTGAGCAGTGCCGCCTCTTTGGCCGGCAAATTCACCGCGGCGATGCGCTGCACTGCGCGGCTGGGGGCCGTGCCATTCGCGCGCAAAAAGTCATAAAGCGAGCTGCCAACGCCTTCGGGGTCGGGCAGGATATCTTGCGGCAACGACACCCATTCGACCGCCATCGCCACACCATCCGCCGCACGCAACCGCTCTATCCGTGCAACGCGGTCGGCGGCAGATAGGCCAAGCGCGATTTGCTCGTCTGGAGTCGGATGGAAAATCCCTTGGGTGATCACGGTGCTGGTCGGGGTTTTCCCGCGATGCAGCATATATTCGGTAAAGGACAAGAGCTTGGACAGATAGGGTTCCCGGCTGCGCGCACTGCGCACAAACGTCCCCGCGCCGCGCCGTTGTTCCAGCACCCCATCGGCCACCAACTGCGCCACAGCTTTGCGCACCGTTACCCGCGAAACCTGCGCCAGCTCTGCCAGCTCGCGCTCTGGCGGGATCTGCATTTCAGGCGCAAGCTGCTCTGACGCAATCGCCTCGGCAAGATAGCGGTAAAGCTGCTCGTAGCGCGGACCATGCCCGACGCGCAGCCAAACCTCTGGGTGGAAACTGACGAGCTGCATGGCGATCCTGATTGGTATTGGTCAGGTATTCTATCCTTGCAGCTGCGTCCTCTCAAGGCCCGATCAGGCCTTGCGCTTTTTCCAGAACCATTTGCGGCCTTCGCGCAGCGATTGGTTGCTGCGGCTGACCAGCATCAGCATCGACGGCGTCACGATCAAGGTCAGCACCGTCGCAAAGGCAAGCCCGTAGACAATGGCCGAGGACAGCGAAATCCACCACTGGGTCGAGGGCGCGCCAAAGGTTGTCTCGTGGCTGAGCAGTTCGAGGTTCAGACCAAAGGCAATGGGCAGCACCCCGAAAATCGCCGTCAGCGCGGTCAAAACCACAGGCCGCGCCCGCTCGCGACATGTCTCGAGGATGGCGTCGATCTTATCCATGCCCGCGTCGCGCAGCTCGTCATAGGTGGCGATCAGCACGATGTTGTTGTTCACCACGACCCCCGCCAAAGCGATCACGCCGATACCCGTCATCACCACGCCAAAGGGTTGACCCATAATCATCAGGCCCAACAGCACGCCAATCGTCGACATGATCACCGCCGACAGAACCAAGCCCACCGAGATGAACTTGTTGAACTGCGCCAAAAGCACCACGAAGATCAGGAAGATCGCCGCGCCAAAGGCTTTGCCAAGGAAAGCCCCCGCTTCGGCCTGCTCTTGATCCGCGCCCGCCATCACCCAGCGAAAGCCACGCTCGCTCAGCTTGTCCTCGGCAAAGATGCCATCGACCATAACCTGCACGGCTTTGCGCACGTCATCCTCTTGCACGCCGGCTTTGATCCCCGCCTGAATGGTGATCGTGCGCGACCCGTTCAGCCGCGTCAGATTGCCCACCGTCGGCGCCGCGCTGCGCGTCACAAAGTTCGAGATCGGCACAGGGCCGTTCGGCGTTTCAATCCGCAGCTGGTCCAGTTCTGCGATTGTGCGCTGATCCGGCGGCAACCGCAGCACGATGTCCACTGCGTCATCCGATCCCGCTGGCCGATAATCCGACAGCTTGAGCCCCGAAGTCACCATCTGCACCACAGCCCCAACCGCCCCCGGAGACGCGCCATATTTCGCCGCCTCACCGCGATTAACCTTCAGCTCCCAGTCGATGCCGGGCAAAGGCAAGCCATTGGCAATGTCGATCACATCCGGCACCGTCGCCAGCTTGGTTGCGATCTTGCGAGCGATGTCGTTCATACCCTCTGGGTCATCCGCCGAAAGCTGGATCTGGATTGCCTTACCCGTCGGCGGACCCGCCGCAGGCACCGAGACCTCGATATCCACGCCCGGAATGCCCTGCATCCCTGCGCGCAAATCGTCCAGAATCGCATTCGCACCCTTACGCTCGCGCCAGTCGACGAACTCGTATTGAATGGTGCCGATCACATCCGCAGGCGCTTCGTTGCCCGCGCCGCCCCCCGACCCGACCCGCGTGTAAATCGTGTCGATACCAGGCCAGCCCAGAATCCGCGCCTCGGCTTGCCGCACAAGGGCATCCTTTTCACTGATCGACAGGTTGCCGCGCGATTTGACGTAAAGCAGGCCGTAATCAGGCTCTACGCTTGGGAAAAACTCGACGCCATTGCCGAATTTGCCATAGGCCATCGGCACCGCGACCAAAGAAGCCAGCGCCAGAAACAGCACGACAAACGGATGCCGAATGGCCTTGCCGACCACCCACATGTACCGCCCGTCTTTATGCGCCTGCTCTTCTTTGAACGGTTTGGCGATCAGCGACCCCAGCACCGGCACAAACACCAGCGCATAAAGCATGGAGGCCGAAAGCGTCGCAATCAGCGTGATCGGCATGTATTTCATGAACTGCCCGACCACCCCCGGCCAGAACAGCAACGGCGAAAAGGCGGCAATCCGTGTCAGCGTCGAGGCGATCACCGGACCCGCCATCTTGTGGCTGGCTTCGGCAAAGGCGGCACGCTTTTCCATGCCCTCATTCATGCGCCTTTCGGCGTATTCAGTGACGATAATCGCATCGTCCACCAGCATACCGACGGCAAGGATAAGGCTGAACAGCACCACAAGGTTGACCGTCAGCCCCGCCATTTGAAGCCCCAAAATCCCCATCAGGAATGACGCAGGGATCGCCAAGCCGATCAAGATCGAGGACCGCACCGACAGCGCGTAAAGGATGATGATAAACACCAACACGACCGCCGTCAGCACCGAGTTCTGCAAATCCGACAGCATCTGCCGAATGTTGGTCGACTTATCCTGCGAGAAGGTCACCTCGATGCCTTCGGGCAGCTGCGCTTGCAACGCCGCCGTTACCACCTTCACCTGATCGACCGTGTCGATAAGGTTGGCGCCCGTGCGCTTGGACACCTCGACCGCCACAGCCGCTTTGCCGTTCAGGCGGGTGACCGTTGTGGGGTCCTTGAGCGTTGGCTTGACCTCGGCCAGATCGCGCACCCGCACAATGGCGTTTTCACCCGCAACAACGGGCAAATTCGCCAGATCCGTGATGGATTCCAGCAAAGACGGCACCTTGATCGCGTATTTGCCCTCAGCCCCTTCAAGCGAACCCGCGGTGATCAAACGGTTGTTGGCGTTAAAGCCCGCAATCATCGTGTCGGGCCGCAAGCCGTAGGACGACAGCTTGGCCGGATCAATCACGATCTCTACCAGATCATCGCGCACGCCTTGCAGCGCCGCATCCAAAACGCCGGGCACTTCTTTGATACGGTCGCGCAAGGATCGCGCCGCCGTGTTCAGCACCCGCTCTGGCACGTTGCCCGACAGGGTCACAACCAGCACGGGGAACTCGCTGATGTTCACCTCATTGACGGTCGGCGCGTCCAGATCGGCAGGCAGGTTCGGCGCGGCGTCGTCGACTTTATCCTTTACGTCCGTCTTGGCTTTGGCCAGATCGGCGCCGGCTTGAAACTCCATCAACACGTTGCCGCCGCCCTGATAGGCGGTTGCCGTCATCTTTTTCACGCCTTGAATCGACTTGAGCGCGGTCTCCATCGGCCGAAGCAGCAGCCGCTCGCTGTCCTCGGGCGAGATGCCGTCCAGATGCATGCTGACATAAATGATCGGGATTTGAACGTCGGGCTCGGCCTCTTTGGGGATGTTGATATAGGCCAAAGCCCCCGTCAAAAGCAGGAACAGCAGCACCGAAATCGTCAGGCGCGCATTCTCAATCGCAGTTTCAACAATCTTCATTTGAGCGCCTCGGCGGCTTGGGCAACGGTCATTTCAGTGACCTCGACCTTATCGCCATTGCTTACCAAATCCTGACCCGCGACGATCACCAGCTTGTCTTTTGGCACGCCTGTGACAACCAACCCCTGCTCGCTGTCGTCCAGAATATCAACCTTGGCAAAGGCGGCAATCTTGTCATCGCCCACGACGCGCAAACCCAAATCCCCTGTGTCAGAGATGGTAATGATCGAGCGCGGCACAAAAACCGCCTCTTGCTTATCCGCATAGAGCCGCACTTCGGCGGTCATCCCCGATGGGATTTTGCGATCCGCATTGGGCAGAGCCACTTCGACCGCAAAGGTCCGCGTCGCCTGCGAAGCCTGCATCGCCACATGGCGAATCAGCCCCTCCATCTCGACACCGTTCACCAGACGCACCATCGCCCGCGACCCCGCCGAAACGAAGCCCACATCGCGCTCGCTTACCTCGGCTTTGACTACAATCGGATCAAGCGACAACAGCGTCGCAATCGGTGCGCCGGGCTGCACGGAACTCGCCGACCTCAACGGTCACCGAATCCACGGTGCCCGCAAACGGGGCTTTCAACTGCAAGCGGTCCAGCGCTGCCTTGGCCTGTGCCAACGCGCCATCCGCCGCCGAAGCCGCAGCCCGCCGTGAGGTCAGCTCGAACTCGGCCAAAGAGCCGCGCTTGAACAAGGCCTCACCGATTGCAAGGTTTTCCTTCGCCTGCTCGAGCGCCGCTTTCGCCGTCTCGACGCCAGCGATCACATCCGCGCCCTCAAGCTGCAGGATGAGCGTATCCGCCGCCACATCCATGCCCTGCTCTGCCCCAAGCGATGCGATAATCCCCGCCGAGCGCGCTGCAAGCATCGCTTGCTTGTCCGCTTGCGTGACACCCGAAAGGCGAATTTCCCGCGCATAATCGGTAAAGATCGGCGCCACCGCCGCAACGGTGCGTGCGGTCACGACCTCTGCCGGAGCCTGCGCGTCCGCCTCGGCTTTATCTTCGGCCTCGCTGCCTACCGACGAAAACTTCCCCGTTCCGACCCATATGCCCGCAACGATCAGGACAATAAGAGCAATCAAACGGTGCGCTTTAAAGGACTTCATTTCTTAACCTCGGCATGGCCCTGTCTGGGGCAAATTTTGCTCATGATAAGTGATGCCTTTGCGGCAAAGGTCAATCACGGCCATGTGATTCCTACCACAAAACCAAGGCAGATGACCAATTTGCCCCGCTATTGCGCGGATTTCTTGGCCACGCCCTTGCCTCTCGCCCCGCCTCTGGCCAAACTCGCGCCGGAAACCACAGCGAGAGGCGCCATGCAGATCGACCTGAACTCTGATCTTGGCGAGGGCTTTGGCCCTTGGACCATGGGCGACGATGCCGCGATCTTGGCGACGGTGACCTCGGCAAATGTCGCTTGCGGGGGCCATGCATCGGACCCTGACACGATGGTTCAGACCTTGACGCTTGCCCGCGAGAACAGCGTGCGCGTCGGCGCGCATCCGGGATATGCCGACCCGCTTGGCTTTGGTCGCCGCATCATCCCGATGACCCCGCGTCAGATCGAGCATATGGTCGCCTGCCAGATCGGGGCGCTGATGGGGGCGGCGGCGCTGACGGGGACGCAAGTCACTTATGTCAAAGCTCATGGGGCGCTGGCCAATCTTGCCGCCGACGAGCCCGATGTCGCCAACGCCATCGCCCGCGCCACCCGCGCAATTTCGCCCGACCTTGCCCTGCTGGCGATTTCAGGAACGGCGCTAGAGTCTGCGGGCAATGCCGCCAACTTGCCCACCTTTTCCGAAGTTTTTGCTGACCGCGCCTATCTGCCCAACGGTCGCCTTGTGCCGCGCAACCAAGCGGGCGCGATGATCCATGATGCCGAAACCGCGACGGCTCGTCTGCTGCATCTGCTGCAAACCGGCAAAATGCCCGTGCTTGGTGGGGGTGAGGTGGCGTTGCGGGTGCAGTCCATTTGCGTGCACGGCGACAACAAAGAGGCTCTAACACTGGCAAAAGCGATCCGTTTTGGCCTTTCCGCCCAAGGCATAACTTTCAAAGCCTTTACATGACCGGCTTTCCCATCTTTCGCCCTATCGCCGAGCACAGCCTGTTGGTCGAGTTCGGAAACACCATCACCCCAGAGGCCCATGCCGCAGTTTTGCACCTTGATGCGATGCTGGCGCAACACCCCTGCCACGGCTTTCAAGAGGCCACCCCCGCCTATGTCAATCTGCTGGTGCGATTTGACCCAATGACCACCGATCATGCAAGCATAGAGACTGTTTTACGCCAGTTGATTGCGGCACCGACCCAGACTCAGACGACGAAATCACGACGCAGCGTGGCGATTTGTTATGACGCCGATCTTGCGCCCGACCTTGCCGAAGTGGCCGCCCGCACAGGATTGTCCCCCGAGGCGGTGATAAACGCCCACCTTACCGGCGAATATGCGGTCTATCTTTACGGCTTTGCACCTGGATATGCCTATCTTGGCGGCGTGCCTTTGCCGCTGCAACTGCCGCGCAAGGACACGGCCAAGCGCGACGTCCCCGCAGGTTCCGTCATCATCGCAGGACCGCAATGCATCGTCACGACGCTCACCATGCCAACGGGCTGGTGGATTATCGGCAGGTCACCAACGCAAATCCTGCGCGACGCCCCTGCACGCCCGTTCCTGTTTGACGTCGGCGACGCGGTGAAATTCGAGCGCATCAGCCGCGCCGAATACGAGGCTGCCACATGACCGCAACGCTCCAGATCACCCAAGCAGGGCCGCTCGTGTCGATCCAAGACCAAGGTCGTGCGGGGCTGGCGCGCTTTGGCGTCACGGCCTCTGGCCCTATGGACCGCCTTGCCTGCGCCGCTGCAAATGCCGCGCTTGGCAACCCCGTCGACGCGCCCGTGATCGAGGTGTCACTGGGCGGAATACGTCTCGAATATCGCGGAAAACCGGTCAGCATCGCAATCGCGGGTGGGGGTTTTATCGTCGAGTCGGGTTCCAAACACGGCTCGTGGCAGGTGCTGACCCTGCGCGATGGCGACAGTCTCACCATCCGCAGAGGGCCTTGGGGAAGCTGGTGCTATCTTGCTGTCGCGGGAACGCTACTCTGTCCCGCGTGGTTGGGCAGCCACGCAACCCACGCCAATAGCGGCAAGGGGGGCGGCCTGTTGCGCAAAGGTGACATGCTCGAGGTGCAATCCCCCTGCGCAACTCATGCCCCCCGCACCTTGCCCTGCCCGATCTTTGCCCGACCCCGCCACGCGCTGCATGTGACCATCGGCCCGCAAGACCGCTTTTTTGCGCCTGAAACCCTCCGCGCGCTTCTGGACACAAATTTCGCTCTAACGACCGCCTATGACCGTATGGGGGTTCGGCTGAAAGGGGCTGATCTGACGCCAAAAGCGGCTCTAACTATGCCATCCGAACCGATTTCAAGAGGGGCACTCCAAGTCGCGGGCGACGGCGTGCCGACCTTGCTTTTGGCCGATCATCAAACCACAGGCGGCTATCCCAAGATTGCGACCGTGCTGGACTGCGACCTTGACGCCGCCACACAACTGCGCAGTTTTGACACGCTGCGGTTTACGTCCGTGACCCCGTCCCAAGCCATCGCCCGCGCCCGCATGGCAGCAGCTGCCCGCGCGCGCTATTTGGCCCAAGTCACACAGCTGTAACACGGCCGCCTTACTTGC
The DNA here is from genome assembly GCA_963844505.1 of uncultured Alphaproteobacteria bacterium. Classification (GTDB taxonomy): domain Bacteria; phylum Pseudomonadota; class Alphaproteobacteria; order Rhodobacterales; family Rhodobacteraceae; genus Cypionkella. Next base: position 43,880 of record CAWJOY010000006.1, read on the forward strand.
ATCCAAGCCGCGATAGCCTTATGTCGTGCGCTCTTGCCAGCAAGGGGGACGCCATGATTCCGACGCCTTACTACCTCATCGACAAGACCGCGCTTGCCCGCAATATGGCGGTGATGGACCAGCTGCGCAGCCAATCGGGCGCCAAGGTTCTGCTTGCGCTCAAGTGCTTTGCGACGTGGCCCGCCTTTGCCGCGATGAAGCCGCATATGGATGGCACCACCTCGTCCAGTCTTTATGAGCTGCGGCTGGGTCGCGAAAAATTCGGCGGCGAGACCCACGCCTATTCCGTCGCTTGGGCCGCGGATGAGGTGACCGAAGCGGTGACCTATGCGGATAAGATCATCTTTAACTCGATCTCGCAGCTGGACCGCTTTGATAACCAGACCAACGGCATCGCCCGAGGCCTGCGTTTGAACCCGCGGTTTTCGACCTCGGGATTTGACCTTGCCGACCCAGCACGCCCCTTTAGCCGCCTTGGCGAGTGGGATCTGACCAAGCTGATGGAGGTCGCTGACCGGATCTCTGGCGTGATGATCCACTATAATTGCGAGAACGGCGATTTCGACCTGTTCGACCAGCAATTGGCCCGCATAGAGACTGAATTTGGCGATTTTCTGCACCGCCTTGACTGGGTCAGCCTTGGCGGCGGCATCCACTTTACTGGCGAGGGCTATCCCGTGGATCGGCTTGCAGCGCGGCTAAAGGAATTCCAAACCCGCTTTGGCGTGCAGGTTTTCCTTGAACCTGGTGAGGCGGCGATCACCAATGCGGCCAGCCTTGAAGTCACCGTTCTGGACATTCTGAACAACGGCAAAGACCTTGCGATCGTTGACAGTTCTGTTGAGGCGCACATGCTGGACCTGTTGATTTATCGCCAACCCGCACGGATGCACACCGACGGCTCGCACCCCTATATGATCTGCGGCAAGTCCTGCCTTGCGGGCGATATCTTTGGCGAATTCAACTTTCCCGCCCCCCTCGCTGTCGGTGACCGCCTGTCGATCGCAGACGCCGCGGGCTATACGATGGTGAAAAAGAACTGGTTCAACGGCGTGAAGATGCCTGCGATTGTGCTAAAAGAACTCGACGGTAGCCTGACCGTCGCCCGCAGTTTCGGCTTTGCCGATTATGAGAGCAGCCTCGGCTGACCCTTCCCTCTGTCCTTAAAGGAGACGGTTCGAAGTGAAACGGAACGTTTTGATCATTGGCGCCGGTGGCGTCGCCCAAGTCGTCGCCCATAAATGCGCGCAATCCAATGACCGTCTCGGCGATCTGCATATCGCCAGCCGCACGGTTGCGAAATGTCACGAGATCATCGCCTCGGTCCACGCGAAATCAGCGATGAAGCAGGACGGTGTGTTCAAGGCCCATGCGCTTGACGCCACCAACACCGCCGAGACCGCGGCGCTGATCCGCGAGACGGGCGCCCAGATCGTGATTAACGTCGGCTCGCCCTTTGTGAACATGACGGTGCTACAGGCCTGCATCGACACGGGTGCTGCCTATCTCGACACCGCGATTCACGAGGATCCGACCAAGATTTGCGAGACCCCGCCGTGGTATGGCAACTATGAATGGAAGCGTCGCGAGGCGTGCAAAGCCGCTGGCGTGACTGCGATTTTGGGCGTTGGCTTTGACCCGGGCGTGGTGAACTCTTTTGCGCGGCTTGCGGCGGATGATTACCTCGACACCATCGAGAGCATTGATATCGTTGACATTAATGCAGGCTCGCATGGGCGCTGGTTCTCAACCAACTTCGATCCAGAGATCAACTTCCGCGAGTTCACTGGCACGGTCTATTCGTGGCAAAAGGGCGCGTGGCAAGAGAACACTATGTTCGAGGTCGGCCAAGAGTTCGACCTGCCCGTTGTCGGCAAGCAAAAGGCCTATATGACCGGCCACGACGAGGTGCATTCGCTTTCGGCACGTTATCCACAGGCGGATGTGCGGTTTTGGATGGGCTTTGGCGACCACTATATCAACGTGTTTACCGTGTTGAAAAACCTTGGTCTTTTGTCCGAACAGCCCGTCACAACCGCCGAAGGGCTAGAGGTCGTTCCGCTGAAACTGGTCAAGGCCGTGCTGCCCGACCCGTCAAGCCTCGCGCCAGATTACACGGGTAAAACCTGCATTGGCGACATTATTCGCGGCACCAAGGACGGCGTGCCGACCGAGGTGTTTATCTATAACGTCGCCGATCACAAAGAGGCCTATACAGAGGTTGGGTCGCAGGGAATTTCCTATACGGCGGGCGTGCCACCAGTAGCGGCAGCCCTGCTGATTGCAGATGGCACTTGGGATATCGGCGCGATGGCCAATGTCGAAGACCTTGACCCCAAGCCTTTCCTCAACCTTCTCAACCACATGGGCCTTCCAACCCGCATCAAAGACGCCAGTGGCGACCGCGCCGTAACCTTCTAACGCTGACGCCACATGGCTTGAATATAGGCGGCGGTCATCAAATCCAGATGGGCGCCGCCTCCGTTTTTGGCGATGGTGATCTCATCCTCGGACTGGCGCGCATAGCGGCCCGAGGCCATATCATAGAAATCGCCCTGAATATCGGCCTCGGTAATGGCGCCGGATTTCAAAGGCTCGATCAACTCGCCGATATGGTGCAGCGTCGTCGCGCGGCTATCCACAAACACCCGCGCGCGCTGCATCGCTGTGTCGTCGACCTCGCGCATTCGGGGGTTATAGGCTCCGATCAGATCCAAATGCTGCCCCGGTTGCAGCCAGTCGCCCTTAATCAACGGCTCGCTCGCCATGGTCGCGGTGCAAATCACGTCCGCTGCCTGCACCGCTGCTTGCAAGTCGTCCGCCACGTCAAAGCCCATCGCCGCGGCGCTGGTGCGTGTGCGGCTCCAGACCGTGAACTTCGCGTCAGGCCAAAGGGCGCGATAGGCATGCGCCATCGAGGTCGCAACAGTCCCCGCGCCAACAAGCAGAAAGTTGCGGCTGTCCTTGCGCGCCAGCTTGCTTGCCGACAGCAAGCTATCGCCCGCCGTTTTCCACTTGGTCACCAAATGGAAATCAACCAAAGCCTCTAACTCCCCCGTTTTATCGTTCATAAGGTTCACCACCCCATTCACGTTCGGCAGTCCCCGCTCGCGGTTCGACGGCACAACCATCGCGACCTTGACCAAGGCGCCAAGCCCGTCAATCCAAGCCGCGCGATCCAGAAGCACATCCTGCCCGCGATACAAGAATAAATCGTTAATCTCGGCCCGCGGAAGCCGATGCCCCGCCTCAAGCGCCTCGATAATCCCAACCCAACTGAGCAGTCCCGCGGCCTCTGGCCCAATAATCTCGACGCTCATAATCCTGCCTCCTTGGTGGTCAAAAGTCCTTCGGCGACCAAGCGCGCGGCCCAGCCCTGCCAGCCTTCAAAGTGATGCGTGCGCCACCCGCGCCTGTCAGCGGCGGCGATATTGTCAATGCGGTCGTCGGTAAACAACAACCTCTCGGGGGCAATACCGCAATCCGTCTCTAACATGGCGTAAATCGTGGGATCAGGTTTGATCACGCCCATCCGTCCCGACACATAAAGCCGGTCGAAATCCGCCAGAAAATCCATCTGCGGCAGGGCCTCTTCAAAGCTATGCTTGCCAAAATTGGTCAGGGCGAACACCGGCACCCCCTTGGCCCGCAGCGCCCTTTGCAGTGCAATCGAGCCTTCAATCCGAGGGCTGGCAAGCTCGATCCAGCGATCATACCAGAGCCGAATTTCGGGGCTCCAATCAGGATAGCGCTCTGCCCAGTCGTAGATCGTCTCGCGGAACAAAGCGCCCGCATCGATCAGGTCGTTCATCCCGTGCAGGTCAACCGCATCAAACAGCGCCACCCGCCGCTCTGGCCCGATCACGCGGTCGTAAAACGCCTCGGGCTGCCAGCTTGTCAGCACATTGCCGATATCAAAGATCACCGCTTGGGGCTGCAACATCCACCACCTTTTTGCGCACCGTTTCGCGCCACAGAGTATAAAGCCCCGCGCCTCCGATAAGCGCGATGCCGACCCATGCATGTTGGTCTGGCCAAGTGCCAAACACAACCACCCCCCAGAAAATCGCCATCGGCATGCCGATATATTCAAACGGCGCAACCAAGGCCGCCTCGGTTGTGCGGTAGGCTTGCGACATCATCAGACCGCCCACGCCGACCGCGGCCCCCGTCGCCAAGAACGCCCACCAGTCTCTAAACGGCGGAAACACCCATGGGCGGAACAAAAACGCGGTCACACCCTCGGCCTGCGCCAGATGCCCGTCTCCAACCCAAAACCCCATCGCAGAGCTGACAAAGATAAACCCAAGCTGCACATAAAAGCTCATGGTCGCAGCGCTTTCGGTATCGCGCATCCGCCGCGTCATCATATTGCTGGTGGCGTAGCAGACCGCCGAAATCAGCACCAAGATCGCCGCTGGTTGAATGACCCCAGCACCTGGACGAACCATAACAATGACGCCAACCATACCAACCGCCACCGCCGCCCATCGCCTTGGACCGACATATTCGCCCAAAAACACCGCCGACATCATGGTGATCACCAAGGGCGAGACAAAAGCCGTCGCCACGGCATCCGCAAGCGGCAGAACCGCAAGCCCCAGAAAATACGTCACATTCGAGACCATAACGATGCAGACCCGCAGCAAATGCTCGCGCCAGCGCGCGGTACGCATCTGCGCAAACCCGCGCTTGGACGCCGCCATCAGCACCAGCACAATCGTCATGCCGACAAAAGCGCGGATCAAAATCACCTGATGCAGCGCATAGCTTCCCGACAGGGCCTTGATCGCCAAATCATTGACCGACAGGATAACCGCGCCACCAAGAGCAAACAGCACCCCCGCATAGGGCGGCGTTTGCGGCGACAACGAACTCGGAATATGTATCTGAACCATAGCGCCAGAAAATCGCGCCAAGCCTGCGCCGTCTAGTCTGCCTGCGACACTATTGCTTCGCTTGCCGCACCAAACGGTCCAAGACTTCGGAAAAGCGGGACCGATCGGTCTTGCTGAACGGTCGCCCGCCGCCTTGTCGAAACGGATCGGCCGAGCGTAAATCCTGCATCAAATCGCGCGTCGCCAAGACGTTGCCGATGTTGCGCTCGTGCAGCTCTTCGCCGTTGTGACGTAAAACCTTGGCCCCTGCCGCAACGCATTTCGCCGCCAAGGGAATGTCCCCTGTGACCACGACATCGCCGCGCCCACAGGCCTCGGCGATCCACTTATCCGCCTCATCCGGCCCCGCCGCAACATAGACGCTTTCGACCAGCGGGTTGTCAGACGGCCTAATCCCGCCATTCGACACAAGGATCATCCGCACACCCAGCCGTGTCGCCACCCGCTCGGCCTCGATTTTCACCGGACAGGCGTCTGCATCAATAAAGATCCGCTGGCTCATTTTGTGGCGAACTCCTGCACCCAATAGTATCTCAGCGGCGCGACCTGCCCCGCCAAGGGCCGATCATCTGCCTGATAATACACCGCAATTCCCGTGAACTCATAGCGGCAATCCAACAGGTTGCGCCTATGTCCGGCACTGCCCATCCACTGCTGCATGGTCTGATCTGCGCGGGCGTTCCCCGCCGCAATATTCTCGGCGGCTGCGTGAAACCGAAAGCCCTGCGCCTTGATCCGCTGGGCAAAGCTGCTGCCATTCGCGCCGCGATGGTCAAAGTAATTGCGCAGCGCCATGTCTTTGGCGTGCGCTTCAGCGGCGGCAACCAAGCGCGCCTCCATCTTTAGCGGCCTGCACCCAGCCTTGGCCCGAAGCTGATTGGCAATCGCCAAGGCCTCTTGCGCAGGCGCACCCGCCGAAACCGGAGCCGCCATTAAGACGGCTCCAATCAAAACCGCCCTAAGCAAACAAAGCCGCCGCATGGAAGGCCACATGTTCTTCCATAAAGGTTGAGACAAAGAAATAGCTGTGGTCATAGCCGCGCTGCATCCGGAACGAACCCGCCTGACGCCGCTCGACCATCGAGCTCGCCAAAACCTCGGGTTTAAGCAAATCAAGGAACTGATCGCTCGCGCCTTGATCGATCAACATCGGCCCGTCGAACCCGCGCTTGCGCATCAAAATCGAGGCGTCATAGCTCTGCCACAAGGACTCGTCTGGCCCCAGATAGGCGCTGAACTGCTTGCGGCCCCAATCGCTTGCCGTCGGATTGCAGATCGGCGCAAAGGCCGAGACCGAGCGGAACCGCCCCGGAAGGCTCATCGCGATGACCAAAGCACCATGCCCGCCCATCGAATGCCCCGTAATAGCCTGAGCTGGCTCGGCCAAAGGAAAGGTCGAGAACAACAGCCGCGGCAGCTCTTCGGTCACGTAATCCCACATGCGGTAATGCGGTGCCCAAGGCTCTTGCGTGGCGTTCAAGTAGAACCCCGCACCCTGCCCCAAATCATAGGCGCCGTCGTCGAACACCCCTTCGCCACGCGGGCTGGTGTCCGGAAACACCACCGCAATCCCCGCCTCGGCAGCCCAGCGCTGAACACCAGACTTCACCATCGCGTTCTCATGCGTACAAGTCAGCCCCGACAGATACCACAGCACCGGAACCGGCCCATCCTCGGCTTCGACAGGCAAGAAAAGCCCAAAGGTCATCTCGGTGCCCGTCGCAACCGACATATGACTGTAAACGCCCTGCACACCGCCAAAGGCTCTGTTTTCGCTCAAAGTTTTCATCTTAAGTCCCTATCCCGTGACCAAAGCGATGATGGCCGTAACCGTCACCACCGAAGCCGCCGTTGAAATCAAAATCGCGGTCGAAACCCGCTGCGGCGCGACCCCATAGTGCTGCGCCAGAATGTAGACGTTGCCCGCCACAGGCAGTGACGCCGCCGCGACCATCACCCCAGCCGCATAACGCTCGACCGGAAACACCACAAACGCGGCAAAGGCCACCGCTGCGGGATGCAAAAACAACTTCGCCACCGACAGCCATCCCGCCACAGGCCAACGCTCTGCCGACTTCCCCGCAAGCGACCCGCCAATGGCAAACAAGGCACAAGGCGTCGCCGCCGCCCCCAACAACGTCATGAACTCATTGACCGGCACCGGAAGCTTGCGCCCCGTCACCCCCCAAACAAGCCCCAAAACCACCGAAACGATCATCGGATTCTTCAACAACCCCAAACCCAAGGCGCGAAAAATTCCCCAACTCATCCGACCTTCGCGCACCCCAGTAATGACAATCGTCAAAATCGAGGAAAACACGATCAAATCCACTGCCAGCACCAGCAAGATCGGCCCCACCGCCTGCGGCCCCAGCAAAAGCGTCAACATCGGAATGCCCAAGAACCCAACATTCCCGATCACACCGGTATGCGCCTCGAACACGGCTTCCTCAGCCGCCGCCCCGCGAAACACCGCAACGCCCGCCACCAAAGCCCAAACCACCGCCGATGCCAGAAAATACGCCCAGACAAACGCCCAAGAGAACACCGCGCTCAGATCCAGATTGGCCGCAAAACCGAACAACATCGCCGAAAGCGCAAAATAGAACACAAATTTCGTCAGATACGCCGTCGCCTCAGCGGTAAAAAACCGCATCCGCCCCGCTGCAAAGCCAAGCCCGATAACCGCAAAGAACGGCAGAGTTTTCAAAAAAATTGCCAGCATTCACACTCGTCTCACGCAGCCCAAAGAGGTTCAAGCCCCAACCCGCGCAATCCCCGCAAAACCTTTCGGGCGGCATGGCTTTCATACTGGCCCAAATACTCAAATTCCACCGCAGCCCTCAGCGGAACACCGTCAGAACTTGCGCACGTGGCTTCTTGCGTTTCGCCACTGCTGGCACCGTCGCCTCAGCCGCAGGATAACCTACCGGCAGGATCATCACAGCCTTCTCGTGCGATGGCCGTCCACAAAGCTCGGGCAAGAACTTCATCGGATTCGGCGTGTGCTCCAAACAAACAAGGCCAGCGTGATGCAGCGCAGTGATCAACATCCCCGTCGCGATGCCAACGCTTTCGGGCACATAATAATTCTTATACCGATCGCCGTCCTCGGTCAGCCCATAGCGCTGCGCAAAGACTACGATCAACCAAGGCGCATCGGTCAAATGCGGTTTGTCGACGCCCGTCCCAATCGGCTCTAGCGCGGCCAGCCACTCATCCCCTGCGCCACCCGAATAGAACTCGCGCTCTTCGTCTTCGGCCGCGGCGCGGATCACCGCCTTCATCTGCGGGTCGCTGATAGCCACGAAATGCCAAGGCTGATGATTGGCGCCAGAAGGCGCGGTACAGGCCGCCTCGATACAGGCGGTCACCACAGCCTCGGGCACCGGTCGCGTCGCATATTGCCGCACAGAGTGGCGCTTGCGCATATAGTCGCGAAACCCCTCTGCCGCCGCCAACGTCTCTGCCTCGGGCATTTCAACTCGATCTGGCAGCTCCAGCGCCTCGTACTTTACTTCACCCTTACGATACATTCAGCCGCCCCCGATCAACACTCCTGCTGCGAAGACCAAAGCACCCCCAAGCACGACCTGCAAGGCCGCACGCAAAAACGGGGTCTCCATAAACTTGTTTTGAATCCAAGCGATGGCCCAAAGCTCGACAAACACCACGACCATTGCGACCGTCGTTGCGGTCCAAAAGTTCGGGATCAGATAGGGCAAAGCATGCCCCAAACCGCCAAGCATGGTCATCACGCCCGAGGCCACACCGCGCTTGAACGGGCTGCCACGCCCCGACAGCACGCCGTCGTCATGCGCGGCCTCGGTAAAGCCCATCGAAATCCCCGCCCCCACGCTGGCCGCAAGACCAACCAGAAACGTCGTCCAAGTATCTTGTGTCGCGAAGGCGGTCGCGAAAATCGGCGCAAGTGTGGACACCGACCCATCCATCAGGCCCGCGAGCCCTGGCTGCACCCATGTCAGGATAAATTGCCGATGCGCGGTTTTGTCCTCGGACTCCCGCGCGTCTTCGCCCAAATGCTCGGCTTCCAAGCCTTTGGCATGTTCGGCATGGCCCTGCTCTGCTGCGGCAAGATCGCCCAACAGCTTGCGCGTGGCGGCATCTTGCGTCCGCGCGGCAGCACGCAGGTAGAAATCTGCGGCTTGTTGCTCCATCGCGCGCGCTTCTTCGCGTATACGATCAAGACCCAGATTTTCCGTCAGCCAAATTGGGCGGCGCGCATAAAACCCTGCGACATGCTCGCGCCGGATCAACGGGATAACCTCGCCAAAGCGGGTCACATGCAGGTCGATCAAGCGTTTGCGGTGCTCATCTTCCTCTGCTGCCATCCCCTCAAAAACCGCTGCCGAGGCCGCAAACTCCGTCCGAAGGCTTTGCGCATAGCTGCGATAAATGCGGGCATCGTCTTCCTCGGATGAGATGGCAAGCGCGAGGATTTCTTGCTCGCTCAGGTCGGTAAAGCGGCGGCGGTTGGTAAAAAGTCCTGGGATCATCGGAGTCTCTTTCTAGAATGATTCTAAATAAGCGCATTTCAAACCGTTTGAAAAGAGGGATAAATGCGCGAAATGGTCCAATCCGGCCCTTGTCTGCGACTTGCCGCCGCACTTGCCCGCGGTCTAGACTGCGCGTGAGGAGCTCAAGATGGACACCAAGCCGCAACTTATCGTCAAAGGCCGAAAATTCGAGCAAGTGCTGGAGGGCGCGCGCGCTATTTTCATGCGCGACGGCTTTGATCGGGCCTCGATGGACGATATCGCACGCGAAGCTGGTGTTTCGAAGGCGACGCTCTACGCCTATTTCCCCGACAAGCGCATTCTCTTTATGGAAATCGCAACCGCCGAATGTCGCAGGCAGGCCGAAGAGGCCATTTCAGAGATTAATTTTGATATGCCCATCCCAGACGGGCTGCGCACGGCTGCGACCCGCATCATCGGTCTGATGCAAAGCGATCTTGGCAAACGGATTTATCGTATCGCGGTCACGGAATCCGAGAATTTCCCTGAACTTGCGCAAGAGTTCTATAAATCCGGCCCGCTTTTGGTGCGCAATTGCATCGGGGAATACCTGCGCAAAGGTGTCGCTCGCGAAGAACTTGAGATCGACGATATCGCCCTTGCAGCCGCGCAATTTGGTCAGCTGTGCAAGGTCGAGCTGCAAGATCGGCTGCTCTTCACGGGATGCACCGCCTGTTCGCCCGAAGACGTGCAGCGGATCATCGACGGCGCGATCGACATGTTCATGGCCCGCTATGCGAAATCCACCTGACATCATCTTGGCTTTTGTTAACGGCGATGCTGCGTTAACACTTTGACAAACATGGGAGACAACTCGATGAGCTTTATGGCCCGCGCGACCGCACTTGTGGGTGCGACTATGGTTCTGCTCCGCCGTTATGGCGCGCCGAAAACCCAAGCTATGGGCGCTTCACCCGCCATTCCAGAGGCGAAAAAGCAAGGCATTATGACGCTCAAGATGCCGACGGCCAAAGGGTGGGAGGCGGGGCATCTGCCGACCGCGGCGGCGGGTCTCAAGGTAAACGCTTTTGCGTCAGGCCTGCTGCACCCGCGCTGGATCGAGGTTCTGCCAAATGGCGACGTGCTTGTTGCCGAAGCCTTGCAACAAGCCGATCCGCCAAAGACGCTGATGGATCGCGCGATGCAGGCCACCATGCGCCGCGCCCGCGCCTTGGGCGTTAGCGCCAATCGCATCACCCTTTGGCGCGATGCCGATGGCGATGGTGTCGCCGAACAGCGCGAGGTTTTTCTTGAAAACCAGAACCAACCTTTTGGCATGGCTTTGATTGATGGCACGTTTTACGTCGGCAACACCGATGGCATTTCGTCCTTTGCCTATAACGACGGCGACCTGCATCTTTCGCCTGAGGGCACCAAGCTTTGCGACTTCAAACCCGGCGGCCACTGGACGCGCAGCTTGATTGCTTCGCCAGACGGGACCAAGATTTATGCTGGCGTAGGCTCGCTTTCCAATATCGGGGACAATGGTTTGGAGGCCGAAGAAGGCCGCGCCTGCATCTGGGAATATGACATTGCCAGCCGGTCTGCGCGGGTCTTTGCCAGCGGTTTGCGCAATGCTGTCGGCACCGCCTGGGAGCCAACGACAGGCGCGCTGTGGACCGTGGTTAATGAGCGCGACGGTTTGGGCGATGAGACGCCGCCGGACTATCTGACCTCTGTGCAAGACGGCGGGTTTTACGGCTGGCCCTTCTGCTATTGGGGTAAGACGGTCGATGACCGCGTGCCGCAGAACCAAGCCTTGGTCGATCGCGCGATCACGCCGGATTACGCTCTTGGGGGGCACACCGCGTCCTTGGGGCTGTGCTGGATGCCCAAAGGCACCCTGCCCGGATTTGGCGACGGCATGGTGATCGGGCAGCACGGCTCTTGGAACCGCTCGACCCTGAGCGGCTATAAGTTGATCTTTATCCCCTTTGCGAATGGCAAACCCTCGGGTCCGCCGCGCGATATCCTGTCGGGGTTCCTGTCCCCAGACGAGAAGTTCTCTTATGGTCGGCCAGTGGGTGTGACAATCGGGCCAGACAAGCACTCGCTTTTGATGGCCGACGATGTTGGTGATATCATCTGGCGCGTGAGTGCCGCGTGAAAGGTGTAGAACAGACCCATGACTGATTTCGCTGACGCCGCCCGCCAGTCCACCAAGCGCCTGCGCGAGTTGTTTGCGCGCACCCCCTTGCAACGCAATGAACATCTGTCGCGGCGGTATCAGGCGGACATCTGGCTGAAACGCGAAGATCTGTCGCCAGTGCGCAGCTACAAACTGCGCGGCGCCTTTACCGCGATGCGCAAAGTTCGCGTCGCCCAGCCCGATCAAACCGAGTTCGTCTGCGCCAGCGCCGGCAATCACGCACAGGGCGTCGCCTTCGCCTGCAAGCATTTCGGGGTGCGCGGGACCATCTTTATGCCCGTGACCACACCTCAGCAAAAGATCGACAAAACGCGGGCTTTTGGCGGTGAGGCGATCAAAATTGTGCTGACAGGCGACTATTTTGACCAAACCCTTGCGGCGAGTCAGAGGTTTTGCCAAGAAAAGGGCGCGCATTTTCTGTCGCCCTTTGACGACGAAGATGTGATCGAAGGCCAAGCATCGGTTGCAGTCGAGATGCTCGACCAACTTGGACAAGCCCCTGATCTGGTGATTTTGCCCGTTGGCGGCGGCGGGCTTGCGGCGGGCGTCACGCGCTATTTGCGCAGCCAAGCCCCCGCGACCGAGTTCCGCTTTGTCGAGCCTTTGGGCGGTGCAAGTCTGACCGCTGCATTGGCGGGGCATGAGCCTGTGACGCTGAAAAAGGTCAACAGCTTTGTCGATGGTGCAGCGGTTGCGCGGCTGGGCGACCGGACATTTGCCGCGCTGTCTTGGGTGCGACCAGAAGAGGTCTTGCTTGCGCCCGAGGACCGAATTTGCGTTACCATGCTTGAGATGTTGAACGTCGAGGGCATCGTTCTTGAACCCGCTGGCGCGCTTTCGATAGATGTGTTGCCTGAACTGGCAGAACAAATCATTGGCAAAACTGTGGTCTGTGTTACCTCGGGTGGCAACTTTGACTTCGAGAGGTTGCCAGAGGTCAAAGAACGCGCGCAGCGCTATTCTGGCGTGAAGAAGTACTTTATCCTGCGCATGCCGCAACGACCCGGCGCGCTGAAAGAGTTTCTCTCGATGCTTGGCCCCGAAGACGACATTGCCCGTTTTGAATATCTGAAAAAATCGGCGCGCAATTTCGGTTCGGTTTTGATTGGCATTGAAACCAGTCAGGCCGAGAACTTTAAGCCGCTGTTTGATCAGCTGGACGCGGCGGCCTTCAGTTATCGCGATATTACCAATGATGACATCCTTTCAGAGTTTTTGATCTAAGCCGCCGCGCTGCTTGCTTCGCCGGCAAGCAGCGCGCGTTTGGATGCGTGATAGCAGGCGATAACCGCGCCAAGGTCGACGTCACAATTGCCCAACGCCGCCTGACGTTCGCCATGTTGGCAGAGTGCGGCGAAATCGCGAAACCCCAGATTAAGCGCAGCGCCCTTAAGGAAATGTAGATTTGCTTCAAGCATAGGCGCGCCCGCACTGACCGAAATTCGGGCGATGACAGCGTCGGACTCCTCCAAGAACAGCTCTGCGACCTCGTTGAAATCGTCGTCACCGATTTCACGCCTAAGCTCTTTGATCCTGGCCCATTCAATCATCACCGCACTGCCCTCTTGAGGATGTGCTCATAGTTTCACGCCGAGTGATTAATGAAGTGTAAGCTCAATCGCCGAAACAACGCACAATTTTAAGCTTCACCTTCCGTTAATCTGGCCGAGTCAGCATAGAGAAAGTTGAGGGAGAGTTCTGTGATTTTCGGCATTGACCATATTGAACCAAGGACACCGAGCCGTGCGCCGCAGCCGCGTCCTGTTTTGATTGTGGACGACAGCAAAGCACAACGGCGCATCCTGCAAATGCAACTGAGCCGCTGGGGCTATGTGGTGACAGAGGCCGCTTCTGGCGAAGAGGCGCTGCAGCTGTGTCAGACGCGGACCTTCGACATCATTCTGTCGGATTGGATGATGGACGGCATGTCTGGCGTGGAATTTTGCAAGGCTTTTCGGGCACTTCCCCGCGACGGCTATGGCTATTTCGTTCTTCTCACCTCCAAGTCGGAAAAGGCGGAAATTGCCGACGGGCTGGAAAATGGCGCGGATGATTTCGTGTCCAAACCCGTCAGCGCGGATGAGTTGCGAGCAAGGCTTCGGGCAGGAGAACGGATTCTTGGCATGCAGGATGAGCTGGTCGAAAAAAACCGTCTTATCAGCAGCACACTGGGGCGGTTGCAGGATCTCTATGATTCGCTTGACCGTGATTTGATCGAAGCACGCAAGCTGCAAGAAACGCTTGTCCGCGACCGTTTTCGCGATTTTGGCGCGGGAAGTGCGACTTTGATGCTGCGACCCTCTGGGCATGTCGGCGGTGATTTGGTCGGAAGCTTCGTCATCGATGCCAACCGAGTCGCGGTCTATTCTGTGGATGTGTCGGGCCACGGCGTTGCCTCGGCGATGATGACGGCGCGGCTGGCGGGGCTATTGTCTGGCGGCTCGGCGGATCAAAACATAGCGCTTCGGACGGCCGCGGATGGCAGCAAAGACGCTTGGGCCCCTGCCGAAGTTGCGGCGCGCCTGAACCGCCTGATGCTTGAGGATATGCAGGTCGATCAGTATTTCACCATCGCCTATGCCGAAATTGACCTGCGCGATGGTGGCGTGTGTTTGGTCCAAGCGGGCCATCCACATCCGTTTTTGCTCGCCAAGGATGGGAAGATCACCCTACTAGGCGACGGCGGGTTGCCCATCGGCCTTGTTCAAGGCGCGGGGTTTCAGCAAGTCAATTTTCGACTTTTGGCCGGGGATCGACTGTTTTTAGTATCAGATGGCGTTACCGAATGCCCCAGCCCGCAAGGCGAAGAACTGGGCAGCGAGGGGTTGATCGACATTTTACGAAACAACCTCAACCTCGAAAGCGCGCAGCTGCTCGAAGCTTTGATATGGGATCTCAACAGCTTTGCCGGGGGGTTGGATTTTCCCGACGACGTTTCAGGATTGATTTTCGACTATCACGGGGTGGGGTAGCGCAGCGACTTTGCCAGCATCGCGCGGTCGCCATCATTGGCAAGCAGATCGAGAGCACTCTGAGTGCTTACCCAAACCGCCTGATGACCTGGCTCCGTCGGTGCACTGATTCGCAAAACGGGGCGTGCCAGATAGACCGTGCAGACTTTTTCGGCCCAAATTTCATATTCTGCCATAAACGTGAAGCGCCGAAAGGTCCCCAAGCGCAAAAGCCCACCGATATGCCAGCCCGTCTCTTCCATCACCTCGCGGTGCAAGGCTGCGATCGGGTGCTCACCGGCGTCTATCCCCCCACCAGGCAACTGGAATTCTGGAACGGGGCTGGCTTGATGGGTCATCAGAATTTCGTCGCGCAGCCGCAATACGGCATAGACACCCGGCCTGCGAATGTATCTGCGCCCACTTTCGGGTGCATTTCCATAGCGTTTGATCATGTTGCCCCCTTGGACCGACGGTTGCCCTGACTATATAGGCGCGGTATGCCAAGTCTGGCACGTTTAGGAAACCCCATGACAACTGGAACGCAAATCGCTTGGGACGATACAGTCCTGCCCTTTCAACTTGATCTGTCCGACATCCGCGGGCGCGTGGCTCGGCTGGACGGGGTGCTTGATAATGTGCTGCGTCAGCACGCTTACCCCCCCGTGATCGAAGCCCTGGTTGCCGAAGCTGCGGTTTTGACCGCGCTGATCGGGCAATCGGTCAAACTTCGCTGGAAGCTGAGCCTGCAAATTCGCGGAAGCGGCGCGGCGCGGCTGATCGCCACCGACTATTACGGCCCTTCAGAAGAAGGCGAGCCCGCGCGTATCCGCGCATGGGCCAGTTATGACGCCGACCGCTTGGATCATAATGCAACGCCTTTTAGTCAAATCGGCGATGGTTACTTTGCCGTTCTGATCGACCAAGGCCAAGACATGCAGCCCTATCAGGGCCTTACGCCGCTGTCAGGCAACTCGCTTTCGGACTGCGCGCAAACCTATTTTGCGCAATCCGAGCAGATTCCTACGCGTTTTTCGCTGACCTTTGGCAAAAGCCAAAGACCGGGTGAAACCGCGCATTGGCGTGCTGGCGGCGTGATGTTGCAGCATATGCCTAGCATCGGTGGCGTTTCTGCGGCTGAGGGCTCGGGCGAAGGGGGGCTGCTCGCGCACACAGACATCCTTGCGGGGGCCGAGGCTGAAAACTGGAACCGCGCCAACGTGCTGCTTGACACGGTCGAGGACCTCGAGCTGATCGGACCTTCGGTTGCGCCGACGGATTTGTTGGTGCGCCTGTTCCACGAGGAAGGCCCACGTGTCTTTGATGCCACACCGGTGAAGTTCGGCTGCTCTTGCTCTGCGGACAAAGTGCGGCAGGCGATGTCGATCTATTCGGCCAAGGATATCAAAACGATGACCACCGACGAGGGCATTGTCACCGCCGATTGCCAGTTCTGCAGCGCGCATTACGAATTGGATCCCGCCACTTTGGGGATCGAAGCAGAAGCAGAAAAGGCAAAGGGTAATGCCGGATGAGATCGCGCGCCTGAGGACCGCACTGGCGCGGACCACGGGCAAATCATCTGATTTCGACCTCAACCCAAACGTCGCCCGAGCTTCGGGCGGCGCTTTGCGGCCAGCGGCAGTGCTTGTGCCGATCTGGCTGCATCAGGGTCAAGCGCGGCTCATCCTGACCAAACGGTCCTCTCACCTCAAGCATCACCCTGGCCAGATCGCCTTTCCGGGTGGCAAAGTTGACGCGACCGACACCAGCCCCGAAGCAGCCGCGCTCCGCGAGTCGTGGGAAGAGATCGGCCTTCCCCCCGATCGGGTCGAGATTTTGGGCCGCCTTGCGTCGCATGAAACCGTCACACATTACGACATGACCCCAGTTTTGGGCATTGTTAGAGACGCTTTTACCCCAACGCCCGAGATTGGCGAAGTTGACGAGGTATTTTCTGTGCCGCTGTCTCATGTGTTGGATTTGTCACGCTATGTGATTGAAGGGCGCGTTTGGATGAACCAACCCCGCCAATACTATGCCGTCCCCTACGGCCCCTATTATATCTGGGGCGCCACGGCGCGCATTCTGCACGGCTTGGCGGAACGGGCTGCGGCATGAAGATCACCGACACATGGATTTCCCACGAAGGCACGCAAGCGCTCTGCGCAGCACTTGTCGGCGCGGGGTATCGCGCACTTTTTGTCGGGGGCTGCGTGCGCAACGCCCTGATGGGGCGCGCCGTTTCAGACATTGATATTGCCACCGACGCCCTGCCAGAAAACGTCACGAACATTGCGAAAAATGCAGGTTTTAAGGTCATTCCAACAGGGATCGAGCACGGAACAGTCACGGTCATCGCCAAGGGTCTACCGCACGAAGTGACCAGCTTTCGCCGTGACATCGAGACCGACGGGCGGCATGCGACGGTGGCCTTTTCGACCAACATTTCCGAAGACGCAGCCCGCCGCGACTTTACCATGAACGCGCTTTATGCCGAGGCCGATGGCACGGTGATTGACCCGCTTGGCGGCTTGCCCGACCTTTTGGCGCGGCACTTGCGGTTTGTCGGCGACCCAGAGGCGCGCATTCGCGAAGATTACCTACGGATTCTGCGGTTTTTCCGATTTTACGCCATCTATGGCGACCCGGACCAAGGCATTGACCCCGATGGTTTGGCAGCCTGCGCCGCAAATCTTGATGGCATTTCAGGCTTGTCGCGGGAACGTGTTGGTTCCGAGATACGCAAGCTGCTCGGCGCACCGGACCCTGCGCCTGCGCTTGCAAGCATGGTGCAGGCGGGGGTTTTGGCGCAGGTTCTTCCCTTTGCTGACCCGAAATCAGTGGCGCTTTTGGTTCATTTTGAG
The DNA here is from genome assembly GCA_963844505.1 of uncultured Alphaproteobacteria bacterium. Classification (GTDB taxonomy): domain Bacteria; phylum Pseudomonadota; class Alphaproteobacteria; order Rhodobacterales; family Rhodobacteraceae; genus Cypionkella. Next base: position 61,283 of record CAWJOY010000006.1, read on the forward strand.
AATGGCCTGACGCCGAATTGGTTGGCGCGATTGGCGCTTATGGGCGGTGAAAATCCGAGCGATGCGCTCCGACTGTCACGGGCCGAAACCACCACATATGGCCATATTAGAGACGAACTTGGCAGTGCGACGCGTCCCGCAGCACTTGGTTGGCGCTTTGGAACTGACACCGCAACCGCGGTCGTTTTGGCGCGCGCGGCACTGTTCGAAACACCGCCACCAGCGCACTGGCAAGACGACATCGCGCGCGGGACAAAGGCCGTGTGCCCCGTCAGTGCAGCCGACCTGATGCCCGCGCTGCAAGGCCCCGCGCTGGGTCAAAAGTTACGCGAGATTGAAGCGCGTTGGCTTGCCTCTGACCTCTATCTCAGCAAAGCTGAGGCCTTGAGCTAAGGCCACCGCCAAGTTTAGCCCACCGTATTTGCAAGAGATCCTTATGTTTAAGTTCTTCGAGGGGCTCGTTGACCCCTATGCCAGCTATACCGAAACCGACACGCCCCCGCGCAAGCTTTGGCCGTTTCTGAAGGATTACATTCGCCCGTTCCGCAAGGTTTTTGCGGTGACGATGGTGGTTTCGACGCTGAACTCGGCCTTTGATGTGGGCATGATTTGGTATCTGGGGCGGATGGTGGACCTGCTGACCAATGGCGCGCCCGCCGAGATTTGGGCCAGCCATGGCACCGAGATCATGCTTGTGGCGCTGGCGATTCTGGTGCTTCGGCCGATGGTCGGCGGTACGGGTGTGGCGCTTTTGCACAACACGATTCTGCCGAATTTCGGCACGATGATGCGGTGGCGGGCGCATCGGCATGTGCTGCGCCAACCCGTCGGCTGGTTTGAGGGCGACTTTGCGGGGCGGATTGCCAATCGCATTATGCAGGCGCCCCCTGCGGCAGGCGAGGCCGTGTTCCAGACCTTTGACGCGGTGGCGTTTGCGGCGACGACTTTGGTCGGCTCTGCGATTTTGCTGGCAGGCGCGGACCCTCGGTTGTTGCTGCCGTTGGTGCTTTGGTTTGCGGGATATCTGGCTTTGATGCGCTGGACCCTGCGGCGCGCAGGACCGGCGGCTGCGGCAAGTTCGGATGCGCGCTCGGCGGTGACGGGGCGGGTGGTGGATGCCTATTCCAACATCCACTCGGTCAAACTCTTTGCGCACCACGACCTAGAGCTCGACTATGGCCGCGCCGCGATTGAGAAAGCGCGCTCGACGTTTATGACGGAAATGCGCGTGGTCACCAAAATGGATCTGACGCTGACGGTGCTGAACGGCTTTCTGATTGTTGGCATTACGGCCTGGTCGCTGTGGCTCTGGTATCACGGCGCGGCAAGTGTGGGGGTGGTGGCCGCTGCGGTGACGTTGGTGTTGCGGCTGAACAACATGACCTATTGGATCATGTGGGCGACGACCAATCTCGTCCAGAACCTCGGCACCGTGCAGGAAGGGATGGAGACGATCACCCAGCCCGTCACCCTGACCGATGCGCCGAACGCCAAGCCTATGGAGTTCAAGGCCGGCGATATTCAGCTTGAGAACCTGTCGCACCATTACGGGCGCGGCACGGGCGGTTTGCAATCGATCAACCTGTCGATCGCTGCGGGTGAGAGGATCGGCGTCGTCGGTCGCTCTGGCGCGGGGAAGTCGACGTTGGTCAAGCTGCTGTTGCGGTTTTACGACGCCGAAGCGGGGCGCATTCTGATCGACGGGCAGGACATTTCTGCGGTGACGCAGCACAGCCTGCGGGCGCGGATCGGCATGGTGCAGCAAGACAGCAGCCTGTTGCACCGCTCTGTGCGTGACAATATTCTCTACGGGCGCCCCGATGCGGATGAATCCGAGATGATCGCCGCCGCCAAGCAAGCCGACGCGCACGAGTTCATCCTCACCCTCCAAGACCCCGAGGGTCGCACAGGCTATGACGCCCATGTTGGCGAGCGCGGCGTCAAGCTTTCGGGCGGGCAGCGGCAGCGGGTGGCCTTGGCGCGCGTTATCCTCAAGGACGCGCCCATCCTGATTTTGGACGAAGCGACCAGCGCGTTGGACAGCGAAGCCGAAGCCGCAATCCAAGATGCGCTGTTTGGTGTGATGCAGGGGAAAACCGTTATCGCGATTGCGCATAGGCTTTCAACCATCGCGGCAATGGACAAAATTGTCGTGCTTGAGGACGGCAAAATCGTCGAGCAAGGCAGCCATAACGCGCTTTTGGCGGCAAACGGGCTATATGCTCGGTTCTGGGCGCGTCAATCTGGCGGCTTTATCGGGTTAGAGGGGGATGAATGATGTTCGGACCAAAGATCGAGCCGTTCCGCCCCGCCCCATCGACCCCACCGCGCAGCACATGGGCGTTCTTTCGATGGGCGCTTGAGGGCGCTTGGCCAGGGTTGCTTTGGGCGGGATTTTGGTCGGCGCTTGCGGGGTCGCTCGAGGCGGTCTCGGCAACCATCCTTGGCGATGTGATTGACGCGGCCAATACCGCCGATGTTGCAACGGTCTGGCAAACGCATCTCTGGCTGTTCGTCGGCTTTGCGGTGTTTTATCTGGCGATCCGGCCTTTGGTCTTTGGCATCAGCACTTCGGCAAGCTCGATCGTGGTGGAGCCGAACCTGTTCCCGCTGATCCTGTCGCGGATTCACCGCTGGACTTTGGGGCAGCCTGTCACCTTTTTCGACAACGATTTCGCCGGACGCATCGCGCAAAAGCAGATGCAGGTCGCGCGCGCGGCCACGGATGTGGCCACCGGCACGATTGAAACCGTCGCCTTTGCTCTGGCCTCGGTTATAGGCTCTGTGGCCTTGTTAGTGACGATTGACCCAAGAATTTCTGTGCTTTTGGTCGCTTGGGTTGCGGTCTATATCCTGTTCATTCGCGGCTTCTTGCGCAAGGTGCGGGGGGCTTCGGCTTCACGTGCAGCGGCTCGGGCGATGGTCACGGGTCAGATCGTCGATACCGTCACCAATATGAAAACCGTTAAACTTTTTGCCCATGCGCGGCATGAGGATTCTGTCGCACTCGAAGCGATGGGAGAGTTTCGCGGCAAGGCGATTGAATATGGCATTATCTCTAGCTGGTTCCGCCTAAGCCTGATGGCGATTGCGGGCGTGTTGCCTGTGTTGCTGGTCGGGGCCACGGTTTGGCTGTGGACGCAAGGTACCGCTACCTCTGGCGATATTGCCGCGGCGGGGGCGATTGCGTTTCGCCTGGCGCAGATGACGGGTTGGGTGTCGTTCAGTCTGATGGGGATTTTCGGCAATCTGGGCGAGGTCGAGGATGGCATCAAAACCCTCACCCCGCCCTACGCGCTTGCTGATCGTGAGGGCGCGACCGAGATGTCCCCCGCCAAGGGCAAGGTCGAGATGCAGGGCGTGTCCTTTGCCTATGGGCGCAAAAAAGGCGGGCTGGATGACGTCAGCCTGACCATCAGCGCGGGTGAAAAGATCGGTCTTGTCGGGGCTTCTGGTGCGGGCAAAACCACCTTGGTCTCGCTGCTGCTAAGGCTCTATGATGCCGAAAAAGGCGCGGTTCTGATCGATGGGCATGATGTGCGCTCGGTCACCCAAGAGTCGCTGCGCCGTCAGATCGGCATGGTCACGCAGGAAACCGCGATGTTCAACCGCACCGCCCGCGAGAACATCATGTATGGCAATCCCGACGCCACCGAAGACCAGATGATCGCCGCCGCCAAGCAAGCCGAGGCGCATGAGTTCATTCTTGGTCTGAGCGATTTCATGGGCCGCAAGGGCTATGACGCTTATCTGGGCGAGCGCGGGGTCAAGCTTTCGGGCGGCCAGCGCCAACGCATCGCGCTTGCCCGCGCCTTCCTCAAAGACGCGCCGATTTTGGTGTTGGACGAAGCCACCAGCGCGCTGGATTCCGAGGTCGAAGCCAGCATCCAAGAGGCTCTGACCAAGGTGATGCAGGGCAAAACCGTGCTGGCGATTGCGCACCGCTTGTCAACTATTGCAGAGATGGATCGCATCGTAGTGCTTGACGACGGGCGGATTGTAGAACAGGGCAGCCATGCGGAGCTTTTGGCTGCGAATGGGCTTTATGCCCGCTATTGGAATCGCCAATCGGGTGGTTTCATCGGCACGGATGAAAAGGAAGCGGCAGAGTGAAAGTTACTATTGATCGGCTGGGCCATTTGGGCGACGGCGTGGCGCAGGGTCCAGAAGGCACGATCTTTGTGCCGGGGATGTTGCCAGGCGAAGTCGTCGAGGGCGAATTGCAGGGCGATCAGCTTGCTGACTTCCGTATTCTGACGCCTTCGGTTGACCGTGTGAAACCGCCGTGCAGCCACGCCAAAACCTGTGGCGGCTGTTTGATGCAGCACGCCTCTGACGCCTTTGTCGCCAACTGGAAGCAAGGCATCGTCAAAGGTGCGCTTTCGGGTCAGGGGCTTTCGGCAGAGTTTCGTCCAATTCTCACCTCGCCACCGAAGTCGCGCCGCCGTGCGACGATTGCGGCGCGGCGCACCAAGAATGGCGCGCTGATGGGCTTTCATGCGCGGGCCTCTGATATGCTGGTGAATGTGCCGAACTGTCAGCTGTTGCACCCCGATCTCATGGCGACCTTTCCCGGGCTTGAGGCTTTGGTCAAACTGGGCGGGTCCCGCTCGGGTGAGGTGTCGCTGACGGTGACCCGCAGCTTGGCTGGTGCCGATGTGATGGTTGTTGGCGGCAAAGAGCTTGAGTTTAACCTGCTGCTGGAACTTGCCCGCGTGACCGAGAGCTTTGGCTTTGCGCGTCTGACGTGGAATGGCGAAACCGTTGCGCTGCGCACCGCGCCGATGCAGCGTTTTGGCAAAGCTCTTGTCGCGCCACCTCCGGGTGCGTTTTTGCAGGCGACGGCAGAGGGCGAGATGGCGCTGCTGCGGTCGGTTGCCCAAGCGATCGGGCCAAATGCACGCAAGATCGTTGATCTGTTCGCGGGCGTTGGCACCTTTGCCCTGCCCTTGGCAGAGCGCTGCGAAGTCCACGCGGTTGAAGGCGATGCGGCGATGACTTCGGCTTTGGAAAAGGGCGCGAACAATGCCCAAGGGCTAAAGCGCGTCACAGTAGAGACCCGAGATTTGTTCCGTCGCCCGCTTGAACCCGATGAATTTAAGGGTGTTGACGCGGTTGTGATCGACCCGCCGCGTGCAGGCGCAGAGGCGCAAATGGCCGTTCTGGCCAAGTCGACCGTGCCGATTATCGCTAGCGTTTCCTGCAATCCGATCAGCTTTGCCCGCGACGCTAAGACGCTGATTGCGGGCGGCTATCGGCTTGATTGGGTGCAGGTCGTCGATCAGTTCCGCTGGTCGTCGCATGTCGAGATGGTGGCAAAGTTCTCGCGCGGCTAAGGGTGAAAACAACGGGATTCTGGTACAAAACTCAGGCTATGCAGGGCCAGAGCTTTGAGCTAGAAGCCCGTAAAAATGAATAAGAGCGGGCAAATAATGCGGTTTATACGGGTCATCATGATTATTCTTGCAGGGGTTATGTTGACCGCCTGCGCTACAAAATTCCGATCCTATAGTGGCCCCACGGTCACAGGCATCGAAATCCATAAAGCCGAGCGCAAGATGTATCTGCTGCATCAGGGCACGGTCTTGCGCACCTATGACATCGCGCTTGGCGGCAATCCTGTTGGTCACAAGCAATTCGAGGGTGACGGCAAGACCCCAGAGGGCGTCTATTTCATCAGCCACAAGAACCCCAAGTCGACTTATCATCTGTCGCTGGGCGTCAGCTATCCAAACGACGCCGACCGCGCCTTTGCCGCATCGCAGGGCAAGCAGCCGGGTGGGGATATCTTTATCCACGGCGGCCCGCCGAAAAAGGTCTCGGGCCGTCCGCGCGTTCCGCGTAATGCCGACTGGACCGCGGGCTGCATCGCGGTCACCGATAAAGAGATCGAAGAGATCTTCTCGATGATCGAAACCCGAACATCGGTTCGCATCCTACCCTAAGCAGATGACGCAATAAAAAAGGGGCCCCGCGGCCCCTTTTTTCATAGCTGATTTCAAGTGCCTTCAGGCGCCCGTCAGCATGGTCCACCAGATCTTGGCAGAAGGTTCTTGGAACCACGCAAAGCCGATCTCGCGAACCGCTGGGTTCAGGATAATCGCGCGGGTGTCCGCGTCTTCCATCCAAGCCGCGAGGGTCTCAAGCTCGGTCTGGAAGGTTTCCGAGATCAGCTCGCCCATGAAGGTGCCAGTGTAATTGACCCGCTGCACCCGCAACAACGGCGACGAGCCGTCAGAGCCAAAGTGCCAAGGACGGTTTTGCACCGCCATATCCCGCGAATGGGTGAGGCTGGCTGCGTTCAGTGCCGCGTTAAAGTTGACAGGCTGCGCGCCGCTTGCCGCACGCAAGCTGTTAACCGAATCAAGCAGGCGGAACGGAATTTCCTCTGCGATTTGCGGTGTGATTTTATAGGCTTGCGGCAGCGCATTGCCGCTATCATCGACTGGTGCGGGTGCGGAACTGACGCATCCCGCTAAAACCAAACTTGCTCCGCCTGCAATCAGGGCCGTACGTCTGTTCATTTTCTTACCCTATTTCAAGCCACTTAGGCTCTGTGCTCGACCCTGTTTAACGAGATCAACGACAAGTTTCAAACAGTAGTCGGTAAAGCCATCACAATTGCAGCGCCTCTTTGCCAATAACGTGGCTTTGATTTGCGACGAAGCCGAGGAAGGTGTAAAGCCAGCTTCAGAGCAGAATTAATAAAAGGAGATCTGCGCATGGCCGCCGAAACTCGTAATACGCTTAACCGCCGCCTGTTTATTGGCGGCGCAGCAACGCTTATCACCGCCGCTGCTGCCCCTGTTCGGGCGCAGACCATTGGTACCACCGAAGCCGACACGCCGCTGAAAGGCCCGGTTCGCAACAACATCTCGGGTTTCCGGATGCTGAACTGGCAGGACTATTTCGACAACACCCGCAACGGTGTGATCCTTGCCGATCTCAGCTCGCGCGCGGTGCATTACTGGTCCGAGGACCTGTCGGTTTATCGCCTGTATCCGTCCTCTGTGCCGATCAGCGAAGAGTTGACGCGCCGCGGTATGACCTCGGTGATCCAAAAGGTCGAAAACCCGACGTGGACGCCAACCCGCGATCAACGCGCAGCGCATCCAGATTGGCCGCAGCAAGTTCCCGGTGGTTCGCCAGAGAATCCGCTTGGCGTGCGTGCGCTTTATCTCGGCTGGCCCGCTTACCGCGTGCATGGCACCCACGACACCCGCAAGATCGGTCGCCGGTCGTCTGGTGGCTGTGTTGGTCTTTATAATGAGCACATCCTCGAGCTTTATGCGCTTGCCAAGGTCGGGACACAGGTCCGCTTGCTTTAATCAGCGCCTAAATCGCGCCTTAAAGCCGGTCCATTTGGGCCGGCTTTTGTTTACCCAAACCCCAAAGTCTTTGTCTGCCCCCGTCAATGCAGGCAACCCGCCGCTAAAAGCAGCAAAGGTGTTGCTAAATTGACGATATTTCAGATCTGGTTAGCGCCATAGTTTTGACCTTGTTGCATTCAGCGCTGAAGGCAGGATAGAGAGCAGGTACGAGGAATATTCTTGGGTGCATTCCGTTCCCTCTGCGAATTGTCGGAATGCTAAAACTGGAGAACAAACATGAAAAATATCGCTCTCGCTGCCGCACTTTCGGTTGCTGCTACTTCCGCTTTCGCTGGCGGCACTGTTGAACCAATGATGGAGCCAGAAGTCGTTGCTAAAGCAACTTCGTCGTCGGCTGGTGGCATCATTGTCCCACTGTTGCTGCTCGTAGTTATCGCTGCTGCAGTTTCGGCTAACTAATTTTAGTTAGACTTATAGAGAGGACGGTTGGGCAACCAGCCGTCCTTTTCTTTTGCCCAATGCTCAGTCCTACGCGCCATAGCGCCAGATAGGATGCCCCTGCGACCAAACCTGTGCCGCAGGGACGTCGTTTAGACCCACCCCATCAGATTTTCTTGGATCACCTGTACCAAAGCCTCGATATGCGCGACTTCGTCGTTCAGGCATGGGATATAGGTAAACACCTCACCGCCCGCATGTTCAAAGGACTCGCGGATCTCGCCGTTGATTTCTTCCAGCGTCTCGATGCAATCCGCCGAAAACGCTGGTGCCATCACCGCGATGCGTTTCTTGCCCTGCTTGGCCAGTTCCGCCACATGGTTGACGGTATAGGGCTTGAGCCACTCTTCACGGCCAAACACCGACTGGAAGGTCACGTCGATCGCGCCCTTTTCCCAGCCAAGCCGTTCGCGCAACAACCGAGAGGTCTTGGCGCATTGGCAATGATAGGGGTCGCCCTCCATCAAATAGCGGATCGGCATGCCGTGATACGAGGTCACAAGCACATCAGGCCGATGGTCAAGCCCCGCATAGGCCCGCTCGACCGACTGCGCCAGCGCCTCGATATAGGCGGGGTGGTCGAAGTATTCCTTGACCGTCCGCGCCGCGGGTTGCCGTTTTTCCTTCATCAGCGCCGCAAAGAATGCGTCATTCGCCGTGGCAGAGGTGGCCCCCGCGTAATGCGGATAAAGCGGGAAGAACAAGATCTTTTCACAGCCCGCCGCAACCATGGCCTCTACCTTCGACTTGGTCGAAGGGTTGCCATAGCGCATGGCGAAATCGACCATCACGTCGTCGCCATGCAGGGACTTAAGCGCCGCAGCAATCGCCGCAGTCTGGTCCTTGGTGATCGTCAGCAAGGGGCTTTCGTTCTTTTCATGGTTCCAGATCAGCTTGTAATTGGCCCCCGAGCTGAACGGTCGCTTGGTCAAGATCACCAGTTGCAACAGCGGCTGCCAAATCCAATCCGAGATATCGACGACCCGCTTGTCCGAGAGAAACTCGTTCAAATAGCGCCGCATCGACCAATAGTCGTAACCGTCTGGCGTGCCGAGATTGGCCAGCAGAACGCCGATCTTTGGCTCTTTGACAGTCGGGTGATCGGCGGGCGCATGGGCCAGTCTGCCCGAGCCTGCGTGAATATCGGTCATGGCAACTCCTTTTGATACGCCGGACATAACGCGGCGCGGGCGCAGGTCAACTGGGTTTTGTCGCGGCTTTTAGCGCGTCTTCAAGCCGAGAAACCGCCGATCCAGGGCGCAGCGGCTTTTGCTGCGACACATGCGGGACCCAGCCTGTCAGGGTAATGATCTCGAACGTCGCGGGGATAAGCCCCTCGGGCGTGGCGTAGGTGTCATGATAGATCGCGGCGGCCCGTGCAAAGATTGCGCGGCGGCTGGGGTAACGCAGACGCGACGCAAGCGCATTGCCCTCGCCCATCGCCCGCAAATCCCGCATCAAATGCAGGGCATCACGGTAAAGCACCGTCTTGGTAAAGCTATCCGCGACCGGAAGCGCAAAGCCGGCGCGTTGCAGCAAACCGCCAAGATCGCGGATTTCGGCCATCGGCAGGACCCTTGGCGACAGACCGCCCGTCACCTCGGCCTCGGCTTGGGCAAGGGCGGCGCGCAGCTCGTGCAGCGTTTGACCGCCGAACAGCAGGCCCAAGAACAGCCCGTCCTCGCGCAGCGCACGGCGCGATTGCACCAGTTGCCCCACCAAATCGTTGGCCCAATGCAGCCCCAACGAATGCACAACCAGATCAGCGGTTTCGGGCGCAAGATCAAGCGTATCAGTATCGGGGACACTGCGGTATTGCGGCCAGACCTGCGGAAAACCTGTGACAACCACCGCATCCGTAAACGATTTATTAACCTCACTGAGGCGATCCTGCACCTCGGCAAAAGCCTCTTCTTGCAAAAACAGCGCCGTCGCGCGGGCGCGGTTGCGGGTCAGGGCATGTCGGTCTGTCATCTGTGGCGTCATAGCTGCGGAACATAGGAGTGTGGCATGAGAATGCAAGATCTGCTGCATATGATCTATCCGCCGCAGTGCCTAACCTGCGACACGCGGGTGACCAGCGATTTCGGCCTGTGCAGCACCTGTTGGCGCGACACTCCGTTTATCCATGGGCTTGTCTGCAACCTTTGTGGCGCAGAGCTGATCGGCCACCAAACCACCCCCGAAGACGACGCCCATGCGCTGTGCGATCAGTGTCTGGACCTGTCGCGGCCTTGGTCTTGGGGGCGGGCTGCCTTGGCCTATCGCGGCAAAGGGCGGCAAATCGCGCTTGCGATCAAGCACGGCGATCGGCTGGACCTGATCCGGCCTGCTGCGGGGTGGATGTTGCGGGCGGCACAGCCGATGCTGGTGCCGAACATGCTTTTGGCGCCGATTCCACTGCATTGGACGCGGCTGTTCAAGCGGCGCTACAACCAGTCGGCCTTGCTGGCCCAAGCCATCGCCAAAACGTCGGGCATGGAGGTATGCCCAGATCTGCTGATTCGCCGCATCCGAACCAAACCCCAACTTGGCAGCCTAGAGGCGCGGCTGGCCAATGTTTTGCCCGCCATCAAGGTGCATCCCCGTCGCGCCTCGCGGATTGAGGGCCGACATATCCTGCTGATCGACGATGTGATGACCTCGGGGGCGACCTTTACTGCGGCGGCAGAGGCCTGCATTGCACAGGGCGCAATTGGGATATCTGTTCTTGCACTGGCACGCGTTGCTAAGGATGCCTAAATCCTTATAGTCACCCAAGACTATAAGGACGCGATTATGAAACCTGTTGAAATCTATACCACCAAGACCTGCCCGTATTGCATCGCCGCCAAAGCGCTGCTCAAGAAAAAGGGCGTGAGCTTTGCCGAGGTCGATGTCTCGGGCAACCAAACTTTGCGCGCCAAGATGACTCAGCGGGCGGGCCGCACCTCGGTGCCGCAGATCTTTATCGACGGCAACCATATCGGCGGCTGCGATGATCTGCACGAGCTGGACCGCATCGGCAAACTTGACGTGATGCTGGCCTAATGCGCGCGGCATTGGTGCAATTGACCGTTGGCGATGATCCCATAGCCAACCTGACCGAAACGCTGCGGCACCTGCGGGCGGCTGCGGCGGGGGGCGCAAGCTTTGTCTTGACGCCAGAGTGCACCAATCTGCTGTCGTCCAGCCGCGCTCATCAGCAAGCGACCCTGCAATCCGAGGCCGAGGATGCGACTTTGGCGGCACTTCGGGCCGAGGCCAAGGCGCTGGGGGTCTGGCTGCTGATTGGGTCGCTTGCGCTTTTGACCCAAGACGCGGATGGCCGCTTTGCCAATCGCTCGTTTCTGATCGCCCCCACGGGCGAGATCGCGGCGCGTTACGACAAAATTCATATGTTCGACGTGAATGTCTCCGAGACCGAGATTTACCGCGAATCAGCGGCCTACCGTCCGGGGGCAGAGGCCGTTCTGGCCGAGACGCCCTTGGCCAAGATCGGCATGACGGTCTGCTATGACCTGCGCTTTGGCCATTTGCATCGGCGCTTGGCGCAGGCGGGCGCCGATATTCTGACCGTGCCCGCAGCGTTCAACCATCTGACGGGGGCTGCGCATTGGCATGTGCTGCTGCGCGCCCGCGCGATCGAGACGGGCTGCTTTGTGCTGGCCCCCGCACAGACGGGCTTCCACCCCGAGACGCATGGCAAGGGCCGCAAGACCTATGGCCATTCTCTTGCCGTGGCGCCTTGGGGTGAGGTGATTGCCGATGGCGGCACCGAAGCAGGCGTGACCTTTGTTGATCTTGATCTGGCAAAGGTTGCCATCGCACGGGGACGCGTGCCGTCCCTGTCTCACGACCGAGAGTTCAGCGGCCCATGAGCGACAAGACCGAAGATCTTGCGGTTACCCTGTTTGGCGAATTGTTTATGGCCGATCAGGTCGCGCGCAACCGCATATCCAAGGCTCTGCCCAAGGGGATGGAGCTGTCGCATTTCTCGGTGCTGAACCATCTGGTGCGCAGCAATGACGAACGCACGCCGGCGCAACTGGCGCGGGCGTTTCATGTGACACGCGGCGCGATGACCAACACTCTGGCCAAGCTGGAATGGGCAGGACATATCCATGTGCGGCCCGATTGGGATGATGCGCGGCGCAAATTCGTGGCGATCTCGCCTTCGGGGCGGCAAGCGCGCGATGCGGCTGTGGCTTCGGTGGCACCATTGATCGCCGAAGTGGTGAAATCGCTGGGCGCGGAGCGGGTGCGTGCCGTTCTGCCTGTCCTGCGAGAGCTGCGCGTAAGGCTTGAAAAGGACGACACTCAAGTATGAAAAACCCGATTCCAAAGCATCTGCTGGAGCCCGTTCTGCGCTATTTCCGCCGCATCGAGCAGGCAGAGATCGACCTGATTGCCGCTGGCGTGGCCTTTTATGCGTTTCTGGCGATCTTTCCAGCTGCGGCGGCAATCATTGCGATCTGGGGGTTTGTGTCGAACCCCGAAGTGATCCAGCAAGAGGTCGAACTGTTGCGGCAATTCCTGCCACCCGAGGCGTTTAGCTTGATCGCCGATCAGGTTCTGGCGCTGTTGCGGGTGAATACAGGGAGCCTTGGCTTGACCACTTTGCTGTCGACGGCGCTGGCGCTGTGGTCGGCGCGGGCGGGTGTGGCGGCGCTGATCCGTGGGTTGAACGCGATCCACCACCTGCCCAATCGCTCGGGCCATTGGCATCAGTTGCGGGCCTTGGTGCTGACCTTTGTGCTGGTGGGCTTGGTGCTTTCGGCGCTGACGATGGCGGTGGTGCTGCCTTTGGTCATCACTTATCTGCCCGATATTGCACAACGCTTGGCACTGGCCGAGACCAACCTTGCGCTCGGGGTGGTTGCGGGCGTTTTGGCGGTCGGGATGGCCTATCGTTTGGGGCCAAATTATACGAACGGGCGGCCGCCGCTGTTAACGTGGGGCCTGCTGGTGGCGGTGGTTTTGTGGTTCGTGGCGACGCGCAGCTTTATGATCTACCTGTCGAACTTCCCATCCTATAACCGCGTTTATGGCTCGATTGGTGCGGTGGTGGTGCTGCTGATGTGGCTCTATGTGAGCGCTTATGCGGTGCTTTTGGGCGCGGCGGTCGATGCCGAACACAGTCGGCACCGAGACGCTCAGTAGTCCTTTTGCAAAACGATGCCCAAGCCCGTGTCGCCGCTCGATCCGGTCTTGGCCTGAAGCTTGATCGACTTGCTGATGTCGAGGTTCAGGTTGATCTCGCTTGTGCCAGCCTCGTCGACGGTCACCTCTGAATAGACCTTTTTGCTGATGTATTTGCCCGCAGTGACCTCGGTGCCCCCATCCGCGCCGGTGTTGACGTCAAGGTTGTCCAGCCCCGCGCTTTTGCGCAGTTTCGACAGCACGCCCTCGCCGCCCTTCCCCGCCAGCGTTGCCACCGCACTGGCCAGCTGGATCGCTTGGAAGGCCGACAGGTTTTGCAGCCCCTGCCCGAACAAAAGCTGCGACAGAACCTCTTCTTCTGGCAGCTCCGGCGATGAGGTAAAGCTGACCACGGGATCAGACGCCGGCCCAACAATCGACACGCCCGAGGTGATACCGTCGTTTTCCGTCGTCGCCACAACCCGCAACTGCGGCACCAAAGTGCCCTGCATTTGCAGCCGCGCTTCGGTCAGATCCAACCGCTTGCCCAAGATATCAAGCCGCCCTCGGATCAAGTTGAACGCGCCGATTGGGATGACATCAGCCGTGGTTCCAGTCAGCCGCAGCTCTCCGCCCAATTCGGCATCAAGCCCGCGACCGCGCACAAACAGCTGGCTTGGCGCTGAAATCAACAGGTCCAGCCCAAAGCTCGTTCCACGTGACCCCGTCGCCTTGTCATCCTTGATCAACCCAGCCCGCGCGCGGGTGTTGCGCACGTCGGCGGGCTCGTTGGCGTGTTGCAAATCAGCCAAGCCCGAAGCGCCGCCAAACCCGGTCGAGGGCACTTGGATTTCCGTCTCGCCCAAAGCCAAACGCCCCGCAATCAAAGCGCCACCCGTCAGGGGGCCTTTGACCGTGACTTGGCCGTTTACGCGGGTCTGATAAAGGTTGGGATCGCGCAACGTTACCTGCTGCACATCCACGGTGATATCGCTGGTAAAGGGCGCGGTCAGATTGGCCGAACCCTTCACTGCCAGCTTGCCGCCCGTCGAGACATCCAGACTTGCGCCAATCGCCGCTTGCCCATTCAGGAACTGCACATTCGCGCCGATGTTTTGCAACGAAAACGGCAGCGAAGGGTCTGCAAGCTGCGCCTCCGACAGCGTTACCGGCCCCGACAAGGATTGCAGCCGCAGCGGCCCGTTCAGCCGCAGATCAAAGCGCGCCTGCCCCGTAATCGAGCGCGGCGCGATAAACGCATTGGCCAGCGCTGCCCGCGCCTGCCCCTCAATCGCAAGGTTAGCCGAGCCAAAGCCCTGCGCAATCGTGCCCTTGACCGTCGCCGCGATTTGCCCAGGCCCCGTGCCAGACAGATCAAGCGTCGTGCCGCTTGCGTCTTGTGCCGCTGTGCCTGTGACCGTCACCGCCCCCGGAAACTCGGGCAACAGCAAGCCAAGGTTCGCCAGCCGCGCCTCAAGCGCAAGACGCTGTGTGGTGTCGTCGATGGTGCCGCTTGCTTTGGCGGTCAACTGTGGGTTCGACACATTGGCCGAGTTAACCTGAAGCTTGCCATCCTTGATCGACAGATCAACCGCAACGGTGGACTGCCCCGCCAACAGCTTGTCAGCCTGCGCCTGCCCCACCGCAAGGTTGCGCGCCTGCGCATCCAGCGTCACTTGACCGTCCGCCACGGTCCCCGTCAGCCGCGCCTTACCGCTAAGCCCGCCCCGAAACCCGTTGCCGAGGCTGGCAAGATCGCTGAAATCAACCGTTGCTGTCAGATCGCTGCCCGCCGTGGCAAGCTGGCCCTGCGCTTGGGCCTTGAGCGTCTGCGCCTCAATCGTCAGATCACGCAGGGTCATCCCCTCGGTCGTCCGCAGAACCGATGCCGAAACCGACGACTGCCCGCGCAACAGGTTATCAAGCGGCGCAACATCGGCCCGCATGTCTTGGCCCGTCGCCGTAGCCACAAGATCAAAGGCCCCTGTGATCGGGCTGCCATTGCCTGTCAACGTGACCGAAGCCGCACCGCCAAGGCTCCGCCCCGTCAGCAAGGACACCCGCGACAGATCTTCCATCTGCGCCGCCGCCTGCCCCGAGATCGCGAAGGCATCTGACAGCCCCTCGATCTTGCCCGAGACTTGGGCGGCGTAATCCTCTCCGCGCAGGTTAAAGCGGCTCAGCGTCAGATTGCCCGTGCCTTCGCGCCAAAACCCCAGCGCATCGCCCCAAACCACCGCGCCCAAAGCATCCGCAAGCGCGCGGTCAGTGGGGTTCAGGCCCTCGGCATTAAAGCGGAACGTACCGCCAACCTGCCGCTTGCCCGCCACGCGCGCAATCCGGCCAGAGCCCTTAATGGCCAGCCCGCTTGCGCGGAAATCCTCGCGATCAAGCCCCATCACAGCAATATCCGCCGACCAGCCCGCTTGGTCCGTCTCGTCATAGCGCAGGTTCAGATCGGCACTGGTCACCCGCACCTGTTGCTCACTGCTTGATGGCAGCAGCACCGAGCGACCATAGGGATCGGCAATCTTGCCTTGCAGATCAAAGCTTTGCGGCAGACCGTCTGCGGCCAAAGACAGCTTACCATCCAGCTGCAACGCCTTTGCCGCAACCTGCATCTGTTGCAGATCAAGCCTGCCATCTGCCCAACGCTGGCCCGCAACCTTAAGCGCAACCTGATCGCCAAAGAACTCGGCGTATTCGGGCAGGAACAACGGCGCAAGGTCGCCCGACAAATCGGCGGCAAAGCCTTTGGCGTCGTCATCCGCGGCCTTCAAACTCACCGTGCCGACCAAACGGTCCACCGCATCGGTGCGCAGAGCAACGTCGGCGGTAAAGTCCGAAAGCGGCCCGTCCCCCTTGATTTGCAGCGACACCGAAGGCGTATCTGGCAACCCCAATTTGGTCGCAGCGATACCGCCCGCGGCCTCATTGGCATCCAGATCAATCACCAACCGCTGATCGGCATTGGTATAGCGCACCGTCAGCGCGATCTTGCCATCGGGCCCCGTATCGCTGCGCGCAAGCAAAAGCGATGCATCCGCTTCGCCGCCCGCCAGCGTCATCGACGCTTCAAGGCTGGCCTCAAGCGGCTGCCCCAAGACGGTCGGGCCAAGACTGATATGCTCGGCCGAGATTTTACCAATGTCGATGGAAACCGGCAGTTCTGGCAACGCAAAGGCCTTGGCTTCGGGCTTGGCCGTGGCCGGGTCGGTCTGCGGTATCCGCACCAGCTCGATATCTTTTGCCGACAGCTCGTTGACGATCACTTTGCCCGACAACAGAGCAGAGCGGCTCCAATCAAGGCTAACGTCCTTCAGCCGCAACCAAACGCCCAGATCATCGGCAATGGTTAGCTCGTCCAGACTGGCTGTCGAAGACAAAGCCCCCGAAAACCCCGTCACCGTAACCTGACGCCCAGCGCCGGACAAACTGTCCTCTAGGAACGCCGTCAAATAGTCGCGATCGTCGGTCTGAGCCGCCGCCGCAACGGGCAAAAGCACCGCAAATACTGCAAATCCTATCCGCATCAAAATGCCTGCCCCAAACCTACATAGACCTGCACACCAGAGCCGGTGCTGCCGCTGACCGGCGCCGCCACATCAAGCCGGATTGGCCCGACAGGCGTGGCATAACGCACTCCGACACCCGCGCCGGAATGAAACGCGCCGTCCGTAAAGAAGCTGCCCGCATCAACCTGACCCGCGTCAAAAAAGCCAACCAACCCAAGCGACTCGCCCACTTTTACGCGCGCCTCAAGCGACCCACCGACAAAACTCTTGCCACCCGTGGTATAGGTCGTGCCCGCCGAGGTCTGCAAAACATCCACCCCCAGCGATTGATAAGGCTGCCCCCGAACCGTGCCCGCCCCGCCAGAATAAAACAAATAGTCCCGCGGCACCCCTGCAAGATCCGCACCAAGCACCGCCCCCATCTGAAAGCGCGCGGCCAAAACCGTGCCCTGCTCCGCCCCAATCGACCGATAACCGCGCAAATCCAGCGTCGTGCGCAGACCGCTGTCGGTGCCACTCAGACCCAGAAACGGCTTAACCTCGGCTGCGGCATAAATGTTGCGCGTCGGGTCGGTCTTGCTGTCGCGCCGGTCCCAAACCACATCAACCGGCAAGGATAGGGCCTGATAGGTGGTCTCGCCCGTCGCATCATCGACGCGCGAATAGTCATAAGCAAAGCTTAACGACCCTGACAGCGAATCCGAAAACACCCGATCCAACCCCAACTCGGCCGTGAAATAATCCGAATCGTAGTCCGCCTCTTGCAAACGCCCGATCTCGAATCCCGTCGATAAGGTCGTATCCGCATTGAACGTCGCAGGCCGCGCAAGTTTGGCACCCAAACTGTAATCCATGCCACCGCTCTGCGTGCCGATATTCTCGACCGCCCCGCTCAGCGTCAACCGCTCTGCCCCGCCGAACAGATTGCGATGCAACCATTCGCCATTTAAAGACACGCCTTCAGAACTCGCGATCTCGGCGCCAAAGGTATAGCGCCGCAGCTTCTCCTCGACCAACTTCGCGGTGACCCCCAAAAGATCGGGCGCGGTGATCGCCTCGTCCTCCACCAGCGTCACAGACTTGAAAACGCCCGCACGCTGCAACCGCTTTTGCGAATTCGCCAAATCGCTCGGCCGATATACCTGCCCCTCAGGCAAGCCCGCAATCGCACGCACCCGCTCGGACTTCATGCGCTGCGCTCCCTCAATCGCCAAAGCCCCAAACCGCAACTTCGGTCCCGGCTCAATGCGAATGTCGGCGCTCAGCTGCGACTGGCGATGATCGGCGACAACTTTTTGCGACGCGACGTCGGCCTTGGCATTGCCCGCCGTGCGCCATCCATCGATACCTGCCGAAGCCGCCGAAATCACCACGCCGCTTTCCGCAGGCTGCCCCTTGGCAAAGCCCTTGGGCAAAACGGTCCCCGCCGCAAGTGGCGAAACCTTCGCGGTCGAGAACGCGAATTGCGGCCCCGCATCCACGACAACCTTCACTTTTGAAATCACTTTGGGCGCATCCAGCGGCGCTATGCCAGCAGCCTCGACCCCGTCGACATAGACATGGATCACCGCCGAATAATGCCCCCGCGCATAAAGCGCATTCAACAAACTGGCATATTCGGCCCGCGCATCGGCAAAGACCTCTTGCGCCGAAACTTTGCCCTCGGCCTCAGACGCCAGCAAGATCGACGCCGCGCGCACCTCGTCCACAAGATCAGCAGAGGCCGATGTCACAGAAAAATCATACGCCTCAAGCGCTTGACCTGCAGATCCCGCAGCCCCCGACACCAACGCAGCAAGAGCCAACCGCGTCGCGAATTTTCCGCGCGAACCACTAAACATTGTGACCTCAACCCTTTTTATCCACAGTATGCCGTGCGCCCTGCAGAAACACAACATTTGCGGCAAGACATTCCCAAGCACAGCAAAGCCAAGGCGACATTCCGCCTCAACCCCAAGAGCGTCACGCTAACCCTTTCATACTGGCCCAAATACTCCCGCCGGAGGCTCTTTGCTGCTTCAACCGCGCTTCACACTCGCCGTGACATAGTTCACCGACAAATCCCGCGACGACAGCGCCCATTTCCAGCTGACCGGATTGAACACCATGCCCTTGCGATCGACAGGCTCCAGCCCCGCCGCTTTGATCAAACCATAAAGCTCATCAGGCGTGATAAACTTTGCCCAATCATGCGTCCCCTTCGGCAGCCAGCGCATCACCCATTCGGCCCCAACAATCGCCATGACAAAGCTCTTGGCATTGCGGTTCAAGGTCGAGCAAATCATCAACCCTTCGGGCTTCAAAAGCTGCTGACAGGCCGTCAAATACCCCAGCGGATCGGCGACATGCTCGACCACTTCCATATTCAACACGACATCGAACTGCTCACCCGCCGCCGCCAATGCCTCGGCGGTGGTATTGCGATAATCAATCACCAAGCCCGATTGCTCGGCATGAAGCTGCGCCACGGGGATGTTGCGCGGCGCGGCATCCGCCCCCACGACCTCGGCCCCCAGCCGCGCCATCGGCTCGGACAAGAGCCCGCCACCGCAGCCAATATCCAAAATCCGCAACCCCGCGAACGGCAAGGCCGTCTGCAAATCACGGTCAAATTCTGCCGCAATCTGCGAGGTGATATAGTCCAAACGGCAAGGATTCATAAGATGCAGAGGCTTGAACTTGCCTTCTGTATCCCACCACTCTGCGGCCATAGCTTCGAACTTCGCGACCTCGGCGGGGTCGATTGTATTGGTATTTTGCATCGTAACTCCTTGCACAGCGGCGCATGGCAGCGCAGTCTATGGCCAACATATAGGACGATTATGGACCATAGATCAGGTCAAAAGCGCGCAGTCGAATATCTTTACCCGCCGATCGACCCCTTTGATCAGCGTGTGATGGATATGGGCGACGGTCACCGCGTCTATGTCGAGCAATGCGGCAATCCCGATGGCATTGCAGTTTTGGTGCTGCATGGCGGACCTGGGGGCGGCTGTTCGCCCCAGATGCGGCGCTTTTTTGACCCTGCGATCTATCGCGTGGTGCTGTTTGATCAGCGCGGCTGCGGTCGCTCGCGTCCCTTGGCGGTCGTCGAGAACAACACCACTTGGCATCTCGTTCGCGATATCGAATCAATCCGCCAAGCGCTTGGCATTGACCAATTCGTCCTGTTTGGCGGCAGCTGGGGTGCAACGCTTGCGCTGATCTACGCCATCAGCCACCCCGAGCGCGTGCGCCATATGGTGCTGCGCGGCGTGTTCCTTGCCACCCAGTCCGAGTTGGACTGGTTCTACGGGGGCGGCGCTGCGGCCTTCTACCCCGAGCTTTGGTCCCGCTTTGTCGCTCACATCCCCGAGTCCGAGCGCGACGACCTGATCGCCGCCTATCACCGCCGCCTGTTCAGCGGTGTCGCGATGGAAGAATCCAAGGCCGCCCGTCTTTGGGCGTCTTGGGAAAATGCTTTGGCGTCAGTGCATTCGGCAGGCTTTATGGGCGAAAGCCCGTCCGAGTATTCGCGCGCCTTTGCGCGGCTTGAAAACCACTATTTCATCAACGCCGCCTTTCTTGAAACCGACGGCTGGATCGAACAGAACCGCGACCGCATCGCCCATATTTCGGCGGATATCGTGCAGGGACAGTTTGATATGATCTGCCCGCCTATCTCGGCGCATCGTCTTGCCAAGGGCTGGGAACGCGCGCGGCTGCAAATCATTCCGCTTGCCGGCCACGCCCTGTCAGAGGCTGGAATAAGCGAAGCTTTGGTCGCCGCGATGGACCGCTTGCGCTAAGCCTTGCATTCCTTGGCCAACTGGCCTATATCCCAATCCAACAGCTGCTTCTGGGTCCAAACCTGAAGCTACCGAAAGTCACACACGGGCCCTGTCGGCCCGTTTTTTATTTTTAGGACATCATGTCTGATCTGATCGCAAAAACCGCAATGGATCGTCGCCTCGCCGAGATCATCACGCCCGCCATCGAAGGCTTGGGCTTTGAACTTGTGCGCATCCGCCTGATGGGCGGTGCCACGCGTACGCTGCAAATCATGGCCGACCGCCCCGATGGCGGCATCGTTGTCGATGACTGCGGCGAAATCTCGACGGCTGTTTCTGCCGTTCTGGACGTGGAAGACCCGATTGAAGAGAACTTCGTGCTTGAAGTGTCTTCGCCTGGCATCGACCGCCCCCTAACCCGTCTCAAGGATTTTGAGATGTGGAAAGGCTGGGAAGCTCGCATCGAGACCACCGAACTCATCGACGGACGCCGCCGCTTCAAAGGCATGTTGGCGGGCGTTGAGGGCGAAGAAGTGCTGATCGAGCTGGACGAAGGCAACGAGCCCGTCACTATCGGTCTGAACTTTGAATGGCTGTCTGATGCCAAGCTGATCCTGACTGACGACCTAATCACCGAGATGCTGCGCCAGAAAAAGGTCAGCGGCGCCTTCGACGAAACAGAATTCGACGAAGTCCAAGAATCCGAGGGTGGCGACAGCGATGAAGCCCCCGACGCTACCAAACACTAAGCCCCATACACCGAGCCGGGAGACTTCCGATGGCGATTACTTCTGCTAACCAGCTTGAACTTCTGCAAACCGCCGAGGCGGTCGCGCGCGAGAAGATGATTGACGCCGAACTGGTGATCCAAGCGATGGAGGACAGCCTCGCACGTGCGGCAAAGTCCCGTTACGGCGCTGATATGGACATCCGCGTCAAGATCGACCGCAAGACGGGCCGCGCTACCTTTGCGCGCATCCGTACTGTTGTTGGCGACGATGAGGTGGAAAACCACCACGCGCAGCTGACCGTCAAACAGGCAAAAGACCACCTCAAGGATCCGCAAATCGGCGATGAAATCATCGACGAAGTGCCGCCCGTTGATCTGGGCCGGATCGCCGCGCAATCGGCCAAGCAAGTGATCTTGCAAAAGGTCCGCGAAGCAGAGCGTGACCGTCAGTACGAAGAATTCAAAGACCGCAAGGGCACGATCATCAACGGTCAGGTCAAGCGCGAAGAGTATGGCAACATCATCGTCGACATCGGTCGCGGTGAAGCCATCTTGCGCCGCAACGAGAAAATCGGCCGCGAATCATACCGCCCGAACGATCGTATCCGCTGCTACATCAAAGACGTTCGCCGCGAAGCGCGCGGTCCACAGGTTTTCCTGTCGCGGACCGACCCGCAGTTCATGGCTGAATTGTTCAAAATGGAAGTGCCGGAAATCTATGATGGTATCATCGAGATCAAGGCCGTTGCCCGTGACCCAGGCTCGCGCGCAAAGATTGCTGTGATTTCTTTTGACAACTCGATCGACCCGGTTGGTGCCTGCGTTGGTATGCGCGGCAGCCGTGTTCAGGCCGTCGTGAACGAGCTTCAGGGCGAGAAAATCGACATCATTCCGTGGAATGCAGACCAAGCGACCTTCCTTGTGAACGCGCTTCAGCCTGCCGAAGTGTCCAAGGTTGTGATCGACGATGACGCTGGCAAAATCGAAGTCGTGGTGCCGGATGAGCAGCTTTCGCTGGCCATCGGCCGCCGTGGTCAGAACGTGCGTCTTGCGTCGCAGCTGACGGGCTTGGATATTGATATCGTTACAGAAACCGACGAATCCGCACGCCGTCAGGCCGAATTCGCCGAGCGCACCAAGCTGTTCATGGAAAGCCTCGACATCGACGAGATGATGGCACAGCTTTTGGTGGCAGAAGGCTTCGCGAACCTTGAAGAAGTGGCCTACGTCGAAGTGGACGAGCTGCTCTCGATCGACGGGTTCGACGACGACACCGCCGGCGAGCTGCAAACCCGTGCGCGCGAGTATCTGGAAGCCGCGAACACCAAGGCGATGGAGGCTGCCCGTGCTTTGGGCGTCGAAGACAGCCTGGTTGAATTTGACGGCCTGACACCCCAGATGCTTGAAGCACTGGCGAATGACGGCATCAAAACGCTGGAAGACTTTGCGACCTGCGCCGACTGGGAATTGGCTGGCGGTTGGACGACTGAAAACGGTCAGCGCAAAAAAGACGAAGGCGTGCTTGAGAAGTTTGACGTTTCCTTGGAAGAAGCGCAAAATCTGGTTATGACCGCGCGGGTTATGCTGGGTTGGGTTGACCCGACAGAATTGGCTTCGGCTGAAACTGACGACGTTGACGCCGAAGACGAGGAGGCCGAGGCCTAGTCGGGTCTCGGAGGAAACGTATGACACGCGGTGGCCGTGACAAAATGCTCGACGACCCGGAACGCAAGTGTATTGCGACCGGGGAGAGCCAGCCAAAGGCGGGGTTGATCCGCTTTTGCTTGGGGCCAGAGGATATGGTTGTGCCAGATATTCTGGCGCGCCTTCCTGGTCGGGGGTTTTATGTCTCGGCTGACCGCGCAGCGATCGACAGAGCGGTAAAGAAGGGCCTGTTTGCCCGTGCCGCGCGTCAACCAGTGAAGCTGCCAGAAAATCTGGCTGATCTGGTCGAGCAACTGATGTTAAGACGAGTGATTGACTTGATTTCTTTGGCCCGCAAGGCGTCTGGCGCCGTGATGGGTTACGAGAAGGTCAAAGAGTGGCTGCAAAAGGACAAAGTTCGAATTCTGATACAGGCTTCGAACGGGTCCGAGCGTGGTAAGACCAAGCTACGCGCGCCGGATGGCGAGGATACCTTCATCGGGTTTCTGACCGCCGAGGAAATGGGTTTGGCTTTCGGGCGCGAACGTGCGATACACGCCGCGCTTGGCGCTGGTGGACTCACGGCACGTGTTGTAGAGGAAGCGGCAAGGCTTTCCGGTTTGCGTTCGCAAATCGCCAAGCAGGATGGCGGCGAGACCGCCTTGAAGGATACGTAGGACGCATGAGCGATACAGACGGCAAAAAACCCCTCGGCCTGGGTGGCGCACCTCGTTCCGGTCAGGTGAAGCAAAGCTTCTCCCATGGCCGCACGAAGAGCGTTGTTGTGGAGACCAAGCGTAAACGCGTGGTCGTGCCGGTGGCAAAGCCTGGCACTCCTGGCGCACCAGCAGCGGCTGGATCGGCCTCCCATTTGGGTGACCCATCCAAGCGCCCCGCAGGCATCACCGATGCCGAGATGGAACGCCGTTTGGCGGCTCTTCGTGTTGCGAAAGCGCGCGAAGCCGAAGACGCTGCGCGCCGCGCCGAAGAAGATCGCGAGCGTGACGAAGAGCGGGCTCGCAAACGCGAAGAAGCAGAAACCAAAGAGCGCGAAGAGCGCGAGCGTGCCGAGGCAGCCCGTGCCAAAGCCGAAGAAGAAGAGCGTCTGCGCCAAGAGGCCGCTGCCGAGGCAGTTGCCAAAGCCGCTCAGCGCAAGGCAGATGTGCTTGGGACCTCGCGTCGCCAGCCAGCGGCCCCCGCGCCAGCTGAAAAGCCCGCGGATGCCCGTTCGGATCGCAACTCGCGCAATGCAGCACCTGCGGCTCCTGCTGCGGATGATGCGATTGCACGTGCGCCAATGGGTGCCAAGCCGGGTCTTGCACCTGCACGCAACAAAACTGACCGTGAGCGTGAAGAGCGCGAGCGCAATGCCAAAGCCAAGGCGGGCGAAGAAGGCCGTCGTTCCGGCAAGCTGACCCTGAATGACGCCCTCGCAGGCGAAGGCGGTCGTACCCGCTCTATGGCTGCGATGAAGCGCAAGCAGGAAAAAGCGCGCCAGAAGGCGATGGGCTTTGGCAACAAGCCAGAAAAGCAATTCCGCGACGTGCAGCTTCCAGAATCCATCACGGTTTCTGAACTTGCAAACCGGATGTCCGAGCGCGCCGCTGACGTGGTCAAGAGCCTGATGAAAATGGGCATGATGGTCACGATGAACCAAGCGATCGACGCGGATACCGCAGAGCTTGTGATCGAAGAATTCGGCCACAAAGTTGTGCGCGTGTCGGACTCGGACGTGGAACAAGCGATCGAACAGACCAAAGACGCCGTTGAAGATCTGCAAGTGCGTCCGCCCGTTGTCACCATCATGGGTCACGTTGACCACGGCAAAACCTCGCTCTTGGACGCTTTGCGCAAAGCAAACGTGGTTCAAGGCGAAGCTGGCGGCATCACGCAGCACATCGGCGCCTATCAGGTGACCACCGAGAAGGGTCAAAAGCTGACCTTCCTCGACACTCCGGGTCACGCGGCCTTTACCTCGATGCGTTCGCGCGGGGCTCAGGTCACGGATATCGTGGTGCTTGTGGTTGCAGCAGATGACGCGGTTATGCCGCAAACCATCGAAGCGATTGCACACGCCAAAGCCGCTAAGGTTCCGATGATTGTTGCCATCAACAAGATGGACAAGCACGACGCCAATGCGACCAAGGTTCGGACAGACCTCTTGCAGCACGAAATCGTTGTTGAAGCGATGTCGGGCGACGTTCAAGACGTTGAAGTTTCGGCGAAAACCGGAATGGGCTTGGACAATCTGCTAGAGGCCATCGCGCTTCAGGCTGAAATCCTTGAACTGCGGGCAAACCCAGATCGCAACGCTTCGGGCGCCGTGATCGAAGCCAAGCTCGACGTCGGCCGCGGTCCAATTGCCACCGTTCTGGTTCAGAACGGTACACTGAACAAAGGCGACATCTTTGTCGTCGGCGAGCAGTGGGGCAAAGTGCGTGCGCTGATCAACGATCAGGGCGAGCGGGTTGACCATGCAGGTCCATCGGTTCCTGTCGAAGTGCTTGGCCTTTCGGGCACGCCTTCGGCTGGTGACACGCTGAACGTGGTCGAAACCGAAGCACAGGCGCGTGAGATCGCGGACTACCGTGCGAAGACCGCCAAAGACAAGCGCGCGGCGATTGGCGCAGCGACGACGCTGGAACAGCTGATGGCCAAAGCCAAAGCCGACCAAGACGTCGCAGAGCTGCCGATCATCGTCAAAGCAGACGTGCAAGGCTCTGCCGAAGCGATCGTGCAGGCACTGGAAAAAGTCGGCAACGACGAAGTCCGCGTGCGGGTGCTGTCCTACGGCGTTGGCGCGATCACGGATACGGATGTGTCCTTGGCCGAAGCCAGCAAGTGCCCGATCATCGGCTTTAACGTCCGCGCCAATGCCTCGGCACGTCAGTCGGCGCACCAAAAAGGCGTTGAGATCCGTTATTACTCGATCATCTATGATCTGGTTGACGACATCAAAGCTGCCGCGTCTGGCCTGCTGAAAGCCGAGATCCGCGAAACCTTTATCGGTTACGCCAAGATCAAAGAGGTCTTCAAGGTCACCGGCATCGGTCAGGTCGCTGGTTGTATCGTCACCGAAGGCGTTGCACGCCGCTCGGCTGGTGTGCGACTGCTGCGCGACGATGTGGTTATCCACGAGGGTACGCTCAAGACGCTCAAGCGCTTCAAGGACGAAGTCAAAGAGGTCATCTCGGGTCAAGAATGCGGTATGGCATTCGAGCGCTATGACGATATCCGTCAAGGCGACGTCATCGAGATCTTCGAGCGTCAGGAAGTTCAGCGCACGCTGGCCTGATAGCCTCACTCAGATACGCAAAAAGGCCGAGGGAAACCTCGGCCTTTTTCATATGAACAGTAAGATTTACGCGGTTTTTACGCCCGACACAGGAAAGCCGATGAAGGTTTTCTCATCCACTTTGACCATGATCTTGCCGTCGTTCTGCTGGCCAACAAGCAGGCCCTGAATCGACACACAGCTTCCAATAGAAATCGTTCGCAGCATTGGTTTCTCCCCCCAGTCGCATTGCAACCGTAGGCTATAAGTGAATCAGAAATTCACCTATAGGAATTTTGTCAAAAATGTGGCCGATTTTAAGATATTTTGTCGCAGCTTAAAGCCAGTCGCGCAGAATCGGAATCAGCGGCAGATCGGCAGGCGGCATCGGATAGTCGCGCAGGTTCTGCGGACGCACCCATGCCAAGGTTTGCCCCTCTTGCGGCGTGGGGATACCCTCCCAGCGGCGGCAAGCGAACAGCGGCATCAACAGGTGGAAATCTTCATAGCTGTGGCTGGCGAAGGTCAGCGGCGCTAGGCACGAGCGCCAGGTCTCAATCCCCAGCTCTTCGCGCAGCTCGCGGACAAGCGCCGCCTCGGGGGTCTCGCCCGCTTCGACTTTACCGCCCGGAAACTCCCACAGACCTGCGAGGGACTTGCCCTCGGGCCGCTGTGCCAAAAGCACGCGGCCCTCAGGGTCGATCAGCGCAACGGCAGAGACCAAAAGCGTCTTCACGAGCGGTAATCGGCGTTGATTTCGATATAGCGGTTGGTCAAATCACAGGTCCAAACCGAGCGCTTTGCCTGACCCAAGCCCATGTCGACGGCAATCACCAGCTCGTCTTGCAGCATATAGGCCGCGCCATCCTCTTCTTTATAGTCGGGATTGCGCCAGCCATCCTTGGCCACCAGAATATCGCCAAAGCGGATCGCGATCTTGTCCCGCTCGGCCGCGGCGCCCGCTTTGCCGATTGCCGCAACGATACGGCCCCAGTTCGGGTCTTGGCCCGCAACGGCGGTTTTCACGAGCGGCGAATTGGCAATCGCCATTGCCAAACGATGCGCGTCGGCGTCGCTGGCGGCACCCGTCACGCGGACCTCGACGAATTTCGTCGCGCCCTCACCATCGCGGATAACCTGATGCGCAAGGTTCATCATCACACCGTGCAGCGCGACTTCAAACGCCTTGAGCGCGGCCCCCTTAAGCTCGGCAGCAGGCGATTGACCCGTCGCGGCCAACAAAAGCGTGTCCGAGGTCGAAGTGTCGCTGTCCACGGTGATCGAGTTAAACGTCGCATCAACATTGCCCGACAACAGATGTTGCAGGTTTTCTTGCGAGATTTTCGCGTCGGTAAAAATATAGACCAGCATCGTCGCCATATCGGGCGCAATCATCCCCGACCCTTTGGCGATGCCCGCGATCTTGATCTCGCCGCCCTCACCCTGAACGGTCGCCGCAGCACCTTTGGGGAAGGTATCGGTGGTCATCATCGCATGGGCGGCCATTTCGATGGCGTCCTCGCGCAGGCCTGCGGCCAGTTCTGGCAGCTTGGCGGTGATGGTCTCATGGGGAAGCGGCTCGCCAATCACGCCCGTCGACGAGGAAAACACGCGGCTGGTCGGGATGCCCAGCGCAAGGGCCACGCCGCCCGTCACCTCGGCCACAGCGTGATCGCCAACCTTGCCGGTAAAGGCATTAGAGTTGCCCGAGTTCACGACAATCGCCGCGCCGACATCCGCAGGAACCGGCATCGCCAGCTTGTCTTGGCAATCGCGCACACAGGCCGAGCGTGTGGTCGAGCGCGTGAACACCCCCGCCATCGCAGTCCCTGGCGCAAGCCGCACCAGCATTACGTCCTTGCGGTTCTTATAGCGCACACCCGCTTCGACGGCAGAAAACTCCACCCCCGCGATTTTGGGCAACGCAGGAAAGGTCGCGGGGGCCAGTGGCGAAACTGGCTTGGGCTTTTTGACCACAACAGCCTCGATCGGCTTTTGCGACATCAGGGCCTTGAGATCTTTTTTCAAAGCCTTGGCTTTCGCCTTCCAGTTCTTCTTCGCCATCTTATAGCCCCCGCGGTTAAAGCTTAGTTATCAAGCATCTTAGCATCAAGAATGAGCTTTGGGTCCAACCCTTCGCCCGGCTTTTCGATCTTAGCCGCATCGGTGAGGGCTTTGATATGGTCCTCGACGGCTTTTTGCTCGATTTGACCAGCCAATTCATCGCGCAGGTCGTCCAGCGTTGGCTGTTCAGCCACGCGGGTTTCCGACACAAGGATCAGGTGCCAACCAAAGTCGGATTTGATCGGGCCAGCAACTTCGCCAACCTTGGCCGCAAGCACCGCATCTTCAAACGGTTTCACCATCGCGCCCAAGCCGAACCAGCCCAGATCGCCGCCATTTGCGCCCGAACCGGTGTCGGTCGAATTGGCTTTGGCAAGATCAGCAAAAACCGCGCCCCCAGCCAGCTCGGCCTTGAGTTCATTCGCTTTTTCTTCGCTGTCCACCAAGATATGCGCGGCGTGATATTCGGTCGACGGCGCAGCGTCCTTGAAGCGGTCGTTATAGGCTGCTTGCAACTTTTCATCGGTCACAGCGCCAGCGGCCACAGGGGTCAAAGCCGCATTGGCAAGATAGCCGCGACGGTCGTTCTCAAGCTGGAGCTTGTCTTTTTTGGTCAGATTGTCGCCCACCGACTGCTCTAGCAAAGTTTGCTGCACCAGCTGATCGAGAATGCCTTTGAACAGCGCCTCTGCTGGCAGGGCTTTATACTGCTCTGGCAGGCTCTGGTGCGCGGCGATCATGTTGCCAAGCGTGATGTCTGTGCCATTTACCGTGGCCACGACCGTCTCGGCCGTCGGGTCTGCCGCAAAGATTGGCGTCGCTAAACCAATCGCAAGCACTGCGCTTGTCAGAAACCGCATCGCTTTTGCCATATCACACTCTCCTGATCGTGCCGCGCATCCGCGCGACGTTGACTATGTCAAGGCTAACCCTTACATCGCACGGGTCGCGTGGATGCAATTTGCTTGCCTTAGCGCCCTTTTACGGAAGGCGCGCGAGACGGGCAAGCCAGAGCCTCACACGATGTTGTCAATAACGACCAGGCGGAGAAAACATGCTGGGCCTCGGAACTGTTGCGCGCAAAGTATTTGGAACGCCGAATGACCGTATGGTCAAATCGGTGCGCCCCCTTGTGGCCAAAATCAATGCGCTGGAGCCAGAGTTCACCGCACTCAGCGATGAAGGCATCATCGCCAAAACCGAAGAATTCAAAAAGCGCGTGCAAGAGGGCGGCGAAAGCCTTGATGCCATCCTGCCCGAAGCTTTTGCCAACTGCCGCGAGGGGGCCAAGCGCGCTCTGGGGCTGCGGGCCTTTGATGTGCAGCTTATGGGCGGCATCTTTTTGCACCAAGGCAATATCGCAGAGATGCGGACCGGTGAAGGTAAGACCCTTGTCGCGACCTTTCCTGCCTATCTGAACGCGTTGACCGGCAAAGGCGTGCATGTCGTCACAGTGAACGACTACCTTGCCAAGCGCGACGCGGAATGGATGAGCAAGGTGTACGGCGCCTTGGGGATGACGACGGGGGTGGTTTACCCCTATCAGGACGCCACCGAGAAAAAAGACGCCTATCAGGCCGACATCACCTATGCGACCAACAACGAGCTGGGCTTTGACTACCTTCGTGACAACATGAAGGGCAGCCTTGATGAGATGGCGCAGCGCGGCCACAACTTTGCGATCGTCGATGAAGTCGAACTCGATCCTGATCGACGAAGCCCGCACGCCGCTGATCATCTCGGGTCCAAGCCAAGACCGCAGCGATCTTTACACGCAGGTCGACAAGCTGATCCCGATGCTGAACGACAGCCACTTCAAGCTGGACGAGAAAACCCGCAACGTCACCTATTCCGAAGACGGCAACGAGTTCATCGAGCAACAGCTTCACGCAGCAGGCATCCTGCCCGCAGACCAGTCGCTATACGAGCCTGAAAGCACGACCATCGTTCACCACGTCACCCAGGCTTTGCGCGCGCACAAGCTGTTTATGCGCGATCAGCAATATATCGTGCGCGACGGTGAAATCCTGCTGATCGACGAATTCACAGGCCGGATGATGAAGGGCCGCCGTCTGTCGGACGGCCTGCACCAAGCCATCGAGGCCAAAGAAGGCGTCGCGATTCAGCCCGAGAACATCACTCTGGCCAGCGTGACGTTCCAGAATTATTTCCGCCTTTATAACAAGCTTGGCGGCATGACCGGCACGGCTTCGACCGAAGCTGACGAGTTCATGGAGATCTACAAACTGGGCGTGGTCGAGGTTCCAACCAACCGCCCCGTGCAGCGTAAAGACGAAGATGATGCGGTCTACCGCACCGCTCGCGAGAAATTCGAAGGCGTTGTGCGCACCATCAAGATCGCACATGCCACGGGTCAGCCGATCCTTGTCGGCACCACCTCGATTGAAAAGTCCGAGCTGCTGTCCGAAATGCTCAAGGCTGCCGAGATTCCGCACAACGTGCTGAACGCCCGCCAGCACGAGCAAGAAGCCCAGATCGTTGCGGATGCAGGTAAACTGAACGCCGTGACCATCGCGACCAACATGGCTGGCCGTGGCACTGACATCAAACTTGGCGGCAACGTCGAATTCAAGGTGATGGAGGCGATCACCGCCGACCCAGATCTGCACCCAGACGAAGTGCGCGCCCGCGTCGAAGCGGAACACACCGCTGCCGAAGAGGCCGTCAAAGCCGCTGGCGGTCTGTTTGTCTTGGCGACCGAGCGTCACGAAAGCCGCCGCATCGACAACCAGCTGCGCGGCCGTTCGGGTCGTCAGGGTGACCCAGGCCGGTCGTCGTTCTTCCTGTCGTTGGAAGACGATCTGATGCGGATTTTCGGGTCCGAGCGTTTGGATTCGGTGCTGTCGAAACTTGGGATGAAAGAAGGCGAAGCCATCGTTCACCCTTGGGTCAACAAATCGCTGGAACGCGCTCAGGCCAAGGTCGAAGGCCGCAACTTTGACATCCGCAAGCAGTTGCTCAAGTTCGATGACGTGATGAACGATCAGCGCAAGGCAATCTTTGGCCAGCGTCTCGAAGTCATGGAAGCCGACGACATCGAAGAAATCGTGCAAGACATGCGCCATCAGGTCGCCGAAGACTTGGTGAACGCCTATATGCCGCCGAAATCCTACGCTGGTAAGTGGGACATCGAAGGCATGCACGCGGCTTTGATTGAAAAGATGGGCATGGACTTGCCAATCGCCGACTGGGCCGCCGAAGAAGGCACCGACCAAGAGGCGATCCTTGCGCGGGTGATCGAGGCTTCGGACCAAATGATGGCCGAAAAAACCGAGGGTTTTGGTGCGCCGTCAATGCGGACGATCGAGAAACAGCTTTTGCTGCAAACGATCGACACCAAATGGCGCGAACATTTGCTGACGCTGGAACATTTGCGCTCGGTCATCGGCTTTCGTGGTTATGCGCAGCGCGATCCGCTGAACGAGTATAAAACCGAGAGCTTTGGTCTGTTCGAATCGATGCTGAACTCGCTGCGTCAGGATGTGACGCAAAAGCTGGCGCAGATCCGGCCGATCTCGCCCGAAGAGCAGCAGCGCTTGATGCAGCAATATCTGGCGCAACAGCAAGCGACCGAAGAGGCCGAGAGCGCCGCGACCAGCATCGCCACCACCGCAGCGCCCGTGGCCATTGCCGCAGCGCTTGCTGGTTTTGACGAGGCTGACCCCACCACGTGGGGCAACCCGTCGCGCAACGACAACTGCCCTTGCGGCTCGGGCGAAAAGTTCAAGCACTGCCACGGCAAGCTGTAACACATGAATCTGGGGCTGCCGCGATAGGGGCAGCCCCGTTCAAATCGGAATCAACGCCTGCTTTTTGACAGGATTGCCCTTGTTTCCGGAAACATTCCCTATTTTAGCCACTCTGGCGCCGTCTTTATGAATGACAAGCAATCAAACGGATGTCTCAGGAGTCTCCAATGGTTGCGAATATCAAACAAAAGGCCGTTCGTGGCGTCGCTTTGCTCGCGGCAGCCTTTGCAATCGGCCAATATATGCAGAGCGTTCCCAACAAAGACACGACGGCCAAGTTGCGGATCGAGCCGACCAAGCTTGAGACCGTTGCGGCAGGCTCTGAAGCGGTCGCGCAGATGCCGCCTCCGCCGATGAAACAGCTTGAGGCGCCACGGTTGCCGCAGGCCACCATCACCCAAGCACCTGCCCCCGTTACGCCGCAGCCCGAGGTCGTTACGGCTGACCCTTGTGCCGCCTCACTTGATCTGTCGGTCGCCGAGAACGCGATGGTTGGCATCACCCTTATCAGCGCCTGCCGCCCGAACGAGAGGGTTGTGCTGAAACATGCAGGACTTGCCTTGACGGCGAAAACCACGCTGACGGGAGCGGTTTTCACTGATCTTCCTGCACTTGAGCCGCACGCTCTGGTCGAGGTTTTGTTCAAAGACGGCACCTCGATCAGCAGCACCATTGAGGTCCCCGAAGTGGTCAACCTGCGCCGCTATGCGATCGAATGGCAGGGCGACGACGCTTTCCTCCTGCACGGTTTCGAGAATGGGGCGAACTTTGGCGAAGCGGGCGATATCAACGGCGCAAACCCCAACCGCCCACCTGCTGGCGTGCCTGCAAAAGCCGGATTTTTGTCGATCCTTGGCGATAGCACCACCGAGATGCCGCTGCTGGCCGAGCTCTATACCTTTCCGACCGACCCCAAAGCGGCTGCCGAAGTTGTGGTTGAAGCGCCTGTGATCGCCACAACCTGCGGTCGGGAAATGCTGGCGGAAACCCTGTTCAGCCAGAATGGTAAGGTTGCACGCTCGGATTTGACGGTTTCTATGCCCGAATGTGATGCGATTGGCGACTATCTGGTGTTGAATAATCTGCTTGCGGACATGACTATCGCCTCTATCGAATAAGAGGCGGGCGAACGGTTTATGACGGCATTTTGGCGCGCGGCGATTATCGCCGCGCTTCTTCCTTTCGCGGCGCAAGCCCAAGACGTCACGCTCACTTCACGCGATGGCGCTTTGTCGATTTCGGGCCTGCTGCAGGGCTATGATGGCGAGCTGTTTCGGGTGCAAAGCACTTACGGCCTTTTGACTATTGATGCTTCGGGCGTGATTTGTGATGGCCCCGCCTGCCCCGATTTGACCGCCCCCAAAGCCGTTATCCGTATCGTCGGCGAAGCCGATGCCGGTGCAGCGCTTATGCCTGGCCTGATTGCGGGGTTTGCGGCCTCGCGGGGGTTGGTCTATGCCGCGCCCTTGGCGCCCGATGGACCCGCAACCCTGACCGATCCGCTGACGCAAAAGGTGCTTGCCGAGATCTCGTTTCAACCGATGCGCGTCGCCCAAGCAGAGGCCGCGCTTAGGGATGGCGCTGCGGAATTGATGCTTGCTTCGGCCACCAATTCCGCCTTTGGCACCAAAGCCTTGGCCTTGGATGCGCTGGTGCCGATTGTGGCGACAGACAATCCGCTGGCCGAGATTTCGACAACGAACCTTGCAGCGGCCCTTGCCGGTAAGGTCACGAATTGGAACCAGATCGGCGGACCGGATATGCCGCTTGTGCTGCACGGGCTGGAGCCGGACAGCGACCTAGAGCGCGCCCTGTCGGCGCGGCTTGGGCGCAACAACAGCGCCACGATCACCCATCCCGACCTGAAATCACTGGCGCAAGCGGTGGCGCGTGACCCTTGGGCGCTTGCGGTGACAGGGCAGATTTCGGCGCAACCTGCCCATATCCTGCCGCTTGCCGACAGCTGTGGTTTTCCGCTGTTGCCCAATCGGCTTGCGGTCAAGGCCGAGGACTATCCGCTCACCCTGCCCATCTACCTGCTGACCCCACCGCGCAGGCTTTCGCTGATGGCACGTGAGTTTCTGGAATATCTTGCCCTGCCAGCGGCCCAGAGCGCGATTGCCGCGACGGGTTACATTGATCGCAGCCCCGAGAGCCAGCCGATGACCGCCGATGGCTTGCGCCTGATCAACGCCATTCAGGGCGCGGGGGCCGAGACGACGCTTGAGGATTTGAAGCATCTGGCGACGGTGATGGATGGCGCGGACCGGCTGTCTTTGACCTTTCGTTTTCAGGAAGGCTCTGACCTTTTGGATGGTGGGTCACAAGAAAACCTGTTGGATTTGGCACGGCTGATCGAGACCGACGCATTCAGGAACGTCTCGCTTGTTCTTGCAGGGTTTTCGGACGGCTCTGGTGCGGCAGCGACGAACCTTGCACTGGCACAGTCGCGGGCAGAATCGGTGCTTGCGGCGCTCAGGGCGCTTGTCCCCGATGTCGCAGAGGCGGATCTTCCGCAGATCGTGGCCTTTGGTGAGGCCCTGCCGATGGCTTGCGACCAAACCGCAGCGGGGCGCAGGTTGAACCGTCGCATCGAGGTTTGGCTGCGGCCCAAGCCGTAACTAAAGATAGCCCTGCGAGCGAAAGCTAAGTTCGCGGCTTTTGCCGATGATCAGGTGGTCGTGCAGCACAATGCCCAACACCTCGGCGGCATCCTTGATCTGATGGGTCATCGTGATGTCGGCATCCGAAGGCGTCGGATCGCCAGAGGGGTGGTTGTGCACCAGAATAATCGCGCTTGCATTCAGTTCCAGCGCACGCTTGACCACTTCGCGCGGATAGACGGGCACGTGATCGACGGTGCCTTTGGCCTGTTCTTCATCGGCAATCAGCACGTTCTTGCGGTCCAGAAACAGGATGCGAAACTGTTCCGTCTCTCGGTGGGCCATCGCCGTATGGCAATAGTCAAGCAGCGCATCCCAAGAGGTCAAAACCGCGCGGTTCATCACCCGAGAGCGCATCATCCGCTGGGCTGCGGCCTCGACGATCTTCAGCTCTTGCACAACAGCCTCGCCCACGCCTTTTACCGCCAGCAATCGAGCTGCTGGAGCGGTCACAACGCGGTTGAAATCGCCAAAGCTGTCAAGCAGTTGCCGCGCCAAGGGTTTGACGTCCTGTCGCGGAATGGCGCGGAACAGCACCAATTCCAACAGTTCATAGTCAGGCATCGCCGCCGCTCCACCCTCCATAAAGCGGCTGCGCAGGCGTTTGCGATGATCGGCGATGTATGACGGCAAACGCCCTGACAGAACGGCCCCGACCGCCTCGTCCACCTCTGGGGTGAACAAGGGCAATGCAGCTTCTTCAAAGGCGCGATTCTGGCTCATTCCCCAAGACTGCCATAGGCTTGGTGAACAAAGGGTTAATATGCCCCTAGCGCAAGCGCGCTAGCAGAACCATCGACGGCACGCCCGTCACGGGCAGACCCTGCGCACGTTCGAATGCCTCGATCGCAGCAACGGTCTTGCTGCCGATCACGCCATCCGCACCTGCGGTGTCATAGCCCGCCGCCGTCAGCTTGCTTTGCAACAGCTGACGATCGCGCAGCGTCATCCCCTGCGCATCAGGGCCAAACGAGCCGCGCAACGGCCCCTGACCGTTCAAGCGGTCCGACAGATAGCCAACGCCAAGCGCGTAATTCTCGG
>CAWJOY010000007.1:0-146482 GCA_963844505.1 uncultured Alphaproteobacteria bacterium
TGTCTATGGCCTGACTCAGCGTATTGCTGGTGGTATCCTATTCGGTGCTGCGTTGGTTCGAACATACCCCCTCGGTCGCGCTGATCCTGAGCATGATGGCGGCGCTGTCATCGACCGCGATCGTGCTGCAAACATTGACGGAAAAGAACCTGATGCGAACGACGGGCGGGCGCTCGGCGTTTTCGGTGCTGCTGACGCAGGATATCGCGGTCATCCCGATGCTGGCGATCATCCCCATTCTAGCCCTGCCCGAACTGTCTGGCCCCACCGCAGCGCAGTTTGGCATCGTCAACGCTGAGGACACCGCCCATGCCGCAGAAAGCGCGGCAGCGCCGCTAATGACGGTGGTGCAATCGCTTCCGGGTTGGGGGGCGGCGGTGCTTACGGTGGCGATTGTCGTCGGCATCGTGCTGGCGGGTCACTACCTCAGCCGTCCGGTGTTCCGCTTTGTCCATGCGGCCAAGCTGCCCGAGATGAGCACCTTTATCTCTTTGCTAATGGTTTTGGGCATTGCGTTTTTGATGATGCTGGTCGGCCTCTCGCCTGCTTTGGGCACCTTTGTCGCGGGCGTGGTTTTGGCCAACTCGGAGTTTCGGCATCAGCTTGAAGCGGACCTCAAGCCGTTCAAGGGTCTGCTGCTAGGGCTGTTCTTTATGACGGTGGGAGTGGGCATCAACTTTGCAATGCTGGCGCGGTATCCGTTTACCGTTCTGGGGCTGACGCTGGGGCTGATGCTGATTAAGGGCTTGATCTTGCTGGCAATTGCCTTCGCGTTCAAGCTCAAGCGCCATGACCGCTGGCTGTTTTCGCTCTGCCTTGCCCAAGGGGGGGAGTTCGGGTTTCTTATCGTCAGCTTTGCGCGATCTGAGGGTGCTTTGCCGCTGGCTGCGGGGCAGATGGCGCTGTTGGTGATCAGCTTGTCGATGCTGCTGACGCCGCTTTTGTTCATCGGCTATGACTATCTGACCAAGCGCTATGCTTTGACCAAGCCGGACCACAAACCCGATGAGATCAATGAACGCGGCAAGGTAATCGTCGCGGGCATCGGGCGGTTTGGGCAAGTGGTCAATCGCCTCATCCGCACCTCTGGTATCCCAACAGTGGTTTTGGACAGCGATATGCAAACCATTGAAACCATGCGGCGATTTGGCGTGCAGGGGTTCTTTGGCGACCCTGCCCGTCCGGAACTGCTTGAGGCCGCGGGCTTGGGCGAGGCGCAGGTCATCGTGGTGGCCGTGGACGATCAGGACACGGCCACGCGGATTGTGCGCTATGCGCGCTCGCGGCGCCCCGACATCCACATCGTTGCCCGAGCGTCCGACCGCGTGCACGTCTACGAGCTGTATCAGGCAGGCGCCAATGACATCGTGCGCGAAACCTTTGACAGCTCTATCCGTGCGGGGCGCTATGTCTTGGAGAACATGGGCTTTTCCGAGTATGAGGCCGCCAAAGTATCGCAAGCCTATTTCCGCATCGACCGCGGGGCCATGCGTGATCTTGCCAAGGTTTGGATCCCTGGCCAGCCCGTTTATCTGAATGAGGCCTATGTCGAGCGCGCCAAGCAGTTGGACCGCGACCTTGAAAACGCCCTGATGGAAGAGCTGCACGAGGTCAGTTTGATGGCACCTGAGGATGATCTTGACGATCAGGTGCAAGTGCCGCCGACGCGCGATCTGTTGGACCCGCACCCAGCCGAGCCAGCCTCTCTGGTGACACCCGTCAAGTCCTGAAACGCAAAAGGCGGCCCCTAGGGACCGCCTTTTGTATTAGATTGTCAAAGCCTTAGGCTGCGACGCGGCCAACCAGCACATCGCCGACTTTCTTTTGCGCGCCAGCCTCGTCAACGCCCGAAACCGCAGCAACTTCACGGGTCAAACGCTCCAAAGCCGCTTCATACAGCTGACGCTCGGAATAGGACTGCTCGCGCTGATCGTCAGAGCGGTGCAGGTCGCGCACAACTTCTGCAATGGCCATCAGGTCACCCGAGTTGATCTTTTGCTCGTATTCCTGCGCACGGCGCGACCACATGGCACGCTTTACGCGGGCCTTGCCCTTGAGCGTATCAAGCGCCTTGGTCACCACGTCAGGCGTCGACAACGAACGCATGCCAACGTCGGTCGCCTTATGGGTTGGAACCCGCAGGGTCATCTTGTCTTTTTCAAAGGAAATCACGAAGAGTTCCAAGTGGATGCCGGCAATCTCTTGCTCTTCGATCGAGACGATTTTGCCCACACCATGCGCCGGATAAACAACGAACTCATTCGGACGGAAGTCAGGCTTCTTCGATTTGGTCATTCAGACATATCCTTGGCTAGATGCTTGATCGGCACAAAAAACACTCGACGCTGGAAAACTTCCAACGAGGCTTTGCATTTCGTGATGGAGTTTGCCCCCGATGCGGTCTGCGGTGGGGGGATTTGGCAAGCATCCGTGTTTGCGTGTTTGTTTGTGAAATCAGTGTAACACAAAAAAGCGCTGATTCCAACAGTTGCGAATCCGCGCCTTAAATCCATAACCCCTTGAGGCAGGCAGGGTTTTCACCCCGAGCCGCCAGATTGGTCACCCTGTCTTGCGAATCAACCGCCTTGGCCGGGCGCTTCGGAGAAGTACTTCTCTTTCTTGCCAGTCTCACCGTCGCGGGCCTCATAGTCAGGCAGCGGGTCTTTTTTGGTGACGATCACGGGCCACATTTCCGAATACTTGCGGTTAAAGGTGACCCAAGCGTCCATATCCGGCTCGGTGTCTGGACGGATCGCATCTGCGGGGCATTCTGGCTCGCAAACGCCGCAGTCGATGCACTCATCTGGATGAATCACGAGCATATTCTCGCCCTCGTAGAAGCAATCCACGGGACAAACCTCGACGCAGTCGGTGTATTTGCAAGCAATGCAGTTGTCGATCACCACATAGGTCATGGTTCAAGCTCCTAATTCAGCGAGGTTTGATTACTAAAGGCCGCGCAATCATTCAAGCGCTGCATCGCCCGAAGGCACAAGATCGTGATACATTTGCGATGCCTGTTCAAAAGCGCCGCGCATTTCGCCCAAGGCCGTCACACGCACCACGCGGATCGCCCTGCCCTGCGGAAAGGTCAGCACATCCCCGATATGCACAGCGTGCCCCGATTTCCGGCAAGGTTGGCTGTTCAGCCGAAGCGCGCCAGAGGCCACAAGATCGGCCGCCAGCACCCTCGTTTTAAACAAGCGCGCCGCCCAAAGCCACTTGTCCAGCCGCACACGCGGCTGGGCAAAGGGATCAGGCTTCGCACTTGGGCCAGACAAGGAAAGCCGAGCTCAGAGCTTGGATTTCAACGCCATCAATGCGGCGAAGGGGTTGTCTGGATCGATCGGCTTTTCAGCGCGAGGAGGACGCTGCTCGAAGGTTTTTGGCTTGTGGTCGTCGCGCTTGCCACCTTTGGCGGGCGGTTTACCCCCCTTGGCGTTGTCGCGCTTGCCCTTGCCATCTGGACGCGGCCCCCGCGGAGCATCGCCCTCTTTGCGAGGCTCGCGCGCAGGACGATCCCCCCGCGGTGCAGCCTCGGGACGCGCAGCGCGCTCTGGCCGTGGGCGTGGTTTCGGCGCCCAAGTAAAGGTGTAGAACACCTCCATCTCGACGGGCGCTTCTGGATCGGGATGCACGAAAGCCGACTCTTCTTCGGTGATCGGCTGCACAGGCGCATTCGGGTCAACCGCCACCGGAACCGGTACGGCTTTGACCTTTGGACGCTCGGACTTGACGCCCTTATAGCCCAAGCCCGCCATCAGATCGCTGAACTGCTCCAGCGTCATACCGGTGATCGAGAGCATGTCCGGCGTTGCTTCAAAGCCAGCGCGGCTGTCTTTGTTGCGCAAGATATCGGCAAGGCGTTCCAGCATATCAATGCGGATCGCGCGTGCGCCTGCGGGATGATAACCCGCAAGAGTGTAATGCATCGACGGCACTGCCGCGATGTTCGGGATGGTCACGAGGCCCGGTGGCGGGCTTTCGGGGAATTCATCCAGACCGTTCCACAGCGACCAAAGCACCAGACGCAAACGGGTCGGCGCAGGCTTGAGCAGAGCAGGCAAGAACACCGTGAACTGACCAAAGCGCACCCCGTGTTTGCGCAGCGCGCCACGGGCTTCTTGGTCCAGATCTTTGACCTCGGTTGCGATGGTCTCGCGGGGGATCACGCCCAGACCTTCAACCAAACGGAAGGCAAACCCGCGCGCAAGCCCTGTCAGGGTCTCATCACGGCCCATCGCCAGCAAAGGTTCAAACCCTGCCGCGATCTTGCGGTCGATAAAGTGCTGCAAACGGCGGCGCACCTTGTCGGCGACATCAGGGCCAGCTTCGTCATCGACGAAAGCCTCTACCGATGGACGCACGGATTCCGCACCCTTGACGAGTTTCCCCATGGCAGTGGTGCCCCACATAAGGCCCCCCTGCTCGGTGAAATCAAGCTCGGTATCCGGCGCGTTGTAGAACCGGTCCGCCCGCAGGTGGAATTCCGGTTTCAACGCCGCGATTGCAGCTTGGCGCAGGGTATGCGCCTCTTCGGTCGAGGCTGTCGCATCCTGTTGGAAACGGAACCCCTCAAGACGGCCAACGAATTCGCCCTCTACCGTTACTTCGCCCTTGTCATTCACCTCGGCCACGAGGGTCTCCTTCTGCTTCAACCGCCGCATCAGCACGGACGTGCGCCGGTCAACAAATCGTTGAGTCAGGGCACTGTGTAGCGCATCTGACAATCGGTCTTCTACTGCACGCGTCTCGGCGCGCCAATGGCTTTCGTTCTCAACCCAGCCCTTGCGTTGCGCAACATAGGTCCAAGTGCGGATATAGGCCAGACGTTTCGAGATGGTATCGATGTCCCCGCCCGCTTTATCTATGCGCGCTATGGCTTTTTCGAGCCATTCCGAAGGAATTCTTGTCTGCGCCAGCCCGCGCCCCGTCAAAAAATCAAAAATCCGCGCCAAAAGAGTGACATGCTCGGTCCCCGCCGCGTTCCGAAAGTCCGGCACGCCGCAAACATCCCACAAAAGCCGGATGCGCGCGGGGGTATTCAGCTTGGCGCTGACCTCGGGCAAATCGCACAGGTATTTGAGCGCCACCACATCATCAGCGTCGCGCGCCCGCGCCAGCCATTTGTTTTGGGTCGGCGCCTCAAGGCTGGCGATCAACCGCGGGATGCTGCCGAATTCCAGCGCGTGGTTGCGCCACTCAAGCTTGCGGATCGGGTCAAAGCGGTGCTGCTCGATCGCCTCGATGGTCTCCTCATCCAAGGGCCGCACCTCGCCCGTCACCCCAAAGGTGCCGTTCTCCAGATACCGCCCCGCTCGGCCAGCGATCTGCGCAAGTTCCTGCGGATATAGCGCACGCATCCGCCGCCCGTCGAATTTCGATGTCGAGGCAAAGGCGATGTGTTTGACGTCCAGATTAAGCCCCATGCCAATCGCATCGGTGGCCACCAGATAGTCCACCTCGCCGTTCTGATAGAGTGCCACCTGCGCGTTGCGTGTGCGCGGGCTGAGGCCTCCCATCACCACGGCACACCCGCCTTTGGTGCGACGGATCAGCTCGGCAATCGCATAGACGTTTTCAACCGAAAACGCAACGATTGCAGAACGTTCCGGCATCCGGCTGACCTTTTTTTGTCCCGTATAGGTCAGTTCGGAAAAGCGGTCCCGCTTAAGGAACTGCACGTTCGCCACCAACCCCGCAATCGCAGGCCGCATGGTCTCGGCCCCCATAAACAGAGTCTCGTGCAGCCCTCTGGCGCGCAGCAAACGGTCGGTAAAGACGTGCCCGCGCTCGGGGTCGGCGCAAAGCTGGATCTCATCCACGGCAACAAAATCGGCACCAATATCCAGCGGCATCGATTCCACCGTGCAGATCCAATACTGCGCCCGCTCTGGCACAATCCGCTCTTCCCCCGTCACCAAAGCCACCACCGACGGGCCGCGAGAGGCGACGATGCGGTCATAAACCTCGCGCGCAAGCAACCGCAACGGCAGGCCAATTACCCCCGTACGGTGCCCCAACATACGCTCAATCGCATAATGAGTTTTTCCGGTGTTGGTCGGCCCGAGGACCGCCGTCACCCTGTGCTGCGCTTGCATCGCTTGCCTTTGATTGGGTTAAAGGTCGCTGCCTTGAAGATCGGTTTCGATCCGCTTGACCGCCGCTTCTAGCCCATCCGCATGGGGATTCAAAGCAAGCGCCGCGTTATAAACTTCAAGTGCTTGCTCGGGTTTTTCCAGCTCTTCAAAGATCGCGCCCAATCCCGCAAGCGCGCCAAAATGCCGGGGGTTCAGGCTGAGAACATGCGCGATGTCCCCCACCGCCGGCCCCAGCAGTCCCGCCTGATAATAGGCGGTCGCCCGCGCATTCCAGCCTTCGGCAAAGTCGGGCGCGTGGTCAATCAGGGCGGTCAGATGCTCGATGGCAAGCTCGGGACGGCCCTCGGTCATCTCATCCCGCCCCCGTTTCAACAAAAGGTCCATCGCAGCAGAGCCCGATTTCGACCATTCATCCCAAATCTCGGTGCTGATGCGCCCTGATTCGGAGGCGTCAGCGGTTTTGAGACGGGAAAACAGCTCATCAAGCCGATCCGTTTGCGCAAAAGCGGCCGAGGCGGTCAAAAAAACCACCGCAAATGCCGCAACGATACGATTGTGTAACCCGAGATGCGCTTTCATAAAGGGTAAAGTAACGTAAGCGGCGCAGAATTCCAGTGCCCGCAGATCACGAAGGGATGCAAAATGAACGAAGTTATCACCGCAGCCGTCACGGCACTGTCAACCAAGCTGGGCAACGGCTTTGATGGGGTCGCGAAATTCGTGATCGAAGGCGAAGGCGCGATCATGGTGGACGTGGACGGCGTGCGCGCAGGCGACGAAGCGGCGGACGTGACACTGACCGCCTCGACCGAGGTGTTTCAGGCGATGCTGGCAGGCGAGATGAACCCGACCACAGCCTTTATGACGGGCAAGCTGGCGGTTGACGGATCTATGCCGATGGCGATGCAGCTTGGCGCGGCGCTGTCGTGAACCAAGCGCCGCTTTTCCCCGAGGCGATGGGTCCCGACGACGGTCAGGCGTTTTTCGTCAAGGGCGCCGACGGTGTGCAGCTTCGGCTTGGGGTTTGGCGGCATGACGGGGCTGCCGGGACGGTTCTGCTCGTCCCCGGCCGCACCGAGTATATTGAAAAATACGCCCCCGCAGCAGGCGATCTGCGCGCGCGCGGCTTTGCGACCTTGGTGATTGACCTGCGCGGCCAAGGTCTTGCCGACCGACCGCTGGGCGACCGTCTCACAGGGCACGTTGGGGATTTCGTCGAATATCAGGTGGATATCGACGCGATGCTGACCTTTGCGCGGGTGCAAGGCCTGCCAGAGCCCTATTTCATGTTGTCCCATTCCATGGGTGGCGCGATTGCGCTGCGGGCGGTGACGCGCGGCTTGGGGATTAAGGCCGTCGCTTTTTCTGCACCAATGTGGGGGATTTCGATAGCAGCTTGGCTACGCCCCGCGGCGATGGCGATCGCAACTATGTCGCGCTGGTTACGGCTCGACAGCAAGTATCTGCCAGGGACAGGCGCGAAAACCTATGTGCTGAGCCAGCCCTTTCTTGGCAACAGCCTCACCTCAGACCCCGAGATGTGGCGCTTTATGCAAGCCCAAGCCACGGCGCATCCGGAACTGACCCTTGGCGGG
This sequence comes from uncultured Alphaproteobacteria bacterium, assembly GCA_963844505.1. Lineage (GTDB taxonomy): Bacteria > Pseudomonadota > Alphaproteobacteria > Rhodobacterales > Rhodobacteraceae > Cypionkella. Next base: position 7,697 of record CAWJOY010000007.1, read on the forward strand.
CCAAGCCTTGGCTGGCTGCATGCGGCCCTTGCGGAATGTAACGCGCTGGCAACTTTGCCGGCCCCTGCCCTGCCTTGCTATACGGCGCTTGGCACGCAAGAAAAGATTGTCGACGTCGCGCCCATCCATTTGCGCATGGCGGGGTGGCAAAGCGGCGAGTTGCAGCTGTTCAGCGGTGCCGAACACGAGGTGATGATGGAAAGCACCAATGCGCGCGCGGCCTTTTATGACAAGGTCGCAAACCTCTTTCACGCGCGCAAATAAGATGGCCTCAGACTTGGATCTGCGCGAATCCATCGCGAAGCGCCGCAGACCAAGCTTCTGACATCAAACGGAACTTCTCATCACCCGCCTCAATCCGCCGTTCGCGGGTGACGCGGCAGTCATCCTTTTCGATCACGGCCAAATCAAGCGGCATCCCCACCGAAAGGTTCGAACGAAGCGTTGAATCCATCGACAAAAGCACAGCCTTTTCCGCATCCAGAAGCGACGTCGTCGGCTTCACCACGCGGTCAAGGATCGGCTTGCCATATTTATGCTCGCCGATTTGCAGAAACGGCGTGTCTTCGGTCGCCTCAATGAAATTACCTTCGGGATAGATCAGGAAAAGCCGCATCGGCCCGCCCTTGCGCTGCGCCGCGACAATCATCGACGCTGAAGCGCCTTGGTTCATCATCCCCATGCGGTCCGCGATTTCCAACCGCACGGTCGCAAGCGTATCGCCAATGATCGACGCCATCTTGAGCATCGACGGCGCCAACATAATGGACGTGGTCTCGGTCGCATCTGGCGCATCAATCGCCTCGCGCAGCCGCATCAATGCCGTCTGCGTCACCGAAAGCGACCCCGCCGTGACGATAGAGATCACCCGCTCGCCCGGATTTTCGAAGTGAAACATCTTGCGATAGGTCGCGATATTATCCAACCCAGCGTTGGTGCGGGTGTCGGACAGCAAAACCATGCCATCATTCAGCAAAAGTCCAACGCAATAGGTCATAGATGTCTCCGAGATTCGTCTCGCAGGCTATTGCTCTTGCAGTTGAACTGCAACGGTGACCTCAAGGCTTTCGGTGCCAATCCCGCGCGAAATACCGCGAATGGGCGCAGCGTCTTGTGCATCAAGCCCTGACCCCAACCGAATATAGCGCGCATCAGGGCAGCAGCGATTGGTCGGATCAAAGCCAATCCAGCCGATGCCTTGCACGAAAATCTCGGCCCAAGCGTGCGACGCCTCATGTGAAGCCCCGCTCTCATCGGCCTGAAGATATCCCGCGACATAACGTGCAGGAATACCCGCCGCTCGCGCCGCCGCGATCACCGCATGGGCGTGATCTTGGCACACGCCCTCGCCCTGCTCCAAAGCATCGGCGGCGGTGGTATGCGCGTGCGTCGTCCCAGGGGAATAGCGAATGCGGTCCGAAACCTCGGCCGACAGCGCATGGCATCCAGCAAGCAAGTCATTGGCATTCAACAGGTTTTGTCCCAACGCGCGCAGCCCGTCCGACCCCCGCGTCGGGACTGTTTCGCGCAGATAGGCAAAGGGCGGCGCCACCTCTTTGTGGCCACGCAGCACGCCCGCAAGATCGGTCGTCTCGACCCGACCGCGCACTCGCACCTCAATCTCGGACACAGGGCCCGCCACGGACCAGCCCTGCACCCAATCGCCCGCACCATCCCGAAAGCCGCCGCCGATCTTGCCGCCCGAGACGGTGACCTCCCACTCCAACACCTTTTGGCCATCGAATTTCGAAGGCGTCAGGCGATGGCTTTGCACCACGCCGCGCACGGGCACATCATAGCGATAGAGCGTCGTGTGATCCACTGAAAGCAACATTATTGAATATCCCCCGAGAGATAGGAGTCGTGAATGATGGCGCCAAGCCGCGCGTTTTGCGCGATAAAGCGGGTCAGGAACTCGTGCAGACCTTCTTCAAAGATCGCTTCGGTGGTGATGCTTTCCAGCTCTGACAACATGCCTTGGGCCTCAGCTTGGGCGGGCATTTGTCGCCCGTAATGCTTGGCCAGCCGTGCCAAATGGTTGTTCATCCCCGCGACACAGGTCAACAACGACCGTGGGCACTGCGGGTTCAAGATCAGGAAATCTGCGATCTTGTCCGAGGTGATATCGCCGCCATAGGCCCAGTGAAACGCCCGATGCGCCGACATCGCCCGCAACAACATCGACCACTGATCGTTGTCCAACCCCGAGCCGACGTAATCCGCGCTTGGCAGCAGCACATAGTATTTCACATCCATCAGACGCGCCGTGCTGTCGCCACGCTCCAGATAATAGCCGATATTCAAGATGTTATAGCCATCGTTGCGCAGCAAAGTCGCATCAATCGCACCGCGCAGCATCGCCGTATGACGCATCACCCACTCGGTCAGCATCGACAAATCCTGATTGGGCCTGCGCCGCGCCACGATCTGCCGCATCTCTTGAAAGGCGGTGTTCAGCGCGTCCCAGACTTGGGTGGTCAGCGCGGTGCGCACGATGCGGCCATTTTCGCGCGCGCGGGTGATGCAGGACACCACCGAATTCGGGTTGTCGCAATCAAAGAAAAGATAGCTCTCGATGTTTTCTTGGGTCGGGCCACCGTATTTCGCCGCATAGCCGTCGGCATTGCCGCTGGCGCGCAAAAGGCTGTCCCAGTCAGAATGATACCCCTCGGCGGTCGGCAAAAGCGCGATGCGGGCGCCGACCTCTAGCAAGCGCGCAGCCGTCTCGGCCCGCTCCATATTGCGAGAAATCCAATAGAGATTTTCGGCGGTTCTACTTAGCATAATTCACTCCGCCAATACCCAAGTGTCTTTGACCCCACCGCCTTGCGACGAGTTCACCACAAGGCTGCCCTCGCGCAACGCCACGCGGGTCAAACCGCCTGGAACCAGCTCGATCTTGGAACCAACAAGGCAATAGGGGCGCAAATCGACGTGGCGCGGGGCGATTCCTTCCTCGACAAAAGTCGGCGTGGTCGAAAGCGCCAGCGTCGGTTGCGCGATATAGTTCGACGGGTTGGCCTCGATCAGTTTGCGAAACAGCTCGACCTCGGCCTTGGTCGACTTTGGACCAACCAACATGCCATAGCCGCCCGACCCATGGACCTCTTTGACCACCAGTTCTGCTAGGTTCTCGGTGACATATTTGAAATCCTGCGCCTCGGCGCATTTCCACGTGGGCACGTTTTTCAGGATCGGTTCTTCGCCCAAATAAAACCGCACCATCTCTGGCACATAGGTGTAGATCGCCTTGTCGTCGGCAACCCCCGCCCCCGGAGCCGAGCAAATCGAAACCCCGCCCGAGCGATACACATCCATCAGCCCGGCAATCCCAAGCATGGAATCAGGCCGAAAGCACAACGGGTCGATGTAATCGTCGTCCAAGCGGCGATAGATCACATCCACACGCTTGGGTCCTTGGGTCGTGCGCATGTAGCAAAACTCGCCGTCGACAAACAAATCCGCGCCCTCGACCAGCTCCACCCCCATCATATCGGCAAGGAAAGAGTGCTCGTAATAGGCGGAGTTATAGTGGCCGGGCGTCAAGATCACCACAGTCGGGTCGCGGTCGCATTTGCGCGGCGCGACACTGGCCAGCGTGCGGCGCAGCTTGTCAGGATAGTTGTCGATCGGCGCGATGCGGTTTTTCTGGAACAGCTCTGGAAACATCCGCATCATCATCTCGCGGGATTCCAGCATGTAAGACACCCCAGACGGGGTGCGGCAGTTGTCCTCCAACACGAAGAACTCACCCGGGCCCGTCCGCACGATATCGACACCAACGATATGAGAATACACGCCTTTTGGCGGCACAAAGCCGCAAACGGCTTTCTCATAGGCGGCGTTTTGATAGACCAACCGCGCGGGGATACGGCCCGCTCGCACGATCTCGCCGCGCCCATAGACATCGACCAAAAACGCGTTCAGAGCCTTGGCGCGCTGCTTGATACCGCGCTCCAGCTTGGCCCATTCCTGCGCCATGAACACCCGCGGGAACATATCAAAGGGGATCAACCGATCAGGGTCGCCGCCCTCTCCGTAAACCGCAAAGGTAATGCCGATCCGTCGGAACAGCGCCTCGGCCTCGGCTTGCTTTTCAAGCCGCACATCGGCGGGCATATCCGCGCTCCAGCCTTGCAGACCCATATAGGGGTCGCGCACCTTCCCGTCTTGAAACATCTCATTGAAACAGGTGGTCATTTGCCGCCGCCCTTTCGCTATTATTCTTCGAGTAAAGGCTGCGGCAGGCCCAAGGTAAAGGCTGCTGCGTGCGAAACCCTCATTTTTGGCGGTTTCGCACAAATTTTAGGCAAAATCGCCAATGCCATTCGCGTGAGCCACACTTGCGGCCCCCCCACTTTGCCCCCTAGATGGGTTTAACAGTGAATGAGGTTTGCCATGACGATGCTCCCCCTGCCCCTTCCCAACGCAAAACGCCCTGTTTTCGATGCGCGTATCGGTTCGAACAGCTTTGGCGATCTGCCCGATTGGAACTTGGACGATCTTTACACCGCGCCCGACGCCCCCGAGCTTGAGCGCGATATGGCTTGGCTTGAGACCGCCTGCGCCGATTTTGCCAGCCGCTACGAGGGCAAGCTTGCAGGCCTTTCGGCGGCAGAGCTTTTGACCTGCATCACCGATTACGAGGCGATTGACGTGATCGCGGGACGGATCGGGTCCTATGCGGGGCTGCGCTATTATCAAAACACGATGGACTCGGACCGTGCAAAGTTCATGGCCGATGTGCAAAACGACATCACCGATTTCACCACGCCGTTGGTGTTTTTCAGCCTTGAGTTCAACCGCTTGGAAGATGGCGCTTTGGATGGGTTGCTCGCGCAGAATGCTGATCTTGCGCGCTATCGCCCTGTGATGGACCGGATGCGGGCCATGCGTCCACACCAGCTTTCGGATGAGATGGAGAAATACCTCCACGACGCCTCGGTTGTTGGCGCAAGTGCTTGGAACAAACTGTTTGACGAGACGATGGCAGGCCTGATGTTCGACGTCGCCGGCGAAGAAGAAGCGCTAAACCTTGAGGCGACGCTCAACCTTTTGACCGACGCGGACCGGACCAAGCGCGAGGCGGCGTCGCGCGCACTCGCTGTGGTTTTTGACAAACATATCAAGCTCTTTGCCCGTGTGCACAACACGCTCGCCAAGGAAAAAGAGATCGAAGATCGCTGGCGCAAAATGCCAAGCCCACAGGCCTCGCGCCACCTTGCAAACCACGTCGAGCCCGAAGTGGTCGAGGCGCTGCGCAACGCCGTGGTCGCGGCCTACCCCAAGCTGTCGCACCGCTATTACAAGCTCAAGGCCAAGTGGATGGGGCTTGAGAGGCTGCAAACCTGGGACCGCAACGCGCCGCTACCGATCGAGACGCCGCGTCTGGTCAACTGGGCCGAGGCAACAGAGACCGTGATGTCGGCCTATGCCGCCTTTGACCCGCGCATGGCCGAGATTGCCAAGCCGTTTTTCACCGACGGCTGGATTGATGCGGGCGTTAAGCCGGGCAAGGCTCCGGGGGCGTTTGCGCATCCAACTGTGACCACCGTGCACCCCTATGTCATGCTGAACTACATGGGAAAACCCCGTGATGTCATGACCTTGGCGCATGAGTTGGGCCACGGCGTGCATCAGGTTCTGGCCGCAGGTCAGGGCGAGCTGCTGTCCTCGACGCCGCTAACGCTTGCCGAAACGGCCAGCGTGTTTGGCGAGATGTTGACCTTCCGCAAGCTGTTGGACAACGCCAAGACCCCCGCCGAGCGCAAGACGCTTTTGGCGGGCAAGGTCGAGGATATGATCAACACCGTCGTGCGCCAAATCGCGTTCTATGATTTCGAATGCAAGCTGCACGCCGCCCGCGCCGAGGGCGAGCTGACCCCCGATGATATCAACGCGCTCTGGATGTCGGTTCAGGCACAGTCCTTGGGCGAAGTCTTTGATTTCATGGACGGATACGAAACCTTCTGGGCCTATATCCCGCACTTTGTCCACTCGCCCTTCTACGTCTATGCCTATGCTTTTGGCGACGGCTTGGTGAACGCGCTCTATGCCGCCTATGCTGACGGGCTGCCGGATTTCCAAGAGAAGTACTTCGATATGCTCAAAGCGGGCGGGTCCAAGCACCACAAAGAGCTGCTTGCGCCCTTTGGTCTGGACGCCAGCGACCCGAAATTCTGGGATAAAGGCTTGTCGATGATCGCAGGCTTTATCGACGAGCTTGAGGCTATGGAAGACTAAACCCCGTCGCCGTAATGCGCGAAATCAGTTGCGGGCCAAAATCCTTGGCCCGCAAACTCAGACAGTTTTCAACAAAAAACCAATGCAAGAACGCCGCGAAGGGCCAGTCTTTGGCCTCAGCTTGGCTGATCGCGGCATCCAGGCCGTCTGGGCTGCGCGCCGTCTCAGCGCAAGCGCGAAAATCGGCATGACCGCACAGAACCACGGGCCGCGCGTGCAGCATCGCCTCTATTCCGACCGCGGAATTGATCGTCACCACCACATCGGCTTGGGCCAAAATGTCGTGAATATTTGCAGGTATGATCTGCAAGCGGCTGTCTTTGCGCGCCTTTTGCACCAACCACGCCAGCGTTTCCAAGTCGCTGTCCATCGGGTGCGGCTTGACAACGATGGGGCGCGGGTCGGCGCGGGCAAGCAGCGCCGTGATCATCTGACGCAGATTGAAATAGCACGCCTCATCAACATCGCGCTCGCCCTCGGCCTGCAAAAACACGGCGATGCAGTGCTGCGGGATCGCAAGCACCTCCGACGGCTGCTCATAGCGCGATTTCCGCGCCGTGACCAATCGCGCGCGCAGGTTGTTATGAAACCTCTGGGCGCGATGCGGATCAACACGGTCCGCCTCGAACGGAAGCTCTGCCAGTGAAGAAAATGTCCGCACCCCGATCGGGTCAAGGTAGATAAACGGCGCGATATAGGCCGAGGCAGTGTTCAGCGCCCGAAGATGCCGGATCCGCCCCCGGTCAATGATGTGAAAATCGCGATCAGCCTCAATCTGTGCCAAAGTGGTGGCGCGTTGGTGTGGCACAAACCAAGTTTTAACGCCCTGCTGCGCCAAGACCTCTGCCGCCTTGGCATAAAAGGGCGGCATTGCAGCGCCTGCGGTGATGACCGCCGCAGGCACATGAAACACCACCGATGTTTGCGCAGCTTTGCTCAAAGCGTAATTTCAACGCCCTTCGCATAGACTTCATCCATCATCACTTGGGTGCCGCGCACGAATTCGAGCGGACAGGCATAGGCCTCTTGACCCTGCGCAGCACGGCCAAACGCCTCGACCTGCAGCACGTATTGGTTAAGGCCAGCAAAGCGCTCGGTCGTCACACGGTTGCCGTCTTGATGCAGGCTTACCGCCGCAAGGTCGTTCACATTGGCATTGAACGGCCCCCCATCCAGCCGGATCATGCCTTTGTCGCCCTGAAACGTCACGGTTTGCCGATTATAAAGCCGCATAGAGGTCATTGAATTATATGTGAATTTCCCATGCGGCCCTGCCATGATGCCCGCCACCTGGGCAAAGCTGTCGATGCCATTTTCCATGATCAGACGCGCCGAAATATCAATGGGCTCAGAAGAGGTCACAAACCGCGCCGAGCCGAAAGTGTAAACGCCAATGTCACGCAAAGATCCGCCACCCACTTCGGGACGGTTGCGGATATTGTCCTTATCGTTCAGGCAGAAAGAAAACTGCGCATCGACATGGCGCAGGGTGCCGATCTCGCCCGCCTCGAGCCAATCCTTGGCGCGCTGCCACTGCGGGTGGTGCACGATCATATAGGCTTCGGCGGCCAACAGCCCCGTGGAATCGCGCGCAGCGATGATCGCGTCGATCTCGCTTGCCTGCATGGCAATCGGCTTTTCGGTCAGCACATGCTTGCCCGCCGCAAGCGCTTTGAGCGTCCATTCCACATGGATATGGTTGGGCAGCGGGATATAAACGGCGTCAATCTCGGGGTCCGCGAGCAGAGCCTCATAGGTGCTGTGCAAGCGTAGATCGGGGCAGAACTCCTGAAAGCCGTTGGCTTTTTCTGGGCTCGACGTGGCAAGAGCCACCAGTTTTGCCCCTTTGGCCGCATGAATGGCAGGCGCCATATGCTGGCGTGCAAAGTTCGCCGCCCCAAGAATTCCCCAGCGTGTAACAGTCATAGTTGCCTCCCAGCGTTATCGCCAGAGGCTAGCGCGGGCTGTTCACCCGCGCAACCGCTCAGGTCGCCGCGCGCTGATTGCGTTTGCGCAGCAGGTTGTAGCCAATCGCGGCCAGATAGGCCAAATCAACCAGCACCAAGGTCGTCCAAGGATAGGTCATCAGCGCGGCAACAAGTGCCACAAAGGCAAGAATGACAAAGCTGACATTCTCGGCATAGACCGTTGCGCGTTTAAAGGACGGCGTCGGAAAACGCCCCACCATCAGCCCGCCGACCAAGACCATCCACACCGCCACGGCCCAAATCGCATAGGGCGCGCCGCCATCAAGCGCGTTGGACAAAAAGATCGGGAACAGCGCCAAAAGCGCACCAGCAGGCGAAGGCACGCCTTGGAAGCTATTGGAATCATTGTCAGGTTGGCGATTGCTAATGTTAAAGCGCGCAAGCCGCAGCAGGCAAGCCACCGTGTAGACCAAGCACGCAATCCAGCCCTCTGACCGCATGCCTTGGAATGCCCACAGATAGGTGATCAGCGCAGGCGCCACGCCAAAGTTGACCAAATCGCACAGGCTGTCCAACTCGGCGCCCATGTCGCTTTGGCTCTTGAGCAGCCGCGCCATGCGCCCGTCCAACCCGTCCAGAACCGCCGCCGCGATGATCAGCGCAACCGCCATACCAAAGCGTCCATCAACCGCAAACCGCACCGCCGTCAGGCCAGCACACAGCGCCGCGATGGTCATAAAATTCGGGATCAGCTTGACCAAATGCAGCCGCTTGCGGCCTTCTTTCGGGGCGGTCTCTGGCAGGTCAGGTTCGCTCATTCCGAGATGCCTGTGCGGCGCAGAAGGTCACGGTCCAGCTCGGCCAAAACGGTTTCGCCCGCAACCATCGTTTGGCCCAGTGCAACCAGAGGCTCCACCCCTTCGGGCAAATAGACATCCAAACGCGAGCCAAAGCGGATCAGACCGAACCGTTCGCCCGTGCGCAGGCCTTGGCCTTCGCTGACAAACGGCACAATCCGGCGCGCAACCAGCCCTGCGATCTGCACCACGATCAGGTGGCGACCGTCCGGCAATTCAAGCAACAGCGAGTTGCGCTCGTTGTCGGTCGAAGCTTTGTCCATCGCCGCGTTAAAGAACTTTCCCGGACGATAAGCCATTTTCAGCACGCGCGAGGCGGTTGGTGCGCGATTCACATGGCAATTGAACACCGACATAAAGACCGAAACGCGGGTCAATTCGGCGTGGCCTGCCCCCAACTCTGCGGGCGGCACTGCGCGTTCGATCAGCGACACCACACCATCGGCAGGCGAGACGATCAGCCCGCGGCCTTGAGGCACCGACCGCTTGGGGTCGCGGAAAAAGTAATAACACCAGACGGTTAGACCAACGCCGATCCAGCCAAGCGGCTCCCACACAAGGAAGAGCACAGCCGTGATCGCGGCAAAAATCGCGACGAACTTATAGCCCTCGCGGTGCATCGGTTTGATAAAGGTTTCCAGCATTGTCATCGTTTGGCCCCTTGGCTTGTTGCCGCTGTCCTAGCCTTTGCTGCGACGGGGTGCAACTGTTGGGCCGCAGGGGCCCAACAGTCGGATCTTTACGCGGGCACCACCATGCCCTTGCCCTTGGCCAACTCGCGCATCCGTTCTTGCAGCTTTTCAAAGGCGCGCACTTCGATTTGGCGAATCCGCTCGCGGCTAACGCTGTAGATTTCGGACAGCTCTTCCAAAGTGATCGGCGTTTCCGACAAGCGCCGTTTTTCCAGCACATCACGCTCGCGGTCATTCAGAACCGTCATCGCGTTTTGCAGCAGGTTCATGCGGATGACGTATTCGTCATGCGCCTCGTAGTCCTTTGCCTGATCGCTGTCCTCGTCCTCAAGCCAATCCTGCCACTCGGTCGAGCCTTCGCCATCAGAGCCAACCTGCGCGTTCAGCGATGCATCCCCGCCCGACAAGCGCCGGTTCATCGAGATCACCTCATCCTCGGTCACGTTCAGCTCGGTCGCGATTTTGGCGACATTCTCGGGGCGCAGATCGCCTTCTTCCAGCGCGCCGACCTTGGCTTTGGCCTTGCGCAGGTTAAAGAACAGCTTTTTTTGCGCCGATGTTGTGCCAAGCTTCACCAGCGACCACGACCGCAGGATATATTCCTGAATCGAAGCGCGGATCCACCACATCGCGTAGGTCGCAAGCCGAAAGCCCTTTTCAGGGTCAAAGCGTTTCACCGCTTGCATCAAACCGACGTTGGCCTCGGAAATCACTTCGGCTTGTGGCAGGCCGTAACCGCGATAGCCCATCGCGATTTTTGCCGCCAAGCGCAGGTGCGAGGTGACCATCTTATGTGCGGCGGTGCTGTCTTGGTGATCGACCCAACGCTTGGCAAGCATGTACTCTTCTTCAGGTTCCAGCAGAGGGAACTTGCGGATTTCCTGCATGTAACGGTTCAGCCCCTGTTCGGGGCTGGGGGCTGGTAGGTTTGCATAGGTGCTCATGACGACGCTCCTTTTCATGTCCGGTGCGAGATCGCCCCCGGGTTCGGCAATGTAGGAATGCACAACCCTGCCGACAAGCAGATCATACACAATTATCTTAACGTAAGATGAACATTGTCCCGTCGCACTTGAAGGTTTGTGTCAAAGACTTCACGCCGTTGTTAACGAAGTGCCGCCAAAAGCGCCTCAATGTCGGCGGGCAGAGGCGAGGAAAACTCTAGCATCTCGCCCGTGACGGGGTGCTCAAAGCCCAATGTCGCGGCATGCAGCGCCTGACGCGGGAACTCCATACCGAAGGCTGCGGCCTCATCGCCAAAGACCTTGGGCGCGAGCTTGCGCTTGCCGCCATAGGTCTGATCGCCCAACAGCCCGTGGCCCGCATAAGACATGTGAACGCGGATTTGATGGGTGCGCCCTGTCTCAAGCCAGCACTCGACCAAAGACGCGCCGCCGCGCAGATCCTCGATGACCCGAGCGCGGGTGACGGCATGGCGGCCTTGGTCCCAGAGCACAGCTTGACGTTGGCGGTCGGTCTTGTGGCGGGCCAAATGCGTGGCGATCTTCAGGATACCGCCGGCCTCAAAGCTGACACCGCGCAAGCCGCGCAGCCGCGGATCGCTGCCCGAAGGCACCCCATGCACCACCGCAACATAGTGACGGTTGACGGTGTGCGCCTCGAATTGCGCCGCAAGTCCGTGATGCGCGCGGTCAGACTTCGCCACCACCAAGAGCCCCGTGGTGTCCTTATCAATGCGGTGCACAATCCCCGGGCGCCGCTCGCCGCCGATGCCCGACAGCGTGTCGCCGCAGTGGTGCAACAGCGCATTGACCAAAGTCCCCGACGGCGTGCCTGGTGCGGGATGCACAACCATGCCTGCAGGCTTGTCGATCACGATAAGATCGCCGTCTTCCCAGATCACATTCAGCGGAATGTCCTCGGCCACGGTTTCTACATCCACCGCAGGCGCAAGGCGCAGGGTGTAGGCTTGGCCCTCTTCGACCTTGGCTTTGGGATTGCTCATCACCTTGCCGTCAAGGAAAACGTCGCCGTCGTCGATCATCTTCATCAAACGCGAGCGAGAAAGCGCGGCTTGCTCTGGCACATAAAGCGCAAGCGCCTTATCAAGACGCGCAGGCGCATCCTCGCCAATCACTACAACCAACTGCCCCATCGGGGTATCTTCGTCATCAAAAGGGCCAGCCATGACCGATACTCCTTTAGAGCCAAGGCTGCCGCCCTCGCTGCGATTGTTAAAAGCTTTGGTGTTCGTCTTGATGATCACCATGATTGTCGGTGTCATAACCGTGGTCGCGGTGCTTGTCACCCGCATGCCGAATGCAAATGCAATCACCGAACCGCGCGCGCTGCCCGAAAGCATTGTCTTGCCGGAAAATACCACCGCTCAGGCCGTAACGCTTGGCAAAGACTGGATCGGCGTGGTCAGCAGTGCTAATCAATTCTTGCTATATGATCGCAACGGCACACTTTTGCAGACAATCGAGCTGCAGTTGCCCAAATAACTGCGGGCTTAATGGCTTGGAAACACTGTCGCGCCTAGAGTGCGACCAGATTCCTAGCATAAGATGTGTAAAAGTGTCAGTGCCAGTTCAAGGATATGTAATCTGCAACGCCAATACGATGTCAAAGAGGAATTCGCGGACCAACTCGCGCTGACGCTGCGGCTTTATCCTGCACATGTCGTCGCAAGCTGTGCCGCCTATTTGATGATGTCGACATTCTTGCCGTTTTGGGTTTGCGTGCTGGCGTTTTTCTTTGATTTAGCAGGCGAATTTGCCTCTCTGCCGTTTATGAAACGCATGAGCATCAAAGAAAGTCGCTTGGACCGGTTCTTTGTCTTTGCAGGGATGGTGGTGTCAGAGCTGGCCTATTGCCTGCCCACCGCAATGATTTGGCAGCTTGACGTGCCGATGGCCAAACCGCTTGCGGTGGGGTTGATCAGCATGGGGCTGCTGAATGCCACTGCAGCACGATCGGTGCATTTGCCACTTGGCTCGGTAATGGTGGCGATTCTTGCGGGGACGGCTGCGCTTGGCAACAGTTATTACTGGATTAGCGTTGGCGACATGCAGGGGTTGCTGGTGTCAAGTTTGGGGGTATTTGCCGGCGGCGCCTATACATGGGCCGCGATGGTTTCGAACCACCAATTGCACAGGGCTGTCGCGCGAAAAAGCCAGCAGGCCAATGCCGCCAGCCAAGCCAAAAGCCAGTTCATTGCCCAGATCAGCCACGAATTGCGCACGCCTTTGAACGGCATTATCGGCATGGGCGCGGCAGAGCGCGCGCAGGCGACCAACCCCGCCAGCCTTGCACGGATGGAAGTTTTAATCGACTCGGCCAAGGCGCTTGCGGTGCTGCTTGACGATATTCTGGACACCTCGGCGCTTGGCAGCAATGGCGTCACACTGCGCCCGCAAGCCATCGCCCCGAATGAGACCTTGCGCGCGATCCTTGCGCTGTTTGACCCGCAGTTTGAAGCCGCAGGGGTGACGTTGCGCTATTATGGCGCGCCAAACCTACCGCATCACCTGATGCTGGATCCGGTCAGGCTGCGCCAGTGTCTGTCTAACCTGCTGTCAAATGCGCTCAAGTTCACCAAAGAAGGCGACGTGACGGTGCGGGCGTCCATGCGTGGGAACAAGTTGCAGATCGACGTGCAAGACACGGGGCGCGGCATCTGCCCTGCCGAGGCCGAGACCCTGTTTCAAGCTTTTCAGCGCGGGTCTTCTGCCGTTACGGGCACGGGGCTTGGTCTGTCGATCAGCCGAGGGTTGGCGCGGCAAATGGGCGGCGATCTGGTGCTCATACCCACAGCAAAGGGTGCACATTTCCGCCTAACCCTCACCGCACCGCCCACCAAATTGCCAATCCCAGAGGTGACCAGCGAGGACGCTGTGTCGCGCCCGCGCCCTGACGATCCCCCCCGCCATGTCTTGGTTGTCGATGACGTGTCGACCAATCGGCTGGTGGCGATGACCTATCTGCGCCATCTGGGCCACCACGCAAGCGAGGCCGCGACCGGCGCTCAGGCGCTTGCGCAAATCGCCGACAGCCCGCCCGATCTGGTGCTGCTCGATTTCAACATGCCTGAAATGAGCGGGATGGAGTGTCTTGCCGAAATGCGCCGGATTGCCCCTAGGTCGCTGCCGATTATCGCGATGACAGCTGATGCTGACCCCGACCATCACGCGCAGTTTCTGGCCGCTGGTGGCGACGGTCATCTGGCAAAACCTCTGACAGTAGAGAGCATGGCAGCCGTTCTTGCCCAGCATTTGCCCCGGTAGGTCGTCCCGCAGTGGGGCAAATGCTGGGCAAACCAGTGGCAGGAACCGCGTGTGCAGCGTGGATTTACCGCACATATTTTGATCAAATCATCCGTTTCACCTATTTAATGCCCAAAATTTAAGCCGACAGCCAAGTTTATGTTGCACCTTTTGGCAAAGCGCGCCCCAATATGATCAAAATCATACGGAGCGAGTCATCTTGGCCCAAACAAATGCAATCGAAGCCCGCAACGTCGTCAAGGCCTTTGGCCAAGGCGAGGCGATGGTAAAAGCGTTGAATGATGTCTCGGTCGAGATCCGCCAAGGCGAGTTCTTTACGCTTTTGGGGCCATCGGGATGCGGCAAGACGACCCTGCTGCGGCTGATCGCGGGGTTTGAGATGCCGACGGACGGGCTGATCTTGCTTGAGGGCGCGGACATCACCTATCTGCCGCCGAACAAGCGTCCTGTGAATACCGTCTTTCAAAGCTATGCGCTGTTCCCGCATCTGACCGTGTCGCAAAACATCGCTTTTGGTTTGCAGATGCAAGGCCGCCCCAAAGCCGAGGTCGACGAAACCGTTGCGCGGATGCTGGCCTTGGTAAAGCTCGAGACAATGGCCAATCGCAAGACCTCGCAGCTTTCGGGCGGGCAGCAACAGCGGGTCGCTTTGGCGCGCGCGCTGGCTCCGGCGCCAAAGGTTTTGCTGCTGGACGAGCCGCTGTCGGCACTTGACCTCAAGCTGCGCAAGGAGATGCAGGTCGAACTGAAGCGGCTGCAGATGGAAACGGGCATCACCTTTATCTTCGTGACCCATGACCAAGAAGAAGCGCTGACCATGTCAGACCGCATCGGTGTCATGTCGGCGGGCAAGTTGCAGCAGGTCGGTACCCCCGAAGAGATTTACACCCGCCCGATCAACCGCTTTGTCGCCAGCTTTATCGGCGAGACCAACTTCTTGACTGCCGCCGCGCAAGACGGCGCGGCCAAACTCTCGACGGGCGACCGCCTTGCGGTTGCCGGCTTGAAGGCAGGGGGCAATGTGACGCTGACCCTGCGCCCAGAACAACTTAATCTGGTGGCTGCGGGCACGGCGGGCAGCTTGCCTGCAACCGTGCTGTCGCAGGTCTATTTCGGCACCGATACGCATGTGCATCTGGCGTTGAAAGACGGCACCGAAGTCGTCGCCCGCGTGCAGAGCCCAGCTTCGGGTGCGGGCAAGTTCACCAAGGGCCAAGCCGTCGGCATTCACATAGTCGAGGGTGCCGCCCAGATCGTGGAGGATTGAGATGAGCGCCGCTGAACGCAATCTAGAAACGGCATCCACGCGCAACGGTTGGCTGCTGTCGACACCCGCCCTGATCGTGCTAACGCTTTTCGCCGTTGGGCCGCTGATGATCGTGGTGGTCTATTCCTTTTTGACGGCGGGAAAATACGGCAACGTCGAATGGGCGCTGTCGTTTGAGGGCTGGCGCGGGATTTTCTATACCAAGGACATCTTTGACGACACCTATCGCTTGGCCGACGCGAACCTGACGATCTTTTGGCGCTCGCTTAAACTATCGCTGTTGACCACGGCTTTTACCTTTGCAGTGGGTTTTCCGACGGCGTGGTTTATCGCCACACGCCCGCCAAAGTCGCGCGCGCTTTGGTTGTTTCTGATCACCATTCCCTTTTGGACCAATCTGTTGATCCGCACCTATGCGATGAACGAAGTGCTGCGGTCCGAAGGTTTGATGAACACAGCGCTGCTGAAATTGGGCGTGATTTCAACGCCTTTGCAAGTGATGTATACCGATACGGCAGTGTTTCTGGGCATGACCTATGTCTATCTGCCGCTGATGGTCCTGCCGCTTTTTGCTGCGATCGACCGCTTTGATATGCGCCTGCTTGAGGCCGGGTATGATCTTTATGCCAGCCGGATGCAGGTGCTGCGCCGGGTGATCCTGCCGATCGTGAAGCCCGGGATTATTGCCGGTTCGATCTTGGTGTTTGTGCCCTCACTCGGGGCCTATGTGACGCCGCGCGTGCTGGGCGGTGGCAAGCAGATGATGATCGGCAACTTTATTGACCTGCAGTTCGGACAGGGTCGCAACTGGCCGCTGGGGGCATCGTTGTCGCTGACCCTGTTGGTGATCGTGACGGCTGCGCTGCTGATCTATGTGAAATACGCCAATAAGGATGACGTCGCATGGCTAAACCAACTTTCTCGGTCGCCACGCTTGCCCGGCTTTGCCACCACGGCAGTGCTGGTGTTTCTTGCGCTCTATCTGCCGATCTTTACGCTTGTCGCCTATAGCTTTAACGCCAGCCACCTCGGTTGCGGTCTGGGGCGGGTTTTCGCTGGATTGGTATGCCAAGGCTTGGAACAACGATGCGGTCAAGGACGCGACGGTGCGGTCCCTGATCATCGCGGTTTCGGCGGCGGTGATCTCGACCGCGCTGGCCACGATGGCGGCACTTGGCACGACGCGGCGCAAGGCCTTCAAGGGCCAGACCTTTATCTATGTGATGATCAACCAACCGCTGATGGTGCCAGAGATCGTGACCGCCGTGTCGCTTGCTGATCTTTTTCGGCATGATCAAACAGGTGACGGGCTATCAAGGGCTGGGCTATGTGATCTGCGGCGCACTCGGCCTTTTGCATTCCCTTCGCCTATCTGCCGATCCGTGCGCGGCTTGAGGGCATGGACATCAGCCTGGAGACGGCCGCCACCGATCTTTACGCAAGCGCGTGGCAGACCTTTCGCTATGTCACCTTGCCGATCCTTGCGCCGGGGGTGGCGGCGGGGGCGATGCTGGCCTTTGTGATCAGCCTTGATGATGTGGTGATCACCGAATTCGTCAAATCCGGCGGTCAAGACACCCTGCCCACCTATATGCTGGGCCAGATGCGTCGCCAGCTGACGCCCGAGGTCAACGCGATCTCGTCGATGCTGCTGTTGCTGACCGTGGTGCTGCTGACTGCGTTTTTCCTTCTCACCCGCAAAGACGACTGACAAACAGGAGACTGCCCTTCATGAAAAAGACCCTTCTCGGCCTCTCGCTTTTGCTGCTGCTCCACTGCGCTTGCCGCAGGCGGAAGAGCTGAATCTGTTCAACTGGGGCGATTACACCTCGCCCGAGTTGTTGAACAAATTCGAGGCCGAGACCGGCATCAAGGTCACCGTCACCGATTACGACAGCAACGACACCGCGCTTGGCCAAGATCTCGGCGGGCGGCTCGGGGTTTGACCTTGTGGTGCCTTCGGCGCATTTCGTGCAGATCTATGTCGAAAAGGGCCTGGTGCAAAAGCTGGACCTGAGCCGCCTGCCCCACCACAGCAACATCGCAGCCCGAGTGGATGGATGTGCAATGGGACAAGGGGCGCGACGTACACGATCCCATGGCAGTGGGGCTCGACCGGCATTTCGGTGGATACCTCGGTCTACAAGGGCGATCCGAACACGTCTGACATCTTCCTCGAACCCACCAGATGAGCTGAAGGGCAAGATCAACGTCGTGCCCGAGATGAACGAGATCGTGAACCTTGCGGTGATGTGGGCGGGCGGGCAGCCCTTGCAGTGAGGATGTCGCCGTGCTGAAAAAGGCCCGCGACGCGCTGATGAACGCCAAGCAATACTGGGTCTCGATGGATTACGGCACCACCGAGCAGATGGCCAACGGCGAATGGGCGGCCAGCGTCAACTGGTCGGGCGAGACCTTCCGCTCGCGGCTTGCGAACCCGAATGTGGTCTATGGCTATCCGAAAGAGGGTTATCCGTTGTGGATGGATTCGGTGATGCTGCTGTCGGAGGCCCAGAACGTCGATGCGGCCTATAAATTCCTTGATTTCATCATGCTGCCAGAGAATGCTGCACTGATCTCGGCCTTTGCGCGCTATCCCAACGGCATCAGGGCTCGGAAGCCTTCATGCCCGCCGATATGCAGACCGCCCCCGAGGTGATTATCCCCGAGGCAAGTCAAAGCCGCGGGGCATTTCATGCCAGCCTGCTCGGGCAAGGCGCTGGACTACATGACCGCCATCTGGACCGATCTGCAAAAATAGACCAAAACCAACAGGGAGACGACAATGACAAAACTATTTTCCGCAGCGGCGCTTTTGCTGGCCAGCACCTCGCTCGCCTCGGCAGAAGGCACGTTGCAACTGTTCAACTGGGGCAACTACACCAGCCCCGAAACTGCTTGGCGAAGTTTGAAAAAGAGACCGGCATCAAGGTGACGGTCACCGATTACGACAGCAACGACGCGGCTTTGGCCAAGATCGAAGCTGGCGGTTCGGGCTTTGATCTGGTGGTGCCAACGCACCAATATGTGCAGATCTATGCCGAAAAGGGCCTGATCGTGCCGCTCGGATCTGACGCAAGATTCCGAACCACAAGAACATCGCGCCGGAGTGGATGGATGTGAGCTGGGATAAGGGCCGCGACTTCACCATTCCGTGGCAGTGGGGCACCACAGGCGTGGCGGTCAACACCAAGGTTTACGGCGGCGATATCAACACCTCGGACATGTTTCCTGAATGTGCCCGCCGAGCTGAAGGGCAAGGTCAACGTCGTGCCCGAGATGAACGATATCGTGAACCTTGCGGTGATGGCTTGGCAGGCGGCGAGCCCTGCACCGAAGACACCGAGCTGCTGAAAAAGGTCCGCGAGATGCGCTGGTGCGGCCAAGCCGGACTGGATGTCGATGGATTATGGCGCCACCGAAAAGCTGTCGAACAACGACTGGGCGGCCAGCGTGAACTGGAACGGCTCGACCATGCGCGCGCGGATGGCCAATCCGGATGTGAAATACGGCTATCCGAAAGAAGGCTATCCGATCTGGATGGATTCGGTGGCGCTGCTGGCAGATGCCAAGAATGTCGAGGAGGCCTATAAGTTCCTCGAACTTCATCGCAGATCCCGAAAACGCCGCGATGATTTCGGCCTTTGCGCGCTATGCCAATGGCATTGCCGGCTCGGATGCCTTCATGCCGGAAGACATGAAGACCGCACCCGAAGTGGTGATCCCCGAAGAGTTCAAGGCGGCGGGTCAGTTCATCCCGACCTGCTCGCCCAAGGCGCAGGAGTATATGACGGCGATCTGGACCGAGCTGCAGAAATAGGCCTGCAACGCTGATCAGCGGTGGATGCGGGGGCCAAGGCCCCCGCATCCGCTTCTTTAGCGCTGCGCGCGGGTAAGGGGCCTTCGGCCCCTTACGGCCTTGCCCAGTGGGCAAGGCCTATCCCCGAGTGATATCTGAGGACAGATGAATTGGCGTGGATTTGACGGAGCTTTCGGCTTCGGAGCTTTCGCGGATGATTGCAGCGCGCAAGGTCGCACCTTCGGAGGTGATGGCAGCGCCATTCTGGCGCGGATTGCGGCGGTCAACGGGGCGGTGAATGCGGTGATTTCGCTGCGCGATCCTGGATGCGCTGATGGCGCGAGGCGCGGCTGGCGGATGATGCGGCGCCGCGGGTTGGCTGCATGGCCTGCCAATGGCGGTGAAGGATCTTTGCGCCACCAAGGGGTTGCGCACCACCTATGGCTCGCCGCTGTTTCGCCGATTTCGTGCCCGAGTAAGGATGATCTGCTGGCGGCCCGGATGCGGGCGGCCGGGGCGATCTTTATCGGCAAGACCAACACGCCCGAATGGGGCCATGGCAGCCATTCGTTCAATCCGGTGCATGGCGTGACGCGCAATCCCTATGATCTGACCGCGCACGGCGGGCGGATCTTCGGGCGGGGCTGCGGCGGGGCTGGCGGCGCGGATGCTGCCTGTGGCGGATGGCTCGGACATGATGGGGTCGCTTGCGCAATCCGGCGGCGTTTTGCAATGTCTATGGCTTTCGGCCCGTCTTGGGGGCTGGTGCCCGGCGATGCCGAGGGCGACACCCATCTGGCGACGCTGGCGACCGAGGGGCCGATGGCGCGCACGGTCGAGGATGTGGCACGACTGTTGACGGTGCAGGCCGGCGTCAACCCAGAGGTGCCGTTTGGCCGCGACGGTCAGGACTTTGCCAGCGCACTTGCACGAGCGATCTGCGCGGCAAGCGGATTGCCTGGTTGGGCGACTGGGGCGGCGCCTATGAGATAGAGCCGGGCATCCTAGAGCTTTGCGAGGCCGGTCTTGCGGTCTTTGCCGATCTGGGCGCCGACGGTCGAGCCGATTGCGCCGCCCTTCCCTGCCGACAAGCTGTGGCAGGCGTGGACGACGCTGCGCGCGATGCTGAACGCGGGTGGGTTTAAGGCGATCTATGACGATCCCGAAAAGCGGGCGAAGCTTAAACCCGAAACGATTTGGGAAATCGAGCAGGGCCGCAGTTTAACGGCGCAGGCGGTCTATGAGGCCAGCGTCATTCGCTCGCGCTATTACGCGCATATGGCGCGGTTGTTTCAGACATATGATGCGGTGGTGCTGCCAACGGCGCAGGTTTGGCCGTTTCCAGCAGAGTGGCGCTCGCCGCAAGCGATCAACGGGGTAGCGATGGACACCTATCACCGCTGGATGGAGGTGGTTATTCCGATCAGTTTGATCGGTTTGCCCGCGATTTCATTGCCGTTGGGGTTTGGCGCGAAGGGCTTGCCGATGGGGATGACAGATTGCGGGGCGTGTCGGGGCCGATGCCGAGGTCCTGGCGATGGGGCAAGCCTATCACCAAGCCACCGACTGGCCGAGCCACGCGCCCAAACTATAGCTTCACGTCCCAATCGCTGGCAAAGCGGTCATCGTTGGGCAAAAACCGCGCGACGTTGACCAGCGTAAACAGGATCGCATAGATGTGTTTGCGCTTTTGTGCAGGCATTTGCAGCCCGTCTTGAGCCGTCAAATGCGGCGCATGCGCGGCAAAGAACTGGCGGTATTCCTCGGTAAAGCGGCGCGCGAAACCGCCGTAACTGCCTTTGAACGGCTTGCGGCGGCCAATGAAATGCACAAAGCAAACGTCGAAAAAGCCCATGTAATACATGGTCTGATGCGAATATTCATAATTCCAGACCAAAGACAGCTCTGCCCAATTGTCGCGCAGTGTGACGTTGAGGGCGGTTTGGTCGTGCGCCATCAGCTTGAGCGCATTCTCGGATGCAAAATCCAGCGCGCGCTGGGTGATCTGCTGAGTGTTCCACTCTGCCACGTCGATGAGCAAAACGCCCGAGTTGAAATACTTGCCAAACGGCAGATCAAAGGGGCGAAAGTCCTCGGGCACACGGTCGGGTTTGCGCAGCTGCACCATATCACGCACAGCGCCGACAGCCCGGCCGCCGAGGTCGAGATCCAACAGACGGTTCAAATCGCCGCGTTGATAGAAGACATCCGCGTCCAGATAGAGCATCCGGCGGTAGTCCGCCGCCAGCAAATCGGGAG
The DNA here is from genome assembly GCA_963844505.1 of uncultured Alphaproteobacteria bacterium. Taxonomy (GTDB): domain Bacteria; phylum Pseudomonadota; class Alphaproteobacteria; order Rhodobacterales; family Rhodobacteraceae; genus Cypionkella. The sequence goes on from CAWJOY010000007.1 coordinate 28,989, forward strand.
CCATGATCCGCAGATAGGCGGCAAAGCTGATACGCTCGTCGGCGGGCAGTCGGCTGCCCCAAGCGGCGGCATCAACCTGCACCACGCGGATATCGTGCAGCGCCATGAGCGGATGATCGGGCAAAGGCTCGGCGCTGATCAGCACCAGCTCGAACTGACGTTGCGGATATTTCGTCGCGATTTGATCAGCGACGAACAGCGCAAAGGGGAAGAACTTGGCGTCAACGCAGAAATAGACGGCACGGTCACTGCGCGCCTCGCGATTTTGCGCCGCAAGAGAAATTCCGTCCATAAAGGCCCCCTGATGATGCTGGCTGCCGCTTCCTATCAACCAAGGCCGCGGCTGTGCAATGCCAATCCGAAACCGAGGCTAAACCAGACCGCGAAACCGCTCAGGCAGCGTGACAACCGGCAAATCCTTTAGGGTTGCGGGCTTGTTCCACGCCAAAAGCCGCCGCCGCCAAGTCAAACGCTTGCGTGCCGCCGCGAAAAAGCTGTCGCCGGCCACGGCTTCGGCTGTCTCGACCCGCCGGAACAACGCCTCGCGGCGTTGGGCATGTGGGCCCCAGCCTGCCGCGATCAGGCGTGGGTCGTTGGCCCGCCCCATCGCCGTCTCATAGTCGCACAAACCAAAGTGGCACAGATAGAGATCAGGGTGGATGTGATAGTTGCGCCCTTTGACACGGTGCAAACCCGCCCCCCAAGTCACAGGACGAAACGCAAGCACAGGTTTGGTGTAAGCCGCTGAAACGACAGCCTTATGACGTTGATCGAGAAAGCCGCGCGCGGCGTCGATCGCAGGCTCATCCGGCAAAGATTGCACCACATCCAGACCAAGACCCGAGAGCGTGGCGGTGCTGGCGCGATGGCTTTGCAAAAATGCCGCAAGGCTGTCGTGGCGCGCGGGATCGGCAATCAGAAACTCGTCCACGTCCGTCGCTATGACCGCATCATAGTCATAGCGCCACAGCATCGCCGCCAAATCCGACATCGCCCGCGTCCGCGCATGGTCCATCGAGGCGCGACGAAGCGCGGTGCTTTTGACTTCGCGCTCCCAGTCCCTATGGCGCAGTTGCAGAAAATTAACACCCTCGCAATCCTCTGGGATCTGTTCGTCCAGCCCGTCAAGCATGACAAACAACGCCTGCCGCCCAAAATTTCCGCCATAATAGTCGATCCATTTGCGCAAGAACAAACGGTCGTTCCGAACGGGGGTGATGCAGGCAACCTTCAAGATGGCACTCCAAATCTGACGCCCCTGTCTAGCCCAAGCCACCTGTCTCTGCCACTGCAGAAACCTGCTAAATGCCGCGGAGATTTGCTGGTTTGCGCTCCAAGTCAGGTCAATGTAACAGATTTATGACGCAATCTGCGCCATTTTAGGCAAAGCGGCCTAGCCATTCAGGTCCCAATATGCGAAACTTTGGTTAGGCTTGATCCAAAAGCAGGCCGTCAAAATCACAAATTGAGGCTGAAGCATTGCCACCAAACACGCGTCCTGCGCCACCTATTTCCAAACCTACGACTGCCCAAATCGGTGCAGTCTGTTGGCGCATGAATCGTGGCAAGGTCGAGGTTCTGCTTATCTCAAGCCGCGATACTGGGCGTTGGGTGATCCCAAAAGGATGGCCTATGGACCAGCGCACCGCCGCGCAAGCCGCCGAAATCGAAGCTTGGGAAGAGGCAGGCGTGCGCGGCGCCATTGCTGACGTGCCGCTTGGCAGCTTTGGCTATGATAAGGTGCTCAGCCCCAAAAAGGTCCAACCCTGCGAGGTCGAGGTCTTTGCGCTTCACGTCGCCTCGTTGCAAGACAAGTTCCCCGAACGCAAGCAACGGCGCCGCAAATGGTTTGCGACGGAAAAAGCCGCGCGCAAGGTCAACGAGCCGCAGCTTCGCAACTTGCTCAAGCAGTTGCCACTGCTTCTTACGCCGCAAACCCTTGCAAATACGTGACTTCAGGCGCAGTTTAGACTGACACCTCTGAGGCACCGCGATGATTAAATACAGCCTGCGCTGTCACAACACCCATAGCTTTGAAAGCTGGTTTCAATCCGCCAGCGGCTTCGACACGCTTGCAACTACAGGCCAAATCGCCTGCCCGATCTGTGGCGAAACGCGGGTTGAAAAAAGCTTGATGGCGCCAAACCTGCGCGACTCTGCCAAGCCCGATCTCTCCGCCACTCCGACCGAGACAGCGATGGCTCAAATGCGTGCGCAGATTGAAGCGAACTCGGAATATGTCGGGCTCAACTTTGTCAAAGAAGCGCGCCGAATGCACCAAGGCGACACCGAGGCGCGCGCGATTTATGGTGAGGCAAAGCCCGAAGAAGCGAGGGCGTTGCTGCAAGAGGGCGTGCCCGTGGTGCCGCTGCCGTTCCAGCCAAAGCAGAAATCAAACTAGCCCTGACAACGCAGCGCTGCTTGCATCGCGGTGGCGGAATATGCACCAAGCGTCCGCGGCGCCTTGCCGATCCGCACCGCCATAATCCGCAACCAGTCGCCCGAAGCCAGAACAACCTCGTCGCCCGAGCCGCAGTTGCGCACGCCGCCACTGATGCGATTATCGCCAATCCGGTGATTGGTGAGACCGGAAATCCGCGTCACTTCTCGCAAGCGACCTTGCTCAACCCGTACAAAAACCAGCTCTTTGGCCAGATGCGGGCGATCGACGTAAGCAATTTCGACCTGTCCATCGCCATCAAAATCGCCAACGCCTGCTTGGGCAAACCAGCGGTGACTTTGACCTACAAACGGCGTCGCGGCGACAAGTGTGCCCTGCTCGGACAGGACAACCAAGCGCGCGCCCAGATTGAAATCACTATGCACCGCAAGGGCTTCTGGCCGACCGTCGCCAGTCACATCCGCCACGACAGGTGCGATATCCTCAAAAAATCCATTGGCAAAGCGCACCGTGCCCGCGTTCAGCCGCAGCTCGGTCCATTCAGGCACATCGCCCAAAATGGCGTGGTCATAACCGACAGGCCCACCCGCATCTGAGTAGCACGCCTCTAACCCCAGAGCGGAGGCGCAGCTTTGCCGCGCTTCTGCCCCCGAGGCGAGAAAAAGGGCGACCGCCGCCGCCCCCAAGATCCTCAAATCTGCTTCTCTGGCATTTGCACCCGCAAGCCATCGACCGCATCGGTCACCTTAATCTGGCAAGTCAAACGCGAGCGCACGGGGTCAGGCGCATAAGCGAAGTCGAGCATATCCTCTTCCATCGCGTCCTTTTTCGGCAGCTTATCAACCCAAGCCGCATCGACATACACATGGCAAGTCGAGCAAGCACAGGCGCCGCCGCAATCTGCCTCGATGCCTGGAACGCCGTTGTCGCGCGCGCCTTCCATGACCGTCAAGCCATTGGCAACTTCGACAACATGCTCTTTGCCGCCATGCTCGACATAGGTGATCTTCGCCATTTTACTTCCCGCATTGCTGAAACCTGCTGCAATACTTAGGTGAAACGAAAAGCATTTGCCAGAGCCACGGCGACAGCAAATCCGTCAAATGCGCCAGCCTGCATCAGGCTTTGCAGCGCGGCAGTTTTTCGCTATGCTTGGCCCCGACCCTCTGGAAACCCAGAGAAACCCAACGGCACATCAGGACATCTATGAAGTTTTGCGTCTTACTTGGCTGCCTGCTGGCCCTTGCCGCCTGTGAACGGCCCCGTGTCACGGCACCGGTGGTTTCGGGGCAACCCATCGCTCAGATTGTCCTGAAATCCGGACAAGAGCCGCCAAAGACCGAGGGCGCTTGCTGGGGGCGCGACATCACGCCGGCGGTCATCGAAACCGTGACCGAGCAGTTGATGCTTACCCCCGAGGTGCGCGGTGCGGATGGACGTGTGACCACACCCGCCAGCTATCGCACCAATACACATCAGCGCATGGTGCAAGACACAAAAGAAGTCTGGTTCCGCACCCCCTGCCCCGAGAGCTTGACGATCAACTTTCTGGCCACTTTGCAACGGGCGCTCAAGGCGCGCGCGCTCTATCTTGCACCTGTGACGGGTGAGATGAATGCCGAAACCGCCGACGCAATCCGTCGGTTTCAGGCCGAGCGCGGGCTCGACAGCCCCGTCCTTTCTTTGACCGCCGCGCAAGAGCTCGGCATCCTAGCGACGGATATTTCTAAAATATGACCCATATCACCGAGCCCCAAAGCCGCTACGAAGCCGAAGTGATCCGCCAATGGTCTGCCCAGCCTGCGGATGGCGCCCATGATCTTGGGCATTTGCGCCGCGTCTGGAAGCAAGCGCAACTGATCGCGATGGACGAGCCTTGCGATCTGGAAATCCTGCTGCCCGCCGCTTTCTTTCATGATTTGGTCAATCTGCCCAAGTCGCACCCCGACCGCGCACGGGCCTCGACCCTCTCGGCTGAGGCGGCGTGCCACTTTTTGCGCGCAGATGGATTTCCCGAGACCAAGCTCTCGGCTGTCGGTCATGCCATCGCAGCCCATAGCTTTTCCGCAAATATTACCGCGCAAACGCCCGAGGCGCGTGTGCTGCAAGACGCTGATCGGCTTGAGGCATTGGGGGCTATCGGTCTTGCACGGATGTTCCATGTTGCGGGACAGATGGGCGGCGGCTTGTTTGATGCCGACGATCCGATGGCGCAGCATCGCGACCTGAACGACCGAGCCTTTGCGTTGGATCACATCGAGGTCAAGCTGATGAAAATTGCGGACACTATGCAGACCGCGACGGGGCGCGCTATAGCGGCCGAGCGTGCGGACTGGATGCTGTCGTTTCGCACCCGTCTGCTGCGCGAGATCGGCTAAGGCAGCCATGAAAAAGGGCGGCAGGTTCCCCCGCCGCCCCACTGTCGTTCTGGCCTGAGGTTACTGGACCGAAAGCGCCACGAAGCGTGGATCGCCCTGACGGCGGATCAGCAGCAAAATCGACTTGCGGCCGGCATCTTTGGCTTCGGTCACGCGGTCTTGCAAGTCGCTGACTTTCATCACCTTTTGCTGACCAGCCTCGACAATCACATCGCCAGGGCCCACGCCTTTGTCCGCGGCTTCAGAGCTTTGATCGACGTTGGTGATCGCCAATCCCGTTGCCGAATTGTCCAGACCAAGGTCTTTTCTCACCTGCGCATCGACAGGAACCAAAGTCAGACCCATCACTTCGGCGCTTGGAGCCTCTGGGGCGTTCTTTTGCGCGGCGGGGATAGGCTGATCGGCTTCGTCGGTTTCGCGGCGGCCAAGCTTGATTTGCAAGGTTTGCTCGGCCCCTGCGCGATTGATCACCACTGGCACCTCTTGCCCAATCGGGCTGTCAGCAACGGTGCGGGTCAGGGATTTGACGTCCGAAATCACCTTGCCGTCAAAGCTGAGGATCACGTCGCCCGCAAGCAAACCGCCCTCTTTCGCCGGACCATCCGGAACATCGGTGATCAAAGCGCCCGAGGCTTCGGCAAGGCTCATCGCTTCGGCGACATCGGGGGTTACGTCTTGGATGCGAACACCCAACCAACCGCGACGGGTCTCGCCAAATTCCTTCAGCTGATCAACGACATGCATCACGACATTCGACGACATAGAGAAACCAATCCCGATCGAGCCGCCCGAAGGCGACAAAATCGCGGTGTTCACGCCAATTACCTGACCGTCCATGTTAAACAGTGGGCCACCAGAGTTGCCTTTGTTGATCGCGGCATCGGTCTGCAAAAAGTCGTCATAAGCGCCGTTCAACTCGCGACCGCGGGCCGAGATGATGCCCGAAGACACCGAGAACCCTTGACCAAGCGGGTTGCCCATCGCCAAAACCCAATCACCGACGCGCATTTTGTTGCTGTCGCCAAAGGCCACAAACGGCAGCGGGGCTGGGCTTTCAACCTTGAGCACCGCGATGTCGGTTTTCAGGTCAGTGCCAACCAGCTTGGCCTTCAGTTTTTTACCGCCAAAGAACTCCACTTCGATCGCATCTGCGCCCTCAATCACGTGGTTGTTGGTGACGATATAGCCGTCTTTGCTGATCACAAAGCCCGAGCCAAGCGCTTCGGAGCGCTGCGGTTCATTGCCGCCCTGCCCGTTTGGCGCCATGAAATCCTTGAAGAAATCCTCGAAAGGCGACCCTGGCGGCACCATAGGCGCATCGCTGGTATTGGCGGCGACGACCGAAGTCGTGGTGATATTGACGACCGACGGGCTGATTTGCTCGGCCAGATCGGCAAAGCTCTCGGGGGCGCCGCGCGCCTCGACTTGCAACGCCGGCGCGAGCGCCAATCCAAGGCCCAGACCAAGCGCCAGCAAGAGACGCGGCGCACGCGGTTGCGCAAGCGCAGGCATCGCTTTGATATAAGCAGTGGGGTGATGAAGCACGTTCAAACTCCTTTTCGACAATCCCTCCGCCCTAAGGGTCGTAAGGGTGCAGTCATTTATCGCCTTGGTCCACGCAAGCTGCAAGGCAACTCTTATCGCGGACTTTCAACCTCTTGTGATTGATAACCACAATGGCCAGCGGTTTCAAACAAAAGCCCTGAACGAAAAAGGGCCGGTGCAGTGCACCGGCCCCAATGTCCTTTCCCGCTTATTGTGCAGGAACGGGCGCTTTTTCACTGCGCAAATAATCAAAGAACTCGCTGTCAGGCTTCATGACCATCGACGAATTACCCGACTGCAATGCACGCTCATAAGAGGTCAGCGAGCGCGTAAAGGCAAAGAATTCAGGGTCTTTGCCAAAGGCTCCGGCGTAAATCGCGTTGCGCGTCGCATCTGCTTCACCGCGAATGACCTCGGCTTCTTTGCGCGATTGTGACACGATCTCGACCACCGAGCGATCTGCAGCGGCGCGCACACGTTGCGCCGCCTCATTACCGCGGCCGATTTCGTCGGCAGCTTCCCGCTCGCGCTCTGCCCGCATGCGGCCAAACGTCGCCTCAAGGTTCTGCTCGGGCAAATCGGTGCGGGTCAAGCGCACGTCGATCACGTCAACCCCAAGCCCAAGCGCCTTGGCGCGTGCTTGATCGCGAATTTGGTTCATCAGGCTTGTGCGGTCTTCCGACAAAACCTTTTGGCTTGGAACTCCACCCAAAACTTCGCGGATTTCAGCATTGATGATCTTATCAAGGTTGTCACGCGCGGCATTCTCGCCACCCGAACCAACCGCGCGCCGGAACGCCTCAAGATCAACAATCCGCCAGCGCGCAAAGGCATCGACAACCAAGCGGCGATCATCCAGAGGCGTGACTTCCAGGGGCTGGGTCGGCAGGCCCAAGATGCGGTCCTCATAGAGGAAAACATCCTGAATAAACGGGATCTTAAAGCCAAGACCCGGCTCGTTGATGACCTGTTTGACCTCACCGAACTGCAGGACCAAAGCCTTCTGCCGCTCGTCCACGATAAAGACCGAAGACAGCGCCAAAGCGCCCGCAACGGCAAGAACCGGAATAAATAGTGCACCACGCATCAGTTCGACCCTCCCGCTTGCGCATTGAGGTTGTTCAGCGGCAGATACGGCACAACGCCCTGACCATTCGCCCCACCATCGACACCGTCCAGAATGACCTTATTCATGCCACCCAAGACTTTCTCCATGGTTTCCAGATACATACGCTTACGCGTCACTTCCGGAGCTTTGACGTATTCCTCATAAACCGAGGTAAAGCGGCTGGCCTCACCCTCTGCGTTGTTGACGACCTGAGCCCGGTAAGCTTCAGCCTCTTCTTGCAGCTGAGCCGCTTGACCACGGGCACCAGCGGTGACCGTATTGGCATAAGCGTCGGCTTCTTTTTCCAGACGGTCGCGCTCTTGCTGCGCGGCCTGCACCTTGCGGAAGGCGTCGATCACCTCGCGGGGCGGGTCGGATTTGTCAAAGTTCACGCGGATGACGTTGATACCCGCCTGATAGCTGTTCAGAGTTTGCTGGATTGCGGCCAAAACCTCGGCAGCAATCACACCACGGTCACGGTTCAGAACCGGAGCCAGTTCCGAGCGTGCAATGATGTCGCGCATCGCGGACTCGGACACAGCGCGAATGGTGTCTTCTGGATCTGCGAGGTTAAACAAGAACTTAGCAGGATCAGAGATATTCCAAACCACTTGGAATTCGATATCAACGATGTTCTGGTCGCGCGTCAGCATCAGACCGTTGTCCAATGCCCCCGCAGCGCCATTTCCGATGTCGGTGGTGCGCTGCTTGCGCGATTCCACAAGTTCGGCTCGCATCACCGGCCAAGGCGCAAAGTGCAGACCTTCTTCAGAGACGCCGCTAAATTTGCCCAGCATCAGCGTCACTGCCTGTTGCTCCGGCTTCACGGAATAGGCCGAGGCAAAGCCCCAGAGCGCAAGCGCCGCAAGCGCGCCGATCACAATGCCACCGCGCGTAAACATCGGCGGAAGCTCACCAGAGCTGCCACCGCGCGGCGGGCGATTACCGCCTCCGCCGCCCATAAGCACGCGCAGTTGTTCCTGCCCGCGCTTCATCAGTTCATCAATTTCGGGGATCTGTGGCCCGTCATTGGGACGCCGCCCAGGCCGCTGGCCATTCGGCTGCTGCACTTTGCGTTCGTCATCATCACCACCAGAGCCGCCATTGCCGCCCCAGGGACCACCGCTACCCGCCATTGATCACCCTTTCGTCTTTTTCTGTTGAGTTAAAAATGGGGGCTAAACCACCAGACTTCAACCCAAAAGCCTAAATTTCCGCCAAGCTGCGACCTTTAGTGCGCCTTAGAACACCCGAACGGGTTTTCTCATGGTCACCAATTCTTCAGACATGGTCGGATGCACGGCCACAGTGCGGTCGAAATCTTCTTTTGTTGCCCCCATTTTGATCGCAATCGCAGCAAGCTGGATCATCTCGCCCGCATGCGGCCCAACGATATGACAGCCCAAGACCACGCGCGTCTCGGTTGAAACCACCAGCTTCATCAAGACCTTATCCTGCCGTCCCGCAAAAAGCGTCTGCATCGGGCGGAAGCTGGCGGTATAAATCTCGCAGGGGCCAGCCTCGCGGGCGGCCTCTTCGGACAGACCAATCGAGGCAAGTTCGGGCTGGGTAAACACCGCCGAGGCCACCAATTCATGATCGGCTTTGGTCGGCACGCCGCGAAACACGGTATCGGCAAAAGCGTGACCCTCGCGGATCGCGACAGGCGTCAGGTTGATGCGGTCGGTCACATCGCCCACCGCATAGATCGACGGCACCGCCGTCTGGCTCCATTCGTCGACCACCACTTCGCCCTTACGGCCCAGCTCGACGCCCACGGCCTCTAGCCCAAGCCCCGCCACATTCGGCACCCGCCCCGTCGCATAGAGAACGATGTCGAACTCGGCCTCGGTGCCATCGGTGGCGATCGCGCAAATGCCGCCTGCAACCCGCTCAAGCCGCTCAATATCAGTGCCGCAATGAATGGCGACACCGTCGGCCTGCATCTGGTTGGCGACATGGCCGCGCGCCTCGTCGTCAAAGCCGCGCAAGATCTGCGCGCCACGATAATACTGTGCGACCTCCACGCCCAAGCCATTCAAGATGCAGGCGAATTCGCTGGCGATATAGCCCCCACCAACCACCAAGGCACGCTTTGGCAGCGCCTCAAGGTGAAAGATTTCATTCGAGGTGATCGCAAGCTCGCGCCCCTCAAACTGTGGCACAAACGGACGACCACCGGTGGCAATCAAGATGTGCTTGGCCGAGACCTCGCGCCCATCGGCCAAACGCACACGATGCGCATCAACGACCACTGCGCGGCTGTCGAAAATCTCGACCTTGGCGTTTTTGAGGGTGTTACGATAGGCAGTCTCAAGCCGGTTCAGCTCGGCTTCCAGCTGGCCGCGAAACTTTGGCCAGTCAAGATCGCCCGCCGTTACATCCCAGCCATAGGCCGCAGCATCCTGCATCAGCGACGGATATTCAGAGGCGAAAACCATAAGCTTTTTCGGCACGCAGCCGCGAATGACGCAGGTGCCGCCCATACGGCTTTCCTCGGCCAGCGCCACTTTGGCCCCGCCCTCCGAGGCCGCAATCCGTGCGGCACGGACGCCGCCAGAACCGCCACCGATTACGAAAAGATCATAGTCAAAGCTCATAATATTCCCCTCAAAGCGCCCAAGATGCGCGAGGATGTCTCACCGCTTTGGCCGCCAAAGTTTCTAAAGACGCAGATCGTGATGCCCGCTCTGCGCCCGAAAGTAAAATCACCCCAGATCACCTTTTCGCAATCTTGGGCCGCCCGCAGGCCTATTCGCCCAGATCGGCAAAGATATTGTCGGTCGGTTTAAAATGCACCATGTCGTCGGTTTCAGACCCCGAATTGATGTCGCGCACCGTTACCCGCCCGTCGCCATTTCCGATGATGACGATGTCGCAAATATCGATAAACAAACCATTTTCCACCACACCAGGAATTTGGTTCAACACGAGCCCAAGCTGACGTGGGTTGCCAATGCGCTTGAGGTGGAGGTCGAGGATGTAGTTGCTCTCATCCGTGATCAAAGGGCTTGCGCCATTCATCCGCAGCGTCACATCCCGCGCCATCACGTCCATCGAAACAAGCATCTCTTCGACCAAGGCTTTGGTGGTTTGCCAGCCAAAAGGGATCACTTCGATTGGCAGCGGAAACGCCCCCAACTGCTGCACTTCTTTGGCGGCATCCGCGATGACGATCATCAGATCGCTCGCGGTGGCGACGATCTTTTCTTGCAACAGCGCCGCGCCGCCGCCTTTGATCAGCGCCAACTGTTGGTCGAATTCATCCGCCCCATCAATTGTGACGTCGAGCCATTTCGCCTCATCCAGAGACGTGACGTGGATCCCCATCTGCCGCGCCAGTTCTGCTGTGCGGGTTGAAGTTGGCACGCCGACGATCTTGATCCCCTCTTCGCGCACACGTTCGCCCAAACACCGCACCATCCAAGCGGCAGTCGAGCCAGTGCCCAACCCGACCTTCATGCCATCTTCAATGAAATCAACCGCACGTTTGGCGGCGACGAATTTTGCCTTGTCGATAGGGGAAAGCTCGGCGGTCATAGCGAATTCCTAAATCTTGGGCCCAGCAGCGGGCGACATCGGTGTTTCGCCCCATGTTATAGGCCAAGCCCGCTAGCGGTGCGAGTAAGAAAAGCCGTGATCTGCCAGAAGTTTAGAACCAAAGACCATTCGGATGCGTCATGATCAAGAGGAAGCCCGACAGCATCACGGCAACGCCGCCAATCATTCCTGACAAAACCGAAACCATAGTGCCCCCATATCGCCAAACTCTGCCCAGTTTGCAGCAGCGAGGTTAACACCCCCTTAACGACGCCAAAAATCCCCGAAGCCGCTTGCCGTCCAAAAGCGTCGTTTTCATTCGCAAGCCGAGGCCGCTTCGCGCATAGTCTCGCCCAGACCTCAACCGCTAGGATAGCCGATGTTTCTGTCTGTTTTCGATATGTTCAAAGTCGGCGTCGGCCCGTCTTCCTCGCATACTATGGGGCCGATGGTCGCGGCTGCAGAGTTTCTTGACCTGATGCGCGCCTCGCCGTTCCAGTTTGCGGGCCTGCGCGCCTCGCTGCACGGCAGCCTCGCGTTTACCGGCATCGGGCACGCGACGGACCGCGCGACGATCCTTGGGCTGGCCGGATTTCACCCCGCCACCTATGATGCCGCCCGCGCCGAAACGGTGCTGGCCGAAATCCGCGAAACCCGCACCATCCATGCCAAGGACTTGCCGCCACTGCATTTTGATCCGCATGCGGACCTTGTGTTTGACTATGGCCCCGCGCTTGAGGGCCATGCGAATGGCATGATCCTCAAGGCAACCGATGCGCAGGGCGACGTTATTCTACAAGAGACCTATTTCTCGATTGGTGGCGGCTTTGTGCTGACCGCGGCGCAGCTTGCTGCCAACAGCGACGCAAAATCCAAAACGCGCGCCGATGTGCCCTATGCCTTTGAGACCGCCGATGAGATGATGGCGATGGCGGCAGCTTCGGGCAAAACCATTGCGCAAATGAAGCTGGCCAACGAGCTGAAATTCCGCAGCCAATCCCAGGTCGACGAAGGTATTGCGCGGCTGTGGCAGGTGATGAACGACTGTATCTCGCGCGGGATGGAGGGGACGGGCATCCTGCCGGGTGGCCTGAAGGTCCGCCGCCGTGCCAAGGGTATCCATGACGCTTTGCTGGCCGAGCGCGGGCTGAACATGACCGCACCGCACACGATCAACGACTGGATGTCACTGTATGCGATGGCGGTGAATGAGGAAAACGCGGCCGGTGGGCAGGTTGTGACCGCACCAACCAATGGCGCTGCGGGGGTTTTGCCTGCGGTGTTGCGGTATTATCTGGACCATGTGCCGGGGGCATCGACGACGAGGATCGCGGACTTTTTGCTGACGGCATCGGCCATTGGCGGGCTGTGCAAGCACAACGCCTCGATTTCGGGGGCGGAATGTGGCTGTCAGGCTGAGGTCGGCTCGGCGGCGGCAATGGCGGCGGCGGGACTTTGCGCGGTGCTGGGCGGTACGGTGAAGCAGGTAGAGAACGCGGCCGAAATCGCGCTCGAGCATCACTTGGGCATGACTTGTGATCCCGTTAAAGGTTTGGTGCAGGTGCCGTGTATCGAGCGCAACGGCCTTGGCGCGATCAAAGCTGTCTCGGCGGCAAGCCTGTCGCTGCGCGGCGATGGCGACCATTTGGTGAGCCTTGATGTTTGTATCGAGACGATGCGCCAGACGGGGCGGGACATGCATGAGAAGTATAAAGAGACCTCGCTTGGCGGGCTGGCGGTGAATGTGCCGAACTGCTGAACCCAAAGGCGCGGCTGGCGCCGCATTTGATATCTCGGCGACCGGCTGTGCCGGATCGCCTCGGGTTGGCGCCTGTGCTTTCAGATTTAGGCGACCCCGAGACCGCGCAGGACTGCGCCCAGTGCTTTGATCGGCAGGACGACCAGCATCTTGCGCGTCGAAAACCGCAGACGGACGGGGCCTATGACCTCGTTCGAGGTGCCAATTGCTGCGTCCGGCGCAAAAGGGACATCCCTGATCGGCCAGCGGAGGCCCTTGCTTTCGCCAGAGACCGCGCCCATCGGGAACAAAGAGAAACGGCTGCCCTGCGGCAAATCCAAGTGCATCTCAAGCGGGGCGGCGAAGGTCACATCCTTGGGCGAGATCAACAGGCAGCGCTGATCGGGTTGACGCAGCAGTGCGTTCAAAACGGCCAGCTCGTGGTCCAAACGCCCGCCGACGAATCCGATGCCGATGACAAAGGGCGCCTTAATTGAGCGCAGGGCCTTGTCGAAATCGGTGGTCTCTTGTTCTGGGATCGGAAACAACCGCCCCGCCAGTCGGGACTGCGCCTGTTGCGAGATGGAATCGAAGTCGCCGATCACGGCCTCGGGTTCTACATTGAGCCGCAAAAGCCTGTCTGCACCGCCATCTGCGGCAACGATAACAGGCGCATGGCTGCGTGCACGGGCCAAAAGTCCTGCCCCAAACGGGCCGCCACCCGCCAGCGTTACCCCGCGCAAAGATTCGACAATCACCTGTTTCATAGCGATACTGTCCACCGAATTGCGGCAAATGCCCATGCCTATGAACACAATCAATCCACTAAATTACCCTGATCTGTCCATTTATTCGGACAATCTTACGGGCATATTACCAGAGTGAAAACATCGAGAGGCGAGTCGCAATGATTGGTGCGAGTAAAATCCTAACGGTATCTTATGGGACTTTCAGCTGTACGCTGGAGGGCTTTGACGAACCGTTCAACACCATGAAAGCGATTGCAGAGTATTTCCGCGATTTGGCGGCTGACGACCGCTACTTTGGTGCCGAACCGCCGACGCCCGACGCGGCAATGCTGCATAAAATTGCCGAGCGCGAGATCCAGCGGCGTGTCGAGGCAAAAATTCAAGACAACGGCGTGATCCTGCGTGCAGGGGAAACGAATGACCTGATTGGCAAATCCGATCAGGTTGCGCAATCAGTTGCCCCCAGCCTTGTGGACACTGCGCCGCTTGACGCAAATGGCGAGTCGGTTGCAGAGCGTTTGTCCCGTCTGCGCAACAGCCAAAAACCGGCCCCCGCACAAGAAGCGGCATCTGTGCCTGCGCCACTTGTGGCTGCTCCAATCGCGGCAGTGCCGGTCGCCCAGCCCCAAGACGACTATACCGAAGACCAACACGCCGACGCTCTGAACGACAAGCTGCTGGCAAATCTTGAGTCGCTGACCGCGCCTCAGGACATCTATATCACTGACGACTCGGGCTTTGATGACTTTGCCGAAGCAGAAGAAGTCATTGCTCCCAATGCCTTTGCAGAAATCGAATTTCCGGAGCCGCAGACAGAGTCCCCTGCCCCAGCAGTTGAAGAGCACGCGGATCAATCCAGCGACTTGGACGACGCTGACGTGGGAATCGATGCTGACCTGCCAACAGCAGAGCCAGAAATCACTGAACCTTCGGCAGAGGAAATTGCTTCGGTTGAAGAAGACTTCGGCGATGAACTCGGTATTTTGGCCGACCTGCATGCGATGGACGCGGTGCCAGCGGAAGCAGAGCATGAAGCCGTGGCTCCGCAAGAGTTGGAAGAGCCTGTCGAGCCCGACCCGGCAACAGCTGTGGTCTATGCTGCACTCGCAGAAACATCCTCGGACGACGCGGAATTCAATCTCGATGCGCTGATCGCAAAAGCCAATCAAGTTGAGGAGACCCCTCTGATCGAAAAAGCCGATCACGTTGCCGAGGCCGTTGTCGAGACCGCGGACGAGGTCGTCTTTGAACCAGCCGCGGCGGCAGAGGACGAACTGACGACATTAGACTTGGACGACGCCACCATCCCAGACGCCGCAGAGGCGCAAGACCTGCCCTCCGCGGTTCTTTCGGCAGAAGAAGCGCTTGCCGAGGCCCTAGGGATCGACGCGCCCGAAGCGCGCGCCATGTTTGACGATGCCCCAAAGCCCGTAGTTGCTGCGCAAGAAGAGCCGCGCGCCCGCGCCCGGGTGATCAAAGTTCGCCGCATTGACCCAACTGCGCCACCAAAGGTCATCGAGAGCGACCCGACGACCCTCCTGTCCAGCGAATCGGAAGCGGCGCTCAAATCCGAGCTGGCTGCCATTATGTCGGAAACCGATGCGCCAAAGACGACGCCGGCCGCAGGCGCGACACAACCCGTGCGCCCAACGCGGCCCGTTCGGCCGAATCGTCCAGTGTCTGGCGATCCGTCCGAGCTGGTGCAAACTGATCGCCTGAATTCGGCGCCAAATGATGGCCGCCATGTCTTGAACGCCATTTCAGAGGACGACTCGGTTAACCGCCTGTTGGCTCAAGCAAATACAGCACTTGAAGAGCCCGAATCCCGTCGCCGCTCGGCTGCGATCGCTCTTTTGAAGGCCGCCGTCGCAGCAACCAAGGCAGAACGTCAAATTCAAGCGACTGAGGCCCCCAAGCCCGCAACCGACCGCTCTAATGTCTATCGGAGCGACCTTGATAACGCGGTTCGGGGCGCCTCGCCCGAGACGGAGCGCAGCGCAGACGAGCGTCCGCGCCCCTTGGTTCTGGTCTCTGAGCAACGTATCGACCGCAGCCAAGCCGCGACGAACTCCGAGCGAATCGTCACACCGATGCGGCCCCTGCGCGCGGCCCCTTCGGCGGCTCAAGCGCAAGAGTCTCTGATTGGTGGCGATCAAGACGACGAGGACGACGCGCTGTCGCCCGAAGAGGCAACCGCCAATCTCTTTGCAACCGGGACGAACTTCGCTGATTTTGCTGAGAGCCTTGGCGCCGAGTTGCTGCACGATCTGCTTGAGGCATCGGCTGTCTACTGTGCTCAGGTTCTGGGTCGCCCGCAATTCAGCCGCCCGATGGTTATGAGCCAAATCAACACGTTACCAAATGCAGAGAGCCACCCACTTGAAGACCAGTTGCGCGCGTTTGGTACGCTTATGCGTGAAGGCCGCATCACCAAGATCAAGCGCGGCGCGTTTGCTGTGACGGATCGCTCGCCACTGCTGGCCGAAGCTCTGCGCAACGCGGGCTGAACAAGAGATAGGGTCCGAGGCTGCCACTCGGGACTCAAAAGGCGGCAGACCGGGGGGTCTGCCGCCTTTTTCATTTTGATTTCGAAGGAAACCTTAGTCTTTCTGATCGGGGTCAACCTGCCCCACGCCCAGAAAGACCTTTTTAAACGGCACAATCCAAGCCACCCCAAGCACCAAATAGGCCGGCACTTCGAGCCAAAGCGGAAGCCGTTCGATATGCCCCATCAGCGTGACCGCCAAAACGACATAGGCCGGCATCCCCACCAAAAGGATGAACAATGCCCAACGTTTACGTGCTTTATAGCCCATAGGATCAATCCGCGAAGGGATCGGTGACAAGGATCGTGTCGTCGCGCTCTGGGCTTGTCGACAAAAGAGCGACGGGGCACTGGATCAGCTCTTCGATCCGGCGCACATATTTGATAGCCGCCCCCGGAAGCTCGGCCCAAGACCGGGCACCAGCGGTGTTTTCCGACCAGCCTTCCATCTCTTCAAAAATTGGCGTGCAGCGCGCTTGCTGGTCCGCAGCAGTTGGAAGGTAGTCCAACCGCACGCCATCAAGCTCATAGCCGACACAGATTTTCAAAACCTTAAAGCCGTCCAAAACATCCAACTTGGTCAGCGCAATACCCGAAACGCCGCTGGTGGCACAGGTTTGGCGTACCAAAACCGAATCGAACCAGCCACAGCGACGCTTTCGCCCTGTAACCGTGCCGAACTCATGGCCACGCTCACCCAGACGCTCGCCGTCGGCATCAAACAATTCCGCAGGGAACGGCCCCTCACCGACACGCGTCGTGTAAGCTTTGACAATACCCAGCACAAAATCAATTGCCGTTGGCCCAAGACCAACCCCCGTCGCTGCCTGCCCCGCGATCACGTTTGACGAGGTCACGAAGGGATAAGTGCCAAAATCGATGTCCAAAAGTGCGCCCTGCGCGCCCTCAAACAAGATCCGCTTTCCTGCGCGCCGCGCCTCGGTCATCACCTTCCAGACAGGTTTTGCATAGGGCAAAACCAGCGGTGCAATATCACGCAGCTGCTGCAAAAGCGCGTCACGATCAACAGGATCAATCCCCAAGCCACGGCGCAGCGCGTCATGGTGGCTCAGCAACCGATCAACCCGCGTAACCAGCGTCGCCTCATCAGCCAAATCCGCGACACGGATGGCACGACGGCCAACTTTATCCTCATAAGCAGGCCCGATACCACGCCCTGTCGTGCCAATTTTGGCGACCGACGTTTGACCTTCACGCGCGCGATCAAGCTCACCATGAACAGGCAAGATCAGAGGCGCGTTTTCGGCAATCATCAGATTTTCCGGCGAGATATCAACACCCTGAGCCCGCAGCTTGTCGATTTCCATGATTAAGTGCCAAGGGTCCAAAACAACCCCGTTGCCAATCACCGATAGCTTGCCACCGCGCACAATACCGCTTGGAAGCAGCGAAAGCTTGTAGACTTTGCCATCAATAACAAGCGTATGCCCCGCATTATGGCCGCCCTGAAACCGAGCAATCACATCAGCTCGTTCCGAGAGCCAATCAACGATTTTGCCCTTACCCTCGTCACCCCATTGGGCGCCGACAACGACAACGTTAGCCATACTGCATCCTTCGCGTTTGCGGAAAAACCGTGCGACGTATAGCGAGAGCCGCGCCAAGGTGAAACCGCTATTTGCTGGAAAACCCCGTCACACTGCCGCATGATGCCAGAAAATTCGCGCCAAGGGGATACACATGGGCATTTTTCTACGCTGGCTCGGGGCTTTTGTGCTGCTGGCCGCCACCTATAACCCAACATCGTGGAACTTCACCCGCTGGGCAGAGACAAATTGGTCGTCGCAAATGCCGCTAACCCTCTTGCTCGGGCTTTTGCTGGCGGTGGGCTATCTGGTCTACATCGGCGCGACGCTGCGCTCGATCGGAGCCTTTGGCATCGTTTTGGTAACCGCAATTGTATCCGCTTTGGTCTGGGTGCTGATTGATTACCGTATTCTTACCCTGCAAAATCCGCAGCTGAATCTTTGGCTTGGCATCTTTGCGCTGTCGGTTGTGCTTGGCATTGGCCTATCGTGGAGCATCATTCGCCAGCGCCTCTCGGGCCAAGCGACCGTGGATGAGGTCCAAGAATAGCCCCCGCTAAACAGCAAATCAAAGAAAACCAATACGAGCCCCATGCCCACACCTTAGCGCTGCGACGATCATAGCCGAGCCCACCTTAAATCTTCGTAAATGTCCAATGAAAGTCCCTCGATGTTCCTTTACCTCACCCAAGGCACCAACGACGTCGCGCGCGCCAAGCGGTTCTATGACCCAACCCTCGCCACACTTGGCCTCATCCGCCGCTATGAAGACGCCTCGGAACTCGGCTATGGCGCCCAGAGTGACGCGCGGATCGCCCTTTGGATCACGAAACCCTACGACCAAACCCGTCCAGCTTCGCACGGCAATGGCACAATGATCGCCTTCTGCGCTCAAACCCGCGCCCAAGTCGATGCCTTCCATGCGGCTGGCATTGCCAACGGTGGCACGGACGACGGCGCCCCAGGCCTGCGCCCACATGGCACGCACTTTTATGCCTGCTATCTGCGTGATCCGGATGGCAACAAACTTTCAGCCGTGTGCGAAATCGCGCCCTAAACCGCTTTCACACTGGCCCAAAATACTCATTTTAAGGCCTAAATCGAAAAACACCGCGCTGAAAACCGTCCCAGCCGCCATTTCCCCCAGAGATCTGCCCGAAGGGCTTGCACCCAAGACGGCATCCGCCTAGATAGACCCGTCAGTCAGGAAAGCCCGCCCGCATGGAAAACGTCCTTCTCACCGTCCACCTCATTCTCGCTCTCTTGTTGATCGGGGTGGTTTTGCTGCAACGCTCTGAGGGCGGCGGCCTCGGCATGGGCGGTGGCGGCGGTGGCGGCGCTATCTCGGGTCGCGCAGCGGCGACTGCCCTGGGCAAGATCACCTGGGCCTTGGCGATTGGTTTCATCATCACATCGATTTCGATGACGATCCTTGCCTCGCGCGATGCGTCTTCATCTTCGGTCATTGACCAATTCGGCGGCGAAGTGCCCGTGGCTCCGGTCGCTCCGGCATCCAACGGTCTTGGCGCTGTGCCAACAGACCTGCCAGCGGCAACCGATGCACCAGCAGCACCACCTGCCGCAACGGAAGTTCCGGCAACCACCGAAACACCTGCAGCACCGTCAAACTAAGCACAGTCTGTTGTATTAACCACAAAGGCTGCGACAGCATCTAGCGGTCGGGTTGCGCAAAAGCATTGCCTAGGCTATTGCTCACCCCCCGTAATACTCCGATTCCCAAGCTGAGAATCGGCAGCCAAATCACCATTACGGGGGACCCCATGGCACGCTATATCTTCATCACCGGCGGCGTTGTGTCCTCGCTTGGCAAAGGCCTTGCCTCTGCCGCCCTTGGTGCCCTCTTGCAAGCCCGCGGCTACACGGTTCGCCTTCGCAAACTGGACCCCTATCTCAACGTCGATCCAGGAACGATGTCCCCCTTCGAGCATGGCGAAGTTTTCGTCACCGACGATGGTGCAGAGACCGACCTCGACCTCGGCCATTATGAGCGTTTTACCGGCGTCCACGCGCGCAAAACTGATTCCATCTCTTCAGGCCGCATCTATTCCAACGTGCTCGAGAAAGAGCGCCGCGGCGATTACTTGGGAAAGACCATCCAAGTCATTCCGCATGTCACCAATGAAATCAAAGACTTCCTCCGTGTCGGCGATGATGAAGTCGATTTCATGCTTTGCGAGATCGGCGGCACCGTTGGCGACATCGAGGGTCTGCCCTTCTTTGAATCGATCCGCCAATTCATCCACGAACGTCCGCGCGGCCAATCGATCTTGATGCACCTAACCCTGCTGCCCTATCTGGCCGCTTCGGGCGAGCTCAAGACCAAGCCGACCCAGCACTCGGTCAAGGAATTGCAGTCGATTGGCCTCGCGCCAGACGTCCTTGTCTGCCGTTCCGAGCACCCGATTCCCCAGCGCGAATTGGAAAAGATTGCGCTCTTTTGCAACGTCCGCAAAGAAGCCGTTGTGCCTGCTTATGATCTAAAAACCATCTATGAGGCGCCGCTCGCCTATCACCGCGCGGGTCTGGATCAAGCGGTTCTGGATGCCTTTAGCATCACCGCGGCCCCAAAACCGAACCTGTCGCGCTGGATTGACGTGATGGACCGTCTGAACAATGCCGAAGGCGTGGTGCGTGTGGCTATCGTTGGCAAATACACCCAGCTTGAAGACGCTTATAAGTCGATTGCCGAAGCTTTGACCCATGGCGGCATGGCGAACCGGACCAAGGTGCGCGCCGAATGGATCGACGCCGAGATTTTTGACCGCGAAGACCCGGCTGCCTACCTTGAAGGCTTCCACGCCATCCTCGTCCCCGGCGGATTTGGCGAGCGTGGGACCGAAGGCAAAATCAAAGCCGCACAATATGCCCGTGAGAAAAAGATCCCTTACCTCGGCATTTGCCTTGGGATGCAAATGGCTGTCATCGAATCCGCGCGCAACCTTGCAGGCATCACCGATGCTGGCTCGGAAGAGTTCGACGTCGAGTCCGGTGCAAAGCGTTTCACGCCGATCGTCTATCACCTCAAAGAGTGGATCCAAGGCAACCACGTCGTCGCGCGCAAAATCGGTGATGACAAAGGCGGTACCATGCGCTTGGGCGCCTATGACGCGACGCTCAAAGCGGGCTCGAAAGTGGCGCAGATCTACGGAACCACAGCTATTGAGGAACGTCACCGCCACCGCTTTGAGGTCGATGCGAAATACATCGCTCAACTCGAGAAATGTGGCCTGATTTTCTCGGGCATGAGCCCAGATGGCCGCCTTCCCGAGATCGTCGAGGTCAAGGATCACCCGTGGTTTATCGGTGTGCAGTTCCACCCAGAGCTCAAGTCCAAGCCTTTCGCACCGCATCCGCTGTTCGCTGATTTCGTGCGTGCCGCCAAAGAAGTCGAGCGTTTGGTCTAATTTCAGGGGTGCGCTTCGGCGCACCCTTTGACCACGCTGTTGCGATTGCGCCCCCCCTAGACCGCCCCATCGCGACCTGCTACCCATGTTCTATGCTGTCATATCAACACCTCTTTCACGCGGGTAATCTCGCCGATGTCCAAAAGCATGCCTTGCTTGCTTGGACGCTTGATTACTTGATTCAAAAAGACAAACCTTTGTCGTATATCGAGACCCACGCAGGTCGCGGCATATATGATCTAGGCGCTGCCGAGGCGATCAAAACAGGCGAGGCCGAGGCCGGAATTGCGGTCGCGGAATCGCTTTTTCCGCCGCTTCACCCCTATCTGAACCGGCTAAACGAGGTCCGCGCCAGCTATGGCCCGCTTGCCTATCCAGGCTCGCCGCTGATTGCCGCGCTGTCCTTGCGCGATCAGGACACCATCCACCTCGCAGAACTGCATCCGCAAGAGCACCAACACCTGCGCCACGCGATGAACCCGTGGGATACCCATATCTACCAACGCGACGGTTTTGAAACCGCGCTTGCCCTCACCCCCCCTTCGCCACGCCGCGGCATGATGCTGATCGACCCCTCTTATGAGGTCAAAGCAGATTACGACGCGATTCCTAAACATATCGCTAACATCACCCGCAAGTGGAACGTCGGCATCGTCGCTCTTTGGTATCCGCTGCTGACGGGGGGCAGCCACATCTCGATGCTGAACGCTTTGCGGTCGCAGTTCCCAACGGCGCTGCGCTCGGAAGTGCATTTCCCACCTGCCCGCGACGGCCACCGAATGGAGGGCTCGGGCATGTTCATCGTCAACCCGCCCTACGGCATGGACGAAGAAGCCGCACGGATTGAAGCGATCTTCAAAAGGCTGGCCCGTGCTTGAGTTTCACACGCTTGATGTCTTCACTGACCAGCCCTTCGCTGGCAATCCTTTGGCAGTGGTCTTGGGGGCGGATGCACTGACAACGGTGCAAATGCAGACGATTGCGGCCGAGTTTAACCTTTCTGAAACGATCTTCGTGCTATCCCCGATCAATCCCGCCCATACGGCACGGGTGCGGATTTTCCTGCCCAACGCGGAAATCCCCTTTGCGGGGCATCCGACGATTGGGTGCGCTATTCATTTGGCATGTGCGGCGCATCAGGGCGATTTCTCGGCGCTGATCACGCTTGAAGAAGAGGCCGGCCTTGTTCCCGTGCGCGTGCACCGCAAGGGCGATCAGGTTGAGGCAGAGTTTGCGGCCCCCGTGTTGCCCTTTGCCTGTCAGTCATCGGCCCCCGAAGCGCTGGTAAAGCAGGCTCTCGGGCTTGATGCTCTTGGCTTTCGCGCACATCGCACGGGTGTGTTCGAGGGCGGGCCACGCTTTTTGTTCGTGCCTGTGCCTGATCTTGCAGCACTGCGCCGCGCTCGTCCGCTAGAGCCCGCATGGTCCGAAATGCTTGCGCTGTGCGACGTGGATAAGGTCTATGTCTATACGGCGGGCGAGGCTTGCGATTTTCAGGCGCGGATGTTTGCCCCAACGGCGGGCATTGCCGAAGATCCAGCGACGGGTTCGGCTTCGGCCATCCTGGCCGCCCAGCTTTTGGCCAGCGGCGAAATTCACCAAGCCAGCCAAGCCTTTACCCTGCACCAAGGTGTCGAGATGGGACGCCCCAGCACCATCCGCCTGAGCATCGACGCCAACCCTTCGCTGACCCAAGTGCGCATCGGTGGCAGCGCTGTGCCCATCAGTCGCGGGCAGATGACCATTCCGTGCTGCCCCCTTGGCAACGCGGCTTTGGGCGCATAATCTAGCCATATGTTTGCAGATCTTCTCCGCGGCCTTTTGGCCCCCGCCCCCACCCGATTGCCTCAGGCCGACGCACGGCTTGCGCTTGCTGCGCTTTTGGTGCGCGTGGCCAAGACCGATGGTCTATATGCGGCCGAAGAAGTCGAGCGGATTGAAAAAATCCTGATGACACGTCACGGGCTGAACGCCTTTGAGGTGTCCGAACTGATGACCCAAGCCGAAGAGCTGGAAACCCAAGCCCCTGATACTGTTCGCTTTACCCGTGCGATCAAAGATGCGGTGCCGATCGAAGACCGCATCGGCATCATCGAGGCGCTTTGGTCCGTGGCGCTTGCCGACGGGCTGCGGGATGCCGAAGAAGACCAACTGCTGCGGCTGTTGTCTAACCTTTTGGGCGTCTCGGATGTCGAAAGCTCGCTGGCGCGGCGCAGGGTCGAGCGTCAATGATCGCCTCGCTTGGCATGTATGATCGCGCCGAGACCTCGGCCGCGAATGATCGGTTTTGGGCGCTTATCCGCGACAACCTGCGCGATGCGGGCGAATCTGCGCCCGATGCGTTGACCCGTGGCGCCGATGCCTATTGGACCGCGTGGCAGTCGCCAGAGTTAAGCTTTTCGCAGACCTGTGGCTTTCCCTATCGCGCGCGATTGCAGGGGCAGGTCACTCTGATCGGCGCGCCTGATTACGGTGTCGAGGGCTGTCCTGCGGGGCATTACGCCTCGGTCTATGTGGCGCGTAGAGATGACGCGCGCGATTTGATGCAATTTGACGGCGCTTTGCTGGCCTATAACGAGGGGCTCTCGCAGTCCGGTTGGGCCGCTCCGCAAAACCACGCCGCAGAGCTTGGCATTGGTTTTCGTATTGGCGCAGCAAGCGGCGGCCATGCCCTGTCAGCGCGCGCGGTGGCAGAGGGTGACGCCGAGATCGCCGCTTTGGATGCCGTGACGTGGCAACTGTTGCAACGCCATGAGCCGATGGCTGCAGCCTTGCGCGAAGTTGGACGCACCCCGCCGACGCCTGCCCTTCCATACATCACCGCTGCAGGTCGTGACGGCGCGCTCTATTTCGCGGCGGTAAAGGCTGCGATTGCCGATCTGCCGCCACAAGACCGCGAAACGCTGTGCCTGAAGGGGATTGTGGCGCTGACGCGTTCGGATTATCTCGCTGTGCCCACGCCCCCGACTCCGGCAGAAGTTGCGCTACGTAAATGACCAGATCATCCCCTCCCAAAGCGCAACTTTGATAAACCAAGTTGCATTGCCGCGCATTCTGCGCCCTACTTCCCTTGATTGACCCTAAGACAGGCCGCCCAGTGACCTCAACCGACGACACGCCCGTTATTGCGATCCATGATCTGCACAAAGCCTATGGCTCGCTTGAAGTGCTCAAGGGCGTCGATTTGACGGCCCCTCGTGGGCATGTTGTGTCATTGATCGGCTCTTCTGGATCGGGAAAATCGACGCTCTTGCGCTGCTGCAACCTGCTTGAAGACAGCCAGCGCGGCGAGATTTTCTTCGAGGGCGAACCGGTGCGCTGGAAGGGCGAAGGCCTTGGCCGCCACCCCGCCGACCGCGCCCAAGTCACGCGGATGCGTACCAATCTGTCGATGGTGTTTCAGCAATTCAACCTTTGGTCACATATGACCATCCTGCAAAACGTGATGGAAGCCCCCGTTACCGTTCTCAAGCGCAACCCCAAAGAGGTCGAGGCCAAAGCGCGGATGTATCTGGAAAAGGTCGGGATTGGCGATAAGGCCGATGCTTGGCCTGCGATGCTTTCGGGCGGGCAGCAGCAACGCGCCGCCATCGCGCGTGCGCTTTGCATGGAGCCGCGCGCTTTGCTGTTTGACGAGCCGACCTCGGCGCTTGACCCCGAGCTAGAGCAAGAGGTTATCAAGGTGATCAAAGCCTTGGCAGATGAGGGTCGCACTATGATCCTTGTGACCCACGATATGAAACTTGCCGCTGATGTGTCCGATCACGTGATCTTTTTGCATCAAGGCAAGATCGAAGAGCAAGGCGCACCTGACGCTTTGTTCAACACTCCGCAAACCGAGCGCCTGCGCGGCTTTTTGTGCGCTGGCGGTTAACTGCAACGTCACTAACAACAGGGAAATACAATGAAAAAACTACTTCTTGCGACGACGCTTCTGGCTGCAACAGCTGGTTTTGCGCAGGCCGAGCCTGTGCGTTTGGCAACCGAGGGCGCTTATCCTCCCTTTAACATCATCGACGATAAGGGCGAAGTGGGCGGCTATGAGCGCGAGCTTGGCGATGAGGTCTGCAAGCGCGCTGGTCTGGAGTGCATCTGGTCGACCAACGAATGGGACAGCATCATCCCGAACTTGCAGTCGGGCAACTACGACGTGATCATGGCAGGCATGTCGATCACCGACGAACGTAAAGAAGTCATCGACTTCACGCAGAACTACTACCCGCCAACCACCTCGAGCTTTGTTGCAGCTTCGGCAGATGTTGATTGCAAATCGGGCCCTGTTGCAGGTCAGGTTTCGACCATCCAAGCGGGCTATGTTGCGGAATCCGGCTTTACCCTGCTGGAATTCCCAACCCCTGACGAGACCGTCGCAGCCGTGCGCAATGGCGAGGCCGTTTGCGTCTTTGCAGACACCGATTTCTTGCGTCCAATGGTGGACGAATCCAATGGCGCTTTGACCTTCGTGGCAGAGCCCGTGTCCTTGGGTGGCGGGGTTGGCATGGGTCTGCGCAAGTCCGACCAAGAGCTGAAGGGCAAGCTTGACGAAGCCATTGCCTCGATGAAAGCCGATGGCACCATCAACACCATGATCGAAAAATACTTTGGCGCAGAAGGCGTTAAGTACTAATCTTTCCAGCCCCTTGCGCCGCATTCGGTGCAGGGGGCATTCTTTTCTAGTCAGGGCTGAACCATGTTTGAAATCTGCGCCGATCCAAAGTCGATCGAGGGCCTAACATGGCTGAGCTGCTACCTCACCTCGGGCAAGCACCTCGATTTCTACGAGTCGTTTCTTACAGTTCTGGCGCTTTTGGCCGTAACCGCCCCTGCCGCGATGCTGCTTGGGTTTGGCGGTGCGATGGCAACCCGCGCGCGCTTTGCACCGCTGCGTTGGCTCGGCAAGGGCTATTCCGCGATGGTGCGCGGCGTGCCCGATATCGTCTATTTCATGTTTTTCGTCATCGTTCTCGATCAAGGCATCGAATACGTCAAAAGCCGCTTTGTCTGTGAAAACACTGGCGAGTCGGTGTTCCAAGGGCTCGAGTTTCACGTTTGTGCTGCGGCGAAAGTGCCGCTTGGCACTGCCTCGCCCTTCGCGTTTCAGGCCTATGGCTTTTTCCTTGCGGTTGTCACCTTTGCCATCGTTTTTGGCGCCTTTGTCACGCATGTTTTGTCGGGCGCGATGCAGGCCGTGCCGCGCGCGCAGCTTGAAACTGGTGAGGCTTATGGCATGAGCCAGAACCAAGTCTTTCGCCGCATTCTGGTGCCGCAGATGTGGGTCTATGCGCTTCCAGGTCTGACCAATCTGTGGATGGTGCTGATCAAAGCAACGCCTTTGCTGTTCCTGCTGTCGGTCAAGGATATCGTCTATTACGCCCGCGAATTGGGCGGCACCAAGACCAGCGCCTATTCTTATCCGCACCCAGACTGGCGGCTTTATTACTTTCTTGGGCTTTTGGTGTTCTACCTTTTGATGACCAAGGTTTCTGAAGTTGTGCTGACCCGCATCGCGGCACGGCTGTCGAAAGGCCAAGCCACTGCCGCAGGCGAAGCACAGCGGAGGGCCGTCGCATGAGCTGCATTGACACCATCACCGACTATGGCCTGCGCTCGATTGGCATTGGCGAACGGCTGTTGCCGCGCGCGGATTTCACCCTGTGCCAGCAGTTTACGCTGATCGGCTCGGGGCTGATCTGGAACGTTTACTTTCGCAATCGTGGCGCTGATGTTCGGCTTTGTGCTGGCGAATGCGCTGGCCTTGGCACGCATTGCCCACAACCCGATGATCCGCAAACCTGCGGAATGGTTTGTGTTTTTGTTCCGCGGCTCGCCCTTGTTCATCCAGTTTTTCTTGGCTTATGAACTGCTTGGTGATGCTGCCGCGCAGGGGGATCAACCTGCTGGGGCTGACGATAGAGACCTCTTGGCTGACGCGGGCTTGGGCGGGGGCGCTGATTGTGCTGTTCCTCAACACCGCCGCCTATTCCGCCGAAATTTTCTACGGCGCCTTGCAGTCGATCCCTAAGGGCGACCTAGAGGCGGCCGAAGCCTATGGCCTGACGGGGTGGAAAAAGTTCAGCCGCGTGCAGTGGCCGACTATGCTGCGGCTCGCGTGGCCAAGCTATACCAACGAAGCGATCTTTATGCTGCAATCGACAACCTTGGTGTTTTTCTCGGGCTTTCCCGCGTTTGGGCAGATGGGCGACGCGCTTTATTACGCCAATTATTTCGCCGATAAGACCTTCAACCCCTTCATCCCCTATCCGATCATTGCCTTTTATTTCGTCATTCTGACCCTGATCGTGATCTGGGGCTTTGGCCGCGTCAATCGACACCTGAACCGGCACCTGCCGCAGAACACTCAGAGCAAAATTCGCTTGCGTCCGCAGCTGATCCGATAGTAGGCTTCTTTTGATCAAATTGCGGGACTGCTACAACGGCAGCCGCCGGGATCAAAGCAAAAGGATAGGGTCAAGGGCATGATCCGAACCTGCCGCTGGCCGATTGGGCACGTGTGGCGGGGGCGCGTGCTCTCCTGAGAAACATGATGAAAGATTGGCTTCGAAAGCATCCTGACGTGCGCACGATTCGTGTTGCGGCGGCGGATTTGAATGGGCAAGCGCGGGGCAAACGGGTGCCAGCGCGCTTTGCGGATAACGTGGTGAAGAATGGCACGCGCTTTCCGTTTTCGGTTCTGAACCTCGACATCTGGGGCGAAGACATCGACGACAGCCCGCTGGTGTTCGAGCAGGGCGACCAAGACGGGATTTTGCGCCCAACCGAACGTGGGTTTATTCCGATGCCGTGGCTCGAGGCCCCCACCGCACTGCTGCCGATCTGGATGTTCCGCGAAAATGGCACCCCCTATGAAGGCGATCCGCGTCACGCTTTGCGCGCCGTGCTTGATCGGTTCAAGGCCCGCGGCCTGACGCCCGTCTGCGCTATTGAGCTAGAGTTTTTCCTGATCGACGACTCTGGCAAGACCATGCAAGTGCCTGCCAGCCCACGTTCGGGCAAGCGGCGGAAGGCGGCGGAAACGCTGTCGATTCGCGCACTTGATGCCTTTGATACCTTCTTTACCGACCTCTACGACGCTTGCGAAGCGATGGATATCCCTGCGGATACCTCGACCTCAGAGTCCGGTCTGGGGCAGTTTGAAGTCAACTTGATGCACTGCGACGACGCCCTGCGCGCCGCCGATGATGCGCTGTTCTTCAAAATGCTGGTGAAGGGCTTGGCCCGTCGCCACGGCTTTGCGGCAAGCTTTATGGCCAAACCCTATCCTGAATACTCGGGGTCGGGCCTTCATACGCATTTCTCGATCCTTGATGAAAAGGGTGAGAATATCTTTGATTCGGGCGGCCCCAAAGGCACGGCGGCACTGCGCCATGCCGTCGCGGGTTGCTTGAACGCGATGCACGATTCGGCGCTGATCTTTGCGCCACACCAGAACAGCTATGAGCGGTTGGTTCCTGGCAAGCATGCGCCAACCGCGATTGCTTGGGGCTATGAGAACCGCACGGCGGCCATCCGTATTCCAGCGGGCAACCCTGCGGCGCGGCGGATTGAACACCGTGTGGCGGGCGGCGATGTGAACCCGTACCTGATGCTCGCGGCGATTCTTGGCGCGGCTTTGGACGGTCTGGAAAACCAAATGGAGGCCCCTGCCCCCATCGTTGGCAACGCTTATGCGATCGACGATCTGCAAGAGATCCCGACGACTTGGGAAGGCGCGATTGATGCGTTGGAAAACAGCACCATCGTGCGGCGGTTTATTCACCCAGAGCTGATCAAGAACTTGGTCTCGACCAAGCGTCAAGAGTTGCACTATACCGCCGAGCTGAACGAACAAGAGCTGCTCGAGCTTTATCTCGATACGGTCTGATCGCCCCTCGTGATTTCAAGGCATCGCCCCTTGACCACAGAGGGGGGCGGTGCGTTAGGCTATAGCCAGTTTAAAAATGGAAGCGCCATGCTCATCGGAATTTTGCAGACTGGCCTCGCGCCAGATGTTCTTATCGAAGAATCAGGGGATTACCCTGATATGTTCAAGACGCTTTTGGCGGGAAACGGTTTTGAGTTTCGCACCTATCGCGTGCTGGATGGTGAGTTTCCGGCAAGCGTTGCAGAATGTGACGGCTGGCTGATCACCGGCTCGCGCCACGGTGCCTATGAAGATCATGCGTGGATTCCACCGCTTGAGGCCTTTATCCGTGCCAGCTACGAGGCGCATGTGCCGATGGTTGGCATCTGTTTCGGCCACCAAATCATTGCCCAAGCCATGGGCGGTAAGGTCGAGAAATACGCGGGCGGTTGGGCCGTTGGCGCCACAGATTACGATTTCGACGGCCAGAAAACCCGCCTGAATGCGTGGCACCAAGATCAGGTGACACAGGTTCCGGCGAACGCCA
Organism: uncultured Alphaproteobacteria bacterium; assembly: GCA_963844505.1. Taxonomy (GTDB): domain Bacteria; phylum Pseudomonadota; class Alphaproteobacteria; order Rhodobacterales; family Rhodobacteraceae; genus Cypionkella. The sequence goes on from CAWJOY010000007.1 coordinate 58,373, forward strand.
AAGTGGTCGGCAGCAATGACTTTTGCACCAATGCCGCGCTGCTCTATGATGACCGCGTCTTTACCGTTCAGGCCCACCCAGAGTTTCGCCCCGACTTTGTTGATGGGCTGATGCAGACCCGTGGCAAGGGCTTGGTGCCGTCAGAGCGGCTCGAGGCTGCCACCGCGCGGCTGTCGGACCCGCTCAGCGATCAGACCATCGCGGCACGCATCGCCGCATTCTTCAAAGCCAAACGCAGCTAAGCCCTTCGCCATTTCGGCGCAGGGTAACCCGCAAAAAAGTGTGCCCCATGTCCAATTGGACCGACCAGCTTCCTGAAGCAGCCAGAGACTATATCGCAGACCGACGTGTAGATGAGGTTGAATGCGTGATCGGCGACATTGCCGGCGTGGCACGCGGCAAGGCAATGCCAGCGGCGAAATTTGCACATCAGACCAACTACTACCTGCCGAACTCGATCTTTTTGCAAACGATCACGGGCGAATGGGCCGACAGTCCTTTTGACGCCTTTACCGAGCCGGACATGATCCTAGAGCCGGATTTCTCGACGGCGACGGCTGCGCCGTGGTCGGCCGACGTGACGTTGCAGGTGATCCATGACGCCAAGGACCAAAAGGGCAACCTCGTGCCATTTGCCCCGCGCAACCTGTTGCGCCGCATCCTGCAGCTTTATTCCGATCAAGGCTGGACCCCAGTGGTTGCGCCGGAGATGGAATTCTTTCTGACCGCTCGCAATATCGATCCCAACCAACCCGTGATTCCGCCGATGGGTCGCTCGGGGCGCAGAGCGGCAGGCAAGCAGGCCTATAGCCTGTCGGCCGTCGACGAATACGGCAAGGTCATCGACGACATCTATGACTTTGCCGAGGCGCAAGGTCTTGAGATTGACGGTATTTTGCAAGAAGGCGGCGCGGGTCAGATCGAGCTTAACCTCGCGCATGGTGATCCAATCCGGCTTGCGGATGATGTGTTCTTTTTCAAACGCCTGATCCGCGAAGCCGCGCTGCGCCACGATTGCTTTGCCACCTTTATGGCGAAACCCATCGCGGGCGAGCCGGGGTCGGCCATGCATATTCACACTTCGGTGATCGATAGCAAAACCGGCAAGAACATCTTCGCCGATAAAAAAGGCGACGAGACCGAGGCGTTCTTCCACTTTATCGCGGGGATGCAGAACCATCTGACCGGCGCGATTGCGTTGCTGGCCCCCTATGTGAATTCGTATCGCCGCTATGTGCCCGACTTTGCGGCGCCGATTAACCTTGAGTGGGGGCGCGACAACCGCACCACGGGGCTGCGGATTCCAATCTCGAGCCCGGCAGCGCGGCGGGTTGAAAACCGGCTTCCGGGGATGGACTGCAACCCCTATCTCGGCATCGCGGCGACGCTTGCCTGTGGCTATCTTGGCCTGATGGAAAAGCGGCAACCTCGGGCCGAGTTCACCACCAACGCTTATATCGACAGCGACGATATCCCGACCAATATGGCCGATGCGCTTGACCTTTTGGTCGAAGACACGGCCCTGTGCGAGGTTTTGGGCGGTGATTTCGTCAAGGTCTATAACTCGGTAAAACGGAACGAATACAAAGAGTTCCTGCAAGTCATCAGCCCGTGGGAGCGCGAGCATCTTTTGCTAAGCGTATAAGCTATGAACCTTTTGCACGCCAACGACAGGACCGGCCAATACCCGCAGTCCTATTATAGCGCCACGCGCAGCACGCTCGCCCCGTTCGATCAGTTGCGCGGCGAGACCGAGGCCGATGTCTGTGTGATCGGCGGGGGCTATACGGGCCTGTCGGCGGCACTGCATTTGGCGCAAAAGGGCCAGCGGGTTGTGCTGCTTGAGGCGCATCGCGTGGGCTTTGGCGCTTCGGGTCGCAATGGCGGTCAAGTTGGCTCAGGTCAGCGGCAGGATCAGGACTGGATCGAAAAGGCGATGGGCGTTGATGCGGCGCATAGGCTATGGGACATGTCGCAGGACGCCAAAGCCTTGGTGAAGTCGCTGATCGCCGAGCATCAGATGGATGTGACCTTTCACGCAGGCGTCGCGCACGCGTGCTGGACCGATGCAGAGGTGCGCCACACCCACGCTTATGCCGAAAAGCTTGCCCGCGCGTATAACTATCACGAGATCGAGCCGCTGGACCGTGCGGGCATTCGTGCACTGATCGGCTCGCAGGCCTATCAAGGCGGTGAGATCGACCGTGGCGCGGGGCATCTGCATCCTCTCAACTTTGCACTCGGGCTGGCCAAAGCGGCGGCAGCGGCAGGTGCGCAAATCTTTGAGCGCTCCGAAGTGCATCACATCACAGAAGGCGCGCGGCCAGTGGTGGCGACGGGGCAAGGCCGTGTCACCTGCGATCGGGTGATCCTTGCGGGCAATGGCTATCTTGGCGGGTTGAACCGCGAGGTTGCGGCCAAAGTCATGCCGATCAACAACTTTATCATCGCAACCGAGCCTTTGGGGGACCGCGCTGTCGAGATTTTGTCGCAGCCCGTGGCCGTGGCAGATACGAAATTCGTGGTGAACTATTGGCGTCTGTCAGAGGACAACCGTCTGCTCTTTGGGGGCGGCGAAAGCTATGGCTATCGCTTTCCGGATGTCGTGAAAACTGTGACAAAACCGATGCTTGCGGTCTATCCTCAGTTGGCGGGGACCAAGATCGACTATGCTTGGGGCGGCACTTTGGCGATCACGCTGAACCGGATGCCCTGCTTTACGCGACCTTCGGCGAATATCCTGTCGGCTTCGGGTTATTCGGGTCATGGCGTGGCGATGGCGACGCTTGCGGGCAAGCTGATGGCCGAGGCGACGATGGCAGAATCAGCGGGCTTTGACCTGATGGCAAGCCTGCCGCAACCGCGCTTTCCGGGGGCGGGTGGGCTGCGTTGGCCACTGCTGGTTCTAGCGATGACATGGTTTTCGATGCGCGACCGCTTGGGGTTCTGATCGGCGGATATCGCGCGCGTGCGTGATTGTCACTGGCCTGTCACACGCAGGCAGTTTAAGTCTTCCTGAATGTGAGTTTAAGGAAAGCTGCAAACATGGCCGCCGACGGACAAATCCTCGCCCCGAAACCCTATGACGCCGAGCCTATCCCCGAGGCCGCCCGCGCCGAGATCGACCGCTTGCTCAGCTCTGGCGATCTGTTCCGCTATACTGCCGCCGAGGGCGCGCCCGTGGCCTTGCTGGAACAAGAGTTCGCGGACCTTTTGGGCGCGAAATATGCACTGGCGGTGGCTTCTTGTTCGGCCGCGCTGTTTCTCGCGCTCAAGGCGCTGGACCTGCCGCGCGGTGCCAAGGTTCTGATCCCCGCCTTCACCTTTGCCGCCGTGCCCTCGGCTGTTGTCCATGCCGATTGCACCCCCGTTTTGGTCGAGGTCGGCGATAACTACCGCGTGGACATGACCGACTTTGAGACCAAGCTGGACGATGCTCAGGCCGTGCTTATCAGCCACATGCGCGGCCATACCTCGGATATGGATGCGATCATGGCGCTGTGTGATGCGCGGGGCATCCCTGTCGTCGAGGACGCAGCTCATTCGCTCGGCACCCAGTGGCATGGCCGCAACATCGGCACCATTGGTAAAATTGGCTGCTTTTCGTTTCAATCTTACAAGCTGGTCAATGCTGGCGAAGGCGGCATCCTGATTACCGACGATCCAGAGCTTGCCGCCCGCTGCGTGATCATGTCGGGCGCCTATGAGAGCAACTGGAAAAAGCATCCTGGCATGCAGAACAGCTATATGCTGTGGCAGAACAAGCTACCTCTCTACAACATGCGGATGCAGAACCTGTCTGCTGCGGTGATTCGTCCGCAGTTGCCCGAGGTCGCAACCCGTGTCGCCAAGGGCCGCGCGGGCCATGACCGCGTGGCCGAACAGCTGAACACCTCGCCACACCTTAGCGTGCCCCCTGCCCTTGCCCCAGAAGAGCGCGCGCCCGATTCCATTCAGTTCAACCTGTCGGGCGATTGGACAGACGCGCAGGCCCTCGCCTTTCAGGCCGAAGCCAAAGCGCGGCAGATCTCGGTGCAGGTGTTTGGCCTGTCCGACGGCAACGCGCGCGCCTTTTGGAATTGGGAGTTTCTGGGCCCTGCCCCCGATCTGCCCAAAACCACTGCAATGTTGATGCGCGCTTGCGATGTGCGCCTGCCCACACGGCTGACCGAAACCGAGTTGGATTACATTGCCAAGGGCCTGATCGCAGCGGCAAAAGCCGTGCGCGAATAAATCCGCACAAGAAGTGCATTTTCTCCCTTGCAAGCCCCGCGCCCTCGGACTATCAGACGCATATCCAAACGGTGCGGGCGTAGCTCAGGGGTAGAGCATAACCTTGCCAAGGTTAGGGTCGGGCGTTCGAATCGCCTCGCCCGCTCCAATTGGATCACTGCAAAACAAGCCGCCTTCGGGCGGCTTTTTTGTTGTCCAAACCATCGCGTCTGGCCTCTTCCTTTTGCTTCGAGATTGAAAGGCAGATGCCCCCCATGCGCCTCGCTTAGCGGGCGCCGCGCCATCATGCGCCACCCCTCCCTCATTGCGCTGGACACCCAAGAACCTCCCCCAAGAGAGCCGTCAACTCGGGACGTGAACCGCCAAAGCAAACCAGAACGCCCATGGGATAGGTGCCTCCGTCCTGCCCAAGTTAACCACAGGGATAGGTTGGCCCACGGCTCGTCTGCGGCCCAGAGATTCGATCTTAAAATGACCTAAACAGCGCGGCATCTGACAGGTTCTGCCCTCCAACACCTGCGACAAGGCATTGATAAGAGGCAGTATTCCCGAAAAACGACAAAAAACATCGTGCATCACTAAAAAACAGTAAGTTGCCACTTGCACTGCCCCGCCCGGAACAGTAATACCTCGCTCATGGAGTGCGGGCGTAGCTCAGGGGTAGAGCATAACCTTGCCAAGGTTAGGGTCGGGCGTTCGAATCGCCTCGCCCGCTCCATTTATACTGAAGTAAAAATTGTCTTGAAAGAGAACTGCTTAGGCAGTTCTTTTTGGTTTGTGGCTCGCGATAACAAGCGGGCAAAGTGCCCGCGTCCGAAGATGCCGCTATTTTCTTGGCGCAGCTTGCTACCCCAGCAGGTCTCGGTTAACTTTTAGCATTTTGTGTAATGTTTGATCCCAGACTTTGATGGAGCAATCTTTTCTTTGGCATGGAAGGAGGCACTATGGGACATAGTTCTTCATGACAGCGCTACGACTGCTGAGGCAATCTGTCGAGCTGCACAAAATGGTGAAGAAAGCCTTATCGCGCTTTCGGCGCGTTGCGGGATCAATCAAAAGATGGTGCAAAAGAGGCGCAAACGGACGTCGGTTGTCGACCTTCCGACCGAGCCAAAGGATGCCAAATCCACAGTGCAGACGCCCGACGAGGAGGCCATGATCGTCGCGTTCCGACGGGCACACGGGGTAAGAATCGTGTGGATGCGATAGGGCATGGCTTTGCGCAGATGTTCGAGAAATTCCCTGGCGGTCTTGCGATCAGCTTTATCGACGAGTTGCGTCATTGCAATGGCGCTATTCCGGTCAATACCAACAAGAAAATAAAACTCATCGCCGCGAAAACAGCCTCCCGGTCTGTTTTGTGACCTTCCTCAGACCTCGACCGTCTGAACTTCGGCGATAAAACCGATCGGGGAACGCTTGATCTTGGGACGCTCTGGCTTGCCTACCTCAATTTTCAGAAGACGAGTGATACCGCGCTGCTGAAAACAACGATGCAGTGACGACCGTGTGGACCGCCCCGCGTTTACCGGAGGTGAATAGCCCCTAGATTTATAGACGCCTTGCTTGGTAATTTTGGAAGCAAGGAGGACGATATGTCCGGAGCCAAATTCACAGAAGAGCTCAAACGCGATCAGGTCGCTCAGGTCGAGGATCGGGGTTACCCGGTCCGCGAGGTGGCCGAGCGCTGGGGTGTCCGTCGGCCGGCAGGCGAATGCAAAGCAATCGCCAAGAGGGGCAAGCTGCACGGTGATCTTTGTGACTTGGGCGAAGACATCAGCCTCAACCGGGTGTGGCGTTTGGTACGCCTGGCGGGGATCGGGGCCCAGATTGGTTACAAAAAGAAACCCCGCTCCTATGGCGGCAGCCCTGCGGTCGTGGCCGACAAGGCTCTGAACCGGGAGTTCGATGTCCCCTCTCGGTGATTGCTCGCAATCCCCTACCGAGCAGCGGACCAAGGCTCACAATTCACCAGCTACGAGTGGCAGGAGTTCCTTGAGCAGCACAATCTGACTCAAAGCATGAGCCCCCTCTCGGCAGATTTGCCTTGCAAATCGCCTGCCGGGCAATGGCCGCGGGGACTGTTGGGATCGAGCCATTGGGCGCCATTGGTTCAAGCCCAATGGCGAGGGCTGTGGCGTAAAGCGTCTTCAACCTGCTCAAACACGAACGCATCCGCCGCAGAAAGTATAAAACTCGCGAAGAGGCCCGCCAAGACGTGTTCCCCTCTCGGGCATACTGCGCATGTCTGACGTCAGCACTCGTGGGGCATATTTGAGGATTTGATCAACGGATGATTTCTGGTTCATCTTATCGATTAGGAGATCGAGATGATGAAGAAACCTGAGACTTCGAAGGACGCGGCTGACAAGCTCGTCAAGAGCATCCGCCGCAAGACGCGCCAGACCTATTCTGCGGAGGAAAAGATCCGCATTGTTTTGGCTGGGCTGCGCGGCGAAGAAAGCATTTCAGTGCTTTGCCGCCGCGAGGGCATCGCCGAGAGCTTTTATTACAGCTGGTCGAAGGAATTCTTGGAGGCAGGCAAGCGTCGGCTTTCGGGCGACACGGCCCGTCAAGTATGAGGAGGACTAGAAAACGATCCAGCGGATGGTTTTCCCGACGATTGGTCACCAGAAGTGAAGGATCTGCGCTCGGAATCACTGGCCTTGAAGGAATGCGTGGCCGATCTCACCCTTGAAAACCGATTGCTTAAAAAAGTATGACAGGGGCTGGGGCGGTCGAGGAATGAGGTATCTGTTACCCGGCAGGCGATTGCGTAACAATCTGCCGAGAGGGCCGCTTCTGCAAAGCTCGAGATCATCCGCACGGTCGAAGGATCACATCTGCCCACCAAGAAGACGCTTGATATGCTTTGCATCCCTCGCAGCACTTTTTATCGCCCCCTCTCGGCGATGAAATCGCTTGCCGGGCAACGGGATATGATCGTTATCTCGAAGGTGGGTTTGATGCACTGGCAGGTCAATCTCCTCGACCGAGATCAGTCTGGAACCGCATTCCGCAGGATCGGCGCGATAACTTGATTGAATTTGCGCTGGAGCATGAGGCGTTGACGACTCGGGAATTGGCCGTCAAATACACCGATGAGAAGCGGTATTTTATATCTGAATCATCGGCTTACCGCATATTGAAAGCGGCTGATCTGATCACGGCACCTGATTATGTGGTGATCAAGGCCGCAGAGGAGTTCACCGACAAAACCACGGCGGTCAATGAGATGTGGCAAACGGACTTCACCTACTTCAAGATTATCGGCTGGGGTTGGTATTATCTCAGCACAATTTTGGATGATTACAGCCGTTACATTATCGCGTGGAAACTTTGCACCAACATGCGGGCTGATGACGTTACCGACACGATCGAATTGGCTTTGACGGCATCAGGATGCGACCAAGCTGTTGTGCGGCACAAGCATCGGCTACCGGGTAACAGGTTTCAGACTTTACTTATGTGCCGACATGGTCAGGGACGGTCTACGTCGGCTTCATCATCGACGTCATCGCGCGACGGATTGTCGGCTGGGGCACCTCGACATCCATGAAGGCCCAGTTCGTCCTCCCCTCTCGGCAGACTTGCTTTGCAAATCGCCTGCCGGGCAATGGATGCGTTGGATCAAGCGATCTAGCAGAGAAAGATGGCTTATAACAAGGATTTGGTACACCACTCGGACCGCGGATCGCCATATCTATCGATAAAGTATACCGAGCGATTGGCCGAGGCCGAGATCGAGATCGATCTTTCGGTCGGAACCGTCGGCGACGCCTATGATAATGCACTGCCCGAGTGCGTCATCGGCCTGTTCAAAACCGAGGTGATCAACTAGGTCGGTCCATGGAAATCCATGCGCGAGGTCGAATGGGAAACCCTGAAATGGCCTTACGGCCCCTCTCGGCATTTGCTTTGCAAAAGCCTGCCGGCCAACGGATGCAAGCATCGCCTACCGGCCTATAGGTCGGTTGGTATAATGACCGCCGCCTACTTGGCCCTATCGGATACATCCCGCCCGCAAAAGCAGAGGAGGCGTAGTATGCAAATCTGAACGCACTCGATATGGTCGCCTAGTCATTGAACAAATCACCCTCCGGTAAAGTCGGCTCAGGCTCTGTTGCACAAATCAGCCTGAGGTCGAGTTTTCCCTTCCCTTGAACGGACTCATCCCACGCGCTGGGTTTTCGGCGTTCCAAGCGCCGTGAAGCGGTTCAGGATTGCGGCCCTGATCTGCAGTTCGGCCACCTGCCTGTCGAAGTCTCGCGCCATGACGCGTTCACCGAGCAGCTTGAAGCAGCGCATTTTGGTCTCGACCAGACTTCGTCGGTGATACCCGCTCCATCGCCGCCAGATCGTGCGGCCAAGGCGACGGGTGGCGCGGAGGATTTCGTTCCTGGCCTGAGCGCCAGGCGTGGTCTCCAGCCATGGCCGTGCGTTCTTGCGGGCGGGTATGACGGCGCAGGCGCTGCGCGCCGCGATGGCGGCGTGGCAGCCCCGCGTGTCATAGGCACCGTCGGCACTGACCTTGCCGATGGGCTGGTCAGTGGGGATCTGGCCCAGCAATTCGGGCAGCATGGGGGCATCGCCGACCCGGCTGCCGGTCACCTCGATCGCCCTGATCTCCAGCGTATCCGCATCGATGCCCAGATGGACCTTGCGCCATTGCCGAGGCTTGGAAGGCCCGTGTTTCTTGGCAAACCATTCACCTTCCCCCTCGGCTTTGATCCCGGTGCTGTCGATCAACAGGTGCAACGCACCCGTGCTGGGGCGATAGGGGATGGCGACGTTCAGACCTTTCTGGCGGCGCGACAACGTGCTGAAGTCCGGCACCGCCCAATCGAGCCCGGCAAGTTCCAACAGACTTGCAACCAGCCCCGTGGTCTGCCGCAATGGCAGCCCGAACAGCGCCTTCAACGTCAGACACGCTTGGATAGCAGCATCGGTAAAGGTGGCCGAACGCCCCCGCCTTCCACTGGGCTCCGCCAGCCAAACCGTCTCCGGGTCAAACCAGATCTGCAGAGATCCGCGCTGCTTCAGGGCGGCATTGTAGGCGCGCCAGTTCGTCGTGCGGTAGGTCGGGGGTGGGGGCTTGCTCATGCAGGCCTACTAACACCTTGGAGTCACGCAGGGAATCCCCAGCGATTTGTGCAACAGAGCCCCTGTCAGCCCACAGTCCCGCAACAAAGCCGGTGTTGATTTGCGACTGCACAAGCCTAAGTCCACCGCATAAGAAGCACGCATCGCCTGCCCTGAACCTGCCTCTGACAGGGCAGAGCCAAGCATGCGTGCAGACAGTCCGTTGTTGTTCCATGCCAGAGAGGATCGTGCCTTGCCACAAGACCGCGACAGCAAAGGGGCCTCGGTGCCGACGGGTCGTGTTGGGCGATTGCTTGGCTTTGGAGGCATTGCGGCTGGAATAGCGGGGGGTGTTGCCGTGGGGGGCTTGCGGGCGTTGACCCAAGGCAAAAGGCCCGAGATGGCCCAACTGCTGCTAACCCCTGCCAATACATTGCGTTTGACCGAAGGGCTTTCGCATCTGCGGGGGGCTGCGCTCAAGCTTGGGCAGATGCTGTCGATGGACACGGGGCTTGTGCTTTCGGACGAATTGACTGGCATCCTTTCGCGTTTGCGCGATGATGCCCGCCATATGCCCCCGAAACAGCTACAGGCTGTGCTAAATGCCGAATGGGGGGCGGGCTGGCACAAGCGTTTTGCCCGCTTTGATGTGCGCCCCTTTGCCGCCGCCTCGATCGGTCAGGTCCACCGTGCCACCACGCTTGATGGCCGCGCTCTGGCGATCAAGGTGCAATACCCCGGCGTGCGCGCCAGCATTGACAGCGATGTCGACAATATGGCGACGCTGTTGCGCTTGCCCGGCCTTGTGCCGCGCGGAATGGAGCTTGGGCCGCTGCTGGCAGAGGCCAAGCGCCAGCTTCATGCAGAGGCGGATTATTTGGCCGAAGCGCGGCATCTGGCCCGCTTTGGCACGCTTTTGGCGGGGTCTGACGTCTTTGCGCTGCCCGAGCTTGCAACCGACCTCTGCACGCCGCAGGTTCTGGCGATGCGTTTTCTAGAGAGCGCACCGCTAGAAAGCCTGATCGACGCGCCCCAGCCCCTGCGCGACCATGTGGCCGCAGCCTTGATCGACCTTGTGCTGCGTGAGCTGTTTGTTTTTGGTGCGATGCAGACCGATCCCAACCTTGCCAACTATCGTTATGATCCGAAAACGAAGCGGATTGTGCTGCTGGATTTTGGCGCAGTCCAGCCGATTTCCACCGAGCTTGCCGCCGATTTTCGCGCGCTTGCGCGGGCCGCCTTGGCGGGGGGCGCGGTGGAGACGCGTGCTGCAATGATGCAGATCGGCTATTTCGGCGCAGACACCGCGCCACACCATCAGGACTTGATTGCGAAGATGTTCGACGCCGCGATGGCGCCATTGCGTCAAGAAACCCCGTTCGATTTTGGCCGCAGCGATCTGCTAGAGCGGCTGCGCGATATGGGGCTTGCGATTGGCTCGGACCGTGAGCTTGCGCATGTGCCACCAGCCGCGACGTTGTTCTTGCACCGCAAAATCGGCGGCATGTATCTGATGGCTGCGAAACTGCGCGCAAGGGTCGCCTTGCGTCCGATGGTCGAGACCTTTTGCGCGACGGATGCGGGCCGCTGTTGAAATCGGCGGGGCTTGCACCACCTTTCGCTCAGTCAACAACAAGGTGACCGCATGACCGACTGGACCGCCACCCGCGCCGAGGCTGAAAGCCGCCTGACTGCATTTGCGCCGCGCATGGGGCGGCGCTATGCCAATGGCCGCAACACCGACCACGGCCCGACCGAGCACACAGCCGTGTCGGTGCTATCGCCCTATATCCGCCGCAGGCTGCTGCTGGAAAGCGATGTGGTTTCGGCGGCGCTGGCGGCGCATGGGCCACAAGATGCCGAGAAATTTGTGCAAGAGGTGATCTGGCGCGGCTATTTCAAAGGCTGGCTAGAGCATCGCCCACAGGTCTGGACCAGCTATGTGCAGGGGCTGGAAGCCGATCTTGCGGCGTCAGAGCGCGACCGCCGCCTGCGCCGTGACCTTGAAAGGGCGATGGACGGCCAGACAGGTCTTGCCTGCTTTGATGCTTGGGCCGAAGAACTGGTCGAGACAGGCTATCTGCACAACCATGCGCGGATGTGGTTCGCCTCGATCTGGATTTTTACGCTGGGGCTGCCGTGGCGGCTGGGGGCGGATTTCTTCTATCGACATTTGCTGGATGGCGATGCGGCATCCAACACACTTGGGTGGCGCTGGGTCGCAGGGCTTCATACCCGCGGCAAGCCCTATCCTGCAGAGGCGGCCAATATCGCCACCTTTACCGCGGGCCGCTTTTGCCCCCGCCCCGACGATCTGGCCAAGGTGACACAGGGGCTCGAGGCCAGCGAGCCCGACGGCTTGCCCCCGATTTTGCCGCTTCGCACTGTCACCGCGCCGCAATCGGCCCTGCCCGCGGCTTTGCTGATCACGGATGAGGACTGTCGGCCTGAGGATTTCAACCTTGCCGATTTTGACATCCGCACCGTCGCCACTTTGACGACCAGCCACTTGCGCTCGCCCCTGCCTGTCGCCGATCGCGTCGCTTCATTCGAAACAGCGGCACTGGCAGATGCAGCCGCTCGGGTCGGGGTGACGCCGATTACGCTTGGCGCGACGACAGCCCAAGACCTTGCCCGCTGGGCTCTTTCGGCAGGCGCGGTCCAGATTGCCACGCCCTATGTCACACGCGGACCGCTGCGCGATTGGCTGGACGCGGCGGCCCCTGTGCTGGCGGCACACGGCCTGACCCTTTGCGAATGGCAGCGCGACTGGGATCGCGCGATTTGGCCTCATGCCACCGCGGGTTTTTTCAAGGTCCGACAGAAGATCCCGACCCTGCTGGATCAGCTTTTGCCAAAGCCACTATGACATCCCACCCCACCAGAACCGCCCAAGGAGGTCACATGCGTTTACTGAACTTGCGCAAACTGGCACTGATTGCCACGCTCGCCTTTCCGACGCTTAGCCATGCAGAGGACGCCATGATCAACTTGCCCGTGTCAGACCCCAGCCGTTGGGAGTATTTCAGCGATCAGGTGATGGGCGGCGTCTCTGAAGGCCGCGCCAGCTTTGAGACTGTGGAAGGCCAGACGATTTTGCGGTTAACCGGCAATGTCAGCACAGCCAATCGCGGCGGTTTTATTCAAGCGCGCACCAAGCTGGACGGGCCACTGCCCGACACCGCGCAAGGCATTGTGCTCAGCGTGCGCGGCAATGCGCAACCCTATTACCTACACATCCGAACCAAGTGGACAGTCTTGCCGTGGCAGCTCTATCAAGCCAAGTTTGACACCGCGCAAAACTGGCAAGAGGTCCGCATCCCCTTTGCGGCCTTTACCCCCTATGGCGGGCTGCTGCGTTCAAGCTTCGCGCTTGCGGATGTGCAAAGCATCGCCGTTGTTGCCTTTGGCCGTGACCACACCGCAGACTTATCGGTGCGCGCAATCGGGGTGTATTGAGGCGCTGCGGCGGTTTGGGGGCTTGGTTGAAAGTCACCCCGCCTCTGATATGTCCTAGGCCATCATCCTTTGCGGGCGCAACGCCGAGACCAGAACCCGCGCTTCATAGGCCTTCAGGCTTGGACGCGCGGCAATGAACCCAAGCGCCTTGCCCTGAAGCTGCGGGAAGATCGTCAACAGCTCGCGCCTTTGCTCGGTGTCAAACCCCGCCTCGGTCTGGTCCCCCGGCATAAAGCTCTCGCTCCAGGTGCCGTTCGACAGGATAACCTCGTGGCGCTCGAAGAGGATGTGCAGATAGGTGACAGCGCTGCACGACTGCAGCTCTACCCCGTCCAAGCCGATCAAATGCTTGGCCGGAACCAGCACCTCATCTTCGCCAAAGAGATAGCCGATGACCGAGCTCTCGACCAACATTTTGTGCTGCGGCGAAACCAGCGTGTCTTGCAGCGGCAAGCCCTCGCCCAGCGCGCCCTGAGAGATCAACACCGGCTGCAGGCTTGGGTTGGCGCGCAACTCTTGGGCAGAGATCGTGCGGCGGCCAATCCATCGGATCGGCTGCAGACCGTGATCGCGGGTCATCACCAGATCGCCGACTTGCAGGTTTTCAACCGCGACTTGACCCGTGCGCGTCGCGATCAGGATGCCAGGCGTAAAACAGGCCACCACCGATTCAATATTCGCAAAGGTCAGCGTTCCCGCAACCGAGCGATCGGCATTGAGGAATTGCACCGTACCATTGGCGCGATTTGCAGCGTCATATATGATGCGCACCGCACCTTGGCCCGACACATCCAGCCTGTCGAGGCCGTCGCCGCCATCAATCGTGTCGCCGATGCCGCCATAAATGACGTCCTCGCCCGTGCCCCCATTCAGAAGGTCATTGCCCGCGCCACCGATCAGCGTGTCATTGCCCGCGCCGCCATAGAGGCTGTCGTTGCCCGCACCGCCATTAAGCAGATCATTGCCCGCGCCGCCGTCCAAGACGTTGGCGCCGCTATCCCCCGTCAGCGTGTCGTTAAACGCAGAGCCTGTGACGTTCTCGATGCTGATCAGCGTATCACCCGCCGCATCACCGCCCGAAACAGCCCCCGTGGCAAGGTTAACACTGACACCCGCGGTCGAGGCCGCATAGCTTGCGGTATCCGTGCCTGCGCCGCCGTCCAGCACGTCCGACCCTGCGCCACCGATCAGCGTGTCGTTGCCCGCGCCGCCATAAAGGCTGTCGTTGCCTGCACCGCCGTCCAGCAGATCGTTGCCCGCGCCGCCGTCCAAAGCGTTGGCACCGCTATCCCCCGTCAGCGTATCGTTGAACGCCGACCCCGTGACGTTCTCGATCCCCGTCAGCGTATCGCCCGCAGCATCGCCGCCCGCGCCAAGCCCCGTGGCAAGGTTGACACTGACCCCCGCGGTCGAGGCCGCATAGCTGGCAAGGTCGATCCCCGCGCCGCCATCCAGCACGTCCGACCCTGCGCCACCGATTAGCGTGTCGTTGCCCGCGCCGCCATAAAGGCTGTCGTTGCCTACACCGCCATCCAGCAGATCATTGCCCGCGCCGCCGTCCAAAGCGTTGGCACCGCTATCCCCCGTCAGCGTATCGTTGAACGCCGACCCCGTGACGTTCTCGATCCCCGTCAGCGTATCGCCCGCAGCATCGCCGCCCGCGCCAAGCCCCGTGGCAAGGTTGACACTGACCCCCGCGGTCGAGGCCGCATAGCTGGCAGGTCGGTCCCCGCGCCGCCGTCCAGCACGTCCGACCCTGCGCCACCGATCAGCGTGTCATTGCCCGCGCCGCCATAAAGGCTGTCGTTGCCTGCACCGCCATCCAGCAGATCGTTGCCCGCGCCACCGTCCAAGACGTTGGCACCGCTATCCCCCGTCAGTGTATCGTCAAAAGCCGACCCCGTGACGTTCTCAATCCCTGTCAGCGTATCGCCCGCAGCATCGCCGCCCGCGCCAAGCCCCGTGGTGAGGTTGACACTGACCCCAGCCGTCGAGGCCGCATAGCTGGCAAGGTCCGTGCCCGCGCCACCATCCAGCAGATCTGCGCCCGCGCCGCCAATCAGCGTGTCGTTGCCCGTGCCGCCATAAAGCTTGTCGTTACCCGCATCGCCGCTGAGGCTGTCGTCGCCATCGCCGCCATAAAGGAAATCATCCCCGTCGCCGCCATAGAGCACGTCATTGCCGCCAACCTCGGGCAGGATGTTGGCGGGGTTGGTGTTGGGGTAAAACTCGTAGTAAAAGCCGGCACTGCTTGTGGTCGCGCCAGTCTTGCCGACGCCCAAGCTGGTGAAGGGCACGTTGATGGTCAGCGTGCCAATCGTGTTGGTGGTCCCTGCAGACCCCGTGCGCACGATCTTGCCCGCAGAGCTGATGCTATAGGCCCCGCCCCCGTCAAACGTCACATAGCCCGCCGCAATCGCCGCGTTCAGATCAATCGTCACCCCGTCAAGGATGATGGTCAGCGCTTCGTCGCTGTTGATCTGGTTGAACTTGATCTGCCCGCCCTCAAGTTGGGACGAGGACGTGTGGGTGTTGATCTCGGAGCCATACCGGCCCAAGCGATAGCCGCTGATGCTGCCACTGCTGCCCGTGTCGACAGAGCCGTCATTCGAGGTCGTGGTGACGGTAAAACTGCTTCTGCCGTTGGTGCCTGTCACCGCTGTAGAGGTCGAGGTGACCTTGGTGCCATAGCTTGGGGTATAGGTCGTCCCCGTGGTGGCGGCACCGCCATAGATGATGTCATTGCCAGCATCGCCGTAAAGCGTGTCGTTGCCGCTGCTGCCGTCGATGGTGTCGTTGCCCGTGCCGCCATAGGCGATGTCATTGCCCGTGCCCGCATTGATAAAGTCGTTGCCCGTGCCGCCATAGACTTGGTCATTGCCGACGCCAGAGTGGATGGTGTCGTTGCCCGCCCCGCCCCGAATATAGTCATCATTGCCCGTGGTGCCCGAATAGCCCCGTGCGTCATTGTTATCGACCCTGTCGCCGTTCGGGTCGGCCAAATAGCTGATATCAATCAGATCGTCGCCAACGGTTCCGTCAATGACGCCATCGCCAAAGAACGGAATTCCGTTTTGGAAATCAAGCGAGAATACCCCCACCGGATCATCGGTCTGAAAGTCGGTCGTGGCGTAGTTGGCGAGGGCAGAAGCCGAGTTCGACCCCGTCAGCACCGTCTGCATCGTCGAGCCATTCGAGAAACCGACCGTCGCGTTCCCCGTATAGCCGTTGGTATAGTTGATATCTTGATAGATGAAGTCGACGCTAAAGTTGCCGCCGCCTTGATTGGTCAGGACAAGCTGAAACGAGTCTAAACCCGACGCCGCATAAGCGCGGGTGTTGAGCCAAGTCACCGTGAAGGTGCCATTGGTGGGATCAAGGTCCCAATAAATGTCACCGCCCTTGCTGATATCGACATCGGTCCAGAATGGCGCGATCGACGGCTGGTTCAGGGTGTTTAGCTGAACAGGCGTATAGCTTGGGTTGGCCGAGTTAAAGGTCAGCAGGCCGTTGGTGTTGACATAAACCGACGTATAGGTCGTGCCATAGAGGTTCAGCCCCGACGCGCCAAAGACAGACGTCAGGTCTATCAGCCGAGAGCCATCGTCCAAGTTGCCGGTATAGCCACCCGTGGTCTTGAAGGACTGCTCGCCATAACCGGCCGAGCCGCCAAGGCCGCTGATCATCGTTGGCATAGTTAGACCCCCGCCATAGCGAGACGGGATGCCTTAGCGAAGAAAACTTCGCGGCAATACAATACGATAGCCAACAATTTCTGTCCTTCCGGTCATTCATGCCAGAGCCCGGTGCCTGCTCGCTCCCGGTTCGCCGTTTCATCGACGATAGCTGCCAATATACATGGAATTTCCGCCGCTAAATCCGTGAAAGCGGGGGCATCAGAAGTTCAGGACAGTTGTGTGATTTTTGTCTCAAATTAATAACATACGAAGTATGCAGCCAAGCGCGCGGCAGGTCTTGCAGGATCGGCGCTTTTCCTTTGCCCATGCGCACGGCATAAGTCAGGCAGGAGGACAAAATGTTCAACGCATGGAAGCAAGAAAAGACCACCGCCGCGCTTGTCGACGAGGCACAGGCGATTGCAGATAAGCTTGGATCGGCAAAACCGCATGTTCTGGACAGCTTTGCAGCGACAGCAGAGTTCTGGGCCGCCACCTACCTTGCCGAGGGCCAAGACCTGTACGCTGTGCTGGATTTGCCCCCTGCCAAAGCCGCCCGCTTTGCGACCAGTGTGGCGACAAAGATCGCAGCGCTGCGCAAAGCCCGCGAATATGACAGCAGCGACGGGCTTTCGGTCTGGCTTCACACCGCCCGTGCGGTTTCAGAGCCGCGCATCCTGCCCGCCGTCACAGACATCTGGCGCCTGCTTGCAAAGGCGGGGCCGAATGCAAGTTCCATGGCCGAAGACCTGCTGCAAGACGCAAGCCTGCCGTTTGTGGGTCTTGGACGAACGCCCAAAGGCATTTCTACCGCCGACCCAAGCACAGGCGCGGACTGACAGCAGTGGCCAGCCAAAGTGTCAGAGCGCGCGCCGATAGGCGTTTCAGCCGCGCGCCCTGACCAAATTTGCGGGCTTAGCCGCCAATCGTCATGCGGCACAACAGTGTGTTGTCCTGCACCAAATCTTCGCTCCAGATCAGCTTGGCGCTCCAGTCCCAGTCGATCTTGTCATATCCATCCTTGGGCGAGACCTCCCACGTCGAATGCTTTGTCGCGTTGGGCCAGCTGCTGTCGTCGAAATCGGCGCTTTGCCAGTTGGCAGGCGTCTCGGTCACCACAAAGCCACAAGCGCCCTCGCCCGCGACGGGGTTTTTCTCATCCGCACAAGACCGCTCAACAGGTGCGCGATGGATCACAAGACAGCGCACATCCGTATCCGTTGCAGCCACGATCTTACCGCTGGCAGCGTCGTGAAACTGCGCAATAAAGCCGCCATCCCCCATTTGCTGACGGTCGGTGCCGATATACTCAAGCCCGGTGTCGTTCTCTTTGAAGTCTTTGATTTCAAACGCAAGCGTCATCGGCAGGTCGGCGGCAAAGGTCGTGGTCTCTGCGTTGAAGGACTTCTCCGTCGTGATCGGCACGGAATCCTCGATCACCAGCTTGCCGTTGGCATACATCGAAAACCAGTTATCGGCCCAGATGTCTGCCTTTAGCGTTTGGGTCTCTGCGGCCGCCATTCCAGCGGTCAGGGTCAAAGCAGCGGTGAGTAAATAGCGCATGGGAAAATCTTTCTGGCCAAGTCGGCCTTTGGTCAATTGGTGAAGCTGATCGAGGCAGAGGTCAGAACCTTGCCCTCCATCGCGGCGGTCATTTGCGTCCAGTCCACGGCAGGATCGTCGTGATAGGGCAGCCCCGTAAGCGTCGCGCTCAGGGCATAAACCGTGATGATATAGCGGTGCGGCGCAGCCCCCACTGGCCCCGCAGGCGAGCAAGGCGGGGTATATCCGGTTGCGTGCATGTCCTTATCCGCGCCCTCATCCCCGATCGAGCCGGGGTTGCCGCGCGCAAGGCCAGTCGTTTCTGCTGGGATGTTCCACAAAAGCCAATACTGGCTTGGCGCATCCACGCCTTCGACCCGCCCCTTAGGATAGTGGTGCATGATGATCGCATAGCCCTTGGTGCCCTCTGGCGCATGGACCCAATCCAGCGGCGGAGAAATCCCATCGCCGCCATCGCGCGAACACTTCAGATCGGCAGGCAAAGGCGCACCATCCACCACCTCGGGGCTGCTGACGCTAAAGGCCTCTTGTGCCATAGCGGGGCTGGCAAGCGCTGCAATCAGGCAGGCCCCGCTTGCAAGGCCGCGCAGGGTGAAACCGCTCATCGGCACAACTCCCCCGTGAACAGATCGCCGCCATCGGTGACACGGCTGGTTTCAAAGTTGTAGCAATCTGCGGTCTCGGAAGGGGTGTATTTCATGTAATACTCTGCGCCTTCATAGCTGTAGGTCATGCTGCGCAGCCCGCTTGCGTCTTGGGTAAAGACAAGGTTTTGCACCCCACCCTGTGGCGGCACGCCTGGCGCCATGTCTCCAAACCAGCCCGACGATTTGAGAGGCGCCACACGCGGCAGATCCTTCATCTCGGCAGTCTGGCCGCGCAGGCATTGGATGATATAGGGCGCGCCCTGCGAGGTGTGATAGCGATAGCCGTAAACCGGATCAGGCTGACCGTTGCAAACGTCGAGCGTGCCGGCTTTGATCTCGGTGCCATCGGGGTTCAGATCGCCATAGATCGGATAGCCGTCAAAGGCCCAGCCAATGATCGCATCCGGCCCTGCGTTGGGCATCTGCGCGATCATGCAGGTCGGCGTGGCATGGTAGTGATAGTCATCACCCCGCCCCGCATGGCCGCCGCAGATATCAAGCTGTTGCGTTTCCACCGTGTCTTGCGCGGCCTGATGCACCGACAGATCGGCGACGCTCATCTCGCCGCCACCAGTATAGTCGTAGATCGGCACACCGTTGACCGCCACACCAAGGGCAGCATCGCGGGTGTGCGGCTCGGTGCCCAAAACGGACGTGGACGGGATGGGCGAGACGTAGTTCTTGGCGGGCACGGGGATCTGCTCATTGGTAGCCGACGATGCCCGTCATCAGCGGATGGTCAGGATAGGTGCTGGACGCCATGAGCGCCTGCCCGCCGCTACAGGTGACGCTCACCTTGTCGCCAAATCCGGCGTCCGCGACCGATTTGGCAACCGCCGCGCAATGGCTGTCCACATCCTGAGCCTGCACAATCGCAGGCGCAAAGCCGAGGGCCAATGTGCACAGCAATGCACCCGTTGATCCGCGCCGCACGCTTTTCGCATCTATCATCACTGTCCCTAACCCTTAACTAAATGAGTGCCTTTAGGGTGTAACGCCGACCAAGCGGAATTCCGTCGCAGCTTAGCAGCGCTATTTGGCGTCATCCCCCCGCGCGCCAGCCACCGCCAAGGCCAGCGCATCCGCCGCAAACCGAAGCGTCGCGGTCAGACGTTCGTGGCTTTCGTCCAAGGGCTGATCGCCTGAAAACAGCAGGCTGATGCCGCGATTTGCGTCCGCCATCTGCAGGGGCCGCACCGTGATCTCGGCGCGGTGGATCGCTTGGCGGCGCGCAAAAAGGTCGGGCAGCACCGCCACCCCCGCCCCCGTCGCCGCCATCAACACGATGGAATCCAAACTTGTGCCCTCGTAGTCGTCCGACACAATGCCACCGCTTGCCCCCGCCAAACCATAGACGATGCGCGCCAACCTGTGGCCTTTATCCAGCGTCAGCAACCGCTGCCCCGCAAGGTCTGCCGCCGTGATCTGCGCCATGGCCGCCAGCGGGTGATCGTTCGACACCGCCACCCAAAGCGGCTCGGTGAACAAGGGGCGCTGCCATGTGTTGGGGTGATCTTCGGGCGTCGAGATAATCGCGTCAAAACGACCATTGCGCAGCCCCTCATCCAGTTCAAGGGTGTTTTCCTCGCGCACGATCACCCGCAGATCGGGCTGTTCGCGGTGCAAGGTCTGCATCACCTGCGGCAACAGATAAGGCCCGATCGAGGGCAAAACCCCAAGCCGCAGCCGCCCCGCAAAGGGCAAAGCCGACTGCATCACCCCGCGCAGGGTTTCGACCTCGGCCAAGATGCGCCGCGCGCGGGTGACAAACTCTTGCCCCTTGGCGGTTGCTGTCGTGCCGCCCCGCCCGCGCTTGAACAGCACCACGCCCAAGTCAGCCTCGACCGCGGCGATCTGGTTGGACAGGCTGGGCTGACTGACATTGAGCAAATCCGCAGCAAGCCCAAAGCCCCCCAGCTGATGCACCGCAACGATATATTCCAATTGGCGCAGCGTCGGCCGCATACATAACCTCAAGCTATACAAAACATCTGTAGAAAGTATTTACGTTATGAAAAGAAAGCTGGCAACAGGCGGAGATCATAATGGAGTGCGCATATGCCGACCGTCTTCGACACCCTCTTTGGCAACCTGATGGTGCCAACAATTCTGTTCTTTGTGCTTGGGCTTGTGGCGGCTGCGGTGCGCAGCGATCTGGCCATTCCTGCGGGCGCGGCCAAGTTCCTGTCGCTTTATCTGCTGCTGGCGATTGGCTTTAAGGGCGGGCACAGCCTTGGCGAGCATGGCCTGCGCGCCGATCTCTTTGCCGCCATCGCGGTCGGGCTTTTGCTGTCGTTTGCGCTGCCGTTTCTGGCGTTCCTGCTGCTGCGCGCCCTGACGCGGTTGGATGCGACGACGGCGGCGGCGGTGGCGGGGCATTACGGCTCGATCTCGATTGTGACCTTTGTGGCGGCGACGAGCCTGCTGGATTTGTCGGGCATCAAGTTTGACGGCTATATGGTCGCTGTCGCGGCCAGCATGGAGGTGCCTGCGATCTTATCGGCGCTCTGGATTGCAGGGCGGTATGCGGGGGATACTTCGACCAAAGGCGTTCCTGCGCGCGAGCTGTTGACCAATGGCTCGGTGGTTCTGCTGGTGGGCGCCTTTGTGATTGGGGCTGTGACCCAAGACAAGGGCATGGCGATGATTGCCCCCTTTGTGGTGACGCCGTTCACGGGCATCTTGTGTATCTTTATGCTGGACATGGGGATCACGGCGGGCAGCAACCTGTTGAAAAACAGGCATATGCTGAGCGCGGGTCTCTTTGGCTTTGGGATGCTGATGCCGCTGCTAAGTTCGTTGCTGGCTTGGGGGTTAGGGGCCGCGATTGGGCTGCAAACCGGAAGCCTGTTCTTGCTGATGGTGCTTGCGGCTTCGGCCTCTTATATCGCGGTGCCTGCGGCGATGCGGATTGCGCTGCCCAAGGCCAACCCCGGCATCTATCTGACGCTGTCGCTGGGGGTTACTTTTCCCTTTAACATCACGCTGGGTCTGCCGCTTTATCTCTGGCTTGCGGGGCTGATGGGCTAACAGCCGCCGAATGCGCTGGGGTTAGCGGTCATCGGGCAGCCGCAACACCAGCGCAAAGGCCCCCAGCTTGAGCACACAAGGCACCACGGCATAGGCTAAGTTAAGCGCCGAAATCGCCTGGACACTGTTGGTCTGCGACGGCGCAAAGCCATACCACGCCAACAGCGGCATCACGAAAAACGCAGCAAGCGCCAGCCCCAACTTACCCGCAAAGGCCCAAATCCCAAACGCAAGCGAAGCATTCAGCCCCGCCCGCGTCAAAGCCAGCGAGAACATCGCCGGCAACAACACGGTATCCGCCCCCAAAGCCGCCCCCGCCGCCACGCAGACCGCCGCAAACCCCAGCCAATCCCCCGCGGGCAAAAACGCCGTCAACCCAAAGCCCGCAATCGACAAGGGCATCGAAATCATCAGCGTGCGCTTGGGCCCCAGCCGCTTGCTCACCTGCGTCCACAGCGGCACGCTCAGCCCCGCACTCAGGAAAAACAGCGTCAGCAACGGCCCCGCCGCATCTGGCAGCATCAGGCGATCTTCGACAAAGAACAAAAACAACGTCGAGGTGATCGCCACCGGCAGGCTATTGGCAAGCGCTAGCCCCAGCAACCGCAAGGCCCCCGCCTCGCCCATCCCGACCAGCGACGGCGGCGCACCAAGGACCGCAGGTCTGCGCCACAGTGGCACCGTCACCACGGCCGCAATCATCGCAACCGCGCCCAAGAACCAGCCAAAGGCCGGATAACCTTGCCCGCCCGCCCCCATCGCAACCAAAACCGCAGGCGCAATCGCCGCCACGATCACCCCCGCCAACATGCCGCCCTCGCGAAACCCCGCCAGCGTCATCAGCGCCTCGGGCTCGGGCCGCAGCGCAAGCGTGGCGCTGCGCCCATAAAGCAGGATCGACCCCAAACTATAGGCCGAGAACAACAGCACCAGAATTGCAACCAGCTGCGCCACCACATGCGGTCCCGCCTGCAACGAAAACAGTGCGGGAAACCCGACCGCAAGCCCCAAAGCCGCCAGCACCGCAAAGCCAAGCTGCGCCCGAGGCCAGCGGTCAATCGCCCAGCCAATCAGCGGGTCTTGCACCAGATCAACCACGCGGATCGCCAAAAGCACGACGCCGATCGCGCTCAGGCTGATGCCAAGATTGACCGATGCGAACTGCGGCAGATGGATATAAAGCGGAATGCCCGCCGCCGCCAACATCAAGGCGTAAAGGCTCACGCGGGGGTAATGCATCGGCGATATCCTCAAGCTATGACCAGAGCCGCGACCTTGCGCAGCGGGTCTAAGGCAAAGCTAGCATGATCGCCCCTCAGGGCAAGCAAGCCCCCTTTTCCCGCGCCAGAACCGCGCTAGATCTCTGACCAATCCAACCCAAAGAGCGCACATGAACACCCCAGCCCGCCCAGACGCCCAAAGCTGCACCGTCTTTTACGACGGCTCTTGTGCGCTTTGCTCTGCCGAGATCGCGCTCTACCGCAGGCAAGACCAAGCGGGCGCCTTGCAGTTGGTCGATGTATCGCACCCCAGCCAAGCCCTGCCCGAAGGTCTGAGCCAGTCGCAGGCGATGGCGCGGTTTCACGTGCTGGACGCTCGGGGGCGGCTTTTGTCGGGGGCCGAGGCCTTTGTGCAGGTCTGGGCAAGCCTGCCGCGCTGGCGTTGGCTGGCGAAACTGGCCCGCGTGCCGGGGGCGCTTTGGGTGATGGAGCGCGGCTATCGTGGCTTTTTGCCGCTGCGGCCTTGGATTTCCAAACGGCTTGCCGCTTGGCAGCACCGCCGCGCCTGACGCCATATGCCCGCAGCCCCTCTCAATGTTGTTTGGTTCAAGCGCGATCTGCGACTGTCCGATCATGCCGCCCTGCACGCCGCAGCCCTAGCCGGTCGGGTGCTGCCGATCTATATCGCCGAGCCCGAACTTTGGGCGCAACCCGACGCCTCGGCGCGCCAATGGGGCTTTGCTGCGGAATGTCTGGCCGAGCTTCAGCAGGCACTTGCCGCACGTGGCGCGCCGCTGCGCGTCTTTACGGGTGATGCGGTGGCAGTGCTGCAAACCCTGCACCGCCACCACAAAATCGCACACCTTTGGAGCCATGAGGAAACCGGCAACGGCTGGACCTATGCGCGGGATTTGCGGGTGAAGGATTGGGCGCGCAGGTCTGGCATCACGTGGCACGAGCCGCGCCAAACCGGAGTTATCCGCAGGCTTGCCTCGCGCAACGGCTGGGCCAAGGCTTGGGATTTGGACATGGCACAGCCGCAACTGCCCGCGCCCGATGCGCTTCACGCGCTGCCAAATGACTGGCCCACGACCATTCCCGATGCCCAAAGCCTGCGCCTGCCCCCCGACCCCTGCCCGCACCGCCAGCGCGGCGGCACCACCTCGGCGCGGCGCATCCTCGACAGCTTTGTGACCGAGCGTGGCAGGGGCTATCGGTTCGAGATGTCGAGCCCTGTCACCGCCTTTCGCTCTAGCAGCAGGCTGTCACCGCATATCGCTTGGGGCACGATGTCCTTGCGAGAGATCATCCAGACCACAAGCGCCCGCGCCGAGAACCTTGACCCAAGCGATGCGGCATCAAAGTCTTGGCGTGCCTCGCTCACGTCTTTTGCGGCGCGGCTGCACTGGCACTGCCACTTCATGCAAAAGCTTGAGGATGCGCCACGGCTAGAGTTCGAGAACCTGCATCGCGGCTATAATGGCTTGCGACCCACTGCGCCCGACCCTGTGCGGCTTGCGGCTTTTGTGTCGGGGCAGACGGGCTATCCGCTGGTGGACGCCTGCCTGCGCGCGTTGGACGCCTATGGCTGGATCAACTTTCGGATGCGGGCGATGCTGATGTCTTTTGCCAGCTATCATCTGTGGTTGCCGTGGCGGGCCTCGGGGCTGCATCTGGCACGACAGTTCGTGGATTACGAGGCGGGCATCCATTGGCCGCAGGTGCAGATGCAATCGGGCACGACTGGCATCAACGCTATGCGGGTCTATAACCCCGTGAAGCAAAGCCTTGACCAAGACCCCGAGGGCCGGTTCATCCGCCGCTTTGTGCCCGAACTGGCAACCGTTCCCGATGGTTTCATCCACGAGCCTTGGCTGTGGCAAGGTGCCGTGCGCTTGGCCTATCCGCCGCCCATCGTCGACAATAAAACCGCCGCCAAGCAGGCCAAGGACGCGCTTGCCTCGGTGCGCAGAACCGGCAGCCATGGCGTCGAGGCACAGCAGATTGCCGACAAACACGCAAGCCGCAAGCCCGCCCCCGCCAAGCCGCGCCCCAAAGCCCGCGCATCAGACCCCGACCAGTTCAGCCTAAAGTTCTAGGTGATCGGCGCCTTGGCCAAGCCTTTGCCCAAAATCGGCCCCGTCGGCAGATTGGTCGGCGAGCCACCCGCAGGCTCGATGGTGATCTCATAAAGCTGTTGCGGCGTGGGCGTCGGCAGCCCCTTGATCGCCAGCACCTCAGAAAGCCCCTTGCTGAGCAACCCAAGCGACACGGGCAGACCATCGGCCTGCGGCTTGGTCCAGACCTGCATCACCTGATTGGGCGCAACCTGCGCCCGCTCAAGCAGGGTGATACGGGTGGTGTTGTCGGCCTGCCCTTCGACCAAGGCAATCGCCTCGCCTTGGCTGTTAAGCAAAACCGCCACCACAACCGGCTGCGCAGTCTGCACCATCAACCAGCCCAAAACCGCCGCCAAGGCCACCGCCGCCGCCATCGCCCCCACCGCCGTGCTGCGCCAGCGCGTCAAACTGCGCCGCAACGCGCCAAACTGGATGACCTCGGCCCCGCCGGTGATCGCCTCGCCCGCCACGGCTTGCGAGAGTTGGGCCGCAATCCGGTCCCACAGCCCCTCGGGCACCGGCAAGGCATCCGCCGTATCATCCAACGCGCCAAACCCGTCCCGCGCCCGCGCCAGTCGCGCCGCAATCGCGGGATCGGCCTGCGCCAAAGCCTCAAGCCGCGCGACATCGGCCTCTTCGGCCAAGCCAAGCACCACTTCGTCGATCAAAAGATCAAGAGAACGATCGGTCACGACAAGCACTCCCTTAATTTTAACAGCCCGCGCCGGACCCATGATTTGACCGACCCCAAAGGGGCGTGCATCCGGCCCGCGATCTCGCCATGACTGTGGCCCAAAACATAAGACGCGATGATCGCCCGCCGCGTGTCGACCTCAAGCGCCCCCAGACAACGCCGCAGATCAGAGCTTTCGGCCAGACGGTCAAAAGCCGTGTCCAACACCGCTTGGTCAAGATGTTCTTCCAGCTGAACCGGCTCTACAGCCACCTCGCGGGCCTCTTTGCGCAGCATCGTCAAACAGCGGTTACGCAAGATGGTGAACATCCAACCGCGCGCATTGCCACGGGTTTCGTCAAATTGCGCCGCACGCCGCCAGATCAGCACCAGGCTCTCTTGCACCGCATCCTCGGCCAGATCGGACCTGCGCAACATCCGTCGCGCCACGCCCAACATACGCCCGCCCTCGGCCTGAAGCAAAGCCTGCAAAGCGGGTTTATCGCCCTTGGCACAAGCGCGAATTAAGGCGGCGTGATCGGTCACAAGCATGTCCCTGTGGCTTGGCGGCATAACAGGCTTTTGTGCTTAGGGGCGAAGCGCAAACCTGTCAAATCGCAAATGTCTGACCCGACCAGAGAGATGGCTGGCGCAGGCCCCCCGCGCCAGCCAAGCCATCCGCTGACTACTTACCCGCAGTCATAAAGGTGATGTCGCGCAACACCGCGTCGCCTGCCCCCATGATATCCCAGCTTTGCTGCACCTTGCCGTCCTCCAAAGACACCGTATGCAGCTTGCCGCCCGCCGCAAGCCAAGCGGTGTTAACGCCCTTGGCATCGGTTGCGATATCAAAGGCATAGATGTCGGATGCCTCGATCCCCAGCTTGCCAATCGCCCCCAAAGAGCCCTCATTCGGCGAGGTCTGCTGGATCAGCGCCACGATGGTCGCGTCAATGTCGAACATCGCCGTTTTCTCAGGCTGGCCATAGGAATTGGTATAAGCCGCCGCGACAATCGCAGGCGCCTCGCCTGCATGCATGTCCGCGTCTTCGTAGGTCAGAGACCCATCGACCGTCACAGCACCCGTCTCGATATCGACGCGGTGGTTGATGGTGCCCGACATAAACCGCAGCTTGTTCGCCGCTGGATTAAAGTCGACGATCACAGGCGCGGTGTCGGCAATCGGCAGCTCTTTATCCATCTTGGAAATCACCGTCGCCGCACCCGTCATCGGGTCAATCTCGACGATCTCAAAGCCGTCGGTCACGCC
This sequence comes from uncultured Alphaproteobacteria bacterium, assembly GCA_963844505.1. GTDB lineage: Bacteria > Pseudomonadota > Alphaproteobacteria > Rhodobacterales > Rhodobacteraceae > Cypionkella. Next base: position 85,347 of record CAWJOY010000007.1, read on the forward strand.
GATCAGCTGACCCGTTGCAGGGCGCAGGTCGATGCCAAGCAGCTTGGTGACACCCGTCACCTCCATCGAGGCCGTGACCGTCGCCGTTTTCACGTCGATCTGGTGAAGCATCTTTTCGCCCGACAGGCCAATCGCCCCCATCCCGCCGTGGTCATCCGCAACAGCAGCCGTGGTCGAGGTAGCCAGCAGAGCAGCGGCCGTCAAAGCGTAAAATGTATTCGTCATGGTTCGGTCCTCTCGGTGAGAAGCCGCAGACAATCTGCGGCCTTGATACTAAGAAGACTCCGCCAAGCAGGCGTTTGGATGCAGCGACGGTAAAATTATTTTCGCATCTGCCGCGATTTTGCGAAAAACCCCGCCCTAGGTCGCCGCTTGGGCGGCCAGAAATGCCGCGGCGGCCTCGCAAAAGGCATCGGACAGCACCGATAGCTTTTCTCCCTGCCACAGCAGATAGGCCTGCGCCAGCGATGCCGAAAGCCAGCACTCTTTGCGCCGCGCGGCCTCGCCCCAGCCCATCGCGCCAAGCCCGCGTGCGCGGCTCAACATCCGTGCGACATGCGCGGGCGAGACCTGATACCGTTTGGCAAGCACTGCCGCAGAGACCGCGCCGATCCAGATTTTGCCCTCCGCATCCGGCGCGCGCTGCTCTGTCGCCAGCACCAGATCATGCAAAATGCTGCTGCCAGAGGCGGCGTTGGTAAACCCTTGGATCGCGGGCGGTGGCGTGTACCATGCCGAAGACTTGCAAATCCGTCGGGCAAACGCGGGCTGCAGATAAGACAAAAACCGCGGCCACTGGTGCAAAAACGCGCGCCGACCGCCGCCGTCGACGGTGTCGAGCGCGCGCAGATGGATGTCGAGATAGATCTGCATCAGCTTTTCGCTTTTCTCGGACACTTTTGGCGCGCGCTGGCGGATTGCGCTTTGGGCGGGGGCTGCGGTGAACTGCACCCGCGCCAGCTCGCGCATAAAGGCCTGGACCGTGTTGCGGCTGGCAATCCCTGTGCCGTCAAGCGCCGCAAGCAAAGACTTGGGCGAAAGCATCGGCTGTGTCGCGTCGCGCTGGTGTTCCAGATGCAGCGCAATCGCCATCTGGATCAAAACCCAGCGGCGAATATCGGCAAGGTAGTGCACCTCGGCGGGAATGGCCGAATGAACGGTCAACAGGTCTTGGGCCTGCTGCACCAAGGCTTGCCAGAACAGTGGCTGCGCCACCAAATCGGCAGCGCGATGCGAAGGCGAGAGACGAAGCAGATCACTCATAGGCGGAGAGGCTTTCAAATCAGCGGCTTGCGGCAGGTTTGCGCATTTTCACCGCAATCACCATCTCATAATTGGGCTTAACTTGGCCCACGCTTTGCAAAGCCAAGGACCTGTGCACTCTGGCGACAGTTCGCCGTTTATATGGTCCCTTTGGGGGGCCAGCGGATCGAAATAGAGTGATGAAGATGAACACAAAACCCATTGCCTGCCTTGCGCTGATTGCCGCGCAGATGATCGCAACCTCGACCCAAGCGGCTGACCGCAAAGTCACCGTGGTCAACAACAGCGGCTATACCATTGTGGAGTTTCGCGGCTCTAACGTCGGCAGCGACTCTTGGGAAGAAGACATTTTAGGCCAAGACGTGCTGGAAAATGGCGCGTCGGTTCAAATCAATTTTGACGATGGCACCGGCCATTGCAAATTTGATTTCCTTGCGACTTTTGATGACGGGGATGAGCTCAAGCAAGAGAACATCGACGTCTGCTCGGTGGGCACGTTCACCATCGAATAAACCTTGATCTGAGCTTGGGCACAGGCTGTGCGTCCAAGCTCATTTTCATGCCTTAGCCGAGCTGTGCCCGCCGCGCCTCTAGCAAGCGCGCCGAAGGCTCGACAGGGTCGGGAACCACGAACATCTTGCGCATCCGGTGCGGCGATTGGCCGAACTCTTTGACAAACACCCGCGCAAAGGTGGCGGGATTGCCAAACCCGCAGGCAAAGGCGATCTCTGACATCGAAAGCGCGGTTTGCTCGACCATCACCTTGCTGCGCCGCAGACGCAGGCTGCGATAGAACCCAACCGGCGTGCGCCCCGTGGCCTTTTCAAACCGCCGTTCCAACTGGCGCACAGATGTGCCCACAACCGCCGCAAGCTCGGTCACCCGCAGCGGCATTTCGACGTTTTCCTCCATCAGCCGGATCACGCGATCCAAACCCCACAGCCGGAAATAAGCGTGGTCGTTTTCACTGCGCGGCTGTGGCGCTGTGCCGTCGCGTAGGCCATTCATCACCAGCATCTGGCTTGTCGCCTGCGCGAGTTGCGATGAAACTGGCGCCACCAGCACATTCAGCACCGCATCCGCCGTCGCCACCATCCCCGCCGCCGTCGTCACCCGCCCCGAGCGCAGATAGAGCGGCGGACGCTCGCCCAGATCGACCAACATATCGCGCAACAGCTGTTGGTTTTCCCAATGCGTCGTGAACTCACCGTCATGGGGGTTCAGGCGCTTCCACTCCGAGGCCGCGTCCGAAAAGAACATCAGATGGCTGCCCACCCGCTCAAGCCAGCGCAGCTTTACCTGCAAGCCCGCAAGGCTTTGACGGATGCCGCTGCCGCCCAAAACCAAGACATGCACAGGCGGTGCGTCAGGGTTTTGCAAAAAGGCGGTGGCGCGCACGATCATCACGCCACCGAGGCTTTCCACCAGCTCTGATCCAGAGCTGGTGCAGATTTTCACGTCGAACCGCGGTTCGCTGTCAAGGCGGTTGGCGATGCGCAAGATGTCCAGCACCAGCGCCAACTCGGTCGCGACGAACCCCGTTTCAACCAGCACAACAACCCGCGTTTCGCCCATCGCGTTATGCCTTGATGCGGCTAAAGTCTGGGTCATAGGGCGAGGCCGCGATGACCTCGACCGGAACCAGATCGCCGTACATATCGAGGTGCAGCTTGGTGCCAATGGCCGACAAAGCAGGGTCGATGAAGGCATAAGCGATGTTCATGCCAACACGGTACCCCCAGTCACCCGAAGAGATCGTGCCCACAACCTTGCCATCCACCATCAGCGAGGCCCCACCGCGCGCAGGCGCTTTGGTGGCATCGACCTTGAGCGATACGAACTTCTTGCGCTCGCCAGCCGCGTGCATTTTAACCAGCGCCGCTTTGCCGACAAAGTCCGCTTTCTCCAGCTTGACGAAGCGGTCCAGACCCGTCTCGAAGGGGGTGAATTCGGTCAGCAGATCGGCTTTCCAGTGCAAGAAGCCCTTCTCCATCCGCATCGAGTCCACAGCGCGTGCGCCGAACAGCTTGAGGTTATGGGCAGCACCCGCCTGACGCAGCGCCAGACCACGCCGCATAAAGCGAGGCGTTCGGGATGTGGATTTCATAGGCCAATTCGCCCGAGAAGCTGACCGCCATCACCGTAGCAGGCGCATAGCCGATAAAGCACTCGCGCACGCGACAGCCAAGGGAAGGCCGCTTTCGACCAGTCACCGCGCGAGCAAGCCGCCAGCACGTCACGCGCCTTTGGACCTGCCAGAACCAGAATGGTCTGATCGTTGGTCAGGCTGCGGATCTGCACTTTTTCGTCGGCGCGCAGGTTCTTTTTCAGCCAGTCCATGTCGTGGAATTCGCTGGCAGCCGCCGAGCCATACCACACGCGCGCAGGACCACGGTCCGACGCAGGGATGTTCGCGATGGTCGCTTCGCCTTTGACCATGCCGTGATCGTTCAGCAGATAGCCAAGGCCAACCCGACCGTCGCGCTTGGTCACAGCACCACAGAACATGCCGGTCCAAGAAGCTGTGACGGTCCTCGCCCGTGATTTCGAAGCGGTTAAAGCCGTTGACTTCACACAGGCCGACGTTCTCTTGCACGTTTTTGACTTCGGCACCGATGATGTCAAAAGCTTCGTCGAAGTTAAAGCCAAGCGACGGGTGGAAGTCTGGCGATGGCTTGATGTAGTCCACCCGCTCCCAACCGTTGACGACGGTGAACTCTGCCCCCTCTGCCGCAAGGATCGGCGTCAGCGAGGTTGTCTTGGCGTTGCGGCCCGCAGGGCGATGCTCGTGCGGGAAGTGGAAGCGGAATTCGTTCTGATAGTCTTCGATCGCCTTGAGCGCGGTCAGCTCGACGTTGGTGTGACCGGTAAAGCGACGCGGGTCGATGACCCATGTGTCATAGCAAGCCTCGCCATGCACGATCTGTTGCGCCAGCAACCAGCCGTGGCCACCGCCCTCACCCAGACCCGCGCGCAGGCCGATGATGCAGAATGCGTTGCGCTTGCCGGGGATCGGGCCGACCAGTGGCGCGCCGTCGATGGTATAGGTGATCGGGCCGTTGACGACGGTGTGGATGCCGACCTCCGTCAGCGCGGGCATCCGCGCGAACGCGCCTTCCAGCACTTCGGTCACGCGGTCCAGATCGTCGGGGCAAAGCGCGTTGACGAAATTCGGGTCGATCCCGTCCATGCCCCACGTCTTGCAGTCCTGCTCGTAGAACCCGACCAGCAGGCCGTTCTTTTCCTGACGGCAGTAATAGTCCGAAATCGGGCAGCGCAGCAGCGGCATCCGGTGGCCGGCGTCCTTGATCGCCGGAATCTCCTCGGTCAGGAAATACTGATGCTCCATCGACGCGACGGGGTGATGCACACCCATCATCGCGCCGACTTCGTTCACCCGGTAGCCGCAGGCGTTGACCACGATGTCGCAGTCGATATCGCCATGTTCGGTGTGGACGGTCCAGGTGTCGTCCTTGTGCTGGGTCAGCGCCGGTGACCGGCGTGTTGCGATAGACCTCGGCCCCTGCCTTGCGCGCGCGCCGCGCCAGGGCCTGACACAGCTGCGCGGGGTCGATATCGCCATCCAGCGGGTCCCAAAGGCCGCCCAGCAGGTTGTCGGTGGAAATCAGCGGGTGACGGCGGGCGCATTCTGCGGCGTCGATCACTTCGAAATGCACATCCATGCCGCGCGCCATCGAGGCGAAGTGGCGATAGCCCTGCATCTGCTCTTCGGTATTGGCCAGCCGGATGCCGCCATCGCCGTGGTGATAGTTGATCGGATAGTCGGGATCGTCGGCCAGTTCCTTGTAGAGCTTGATCGAGTGGGTTTTCAGGCCGACCATCGTCTGGGTCATGCCGAAATTCGTCACCTGTGCCGCCGAATGCCAGGTGGTGCCCGAGGTCAGCTCGTTGCGCTCGACCAGCACGACATCGGTCCAGCCCTCTTGGGTCAGGTGATAGAGCGTCGAACAGCCGGCGATCCCGCCACCGATGACAACGACCTTGGTTCTCGATTTCATGGCAAACGCCTCCATAGATATTTACACCAGTAGTGATCAGCTCTTTGACCCGCAGCAATGAGACAGATGATGCTTCGAAAAAATAAGAATTAAGTTCCAATTTCTACAAGCCCCACACGCAGGTTTTGAAACGTCTCAGAATTTGAGCATAGCTGTGCCAAGAGCCAGCGATCAAGGAGCGCAAACATGAGCACAGAGCGAGCAAAAAGAGGCGGCGGACGCGAAAGCAGGCTGGCACTTCGGGCCGCCAAGCCGACGGTTGATCCCTGCCCTCCGGGTCAAAGCGGCGGCGCCTACAAACCACTGCAGGACGCGGAAATCCAGCGCATCTACGACACCGCACTGCGGCTCTTGGAAACGCTTGGCATGGGCGAGGTTCCGGACCGCCTGCGCGTCGATCTTTTGGCGGCGGGCGCGGTTGCTGGCCCACGCAATCGGCTGCTGTTTCCGCGCTCTATGGTCGAACACGCGATCAAAGTTTCGGCCAAGACCTTTGTGCTGCACGGGCGCGATGAAAGCCGCTCGATCGAGGTTGGCGGCGATCGGGTCTATTTCGGCACGGGCGGCGCTGCGGTGCAAACGCTTGATATGCAGACGGGGGTTTACCGCCCCTCGACGCTGGCCGATCTGCACGACTTTACACGGCTGCAGGACACGCTTGCCAATGTAAGCTGGTACACGCGCTGCTGCGTGGCGACCGATGTGCCGGACAACTTTGATCTGGACGTCAATACCGCCTATGCCCTGCTGCGCAACACCACCAAACCTGTTGCCACCTCATTCACCCTTGCCGAATACGTCGCCCCCATCGTCGAGATGCTGGATATCGCCGCTGGTGGGGTCGGAGAGTTCGCAAAGCGTCCCTTCCTCAAGGCACATATCAGCCCCGTGATCTCGCCGCTGCGCTATGGCGAAGACGCGGTGGATGTCGTTTATGAATGTATCCGCCACAACATCCCGATGTCTTGCATCACCGCCGCACAGGCAGGCGCCACCGCCCCCGCCACCTTGGCTGGGTTTCTGGCGCAGTCCTTGGCCGAAACCTTGGCAAGCCTTGTCATGGTCAATGCCATCAGCCCCGGCTTTCCGATGGTGTTTTCAAACTGGCCCTTGGTGGTCGATCTGCGCACGGGGTCGTTCTCTGGCGGCAGTGGCGAGACGGCGGTGCTGAACGCGGCCTCGGCCCAAGTCTCGAACTGGCTTGGCCTGCCGTCGGGGGTGGCCTGTTCGATGTCAGACGCCAAAGCGATTGACGCGCAATACGGTATGGAAAAGGGCATCACGTCCCTTGCGGCGGCGCTTGCTGGCGGGAACCTGATCTATGAAAGCTCGGGGATGACGGCTTCTCTGTTGGGGGCAAGCTTTGAAGCCTTTGTGCTGGACGATGAGATGCACTCGAACACGTACCGCATTTTGCGCGGCATCGAGGTCAACGACGACAATCTCGGCTTTGACGCCATCTGCCAAGCGGTCAACGGCGACGGGCATTTCTTGGGCGGAAGTCACACCTTGGGCGCGATGGAGCGGGACTATTTCTATCCCTCGCTTGCCGACCGCAGCGAGCCGCGCACTTGGGCCCGCGCCGGCGCCAAAGACGCTTGGTCGCTTGCCCGCACCCGCGCGCAAGAAATCCTCGCAAGCCATCATCCCAGCTATCTGACGCCCGAGCAGGACCAAGCCATCCGCGCGCGCTTTAACATCCTGACCTAAGCGTCACTCTATCAAGACAAAGCTGTCTTCTAACCAAGGCAGCTTTTCATGCATCTGTGGGATTGCGGTCTTTTGCAGCAGCTCGGTGATCTTGTCGCGCACCTTGGCCAGCACCGCCCGTGAGCAGTCAGGGGTCGAGACCAGCGAATGGGTCCGCGCAAAGCTCTTGCCCGGAAAGCGGTGCACTTCGATCTGATCGTGGAACTGGCGGCCGTGCGAATACAACAGCGCGGTCGTCACCGACCACCCCGCTCCCGCCGCCACCATTGCCATCAACATATCGCTGTTGGCACATTCAAAATGGTTGGGCAGCGAAATCCCCAAGCGCCGCATATGCGAGTCAATCTGGCGCCCGATAAACAGGTTGTTCGAGAACCGCAAAAACGGCAGATCCGTCGCGCCGCGCGAAATCTGCGCTTGGCTGTCGGCATTGCCCTTGGGTTTGATCAGCAAAAACGGGTCACGCAAGAACGGCTGGTCATGCAGGTCGAACAGGTTCTCTGACGAATAGGCGACCACGCCCAAATCCAGCTCTTTGTTGCGCAACATCGCGATGATCGCATGACTGGAATCGGTCAGGTAGGAAAAGTCGCACTGCGGCATCTGCTTGGACAGATGTACAGCCAAAAGCGGCGCAATGTCATTGTCAAAGTCCGCAACAAGCCCCAGCCGAAGATAGCTCGCGTTTTCAATATTGCCCGCGGTGGCCTCGGCCTTTGCGGTGCGGATGGCATGCAGCGCAGAGTCGATCTTGCGCAGGAAATTCCGCCCCGTTGGCGTCAAAAGCATCGGCCTGCGCGAGTGGTCAAACAGCGCAATGCCCAGATTATCCTCAAGATTTTTCAGATGATGCGAGACCGTGCTGACCGATAGTCCCGTCTCTTCGGCCGCAGCCTGCAAAGACCCCTTATTGGCGCAAATCTGGAACAATTCCAACCACTTAAAGCTAAGGTCCCGCCGTGGAGTGATCTTTGCCATGCTGGTCAATCCTTTTCCGCACTCGGAATATATTCAAAGTAACATTCCTAATTTTTGAGATAAAGATCAAGCCATATCGTTTTCATAAACTTCTGTGCCAACCTCACCCACCGTCACCGCAGATCGCACCGCGCCGATCAGCCACATATGAGGTCAGAATGAAAAAACTATTGCTTTCGTCCGTGCTTGTTTTGGGTTTCTCGTCCCCGTCTTGGGCTGAGGGCTGCGGCGAAGTCACCATCACCCAGATGGATTGGGCTTCGGCGAACGTCGTCACGGCGGTCTCGAAATTCCTGATGGAACAGGGTTATGGCTGCAAAGTCACCACGGTTCCCTCCTCTACCCCGACGGCGCTGACTTCGGTGGCCGAGACGGGTGTGCCTGACATCCTGACCGAGCTGTGGGTCAACACCGCCCCCGCCTATGAAGAGCTGGTCAAAGCGGGCAAGCTGGTCGAGCTGACCGACGTGCTGTCGGATGGCGGCGTCGAGGGCTTGTGGGTGCCCAAGTATGTCGTCGACGCGCATCCAGAGGCTGCGACGCTTGAAGGTATCTTGGCGAACCCTGATTGGGTTGGCGGTCGCTTTGACAACTGCCCCGATGGCTGGGCCTGCCGCACAGTCGACGACAACATGAACAAAGTCATTGATTTCGAAGGCAAAGGCATCACCGTCTTTAACCACGGATCTGGCGAGACTTTGGCCACGGCTCTGGCCGCCGCTTATGCGGACAAAAAGCCTTGGTTCGGCTTCTATTGGTCGCCAACCGCGATCTTGGGCAAGTATCCCATGGTTCAAGTCGACCTTGGCGGCTATAAACCCGAAGTTCACGCCTGCAACAGCGATCCGGCCTGCACCACGCCTGGCATCTCGGATTACCCGCGTGCCGCGGTCAAAACCGCTGCCACCACCAGCTTTCGCGACCGCGAACCCGCGATTGCCGATCTGATGAGCAAAGTGACCTTCACCAACGATCAGATGAACGGTGTACTGGCGTGGATGGAAGACCAGAACGCCTCGGCTGAAGAAGGCGCTGTCCACTTCTTGATGGAAAACAAGGACATCTGGTCGACTTGGATCGACGACGCTGCCCGCGAGCGTCTGGCAGCTGTTCTGAAGTAACCACCCTCTCGCCCCTTGCCGCAACGCGTTTTGCGGCAAGGGGTACATCTGAATTTCAGCGAATGCGGAATGGTCCATGGCAAATTACGAAACTTTCTTTGATGATATGGGCCTGCGCGCATGGTGTGATCAGGGGTCAACCGATGGCCCGATGAGCATGTCGCAACTCTTGGCCAGCGTCGAACCCGCAGGCGCGCAAAACGCGCCCAAGCTGCCGTTTCCGTCGCTGGATGCCCTTGCACCAAGTCTGCGCCGCCATCCCACAAACCCGTGACATGACCAAAGCGGTCGAGAACGGGTTTCTGGGCATCAAGGACGGGCTCAAGATGGTGCTTGACCCGCTAACGCAGCCGCTGTCGTGGCTGCTGGAGGGCGCGCTTTATATCTTTGGCAGCGTGCCGTGGTGGCTGATGATCCCGCTGCTGATTGCAGTGGCGTGGATTGCCACCAAGCGGCGCGGCATCACGGTTTTCGTGGCGGTGGTGTTCTTGTTCTTTGGCCTGATCGACCACTTTGATGTCGCCATGCAGACCCTGTCGATTGTGTTTGTCTGCACCAGTCTGAGTATCATTCTGGGCGTGCCCGTGGGCATTGTCATGTCGCGCTCTGACCCTGTGCAGCGCGTGATGTTGCCAGTGTTGGATATGCTGCAAACCCTGCCAAGCTTTGTCTATCTGATCCCGCTCATTTTTCTGTTTTCCGTCACAGAACCAAAGCTTTACGGCATTGCCATCATCCTTTATGCGATCGTGCCGATTGTGCGTCTGACTGATCTTGGCATCCGCTTGGTCGACCCTGATGTGATCGAGGCCGCCGATGCCTTTGGCATGAGCAAGCACCAAAAGCTGATCGGCGTGCAGCTGCCGTTGGCCCTGCCAAACATTATGGCAGGCGTGAACCAGACCATCATGATGAGCCTGTCGATGGTGGTGATTGCATCGCTGGTTTCGGCGCCGGGCTTGGGCGTTTTGGTTCTGCGCGGCATTAGAAATCTTGAACTGGGGGTTGGTCTGGTTGCGGGCTTTGGCATTGTGCTTTTGGCGGTGGTCTTGGACCGCTGCTCCAAGGCCGCGCTGCACCGCATCGATGCAAGCCAGAAACCGCGATAGGGGCCACAGATGAGCACGCCAAAAATCCAGATCCGCAATCTTTACAAAATCTTTGGCCCGACGCCAAAGGCTGTGCTGTCCTTGGTCCACGAGCAAGGCGTCGGCAAAGCCGAGCTGCTCAAGACCCACAAGCACGCGTTGGGGCTGCAAAACATCAACACCCAGATGCAGGCGGGTGAAATCTCGGTGATCATGGGGCTGTCGGGGTCGGGGAAATCGACACTGATCCGCCACCTGAACCGATTGATCGAACCGACGGCGGGCGAGATTTTGCTCGACGGGCAGGACGTGATGAAGCTTGCCCCCGAACCGCTGCGCCAGCTTCGGCAAAAGTCGATGTCGATGGTGTTCCAAAAGTTCGCGCTTTTGCCGCATAAGACCGTGCTGGAAAACGCGGCCACCGCGCTCAAGGTGCAGGGCGTCGATCAGCCCACCCGCGAAGCCAGCGCGCGCAAATGGCTTGAACGTGTCGGCCTTGGCGGCTTTGAGGGCCAATACCCCAACCAGCTGTCGGGCGGCATGCAGCAGCGCGTCGGCATTGCGCGGGCGCTGACGGCCAATTCCGACATCTTGCTGATGGACGAGGCGTTTTCGGCGCTGGACCCGCTGATCCGCTCGGACATGCAGGACCTGCTGCTGGAGCTTCAGCGCGAGCTGCACAAGACCATCATCTTTATCACCCACGATCTGGACGAGGCGCTCAAGATTGCTGACCACCTTGTTATCCTCAAGGATGGCGCGGTGGTGCAGCAAGGCAATCCGCAGCATATCCTGATGCATCCCACCGATCCCTATATCGAGGAATTCGTTGGCAATATTAACCGCGCACGGGTTTTGCGGGCGGGCACGATTGCCAAACCGCTGCGGCCCAATGCGACGCTTGTGGGCAAGGTCGATGCCACCGACACGCTCGAGGCCATCATTGCGCTGGCTGCGGGTCGGCTTGATGCGGCGGTCGAGGTGGTCGACAATGGCGCGTCCTTGGGCTTTGTCGATATGACCGACCTTCTGGGGGCGCTGGTGCCCTATAAGGCGTCGGCCTAAAGCGGCCAAACCGTCAAGATCATCGGCAAACCCACGGCCAGAACCAAGATTTCAAGCAGCAACCCCATCCGCCAGTAGTCGCCAAAGCGATACCCGCCCGGCCCGAGGATGATGGTGTTGTTCTTGTGCCCAATCGGGGTCAGGAAAGCACAAGACGCCGCCACCGCAACCGCCATCAGCCAAGGGTCGGCATTGGTGCTGGTGGCGGCGGCCAAGCCCGTGGCAATCGGCGCTGCGATCAACGTGGTCGCGACATTGTTCAGAAAGTCCGACAGCGTCATCGTCACCACCATCAACACCGCCAGCGACACCCAAGCCGGAAAGCCCTGCGTGACAGACAGAATTTGCGCCGCGATCAGCTCTGCCCCGCCCGATTTCTCAAAGGCTTCGGCCAGCGGGATCAGGCTGGCAAGCAAGACGATCACCTTCCACTCGATGGTGTCATACACCTCGCGCCCCGAGACCAGCCCCACTGACACAAAGCCGATCACCGCCCCCGCAAGTGCGACCGACAAGGGCACCCAGCCCAGCACAGCCAGACCAATCGCCGCCAGAAAAATGCCAATCGACAGCCGCGCCTTGGACCGCTGCACCACCGGCGTCTCGCGCCCCTCAAGCGGCAAAGCCCCCAGCCAAGCCACCGCCGCCGCCGTATTTGCAGGCGTGCCAAGCAGCAACAGCACATCCCCCGCCTTGAGCGTCAACAGCCGCACGCGGTCCAAAAACCGCTTGCCGTTGCGCGACACCCCCAGCAAAGTCACCGAGTGCAGCGACAACAACCGCATGCTGCGCGAGGTCCGCCCCTCGACCCGCGCGCCCTCTGGCACGATGGCCTCGGTCAGCGTCAGCCCCTCTGATGTCACCCCGCCCGTGTGCTTTTCCGCCCCCGCAAATTCCAGCGGCCCCTGCCCCATAAAGGCTTCGATCGCCTTGGGATCGCCCTCGACCACGATGAAATCGCCTGCTTTGATCTTTTGCCGCGCCGCAAAGCCCGCAAGCCGTTTGCCGTTGCGCACCAAGCCAAGGATGTGCAGGTCATGCTCGTTGGCCAGCGGATAGAGGTCACGCACCACCATCCCCTCTTCCAGCGCAGCCTCTCCCACCACCAGCTCGGCGATATAGCGGCCCATCTCGACCTCGGCGCCTTGTTCGTGCGCGCCCGACCGCTCTGGCAGCAAGCGCCACCCGACCAGCGTCACAAAGGCAATCCCCGCCAGAGCAACGGTCAGGCCCACGGGCGTAAAGTCGAACATGCCAAAGGGCGTGCCCGTCACATCCTGCCGGTACTGGGCAATCACGATATTGGGCGGAGTGCCGATCAGCGTGACCATACCGCCAAGGATCGTGGCAAAAGACAACGGCATCAGCGACTTACTTGCCGCACGTTTGGCCTTGGCCGCAGTGTCCAAGTCCAGCGGCATCAGGATCGCCAAAGCCGCCACGTTGTTGATAATCGCCGAAAGCCCCGCGCCAAACACCGCCATGATCGCGATGTGAAGCGACAAAGGCCGCTTGGAATCCAGCAGCAAAGAAGCCAGCTTTTCAATCGCGCCCGACCCGATCAATCCGCGCGAGATAATCAGCACAAGCGCAATGATCGCCACCGCCGAATGGCCAAAGCCCGAAAACACCTCTTCGGATGGCACCAGCCCCAGCACTGCCGCCAAGACCAGCGCGCCAAAGGCCACCAGATCATAACGCCACCTGCCCCAGACCAGCAGCACAAACAAAGTGGCAAAGATCGCGAAAATCATTGCCTGATCGGGGGTTATCGAATGCGGGGTCATATGTGGGGGCGTCTCCTTGCGGGCAGGCTCTCTCGCTGTCTTGCCAGCGCACAACGCCGCAAACAGCGCCCCAACTGTGACAGAGCGACCCCAAAGCCGTCAATCAACCATCCGCCGATGGGATTTGGCCTAGGCCGCGACCGCCAAAGCCATTTCACCCAAAAGATCGTCCAAAGCGGCCAGGAACGCAGCCGAGCGCGCAATCTCTGCCGAGCCGCCCTCGATGGCCATTTCGACCTTTTGCGACAGCTCGCCCAGCTCGACATAGCCCATTGAGGCTGCAAGCCCAACCGTACGATGCGCGCCGATGCGCAACTCTTCCAGCAAAGGCGCAGGCCGCCCATGGGTCGGAAGTTGGTCGCGGATGACCTCAAAGCGATCCAGCCGCGTCGCAACGGCGGCCAGAAAGCGTGGCTTTATTTCAGCGATGGTGCGGGCAATGATCTCTGCGTGTTGCATCGCTTCTCCAGCCCCCAGGTTCAAAATGCTTCCACCAAGGCTTTGATCAAGCGATCAGCGCCGCTTTGCTTTTTGTGCGCAGGGTCAATCGTAGCCTTTGCGCCCCAAGCGACAGCCTCGACGGCTTGGCGCAATGTGTTCACAGCCCCGGCACCCGAGTTCATCATCCCAATCGCGCGCGGCTCGCCAATCGTCATGGTGATGGCCAGCGGCTGATGGGAACTGTCGGTCAGCTCCAGTTGCTCGATTTGCATATCCATCATCAGGCCGATCTCTTGCAGATCCAGCAGCTCTGGATGGCTGACCACACAGGTAAAGATGCCATTGCCCGCATAAGACATGATGAAATCCGCCCCCCCCATCGCCCGCATAATGCAGTCGGCGACATCGGCCAGCACATCGCGAAACAGCCCACCCGTGCAGCGCGCATAGACATCGCCCGCATCCATAATCCGGAACGCCACAACGCCCGTCGCATAGAACGCCCCGCGCCCGAGTTGCTTCAGATAGTTCTGCAGCGCGCCGTATTCGATCATGCCATCGACATCATCCAACGGCAGCGGTTGCGCCAAAGTTGGCCGCGCCAGATCGTCGGCCACATCAGCGGCGGATTTGATCAGCGCTTGCTTGGACCGCATCTGCCGCGCCGCATTGGCCTGACGTTCAGCCAAAAGCACGCGGGTGGTGACTTCGATCTGGTCCAGCGGCTTGGTGACATAGTCCGAAGCCCCCGCGCGGAAGGCCGCGTCGATATGGGCTTTGGACGACATCGCCGTAATCATCAGGATCGGCGTGGATTGGTAATGTGGAAGCTTGCGGATCCACTGCGTCAACTCGATGCCACTGACTTCGGGCATAACGATGTCGAGCAAAAAACAGTCGAACATGCTGGCAGAGTTGGCAATCAACTCGGCGGCCTCAATCGCGCTCTGGGCTGTGGTTAACTGCACGTCACCATTCAGCTTGAGCGTTGCTTCAAGCAACTCAAGGATCAGCGGATCGTCGTCTACAGCTAGGATTTTCATAGCAGCCTCGGCCAATTGTTGTTGCGATTCAGGGCACGACCCAAAGGCGAGTCTAAGACCACCCCTCAATCACCTTTTACTCACCTAATAGTTGCGAGAAATTGGGGCCGGAATGTGGCCCAAAAAAGTAGAATTTGAGGTAAATGTGGCCGGATGAGCCCTGCAAAGGCCAAGCAAACCGCACCGCGCAGAAAAGCCACGTTTCCGGCTTTGGGTTAATGTTTATCCCTGCGCTCTATTGTAGATCAGCTTTAACGTGTTTAGCGTTCCTCAAAAAGCTATACAATTGGGATGGGTTAGGGCGAGCTCGAGGTGATGCGTTTTCTTTCGATCATAAAGACCGACCTTGTGGCGCTTGTTGTCGTGGCCGTTGCCATCGTGGCGACCTGCTTTATCGGCGTGGTTTTGATGCCGAGCGCCCCGAATGAGATCGTCATCATGCGCGGCGATGCGATCGCGATTGCCGTGCTATTGGCCGCGCGCCGCAACCTCTGGCCTGGGGTGTTTTTGGGCGCGTTTCTGGGGCGCATCTATCTGGAACAAATGGGTTATACGCTGATCGCGGGGGGCAGCGGGATTGGCCGTACGCTGATCATGTCGGCGGCGACGACCTTGCAGGCTTGGATTGCGGCGACGGTCGTGACGCGGCTTTGTGGTACGCCGATCCGGCTTGCCCCCAAGCGCAGCTGCGCGCGCGTCTTTTTTGTTTTGCTGCCCATCGCCTTGATGCTGGTGCCCAGCTTGGGAACCGCGCTGTTGGCTGTCGATTTTCCAGACGGCAAGATCGACCTTCAGCACTATTGGGTGATCTGGTGGTTGGGCACATTGATCGCGATTGCCTTTACCATGCCGATCGCCTTGCTGGGCCCTTGGCACAAAGAGCCCACCGTCTATTGGAACAACGTCGCCCTGCCCCGCCTTGGGCCGCAGCTTTTCGGTTTTCTGATGATGACCGCGCTCTTGACCATTTCGACGTGGCATCAAGTCGCGCGGATGGATGCAAACTCGGTGCGGGCGGAATTTGTGGGTTTGGCGGGGGAATTGCAGCGCGCGCTTGAACACCGTATCGACAGCTATATCCTTGCGCTTGGCGCAGGTCGCGGGCTGTGGGACGGGTCGAGCCATGTCTCTCTCGACGATTGGCAACAGTTTGTGCAGGCGCTGACGCTCTCGGATGTGCTTTCGGGGATCACCGGACTTGGGTTTATTGAAGAGGTCGCGCCAGAAGGCGTGCCGCAATTCCTTGAGGCCGCGCGCAAGGACGGGGTCACCGATCTTCAGATTACACACCCCTCGACGACCGCACCGATGTTCATCGTCAAGTATATCGAGCCTGCCTCCAGAAATCCGGGCATCCTAGGGATGAACGCCGCCTTTGAGGTCAACCGCCTCTCGGCGTTGGCCCGCGCCCGCGACACGGGCAAAACCACCTTCACCAATCCCGTGCGCATCTTGCAAACACCAGACCAGTCGCTTGGCTTTTTGGCAATGACGCCCGTCTATGGCACTTCCAAGCCCGCCGACAACGTGCAGGCGCGGCGGGATACGCTTGTCGGCTGGGTCTATGCGCCGATTGTCGCCAATCAGCTTTTTGACACGCTGACCCTCAGCCAAAAGGACAACTTGCAAATCAACGCCTATAGCGGTGCCGGCGTCGATCCAGCAAAGCTGTTCTACAGCAATGCCACCGACGACTCCCGCGACTTTCCCTCGAAGTTCCACGTGACCAAGCAATTGAACATTCTTGGCCAAGTCTGGACCCTGACTTGGGCCAGCACCAAAGAGTTCGAGGCCGTCAATCGCAGCTTTGTGCCGATGGGCGTTTTCATCGGGGGAACGCTGTTTTCGCTTTTGGTTGCGCTGTTCTCGATGAGCCTGATCCACAGCCGCAATCTTGTCGAGCAAACCGTCGCAAGGCGCACCCGCGAGCTGGCTGAAAAGGTCGAGGAAAACAACTCGGTGATTGAAACGGGTGTGGCCAAGGTTGCGCTCTTGGACCCGCAGGGCGCCGTTTTGCGCTATAACAACTCGTTTGCACAACTGCTTGAATGCACGAACGGGGGCTTGGCGGGCACGTCAATGTCGACGCTGCTGCAAGGTCAGTTGGATCACTACTTCGCCCAGCCTGACCTTGGCCCCGACCACCCGCCCTATCGCGGCGAATTGGACGCGGTCTCGGCCAGTGGTGAGGCCTTTGCCGTCGATGTGCAGATCAACCCTTGGCACACCAGCGACGGCCAAAGGCGGTTTACCCTCGTGATGCGTGATATCACGCAATATCGCCAAGTGGCCGACCTGCTGCGCGCAACCCAACACCGGTTAGAGCTTGCCTTGACGGGCGCGAACATTGGCGTCTTCGACATCGACCTGCGCACAAATACCTCGGTGGTGTCGCAGACGTGGCGCGATCTTTTGGGCTTTAGCGGGGACGAAGAAACCGAGCCGCAGGCGAATTGGATCAAACGGGTGCATCCCGACGATCTGCCCAAGGTGCACGAGGCTGACGAGGACTGCATCGAGGGACGCGCCGCCCTTTCGGTTTCAGAATACCGCGTGCGAATGAGTGATGGCAGCTGGCGCTGGATGCGCTCGCGAGCCGTGGGCGAAGACCGCGACGAGACGGGCCGCGCGTGGCGCCTGATCGGGCTGCAAACCGATATCACCGACCAGCGGCAGGTGGACGAGCTCAAGCGCCAGTTTGTCTCGACGGTCAGCCATGAATTGCGCACGCCGCTGACCTCGATCAATGGCTCGCTGTCGCTGTTGCTTAATGCGATGTCGGCGGATATCCCCGCCCCCGCCAAGCGAATGCTGACCATCGCGCAAAGGAATTGCGATCGCTTGGTGATGTTGGTCAACGACATCCTCGACATGGAAAAGCTCGAGACCTCGCAGCCCGCGCCGACGCTGGTGCCGATGTTGGTCAGCGAACAGGTCAAACGCGCACTGCAAGTCAACCGCCCCTATGCCGAGCGCTTTGGTGTGTCGCTGATCCTGTCGGGGCAGTTGCATGACTGCACCGCTTTTATGGAAGAGCGCCGGTTCCAGCAGATCATGGCGAACCTTTTGTCCAATGCTGCCAAGTTCTCGCCCAAGGACGGCAAGGTCAGGGTCAAGATCAGCCAAGACCACGACAAGGTCACGATCGCCGTCACTGATCAGGGCCGCGGCATTCCAGAAGGTTCGCGCGATGTGATCTTCAAGCCGTTCTCGCAGGTCGACGGCTCTGCCAGCCGCGATATTGAGGGCACGGGGCTAGGTCTGCACATCGCGCAAAAGATCGCGCACCAGATGGGGGGCGAGATTGATTTCATCTCTGAACCCCATGTCGCGACCACCTTCTTCCTAAGGCTGAATTGCGCGAAAACCCAGACTCCCCCCGTGCACGCAGAGGCCGTCTAGGCGAGAGTTCGCGCTGCCACAATTTGTGCGACTTGCAAGCCCAATCTTGCCACAGTCGGGCTCTAGCGTCCCTTAACGTCAACCGAGAAATCGCTGGCCCAGAATAGGTGTTTTCGTGCGTAATACGTTGTTTTAATATGAAAGATCACTGATGCCATCTCTCTCCGAGCTTTACTCAGATGGACTTCTGGGGTCTTTACCGATTCCTGCCCTATTTGTAGGGCTATTGCTGCTTTTGCTGGGTTATCTTGCTGTGGCCAACCACCGCCTGCGCCGCGCGCAGGTCCATAAACCGCAGACCGAGGCCAAGCCTGCCGCAGTGCTGACGCCGGTTCCCAGCCGCAAAGACAACACCACCGCGCTTGGCTTTACGCTTGCTGAAATCATGCGCGATGAGATCATGCTGCTGTCGACCGACAGTTTTCAGCTGTTGTATTTGAACAAGGCCGCGCGCTTGGCGCATGGCATGGTCGGCGTCGCGCTCAAGGATCGCTGCCTTGGCGACCTTTTCCCCGCCGATGCCCCGCTTGATGCGGATGCGCTGCGCGAGCAGATCGCGCCTTTGCTGGCAGGGACCACCGATTGCGTCCTTCGTGATTGCGAATGGCACGGCAAATCGGTCGAGGTCAGCTTGCAATTAGAGCACGGCTTTGACGGCACCCCGCGGCTGCTGACTTTGGTGCGCGACATCTCAAAACGCAAACACGCCGAAAAGATGCGTGCCGATTTCGTGGCGACCATCTCGCATGAATTACGCTCGCCGCTGACCTCGATCAAGGGGTCGCTCAGCCTTGTCGCTGCGGGGACTTTGGGCGACCTGCCCGACCGTCCGCGCCAGTTGATCGAGATCGCGATGCGCAATTCCGAAACCATGCTTCGGCTGATCAATGACCTGCTCGATATCGAGCGCTTGGATGCGGACAGGCTGTCGCTCAAGTTCGAAACCCTTGATTTGACCGACTTTGGCATCGAGGCGCTGACCGCGAACCTTGGCTATGGCCACGAGTTCGGCGTCAAACTGCGCTATATCCCGCCGCCCGAGCCGCTGCACGTCAGCATTGATCGCGACGCCATGCGGCAAGTGGTGACCAACCTTTTATCCAACGCCATCAAGTTCTCTGGCAAGGGCAAGGTGGTAGAGCTGATCGTCACCCAGCACCAGGATTTCGCGCGCCTCACGGTCAAGGATTACGGCCTTGGCATCGCCAATGAGGCGCAATCCGCCGTCTTCACACGATTCTTTCAAGCCCACAGCGACCACGAAAGCAAATCCGCCAGCACGGGCTTGGGCCTAAGCATTTCCAAGGCAATTACCGAAAAACATGGGGGCAAGATCAGTTTCGACAGCAAAGTCGGGGTTGGCACCAGCTTTCATGTGGATTTGCCCTTGCAAGAAGCTTTGCGCGCCGCTTCATAGCACTTATACTAGGTAGAATTAGCCCACTTGCCGCAACCGCAGGACGAAATAATGTCAAAGCTACCCAAGATCATGCACGTCGAGGACGATCCCGATATCCGCGAGATTTCGATGATCGCGCTGAACACTGTCGGCGGGCTCGAGGTGGTGCAATTCGCCTCGGGGCAAGAGGCACTTTTGGGCGCGGTGGCAGCGGCGCCGGACCTGTTGCTGCTTGATGTGATGATGCCAGGGATGAACGGCGAAGAGACGCTGATCGCGCTGCGCGCTATGCCGGAATTCGCCAACACGCCCGCGATCTTTATGACCGCCAAAGCGCAGCATTCCGACATTTTCAAGTTCAAAGACGCCGGCGCGCTTGAGGTGATCGTCAAGCCCTTTGACCCGATGGAATTGGCCGCTCAGGTCATCGCCATTTATGAGGCCTCGCAGAAGTCCTAACACCAGCTTAACCCCAACCGCCTTGTCGCAGCACCGGATCAAACCTGTGCTGTCGAAGATTTGCGCGTTTGGGGGGATCTGTGCTGCAAAAGCGGCGAAACTCTGCCAAAGCCGCTGCAACTTGGAACCAAACCGCAGCCAAGCAGTTGACGAAACGTATGAACTGTCACATCTAGCGCTAACGCCATGCTGCTTTGCAGAATGCAGATCCAAGGCATTATTTGCATACCTGCCCTGCAGCCGCTGCAACACTACAGTTGTGGAATATAGACGAATAATCTGCGAAATCTGTTCAGTTTTTCGCAAAACCGAAATCTTTGGGAGCTCCTATGCCGGTCACACCGGGCTTACACGCCAAACTACCTCGCCGTGCCTTTTTGGCCGGTGTCGGCGGCATTGCATTTCTGCAGTGCAGCACGAGCCTGACCGGCCCTGCCATGGCGCAAACCGCGCCAGACCCAGCCCCCGCGACACCTGCCCCAGAATCTGCGGTGCCGTTCAGCTTTGACCGCTTGACCGACGAGGCGCGCGCATTGGCGCAGCAGCCCGCGGCACCTGCGCAAAAGTCCGAAGGCTTCTTCACCGATTTCAACTATGACGACTACCAAGCGGTGCAGTTCAACCCCAAACGCGCGCGATGGGCTGGTCCGTCGGCAGGCTTCCATCTGCATGCCTTCCACCTTGGCTGGCTCTTTGCCGAGACCGTCACCATGTTCGAAGTCGAGGCTGGCGTTGCCCGCCCGATGGTCTTTACCACCGACGACTTCCTTTACTATGACAACGTCAAAGACCGCGTGCCTGCGCATGAGGCCCTGCCGGGTGTTGCCGGTTTCCGCCTGAACGCGCCGCTGAACCGCCCTGACCTCTTTGACGAAGTGATCGCCTTTTTGGGGGCAAGCTATTTCCGCGCTGTTGGCCGTGATAATGGCTATGGCCTGTCCTCGCGCGGTCTTGCCATCAACACCGGTCTGGGCAAACCCGAAGAATTCCCGCGCTTTTCGCATTTCTGGATCGAAAAGCCTGTGCCTTTCGCCAAAGAAGTCACCGTCTATGCCGCGCTGGAAAGCGCAAGCTGCACTGGCGCTTATCGCTTTGTCATCCGTCCGGGCACCAATACCGAGATGGACGTGACCGCACGCCTGTTCTTCCGCACCGAAGTCGACCAAATGGGCATCGCGCCTTTGACCTCGATGTTCCTGTTCTCGGAAAAGAACCGCGCGGGCTTTGATGACTTCCGCCCGAACGTGCATGACAGCGACGGCTTGGTGATCCAGCGCCGCGATGGCGACAAGATCTGGCGTCCGCTCAACAACCCTGTGCGCCTGTCGGAATCCTGGCTTGCCGAAGAAAGCCCGCAGTCGTTCGGCCTCATGCAGCGCGATCGCGACTTTGAGAACTATCAAGACGCCGTGTCGCATTACGAGCGCCGCCCGTCCCTGCTGGTTGAACCGATGGGCGATTGGGGCCGTGGCGCTGTGCGTCTGGTCGAGATCCCGACCCAACAAGAGGTCAACGACAACATCGTCGCCTTTTGGGTGCCCGAGGCCAAGCCCGTTGTGGGCGAAATGCAGGAATTCTCTTACCGTCTGCACTGGGGCGCGATGCCCGTCGATCACGCTGCGGACCTTGCCTTTGTCAAGGAAACCCGTGCGGGTGTTGGCGGCGTTTCGGGCGTCGAGAACAGCGATGGCAGCCGCAAATTCGTCGTCGATTTTGAAGGCGGCATGCTGTCTTCGTTGCCCGCCGATGCCAAGATCGAGCCGATTACCTCGATTTCCGGCGGCAAAATTGCCGTCAAAACGCTTTCCAAGATCGAAGGCCATGACGTTTGGCGCTTGGTCTTGGACGTGATCCCTGACGAAGGGGCCACGGTCGAGCTTGGGGCGCATGTCGCAGGCTTTGGACGCAAACTAACTGAAATTTGGATTTACCAATGGGTGACCGCATGAACAACGCACTGTTTGACACCACCGACAGCATGTTGCCGCCGCTTGCTCCGCTTGCAATGCCAACGCAGGTTTTGACCTCCGAGCCGCGGGCGCTTCCTGCCTTTGTCGCAAATCTGCTGGCGCGGCTGGGGCTGGATAAGCCCAGCCTGCCGCGCATCGGCTGACCTATGGTCGGCCCCTCGAACCAATCGCAAAAGACCCTCAAGCACCGCTCCGGCGGTGCTCGTTTTCTTGCGGTGACCACAAGTGTGCTGGCAGCCTCTGCGGCAGGCATGGTCTTTATCATCTACGGCTCGGCGGACGGGCTGGCGGTGATCGACGTGCTGCGTGCTGCGCTGATTTTGCTGTCGACGTGGTGGCTGGCGTGGGGGGCTGCGACGGCGCTTTTGGGGCTGACGGCGCGGCCTGCTGTGGTGGTGCCCGCAACGACGCCGATCCAAGGCAAGACCGTCATCATCGTGCCGGTCTATAACGAAGACCCCGTGGCGACCTTTGCGCGCATCGCTGCGATGGACATCTCGCTGCAAGCCTGCGGACCGCTGCCGCATATTGATTTTGCTGTGCTTTCTGACACCCGCAACGACGCGATCGCAGCGTCAGAGCGGCACTGGTTCGCCCATCTGGTGGCCGAGCGTGACGCCAAGGGCCGCATGTTCTACCGCCGCCGCGCCGACAATATCGGCCGCAAAGCTGGCAATATCGAGGATTTCATCACGCGTTCGGGGGCGGCTTGGGATTATGCCGTCATCCTTGACGCCGACAGCCTGATGGAAGGCGCCACCATCCTCGAGATGATCCGCCGGATTGAGGCCGAGCCCAAGCTGGCACTGCTGCAAACTTTGCCCAAGGTGATTGAGGCGCGCTCGATTTTTGGCCGCGCGATGCAATTCGCCGCCGCTTTCCACTCGCCGATTTTTGCCCGTGGGCTTGCGGCAATGCAGGGGCGTTCGGGGCCGTTTTGGGGCCATAACGCCGTCGTTCGCATCCGCGCTTGGGCCGAAAGCTGTGGCCTTCCCGCGCTGTCCGGTCGCCCGCCGTTTGGGGGACATATCATGAGCCACGACTATGTAGAGGCCGCGCTTTTGGCCCGCGCAGGCTGGACCGTGCGGCTGGATGTCGACCTTGAAGGCTCTTACGAAGGCGGGCCCGAGAACATCATCGACCACGCCAAGCGCGACCGCCGCTGGTGCCAAGGCAACTTGCAACACTCCAAGATCATCGGCGCGCCGCGTCTGCTGCTCTGGAGCCGGTTTTCCCTGTTCCAAGGCATCTTTGCCTATATCGCGCCGCTGATCTGGCTGGCGTTTATCACGGCCTCGGTCGCGGCGATCCCCCTTGCGGGTGAGTTGAACTATTTCCCCGAGGCCAACTGGCCCTTCCCCGTTTTCCCCAACGATCAAACGCAAAAGGCCGTGGGTCTGGCGCTTGGCATCTTTGGGCTGCTGGTTATGCCCAAGTTCTTTGTCGGACTGGACGCGATCCTGACGGGGCGTGCGCGCGGCTTTGGCGGCGCGGGCAAGAGCCTGCGCTCGGTCGTGGCAGAGCTGCTGCTGTCATCGCTGATTGCGCCCGTGCTTTTGGCGTTCCAAAGCCGCTCGGTCATCCAAGTGCTGCTGGGGCGCGACAGTGGCTGGCCGACCAACAACCGCGGCGATGGCAGCCTGAGCCTTTCGGACGCTTGGGCCGCTGCGCGTTGGATTACGCTTTGGGGTGCGGCGGTGATTGCGGCGACGCAATACTTCGCGCCCGTGCTGACGCTCTGGATGCTGCCCGTTTCACTGCCGATGCTGATTGCGCCAGTGCTGATCTGGTGGAGCTCGCGCAGCGCTTCTTCGCTGCTGTTCCGCGTCCCTATGGACCAAAGCCAGCCCCCCGTGCTAACGCTCCAAACGACCATTTTACGGTCATGGACTGATAGCACCGAGGAGGCAAAGGTTGCCTGAGCCCACCCATTCTCGTGACCACAGGATAGACTTGTTTCGCGGCCTAGCCTTGGTGATGATTTTTATCAATCACATCCCAGGAACCATCTGGGAGAACGTGACCTCGCGGAATTTTGGCTTTTCGGACGCGGCCGAAGGTTTTGTGCTGATGTCGGGAATTGCGGCAGGGCTTGCCTATGGCCCCGCGTTCCTGCGCAGCCCCCTCAACCTGCGCGCGGCACTGCGGCCTTGGCGACGCGCCTTCACCATTTGGTGGGTGCACTGCATCGTCATCTTTTGCATTTTTGCGATGTTTTGGCTGACGATTGCGCAGCCTTTGATGATAGAAATGTCAGAAAAGCGCAATATCCTGCTCGCGCTCAAGGATCCGCTCGCTTTGGCTGGACCGCTGGTCTTTTTGGGCCACCAATTCGCCTATGCCGACATCTTACCGCTGTATATCGTGCTGTTGCTTGCCGCACCGGCCATCTTGTATGCCTGCGCGAATTGGCCCAAAGCCACCATGTTGGCTTCGGTTCTGCTGTGGTTTGTGGTCGGCGTGACCAGCACCAAAATGCCAACATTTCCAACGCCCAATGGTTGGAGCTTTAACCCCCTTGCGTGGCAAATCCTGTTTGTGGCGGGCGTGCTGACGGGCCTTGCGATGCGGCGGGGCCAGCGGCTTTTGCCGATCAACACATGGGCTTTGCGCTTGGCCATCGGCTTTGTGATCTTTGCCGCAATCTGGGTGCAGGTTCCTGCCGTTGCAGCGGCGGGCGGGCACAGCTTGTGGATTTTGCACGAATATTTGGGCGTGCCCAATGTCTTTACCGCCTTTGACAAGAGCTATGTCTTCTTGCCAAGGCTGCTGCACATCCTTGCGCTGTCCTATGTGCTAAGCGCATTGCCTTGGGTGAAGACCCTTGCCGCCAATCCGAAACTTGCGCCGCTGACCATGCTGGGGCGGCATTCGCTGCCGGTGTTCGCGGTGGGGTCTGTGCTTGCTTATGGCGCGCAGATCACCAAAAAACTGCAACCGCCTTCGACGCTGTTGGATACAGTGCTTATCCTGTGCGGTTTGTGCATTTTGTTCCTTGTCGCCTATCTGCGTGATGGTCAAAAAGCCGCCAAGACCACGAACCTGCAACCCGCGACGAAATAGACCGGCAAGAGCGGAAGACCGCTCTTGCCCGCCCGCATCCTAGCCAATGCTGCGCGCGATCAGCACACCCGCCGCCGCCGAAACACCCGTCAAGACCCCGCCCCAAAGCGTGTCCACGATCACCTGCTGCATCGACCAATCGCGCAGAGTGGCATAGTTGGTGAACTCGTAAGTGCCATAGGCAAACATGCCCAACAGCGCCCCACCGATCAGCGCGGCCAGCACATCATCGGCCCGCAGCGCTGGCACCGACACAAACCAAAGCACCCCCCCGACATAGCCCAGATAGAACAGCAGCGCCGGAACCATACGGAACGGGTCGGCATAAAGATGCGCAATATGGCGATCAAACACCGGCTTTACGATATAGCGCAACCCCAGCGCATCGGCCGCCAAAAACACCACCACCGTCGAGAGATAGAGAACCATAATCTTCATCAGCCTTGCTCCTCATGTCCTAATGTCGGCTTAGACGCCGCGTCAGCGGCAGTGCCGCCCAATATGGCAATATCCGCAACAGCTTGAGCGACAGCGTCAGCCGTTTAGGGAAATGCACCTCGAAGCCACCGCCCGCGAGCCCCGACACAATCGCCGCAGCCGCAGCTTGGGGCGTCATCATCGCGGGCATGTCGAAATCATTGCGCTGGGTCAGCCGAGTGTCGACAAACCCGGGTGAAATCAGCCGCACGTCAAACTGGCCCTGAAGCTCTGCCCGCAACGACTCTGCAAGGTTGATCACCGCCGCTTTGCTGGCCGAATAGATCTGCCCCTGCGGCAGCCCGACGTAACCCGCAACCGAACCGCAGAGCGCAACCTGCCCCCCCGCACGCAAAACCTTCGGCGCGATCTGGGCGATGTGAAAGCTGCCCATCACATTGACCGACACGATCTGTGCCGCCATGTCGGGGTCCAGATCTTCGATGCGACCAGGATCATAGAGCGCCGCCAAATGCACCAAGCGGTCAAGCCGACCCGCCGCGGCAATCTGCGCCGCAGCTGCGTCAACGCTGGCGCGGTCCCCCACATCCATCGGCAGCACAATATGCCCCGCACCAAGCTCTGCCGCCAGCGCCTCAAGCCTGTCCTGCGAGCGTGCCGACAGCACCAACTGCGCGCCCTGTGCTGCATAGGCTCGTGCAAGTTCTGCACCGATGCCATCGCTGGCACCAATGATCCAAATGCGTTCCGGCTTAGGCATGGGTCAATTCCACCTGCACAACATCGGTTTGACCAACGCTGAACGACCCCGCACAAGCCCCCAGATAATACCGCCAATTGCGCATGAACCGCTCGTCATAGCCAAGCCGCTTGATGCGCGCGCTCATGCCTTCAAACCGCTCATCCCATTGTGCGCAGGTGCGAGCATAGTCGCGGCCAAAGGCAAAGCTGTCGACAACCTTGAGACCTGCCAGCCGCGCCTGCTCTGCAATCATCGCGTTCGACAACAGCATCCCCCCCGGAAAGGTGTATTGGCGGATGTAGTCAGAGCTGCGCCGATAGGTGTCAAAATAAGCGTCCGGCACGGTGATCGCCTGCACCATCGCCCGCCCCTCTTCGGCCAAGCGCGCCTTGAGCGTGCCAAAATAGGTCGGCCAGTATTTCTGCCCCACGGCCTCGATCATCTCAATCGAGACGATGTTCTCGAACGTGCCAGTGGTGCGGCGATAGTCTTGCAAACGGATATCGGCCCGCCCGTCCAAACGCGCATCGGCATAGCCCTTTTGGCTGGGTGAGATGGTGATGCCCGTCACATGCCGCCCCGTTTCAGCGGCGCGTTCTGCAAAGCCGCCCCAGCCGCAGCCGATCTCTAGCACCTGTTCACCCGCGCCAAGCCGATCCAAAATGCGGTCGTATTTGCGGGTCTGCCCCCGCACCAAATCGGTATCGCCCTGCGCATAGATTGCCGAGGAATAGGTCATCCCCTCGTCCAGCCAAAGCTGATAGAACTCGTTGCCGACGTCATAATGCGCGCGGATATTGCGAGACGATCCCTTTAGCGAGTTGGCCCGCAGCATCCGATCGACAAATCGGAACTTGAGGCTGTTCCAAAATCCGCCATACATAAAGCCTTGAAAATGCGAGATATTACGCAGCGCCACCTCGGTCAGCACCGCCACCGAAGGTGTATGCCAAAGCCCCGAGACAAAGGTCTCACCAAAGCCGATATCGCCGCGCGCAGCCACTGCCGTCACCACCGACCAATCGTAGATCACCATCTCGGCCGCAGGCTCGCCCGCGCCAAAGTCATAGGTCTCGCCCTCTGGCGTGGTCAGGCGCAGGCTGCCTTCACGGATCTGCGCGCAGCTGTCCAGAAAGTCATGTTTCACGCGTTTGGTCAAAAGCTGCATCAGGATACCTCAGTTTTTGGCGGAGTTGGACGGGCACGATATTTTGCCCCTTTAAGTTTCAGGCGCAAAGCCTGCCAATGGATTAGGGTCATGGTGCGCAGCGCCCCAAACGGTCTACGCACCGATGCCGCCAGCAGACCCGCAGTCGTCATCGGCGCCCTTGGCCCTGCAAGGGTAGCAATCACCCCCTCGGCGCCATTGGTGTGCAAAATGCGAATGGAAATCGCAGCCGGCGTGATGTCAAAGGTGAACTCATACTCACCTTTGACCTCTTGAAACGGCGAGACATGCAGCGCCTTTTGCGCCGCAATCCTGCTGTCAGGGGTGATCGGAGCAAAGCCTTGATTGCGGCACAGATAGGAATGGCGATCACCAAACGGAGTCGAGACCTCGGCAATCACCGCAACCAAATCAGTGCCGCGATAGGCAAGCCAGAAACTGACCGGATTAAAGCCATAGCCCAGACAGCGCGGCTGCGTCAGCAAACGCAGCGCCACGCCTTCGGCGCCCAAGCCATGATCCGCCAAAACCGCCCGCGCCCACACCGCGCCCTTACCCGACTTCATCGGGCCGCCGTGGTCGATGTCATGCACCGAGATCAGGTTGAACCGATTGCGGGAAAAGACCAAAGGCGTCGGCTGCGCGGCTTCGGGGTCGATCAGCACATAGTCGACGCCATAGCGAAACCGATGACGGATCTCGCCGCGCCGGCTGTGCACCGTCACTCCGACGATATGTTCGGCCTGCCCGCTCATGCGTTTTGGCGGGCCATCAGCCGCGCAATCCGCGCCGCCGAAGCAAAGCCATCCTCGTGAAAGCCGTGGCGCGTATAGGCCCCTGCGAACCACGTGTTGTTCTGCCCCTGAAGCTGGCCAAGCTGCGCTTGCGCCGCCAAAGCGGGGCCGTCAAACACCGGATGGCGGAACACGGTTTGATCGTAGATCATCGACTCGTCGATCTGGTCCGACGGGTTCAAAGTGACGAACAGCGGGTCGGACTCTGGAATGTTTTGCAGCCGGTTCATCCAATAGGTCACGCCAATCGAGGTCTCGGGACGCAGGGTGTCGGCCTTATAGACCCAGCTTGACCACGCCGCCTTGCGCTTGGGCATCTGGCTTGGGTCGCGGTGCAGGACCATTTTGTTGTCTTGAAACCGGATCGCAGACAACGCCCGCGTTTCCTCTGTCGTGGGTTGCGCCAAAAGCCGTAGCGCCTGATCGGAATGGCAGGCAAAGATCACCTGATCGAACTGCGCCGACAGACCACCCGCAACATGGACCGTGCTTTGATCGCCGTCGCGCACCACCGATTGCACCGCAGTACCACTGCGCAACACCACGCCAAGGCCACGCAGATGCCGCTCTAGCCGGACAAGATAATTGGCGCTGCCGCCCTCTACCGTCCACCATTGGTGCTGACCCGTCGGGCTGAGCAGCGCGTGATTGCGGAAAAACCGCAGCAAAGCCTGCGCGGGAAAATCGCGGATGCCCTGCGGCGGGGTCGACCAGATCGCGCCGCAAATCGGCATCAGGTAATAGGTCTCGAACCACTTACCCAAGCGCAGCTTGCCCATCAGCTCGCCGATGGAGGTGGTGGCGTCACCCTCGACCATCGCCTCAGCTTTGTCGTTGAACTTGATGATATCTTTCAACATCCCCAAGAACCCGGGGCGCAGCAGATTGCGCTTTTGTGCCGTCAAGCCGCGCAGATCGCGCAGCCCGTATTCAACCGCCCCATCGTTGATCGTCGCGCCAAAGCTCATGTCGCTTTTGGCGACGGGCACATCCAGATGCTGAAACATCCGCGTCAGATGCGGATAATTGGCGTAGTTAAAGACGATAAACCCCGTATCAACAGGCTGGTCACCGCGCAGCCCCGCCATCACCGTACGCGCGTGACCGCCAAGCCGGGGTGCGGCCTCAAACACAGTAACCGCGTGGTTGGGTGCCAAAAGGTAAGCCGCAGCAAGTCCCGAGATCCCCCCGCCGACGATTGCTACACGCTGCGCGCCAGAGTTGGGTCCAAGAATAGGGGCGTCAAACGACATATAGAATTCCTCGTGTTTATCAGCTTACGCCGCGCCCCCGAGATTGGATCACAATTAGTTAAGCCTGCACAAATATTTGGGCGGTTGCGTTTTTCAGTGATCCAAAATTATCGCTCCTGCGTAAACAGGATATGTTGACCCTAGAACGAATTCCAGATCATGCTTCCTCACCACCGCCGTTCGCGGTGGACAAGGCTTTGCTGCCCGCGTCTCTGCGGATCAAAGCCCGAACGGCGCCGTTTGCGGCGCAAGGGGAAAGCAGAACGGTGACGGATCAAAACGCGGGCACGACTGGGGCTACCAATGGCGCGACAAGCGCCGCCGCAGCTGTGGCCTATTCGGCACAAACGACGTGGATGCTTGCCGTGCGCAATGCCCGCGACAAGGCAGCCTTTGCGGCGCTGTTCGACCACTTTGCGCCGCGCCTGAAAGGGTTTGTCATGCGCTCGGGGGCGTCAAGCGGCCAAGCCGAAGAGATCGTGCAAGAGGTGATGCTGACCGTTTGGCGCAAGGCCGAGCAGTTCGACCCCGCCCGCGCACAGGTCTCGTCTTGGATTTACCAGATCGCCCGCAACCGCCAGATCGACGTGTTTCGCGCCGAGCGCACACCGCTTCCCGAAGACCTTGCCCCCGAGGCTGAGGACTTTGAACCCGACGCAAGCCAGATCCTTGGCCTTGAACAAGAGGCCGAGCGGCTTAAATCCGCATTAGCGCAACTCGCCCCCGAGCAGCGCGTCATGATCGAAAAAGCCTATCTGGGCGAGCTGACCCACCAAGAGATCAGCGCCCAGACTGGATTGCCGCTTGGCACGATCAAATCTCGTATTCGGCTTGGCATGGAACGGCTGCGCCACACTCTTAAGGACATGCGCTAAATGACTGCAATTACCCATCATACTCCTGACGCGCTATTGGCGGCCTATGCCGCGGGGTCGTTGTCGCAGCCTTTTGCCGTCGTCGTGGCCACCCATATATCGCTGTGCCTGGAATGCCGCGCCGCCTATGAGGCGCATTTGTCGGGCGGCGGTGCTGTGCTCGAGGCCTGTGCAAGCTCGGATATCTCGGGCGGGATGCGCGCTGCGACGCTGGCGATGCTGGATGCGCCCGTGGTGCCGCAACCGCGCGTCGACCGTCATGGCATCTATCCTGGGCCGGTGATGGCGGCGCTCAAGGGTCAGCCGCCGCGCTGGCGCTCGCTTGGGCTGGGGGCGCGTCAGTGCATCCTCAGCGCGGGCGACGAAGGTTCGGTGCGCTTGCTTTATATCCCGCCGGGACAGGCAGTGCCGGACCACAGCCATTCGGGGATGGAGCTGACGTTGGTCTTGCAAGGCAGCTTTAGCGACAGCACCGGCCGCTTTGGCGTGGGCGATCTTGAGGTTGCCGATGACAGCCTTGAACATACGCCCAAGGCCGACATCGGCGCACCCTGCATCTGCTTGGCGGCAACCGACGCGCCGCTTCGGTTCAGCGCGTTCCTGCCAAAGCTCTTGCAACCGCTGCTGCGGATTTAGAGCCCGTCCAGCGCGCGATCCAGATGGCTATAGCCGCCGTCAACAAACAGCCATTGCCCCGTGGTATGGCCCGCGCGCGCTGACAAAAGAAACACGACTTGATTGGCAAGCTCTGCTGCCTCGGTCATCCGCTGCCCCAAGGGGATGCGGCGGGTGATTTCGTCAAGCCGCGATTGCGGATCGTCAAAGCTGCGGATCCAGCGCTCGTACAAAGGCGTCATACATTCGGCGGGGATGACCGCATTGACCCGCACCCCGTCCTTGGCCAAAGCCGCCGCCCATTCCCGCGTCAACGCCAGTTGCGCCCCCTTGGCCGCCGCATAGGCCGAAGTATTGCCCTGCCCCGTCACCGCCGTCTTTGACGAGATATTGACAATCGCACCCTTGGTTGCCCGCAGGTGCGGCACACACAGATGCGCCATGGTGTAGTAATGCGTCAGGT
The DNA here is from genome assembly GCA_963844505.1 of uncultured Alphaproteobacteria bacterium. Classification (GTDB taxonomy): domain Bacteria; phylum Pseudomonadota; class Alphaproteobacteria; order Rhodobacterales; family Rhodobacteraceae; genus Cypionkella. The sequence goes on from CAWJOY010000007.1 coordinate 116,503, forward strand.
TTTGCTCGATCGAGGCGCGAAAGGCCTCTGGCCCTGCATCAAGCCCGATGCTGTCATTGGCCCCTGCGTTATTGACCAAACCGTCAATCCGCCCAAAGCGCGCCATCACCTGATCGACCGCCGCGCGACACTGCGCATCATCGGTCAGCTCGGTGATGATCAGCAGCGCCTGCGGGCACACCGCCTGCAAGCCTGCCATGACCTCTGGCTCTGGCGTGCGGCGGGCCAGAACCACAGGCACCGCCCCCTCTGCCGCCACCGCCTCGGAAATCGCCGCGCCGATGCCCGAGCCGCCGCCCGTGATCAGAACAACCTTACCCTTCAGCCCTAAATCCATTCAGCCGCGCCCCTTGAATTGATACTCTTTCAACGATGCGGGCTTCATCTCGATGGAAAAGCCAGCCTGCGTCGGCGGCATGTAGGCGGCATTCTGGATCACACAAGGGTCGATGAAATGCTCGTGCAGATGGTCGACAAACTCGATCACCCGCCCCTCGCGCGTGCCGGCAATGCACAGATAGTCGATCATCGACATATGCTGCACATATTCGCAAAGCCCAACCCCTCCCGCATGAGGACACACCTTGAGATCGTATTTCGCGGCCATCAGCATGACCGCCAAAACCTCGTTCAAGCCCCCCAAGCGGCAGGCGTCAATCTGTACCACGTCAATCGCGCCACGCATAATCAACTGCTTGAAGATAATGCGGTTTTGGCACATCTCGCCCGTCGCCACCTGCACAGGCGCCACGGCCTCGCGGATTTTGCGGTGGCCTTCGATGTCGTCGGGGCTGGTCGGCTCTTCGATGAACCAAGGTTTGACAAACGACAGCTCTTTGACCCAGTCGATGGCTTGATCAACTTCCCAAACCTGATTGGCGTCGATCATCAGGTTCACGTTCGGGCCACATTCGTCGCGTGCAATGGTCAGGCGCCGAATGTCGTCCTGTAAATCGCGGCCGACCTTCATCTTGATATAGTTAAAGCCCGCATCCACCGCCTCGCGGCAAAGCCTGCGCAGCTTGGCGTCGTCATAGCCCAGCCAGCCCGCCGAAGTGGTATAGCAAGGATAGCCCTCGGCGCGCAGGGTGGCGATGCGGTCGGCCTTGCCCTCGGCCTGCTTGGTCAAATAGTCCAGCGCCCATTCCGGCGTGATGCAATCGGTGAGATAGCGAAAGTCGATGCAGCGCACCAACGCGGCGGGCGTCATCTCGGCGACCAACTGCCAGACGGGCTTGCCCGCCTCTTTCGCCCACAAATCCCAAGCGGCATTGACCACAGCCCCCGTCGCCAAATGGATCGCGCCCTTGTCCGGCCCAATCCAGCGCAACTGGCTGTCCGAGGTGATATGACGCCAGAACCGCCCCATATCCTCGGCAATCCACGCGGTATCCAAACCGACGATCAAGGGCCGCAGCGCCTCGATCGCCGCGATGCAGATCTCATTGCCGCGCCCAATGGTAAAGGTGAGCCCGTGGCCCTCGTGATCGCCATCAGTTTCAAGGATCACATAGGCCGCCGAATAGTCGGGATCGGGGTTCATCGCATCCGAACCGTCCAGCGATTTCGAGGTCGGAAACCGCACGTCGACCGTGCGCAGATTGGTGATATTGCTCATTTCAGGGCCTCAAGGACGTTCTGGGTTTGGGTTCCAAGCCGCTCGATGCCCAAGTGCATCACTTCGCCGCCCTTCAGATAGACGGGGGGCTTTTGCCCCAAGCCCACACCCGGAGGTGTGCCCGTCGAGATAATATCCCCCGGCTGCAACGACATAAACCGCGAGCAATAGGCGATCAAAAACGGCACCTTATAGACCATCGTCGCGGTCGTGCCGTTCTGATAGCGCTTGCCATCCACATCGCACCACATCTTGAGATTGTCATAGTCGCCGACCTCATCTGGGGTCACCAGCCACGGCCCCGTTGGCCCGAAGGTGTCGCAGCCCTTGCCCTTATCCCACGTGCCCTGCCGCTCGATCTGGAATTCGCGCTCGGACACATCATTGATCAGGCAGAACCCCGCGACATGCGCCATCGCGTTGGCCTCGTCGATATAGCTGCCCCCTTTGCCGATCACCACGCCCAGCTCGACCTCCCAATCGGTTTTCACCGAGTCCCGAGGGATCTGCACGTCATCATCAGGGCCCACTATCGCCGAGGTCCATTTGTTGAAAATCACCGGCTCTGACGGGATGGCCGCCCCCGTCTCTGCTGCGTGGTCGGCATAATTCAGACCGATGCAGATGAACTTGCCCGTCCCCGCCACACAAGGTCCAAGCCGCACATCCTTTTGCGCGACGCCCTGCACCAACGGCAGCGCGGTCAGGTCCAAAGCCGCAAGTTTGGCCAAAGCTTCGGGTGCAAGCGCCGCCCCTGCAAGGTCTGGAATATGCGCGCTAAGGTCACGCACATTGCCCTGCGCATCAAGCACTCCGGGTTTTTCTTGCCCCTTGGGGCCATAGCGCAAAAATTTCATGGGGGACTGCTCCTGCTTCGTAAGATGGGCTTGGACGGGATGGAGCGGGGCTGGCCGAGGTGCGGCCAGCCCCAAGCGATCAAAGATCAGTCGTAAAGAACGGCCGCGATTTCAGGCGAGTCGATGTTGCTGGAATCGTAGTAGTAAAAGCCGGTGTCGATCTTTGCAGGCACAGCTTCGCCCTTGGCTGCCATGATCGCCGCCTTGACGGTTTCATAGCCGATGCCAACCGGGTTTTGCGTGATTGCACCCGCCATCAGCCCCGAACGGATCGCCTCTTTTTGCGCCGCGCCGCTGTCATACCCGATGATGGTGATGCCCTTGGCACCGCTCTCGCGCACGCCGTTGACGACCCCGATAGCCGAGCCTTCATTGGTGCCAAACATCCCCTTCAGATCTGGGTTGGCCGTCAGGATCGACTTGGCAATCTCGGTCGATTGCAGCTGATCGCCAGCACCGTATTGCACGGTGACGACCTCGATATTTGGATAGGCTTCGGCCATACGGTTCACAAACCCATCGCGACGGTCGATGCCGGTGCGGCTGGTTTGGTCATGCGCGATGACCGCAACCTTGCCCGCGCCACCGATGAACTCGGCCATCTTGTCGGCCGCAAGCGCTGCGGCGGCGACGTTGTCGGTGCTGGCTGTGGCGACGGGGATGTCGCTGTCAACGCCGCTGTCAAAGGCGACGATCGGGATGCCTGCATCCTTCGCCTGCTGCAACAGCGGGATCGCGGCTTGGCTGTCCAAAGCCGCAAAGCCAATCGCCGCCGGAGATTTCGCCAAAGCCGCCGCCAGCATGTCGATCTGGCGGTCCACTTGCGCTTCGCTGTCCGGCCCCTCGAAGGTTACCTCGACGTCGAACTCTGCCGCAGCCTTATCGGCGCCGGCTTTGACGGCTTGCCAGAATTGGTGCTGAAACCCCTTCGAGATCAGCGGGATATAGAGTTTGTCCTGCGCCTGCGCCATGCCAGCGCCCGACAACAAGGTTGCAACGCAAAGCGTGCCCATGAAATTCCGTCTGTTCAACATCGTAGTTCCTCCCTTGGATGTTTGGTATTCTTTCCTCTGACAAAGCCGGACCCCCGCCTTTGCCCGCAGCCGTTATCCGGCCCGCTTGCGCCGAACCTGATCGGCATAGACAGCCAGAATGATGATCGCTCCTGTCACCACCGTCTGCCATTCCTGTGCGACCGACAAAATCCGCAAGCCATTGGTCAGCACCGCCATAATCAGCGCTCCGATCAACGTGCCCAAGATCGTGCCGCGCCCGCCCGAAAGCGAGGTGCCGCCAATAACCACCGCCGCAATCGCCTCAAGCTCGTAGCCAAGCCCCAAAGCCGGTTGCGCCGAGTTCAAGCGCGAGGCGATCAGCAAACCACCGATGCCGACAATCGCCCCTGCAAGCGTGTAAATCGCGATTTTCCAGCGGTCGGTGTTCACCCCCGACAGCCGCACCGCTTCCTCATTACTGCCAAGCGCAAAGCAATAGCGCCCCAGCACCGTCCGGCTCAGCACATAGGCCGCAGCCCCCGCCACCAGAAACAGGATCAACACGCCGTTCGGAATGGGCAGCGCCGGAAACACCGCGCCGATCACCGAGCCAAGCGAAATCTGGCTAAATCCCGGAGTGTCGTTGAAATAGATCGGCCGCGTGCCCGAGATCACCAAGCTCAGCCCCTTGAGGATAAGCATCATCCCAAGGGTCGCGATAAAGGGCGGAATTTTCATTTTGGCGACAAAGCTACCCGAGCAGAACCCGCATAACGCCCCTGCCGCGATGGCTGTCACCACGCCCAAAGGCAAAGGCATCCCCAGATTGGTCAGCACAACCCCCGTCATCACGGCGGTAAAGGTCATCAGCGTGCCGACCGACAAATCAATGCCGCCAGTAATGATCACCAAGGTCGCGGCCACCGCCAAGACGCCGTTCACCGAAGTCGCCTGCAAAATCGCAATGATATTCGAGGTTTGCATAAAGTTCGGTGAGGCAATGCTGAAACCGATCAACAAGATCAACAGGCTGGCAAAGGCCAACAGCTTTTGATGCGCGCCGCTTGCGGCCAATCGCGCCAAAAGACCCGTAGAGGTGGGTTTGGGGGCTACAGTCATTGGACAGGCTCCTCGGGGTTATGGGCGCTTGGCCGCATGGTTTTGGTTGCAAGCTTCATAATGCTCTCTTGTGTGGCCTCTGCCCGATCAAGGATGCCGGTCAGATTGCCCTCGCACATCACCGCAATCCGGTGGCTGAGGCGCAAAACCTCGGGCAGCTCGGACGAGATCACGATGATCGCCCGCCCCTGCGCCGCCAAGTCCAGCAGCAGTTTATAGATTTCAGCCTTGGCGCCGACGTCGATGCCGCGGGTCGGCTCGTCAAAAATCAAGACCTCGCAATCGCGCAGCAGCCATTTGGCGATCACCACCTTTTGCTGATTACCCCCCGACAAAAAGCGCACTTCTTGGCGGTCTGACGGTGTGCGGATGCCAAGCTGCGCGATATAGCCCTGCGCCACCTTTTGCATCGCCGGCTCATCCAGAACCCCCAGCGGCGAGGCGAACTGTTCCAGCTTGGTCATGGCGATATTGGCGCGCACATCCATACCCGTGGCCAAACCAAAGTGCTTGCGGTCCTCGGACAGATAGCCAATCCCTGCCGCAACCGCATCGGCGGGGCTGGCAATGCTGACCTCGCGGCCATTGACCGCAATCGTGCCCGCCTCGCGGGGGTCAGCGCCAAAGATCGCGCGGGCCACCTCGGTGCGCCCTGCCCCCATAAGACCGGCAAAGCCCAAAATCTCGCCGCGCCGCAGGGTAAAGGACACATCCTTAATCTCGCGGCCGCGGCGCAGCCCCTTAACCTCCAGTGCGATGGGCGCGTCTGACACATCGGGCAGCGCAAGCGCCCCCTCGCCCAAAGTCCGCCCCACCATCATCGAGATGATCTCGCGGGTTGGGGTGTCAGCGGCCTGCACCGTCGCCACAGTCTCGCCATCGCGCATGACGGTAACGCGGTCGGCGATCTGCGCCAGCTCGTCCATCTTGTGGCTGATATAGATGATGCCCGCGCCCTCGCTGCGCAGCTTGCGGATGATGGTAAACAGATCGCTGATTTCTGCATCATTCAGCGCCGCAGTCGGCTCGTCCATCACCAGAATATGGCTGCGATAGCTGAGCGCCTTGGCGATCTCGACCATCTGCTGCATGGCGATGGTCATTTGGTGAATGGGCGTGCGCGGGTCAAGGTCGAGGTTCATTTGCGCAAAGATTTCAGCCGCTTGCGCGTTCAACTTGGCCTCATCCAGACGCCCAAAGGACTTGCGCGGCTCGCGTCCGATAAAGATGTTTTGCGCCGCCGTCAGGTCGTTCATAAGGCTCAGCTCTTGGTGAATGATGCCAACCCCCGCCGCCTGCGCAGCCCCCGGTCCGTCAAAGTCGACAGGCTTGCCGTCCACCGCGACCGTGCCACCATCGCGGCGATAAACCCCCGACAGAATTTTCATCAAGGTGGACTTGCCCGCGCCGTTTTCGCCCATCAAAGCATGGACTTCGCCCGCCCGCAGATCAAAGCGCACCTGCTTGAGAGCATGCACCCCCGGAAAGCGCTTCTCGATCCCTTGCATCGACACAAGCTCTGTCATGGCGTCCTCCCCAACCCATAAAACCGCTGCGCGTTTTCTGCGAATATCTGATGCCGTGCACGGTCAGAGCAGCCCGACAACAGCCGCACCGACATCTCGCGCCAGCCGTGATAGCTGCCCGCAAGCGTCACCACGGGCCAGTCCGACCCCCAGATCAACCGCTCTGGCCCAAACCAATCCAGCAAATCCGCAACCAGCGGCGCAAGCACCTCTTCGGCCACCGCAAGCTGTGCGGCATCAAGCTCGGTCAGCAAACCCGACAGCTTGCAACAGGCCCGTGTTTGCTGCCCCAGCCGCTGCATCCCTTCGCGCCAGATCGCGTGGCGCGGATCGGACGCAGGGGCCGCCAAAGCAGGCTTGGCCGCATGATCGATCACGATAGGCAGATCGGGATAGCGCTGCGCAAATGCCAAGAGGCCCGCCAAATGCTGCGGCAACACCAATGCGTCAAAGCGCAGCCCCAACGCGATCAACGTCGCCACAGCATCAGGACGCGGCGCTGTAACAATCCAATCAGGGTCGGCAATGTCTTGCAGCATCGGCCGCACGCCGCGAAATTTGGGATTGTGCGCCAAGCGCCGCAGCTCGGTCGCGGCCTCTGGCTGTGCCAGATCAACCCAACCCACCACGGCTGCTATCTCGGGGTGCGCATCGGCAAGGCGCAGCAGAAACTCGGTCTCGGCCACGGTCGGCGCCGCCTGAACCACCACCAGATCGCCGCCACCGCCCGCGGCTTGCAGATCCGCCAGACCAAAATCGCGGGCAATCGGTTGCAGTGCTGGGTTGCTCGGATCAAGCCAGTCATAATCGCCCCGCGCCAGCGTCCAGAAATGACAGTGCGCGTCGACCGAGGCCGGCATCAGATGGTCACCCCACCATCCACAAGCATCGCCTGCCCCGTCACGAAGCTGCTCGCGTCCGACAAAAGATAGACAATCATCGGCGTCAAATCATCGACCGTCGCCAGCCGCCCCATGGGCTGACGGGCGATAAAGTCCTTTTCGGCCTGAACCGGATCGGCAGCCGCAGCAATCCGTCCCCGCAGCGATGGCGTATCTACCGTTCCCGGGCAGAGCGCATTGCAGCGGATCCCCTGCGCCACAAAATCCGCAGCGATCGACTTGGTCAGGCCAATAACTGCCGCCTTGGTCGCCCCATAGGCTGCGCGGTTGGGAAAGCCTTTGATCGACGAGGCCATCGAGGCCATATTCAGAATAGGCACCGACCCGACCACTTTGGCCCGCTCGATCATCCCCGGCAAGAACGCGCGGCACATCCGCACCATCGACGTTACATTGATATCAAAGCTCAGCGCCCAATCGTCATCCGACACCTCAAGGATAGAGCCGTGATGCACAATGCCCGCGCAGTTGAACAGCCCATCAAGCTGCCCGACCTCGGCTGCAAGCCGAAGGATGGCCGCAGGGTCGCGCACATCCAAGAGCCGCGTTTCGATCCGCGCATCGGCCTGCGCCAGCGAGGCCAGCGTGTCGGAATTGATATCGGTGGCCACGACTTTTGCACCAAGCGCGGCACAAGCAAGGGCGCTTGCACGCCCCATACCCTGACCCGCAGCCGTAATAAGGATGGTTTTCCCCTGCATCGTCGACTCCTCCCAAAATCTACAGTTCATAGGTAAATTGATTATTCACATACAGTCAATGATTTTCTGACAGGCTTGATTTTCACCTCGAAATCGGCCAGTTCTGCTCAACCCTAATGCAGCGGAGCAAGCGTGGACACCGACATGACAGAACAGCGCTATCGCGCGCCTGCGCTCGACAAAGGGCTTGATATCCTTGAGCTTTTGGCAACCCAGCCGGGGGGATTGACCCGCGCCGAGATCATGAAGGAGATGGGCAAAAGCCCCAGCGAAATTTACCGCATGCTCGAGAGATTGGTGGCGCGCAACTATGTGAGCCGCTCGCTTGAGGGGGACCGCTATGCGCTGACGATGAAGCTTTTCCACCTTGCCGCCGCCTATCCACCACTGCGCCGCTTGGTCACCAACGCCCAGCCGATCATGGACGACTTTGCCAAGGCCACCTTGCAATCGGTGCATCTGGTGGTCGCAGATATGGGCCAAGCGCATGTCGTCGCCCAAGCCTCTAGCCGCTCTGCTTGGGAGTTTCGGCTGCGGGTGGGCGCCATGCTTGACCTGCTGCACACCAGTTCGGGACAGACGCTGCTGGCGTTTCAGGACAGCGACAGCGTCACGCACCTGCTGCAAGCCGCGCCCGACAGCATCAGCGAGGTGCCCGCAACGCTTGTCAAAGACTTCGAGACCATCCGCGCAAACGGCTATCGCCGCAGCCCCAGCCAGCAGCTGATCGGCGTCACAGATATCTCGGTGCCGGTGCGCTCGGCCAATGGTCAGGCGGTGGCGGTGCTGACCTGTCCGTTCCTGCCGCATGTAGAAACCACGGCGGACGGTGCGCCGATCATGGGCGTTGACGGCACACTAGAGGCGCTGCTCAAAGCCGCAGAGCGCGTGTCCAAGACCTGAATGAATTGCACCCTCTAAATGCGCGGCAAATGGCGTGAAAGGATCTTTTGTTGCGCAAAACTGCCGAAAATCCGCGTTAGACGCCATTAAATGGCCACAAACACACCCGATTACTATCGTTGAATTGATTTACCAAAAAATAACTTCGACCATATATCCCTGTTGATTAGCGATATGAATGCAAGAGTGTGCACGATGAATACGTGGATTGGAACACTAACCAGGATGACCTTTGCTTTCGCCTTTACGGCGCTTGCAGGACTTGGGGTCACAGCGTTAACGGCGGGCGGATTGGACCAGCTTGGTCTGCATGCCCGCGCCATAACCGCCGCCCTTCCGGGCGAGGTGGTGATCCTTTACTTCGCATTGATGGGCGCGCTTGCTGTGGCCGTACACCGACGCGGTGAGGTTTTGCGTCTGCAAAGCGAAAGCGCGGAGCGTCACGCGCTTGAACTGGACCTGCACGAACGCGCCTTGAACGCCCATGCGATCGTCAGCGTCACCAATCCCGATGGCATTTTATCAAGCGTCAACGAAAACTTCATTGCCACCTTTGGCCGCAGCCGTGACGCCTGTCTTGGCAAACCCGAGTCCGAGGTTTTGTGGAAAGGTGCCAACGACCCCGCCTATGAGGCCATCGCGAAAAGCTTGAAACGCGGCACGCATTGGTGCGGGGAAAACATGGTGACCGCCGCGGACGGCACGATGCTTGTCATGCAAGCCACCATCGTCCCCCTGCGCGATAAGGACGGCAAACACATCAAGACGGTCTCCATTCGCACCGATATCACCGACAGTCGCAAAGCTGGAAATGCCCGCTTTTTGAAAGAGTTACTCGATCAGCTGCACGATGAGGTCTATATCTTCGAAGTCGATAGCCTTGCGATCCGCTATGTCAACGACCGCGCGATGGAGCGCTGTGACTGGACACCAGAGACCGTCGATTCCAAAACCATCCTCGACACCACGGACCAGCTGCAAGCCTCGCGGCTGCGCGCCTATCTCGCGCCCATCCTCACCGGCGAGGCCGAAGCACTCACCATTGAAATGTCGCATCCCAAAGGCCCTGTCGAGGTCAACACACGGCTTTACACCGGCGACGACGGGCAAAAGCTGTTTGTATCCGTGCTGCGCGACATTACCGAGCGTAAAAAGATAGAGCTGGCCAAGATGGAAACCGTCTCGATGGTCAGCCACGAGCTGCGCACCCCCCTCACCTCGATCAAAGGCGCGCTGCGCATGCTTAAATCGGGCGTTCTTGGCCCGATCAGCGCACAGGCCCGCCCAGTGCTAGAGATCGCGGACCGCAATAGCGAACGGCTGTTATTGATGGTCAATGATATCCTCGATCTTGAAAAAATGCGCGCAGGCAAGATGCAGATCAACCGCGAGCCCGTTGATTTGCTCGCTTTTCTGACCGACGCTGTGGCCATGAACAAAGGCTATGGCGACGAACACAACGTGCGTTTCGTTTTCCAAAGCACTCTTACCGAGGCCGTCGCTGCGATTTCGACCGACCGAATGATGCAGGTCTTGTCCAATCTGATGTCCAATGCCGCAAAATTCTCACCCGAGGGCGGCATTGTGCGTGTCACACTCATTCTGCGCGGCAGCAGGCTGCGCATTGGCGTCAAGGACGACGGTCCGGGCATTCCCGAAACCGCCCGCAAATCCATCTTTGACAGCTTTGTGCAGCTTGAAGGCGCGCAAAGCAACAAGCGCAAAGGCACGGGGTTGGGCCTGACCATCTCGAAATCCATCGTCGAAGCTCACGGCGGTAAACTCGATTTCGAAAGCACGCTTGGCGAAGGTACCAACTTCTTCATTGATCTGCCGCTCACGGCAGCCAAAGCGGCAGAGCCAGAACCTCGTGGAATTGCGGCCGAATAGACCTGCGCCCCACCTTCCCTCGCCGCCATCTCAGCCAAAGAATCGTTGATTTCAGACCCATGTCGAAAAACGGCAGCCAGAGGTCGCGGTGGCAGCATTCCGCGCCGCAATTCCAGTTAAACATCGAGACGTAAGGTGCCGCCCTCAAGGCGGAGAATTGGAAAGCCGGTGAAAGGCCGGCGCTGCCCTGCAACGGTAACATGCGCTGCGCGATATCAGGCCACTGGGAGGAAACCTGTCACCGCGTCGCATTCGGCCTCTTGGTCGAACATGAAGTCCGAAAACAGCCTTGCACCAAGACGTCACACCGCAGTGGTCGGTGGGAAATGTGGGCCAAGCCCCTTCCCCTCCACCGCCGCATTTTATCACGCGCCTGCGGGGAAGCAGGACAAGCGAGGACAGCATGCTAAGCCCAACCGATATTGCCCAGAAAATCGCCGCGCGCCGCAAGGGCTATGGCCTCACCCACGATCTGTATTGCAACCCACAAGTCTTTCAGGCTGATCTTGACCAAATCTGGTATCGCGAGTGGCTCTTTGCCGTGCCGACCTGCGAGCTTGCCAAGACTGGCTCTTATGCGACCATGCAGGTTGGCGCGTATCCGGTCGTGATTATTCGCGGCAAGGACATGCGCATCCGTGCCTTTCACAATGTCTGCCGCCATCGCGGGCAGCGGCTGTGCAACAAAGCGTCGGGCAACACGCCGAATCTGGTCTGCCCCTATCACCAGTGGACCTATGATCTTGAGGGCAAGCTGATCTATGCACGTGACATGGGCGAAGAGTTCGACCCCGCGGCCTTCGGCCTGAAAAAGGTGCACTGCATCGACCTTGGCGGCGTCGTTTACGTCTGCTTGGCCGAGGTGCCGCCGCCGATTGCGGAACTTGCGAAGACCGCGCAGGGCTACCTCGCGCCTTCGGGTTTGGCAGATGCCAAGGTCGCCTATTCTTCGACCATCGTTGAAAACGGCAACTGGAAGCTGGTGCTCGAGAACAACCGCGAGTGTTATCACTGCGGCGGCTCGCACCCTTCGCTGTGCCGGACCTACTCCGACAATCCAAAAATCGGCGCGATGGAGGGCCCGCACGAGGCCAGCGATGAGATCATGGCCCATTGGAAGCGCTGTGAAGAGGCAGGTCTGCCCTCGCGCTTTGCCACCGCGCAGAACTATCAGTGGCGCTTGGCGCGCATCCCGCTGCTGAACAACGCCGAGAGCTATACGATGTCGACCAAAGCCGCGGTGGCGCGTCGCATGGGGACAATGCCGTTCAATGATGCGGGCAGCTTGCTGATGTATCATTACCCCAACACGTGGAACCACTTCCTTGGCGACCACGCGATCACCTTCCGCGTGCTGCCGATCAGCCCGACCGAAACGCAGGTCACCACCACATGGCTTGTGCACAAAGACGCGGTCGAAGGCGTTGATTACGATCTCAAAACCCTCACCGATGTTTGGCTGAACACCAACGACGAGGACCGCCAAGTGGTTGAAGAAAACCAGTTCGGCATCCTCTCGCCCGCCTACGAGGCAGGTCCCTATTCGCCGATCCAAGAGGAAGGCGTCATCCAGTTCATAGATTGGTATTGCGAGATGATGACCGACCGCTTGGCCCCGAAATCCGCAATGGCGGCAGAATAATATGGCAAAGTCTCGTTTGAATTGGGCCGCAGAGCCTTGGTCGGATGCCGAAACGCTTGAGTGCGCCATGGTTGTGCCCGATGTGGCCGACACCGCCACCTTTACCTTCCGCGCCCCTTCGGGTGCGTGGTTTGACTATCAACCGGGCCAGTTTGTCACCCTTGATCTGCCGGTTCCGGGTGGCAATGTGCAGCGCACCTATACCATTTCGTCCAGCCCCTCGCGGCCGCTGTCGATCTCGGTGACGGTCAAGGCGCAAAAGGACAGCATTGGCACGCGCTGGATGCTGGACCATCTCAAACCAGGGATGCGGATCAAGGCTTATGGGCCGTCGGGGATTTTTTCGTCGCACCGTCACCCCGCCAAGAAATACCTGTTCATTTCGGCGGGTTCGGGCATCACGCCGATGATGTCGATGACCACTTGGGCATGGGATTCGGGTGAGATGCCGGACATCACCTTTGTCCATGCCGCCAAGCGCCCCTCGGACATCATCTTTCGCGAGCGGCTAGAGCAATTTGCAAACCGCGTTCCCGGGTTGCAGTTGCGCTTTACCGTGGCCGAGACCGATCCCTTCCGCAGCTGGCTTGGCTATCAGGGGCGGCTCAATCAGATCATGCTTGGCCTGATGTGCCCCGATTATCTGGAGCGCGAGGTGTTCTGCTGCGGCCCCGAGCCCTTCATGCAAGCGGTGCGCGATATGCTAAACGCGCTTGGCTTTGACATGGAGCACTACCACCAAGAGAGCTTTGGCGCGCCGGTACGCTCTTTGGCCGATGCGCCTGTGATCGACGACGTGATCCCAGAAGAAGGCGCACGGGCCGAAATCACTTTTGCAAACAGCGGCTTGGTGCAGCGCTGCGAAGAAACCGACACGGTTCTTGCGGTTGCAAAACGTGCGGGGCTGAACATTCCCTCGGGGTGCACCTTTGGCCTTTGCGGCACCTGCAAGGTTAAAAAGACCTCGGGCGACGTGCATATGGTCCACAATGGCGGCATCAGCGAAGACGACATTGCCGAAGGCTATATCCTTGCCTGCTGTTCGAACCCGATGGGCAAGATCACGGTCGAAGTCTAACCTCACACAAAAGGAGCGCGGCAACAGCCTGCGCTCCTTTTGCAGCACCCCCGTCACAGACTATTCGCTGGCCAGCGCCGTTTCGATTTGCGCCACCAGTTTGGCCACCATCTCGCGGCGGGTCTCGACACTGTTGCGCTGTGTAATCACTGCCTCGAGTTGCAGCGCCGTCTCGCCCATTTCTGCCAGCCCCATGGTCGCACACACCCCCGCCAATCGGTGCGCGCGCATCGAGATGTCCTGCTGGGCGGCCTGCTTTTTCGCCAGTTCTGGATCGGCCAGATAGGCTTGGAACGCCGCAAGATGCTCTGGCAACGTCCGCATGAAATCAACTTTGATGGTCGCAAGCATAGCCTGCAAAGAGCTGGAAAGCGGAGTATTGGTCATGGATTTGCGCGCGGCCCCTATCCAGTTTTCTCGGTCAGCGTCGCAGGGCCGGAACTGCGAGAGCGTGCACTTTGTAGCGCTGTCTCGATAATTTCGTCAAGCGAACGGCGCGAAAAGAAAGAGGTGCCGGCAACTTTTCCGACGTGAACCACGGGCAGGCAGTCGGGCGAAAAGAGGTCGGCTTTGCCCTGCAAGGCGGTGTTGATCTGCGCCTCGAACGCCTCCGGACTCGGCAGGACCGCGGGCCCCGTCATAAAGATAAAGTCGCCCGCCCCCGCATAGGCGAGCAGCGTTTCTGCGCCTTTAAAGGTCTCAAGAATTTCCTCGGCCACCGAAGCCATTGCGGCTGCAAACTCGGCATCGGTGGTGCGAACAAAGATGTTCGCGGCATTCTCGACGCTGATGCCGATACCTTGGCGCATCGGGTGGCGCAAACGGCTGATCGTCTTGAAGTGGTTGCGCAGCGCGGCATAAGGGATTGTGCCCGCGCGATCTGGCAGGGTGAGTGCGTCCTCGAACTCGATCAAGTGTTGACGCTGATTGGCACTGGTCAAAGCCTGCTGCATGGCCAAATTGCGCTGCCGCTCGGCCTCAATCCGGGCGATCGACGCAAGGCGCACCTTGAACTCCATCTCATCCAGCGGTTTGCTGATGTAGTCATCCGCACCCGCAAGAAAGGCGCGGTCGATATGCTGGCGTTCGGACATGGCGGTCACCATCACGATTTGCGTGCGGCGCGACGGGTCGATGGCGCGCAAAATGCCCGTCAGCTCGATTCCATCCATCTCGGGCATCTTGATATCAACGAAGATGCAGTCAAATTTCGGATGGGCGGATTGGACAAGTTTTAGCGCCTTGGGACCCGAATCCACAACCGTAACGTCGGAAAAACCGTGATATCGCAGCACTGTTTCAAGGATTGCCCCAAAAACCGGATCATCATCAACTGCGAGTATCTTCATGGAATCTCTCACTTTTATCTGCACGTCGCGCGCAGATTGTTCGCCTTATTGCGATTGTGCAAGAGAAAGAAACAGTTAGGCAACTTAAAGATGAAAGCCGCGCCCAATTATTCAGCGGCAAGCAGCGCGTCATCATCCTTGGAATAGGCCGCCAGTTCAAAGAAGAAGGTCGTGCCTTTGTCGGGGTTGCGGTGATAGTCGATCACCCCGTCATGCGCCTGCATGATACGCTTTGAGATGTTCATCCCCAGCCCCGTGCCGCCGACCTTGCGGGCATCCGACGCGTCAAGCTGGCTGAACTTGTCAAAGACCTGCGCGCGGTCCTCTTCGTCCAAGCCAAATCCTTCGTCAATTACCGAGACCCGCAGCCGCGCCTCGATGCGCTCTATCTGAATTTTGACGGTGCTGTTCTCTGGCGAGAACTTGGCCGCGTTCGACAAGATATTGGTTAGAACCTGCTCCAGCCGCGCACTGTCGGCGGAAACAAAGCAAGACTCTGTCGGGCGGAGGAAGGTCAGTGTCACGCCCAAGCGTTCAGCAAAAGGCTGCGTCGAGGCCACAGCCACATCGACCAAGCCAGCCAGATCAACCGGCTCCATATTAAAGCTCATCTTGCCGGATTCGATCTTTTGCAGGTCAAGGATCTCATCGATCAAGGTGATCAGGCGGGTGCAGTTGCGCTGTGCGATGCCAATGACCTGTTGCGCGGTGTCGGGCAGCTTGCCCAGGTGACCCGCATGGGCAAGATCGATCGAGCCTTTGATCGAGGTCAGCGGCGTGCGCAGCTCGTGGCTCATGGTCGAGAGAAACTCGGATTTGGTCTTGAGCGCGTCCTGCGAGGTCTTGTGCTCGGCCTTGAGCGCCTCGAGTTGGTTAAACGTGGTGCGATAG
Organism: uncultured Alphaproteobacteria bacterium; assembly: GCA_963844505.1. Lineage (GTDB taxonomy): Bacteria > Pseudomonadota > Alphaproteobacteria > Rhodobacterales > Rhodobacteraceae > Cypionkella. Next base: position 131,974 of record CAWJOY010000007.1, read on the forward strand.
AAGGACAGGTAAATCCGCGAGCAATCGACCACGAAATAAAGCACGAACAGGCTGGTAAACAGCTGTGCCCACAAATCCGAGCCAATCGTGGCCCCTGTCGTGACAATATCAACCACAGGAATATAGATAAACACGACGCCATAGATCGACAGGCGCAGGATCAGAATCGGCAAAAGCTGATGGTTGTTCATCCCCGCAAAAAGCGCGGCGGCAAACAGGAAGAACAGCGGCATGAAATGCGCGCCTGGTCCTTGCTCGTAAGCAACGGCGATGGTGTAGAAAGCAATCGTCGCGGCGCTGAGAATGGTGCCGAACACCAGTTTGGCCATGAACTTGCGCAGCTGGCGGGGATCACGGCCTTTCCAAGCGATGATGTCACGGAAGACAAAGAAGTCGTAGACTTCGGACACAACGATCAACAGTGCCGTCATAACCGCAACGCGCAGGCTATAATAATAGCCCGCAAGGGCAAGCGCCGCGATAAACGTCATCTGCCGCTGCAAGATCAGCTTTCTGCCGACCTCGGCATAATCCTTCATCTGGCGAATCAGGAAATGCGTATTTTTCAACCCAAGGCCAGAGAGGCTGTCTTCTGTCGTGCGGCTCACAGTCCCCTCCTGCGTGATCGTTTTGACTAAATTCGCGCCAAACGGCGGTGTGCCCCATGCACTTAAACCACAGTATATCCGATTTCTACGCAATTCGTGGCGACAATATGGCGAAACGCCACAACCAATGCGATATTAAGAAACAGTTAACGGAATCGACCATGAAGGGGCAATGTTTTGGGTATTCTCAAAGAGCGGGGCATCTCGAAGGCGGAGCGGGTCTTTCCAAAGCTGCCGTTGGTAGATGCGGTTAAACCGCAACAAAAACAGGAGAAATCGACCCATTCTGGCGCGTCGATCAGCATCGATTCTATCCTGCGCATAGAGCCACAGCTGCGGGCGACAACGCTCTCGACGCTGAATATGCATCTCTACGGTAACCTTTACGTCAACTACCTAAAGGCGAGGCGCGATGTTTTCATCGTTGCCAAGGGCTGGCAGCTGTCCGAGGTCGACGGAATGGAGTTCGACCAGTATGACACGCCCTTTGCCCGCTGGATTGTGGTGCATGAGAACGGCGAGGTCATGGCCGGAATGCGGATTGCACCGACCAATGCGCGCTGCGGTCTGCACAGCTATATGATCCGCGATGCGCAGCTTGGATTGCTGGCGGGTCTGCCGCTTGACCCTTTGTACTTCGAGGCCCCCGTCGCCGAACATATGTGGGAAGCCACGCGCCTGTTTGTCACCGACAAGGTCGCCTCCGAGCGCCGCGGTGAGGTGCAACAGCTGTTGATGCTGGAGATGGCCGCAGCGGCGCGCTCAGTTGGGGCGACTTATGTGATCGGGATCGTGCCTGCCGTTTTCAAGCGCTGGATGCACCGCATCGGCATGGCTGCTGTTGCGGTTGGCCCTAAATTTGAATTGGGGGGAGACTGGTCGCAGGCGGCGTTGATGCATGTGTCAGAGGCGCCAGACCCCTTTGCCAAACGGGGCTGAGCCCCTGATTGACACCCTCGCGGTGGCCCTCTCAAGGGGCCACTGGCCAAAACTCTATGAGTTGTGTAAGCTACAACCAAGAGGGTAGCATGACACAAACCGAGCTGACCGCACCGCGCGTCCTTCATGTGGACGATGAAGATGACATCCGTGTCATTGCGCAGATCGCCATAGAGGTGGTCGGCGGTTTGCCTTTGCTTCAATGCTCGAACGGTCCAGATGCTTTGGCATTGGCCCCCGATTTTCACCCTGACGTGTTTTTGCTCGATTGGATGATGCCCGAAATGACGGGCGAGGAAACGCTGGCAAAACTGCGGTTGATCAAAGGGTTCGAGAACATCCCCGCGATCTTTATCACCGCCAAAGCGCAGGCCGAGGATATCGCGCATCTGCTGAGCATTGGCAGCATCGACGTCATCACCAAGCCGTTTGACCCGCTGACGCTGGCGGCAACGGTTGTGGCCACCCTGAAAAAGCACGCGCAAAAACACGGCTAAGTCGCGCGGCAAACGGATGGTTTGCGGCCGCAAAGGCCCGCCACGGGCGAGGCAAAGCCCCCCGCCCGCAGCGATCACTCCTCAAGCGGCGGTGTGCAGGCGCGAAGCGACCCAAGCCGATGGGCGCATCCCCTTGGCGCAAGCCAGCACGGCAAGGTCAACCAGCGGCTCTAGCAAAACGACCAACATATAGGCGCCACCAAAGCTTGCGATCTTGGCAAGGTTCTCAGCGCCAAAGCCTTGGCCCCAGATCGCCCAAAACGCCACCCAAGCCACAATGCCGCCCTGATAGGCCAGCGACAGCTTGAGCACATGCGCATAGTCCAGATCGACATAGGCGCGACCGGCGGGCAGCACGCGGCGTGCCATCACCTCTAGCGCGAACAGCGGCACCAACAGCGAGGTGACGTTCATGCCATATTGCGGCAGGTCTTGCGGCTCGAAGAACAAGCCTTGCGCCAAAAGCCCCAGCGCCAAGCCGATCGCGGCGGGCCCGGCGCCAAACATCAAGAACAGGGTCGAGCCAAGGATGAGGTGAACCTCCGAAATCCCCACCGGCACATGCGGCAGCACCTGAAAGAATGCGAACACCAAGGCTGCACAAATCGCAGCCCGCACCACCAAAGGCGCTGCACCGCTGTCGCGCATGGTGTCAAAGCCGCGCTTGGCGCCATAGGCCAAAGCCGCGCTGCCCGTGCCATAGCTGAGCAAAAGTTTGGCCTCGCTGACGAGACCTGGTTCGATATGCATCGTTTTCTCCTTGCCGTCACACCCGACAGCCTTTGCGGTTTCCAAACATGGCCGGTTTCCTGGCTCGCGGGTTACGACGACCTTCCGCCTTCCCAGCGGGTTCCCCCGCCAGTGGCACGTTGGAAGGCCGCTCGCCGCATACAGTCGCGGGGGCGGCTTGGGTTTAGGGCGCCGCAAAACGGTCCGCCCTGCCCAATTCCCGATGAAGTCCGGCCGCTTTGCGACCTTTCGACACCATGGCTCTTTGTGGCGCGGTTGGCGGGCTTGGGTCAATCACAAATGCGACATCTGTGCAGGGGCAAACGGCGCGACGGGCAATGCCGCGCGCGCCCAAAGAAAAAGCGCCCCGAAGGGCGCTTTCTTATTGGTCCAAGAAGCTGCGAAGTTTGCGGCTTCGGCTTGGGTGCTTGAGCTTGCGCAGCGCCTTCGCTTCGATCTGGCGGATGCGTTCGCGGGTGACCGAGAACTGCTGGCCGACTTCTTCCAGCGTATGGTCGGTGTTCATGCCGATACCAAAGCGCATCCGCAAAACCCGTTCTTCGCGGGGGGTCAGGCTGGCCAGAACCCGCGTCGTGGTTTCCTTGAGGTTCTCTTGGATGGCCGAATCCAAAGGCAAAACCGCGTTCTTGTCTTCGATGAAGTCGCCAAGCTGGCTGTCTTCTTCGTCGCCAATCGGCGTTTCCAGCGAGATCGGCTCTTTGGCGATTTTCATCACCTTGCGGACCTTTTCCAAAGGCATTTGCAGCTTTTCTGCCAATTCCTCTGGTGTCGGTTCGCGACCGATTTCGTGCAGCATCTGACGACCCGTGCGCACCAGCTTGTTGATCGTCTCGATCATATGCACCGGAATACGGATGGTGCGCGCCTGATCGGCGATCGAGCGGGTGATCGCCTGACGGATCCACCACGTCGCATAGGTGCTGAACTTATAGCCGCGACGGTATTCGAATTTATCGACAGCCTTCATCAGACCGATGTTGCCTTCCTGAATAAGATCAAGGAATTGCAAACCGCGGTTGGTGTATTTCTTGGCAATCGAGATCACCAAGCGAAGGTTGGCTTCAACCATTTCCTTCTTGGCTTGGCGGGCTTCTTTTTCGCCCTTTTGCACTTGGTTCACGATGCGGCGATATTCGGAAATATCCACGCCGATATAGGTTCCGACCTGCGCCATTTCGGCACGCAGCTCTTCAACCTTATCGCGCGACCGCTCCATCAGCGCCTGCCAACCACGGCCCGATTTCTCGGCCATACGGTCCAGCCAAGTCGGGTCCAGCTCGTAGCCTTGATATTCTTCGATGAACTCGCGGCGGTTGATCCGCGCCGCGTCAGCCAGTTTCACCATGCCCGAGTTGATCGACATGATCTTACGGTTGATGCCGTAAAGCTGGTCGATCAGCGCTTCGATACGGTTGTTGTGCAGGTGCAGCGCGTTGACCAAAACCACGATCTCAGAGCGCAGCTTTTGATAGGCCGCCTCTTCGTCGCGCGAAAAGCGGTGCTGTTCGGACAGCGTCGCCGACATCCGCAGATCCTGCATTTCCGACAGCTTGCTGTAATCGCTGGCGATCTGGTCAAGCGTCTCAAGCACGGCTGGCTTCAGCGTTGCTTCCATCGCGGCCAAGGACATCGAGGCGCCGTCTTCGTCGTCCTCATCATCTTCGCTTTCGGTGCGCGACAAAGGCTCGCCATCAGCGTCCAACTCTGGTGTCGCCGGAGCCACAGGCTCTACGCGGCGTGGGGTCGAAGAAATCGGCACCGACCCAAGATCAGAACCCACGATCTCGTCGTCACCTTCCAGCGAGCGGCCAAAGGTGGCCTCAAGGTCGATCACATCGCGCAGCAGAATGTCTTCGGACAAAAGTTCGTCACGCCAGATGATGATCGCCTGAAAGGTCAGCGGGCTTTCACAAAGCCCTGCGATCATCGTGTTGCGGCCTGCTTCAATCCGCTTGGCAATCGCGATCTCGCCTTCGCGGGACAGCAATTCAACCGAGCCCATCTCGCGCAGATACATCCGCACGGGGTCATCGGTGCGGTCCAGCGCTTCGGTGGTGGTGCTGACCACGGCGACATCGCCGCCACGGCCCGACACATCCACCAATTCGCCCACGGTTGGGGTCTCGGTGCCTTCTTCGACGTCCTCATCTTCGACGACATTGATGCCCATTTCCGATAGCATCGACATGACGTCTTCGATTTGCTCGGAGGACACGTGCTCGGGCGGCATAACCTGGTTGAGCTGTTCGTAGGTAATGTAGCCCCGCTCGCGGGCGTCAGCGATCATCTTTTTGACCGCAGCTTGGCTCATATCAAGCGATACATCTGCCTCGTCGGCTTCGGGCTTACCGTCGTCAGTGTCTTTCGCGGCCATGAGTGCTCCTGTTTAGCGGGGGGCAAAGCGGATTTTTGGCTTTATAGCGTCGCCTGAGACGAATCAAAAGTCGGTTACTAGAATCAATAACGCGAATCACGGCAGGTTAAAGCCGAATCAGTGCTTTTTCTTCACCCAAATCTGACCATCGATCAAGTTTTGCAGGTGATTCATCAAAGCAGTGCGATCCTCGCCCAAATCGGCGGCATCTTCACGGGACGGATTGTCGGCCCGATGGCGTGCGGCGGCGGCTTGGGACAGGCGCCACGTCAGCCCCTCGTCGGCCAAACTGTCCAAATCCTCGACCGCATCCTCGATCTCTCGACGTGCGCCGCGATGGGCGGTCAGTTTGGCAAATTCCTCGGCAAGACATAGCGTCGCCATCTCCTTGTCAGTGCGGTTGCGCACGCAAGGCGCTGACTGAACATGGGGACGCGTCAGCAATTCCTCAAGCCCATCGGGCGCTGCATTTTGGATTTGGTCCTGAAGGTCGGGCGCAGTGGCATGGCGCAAGATCAGTCCGCGCAATTCGTCATGCGCGGGTTCGATCAGGTCAAGCCGCTCGAGCGCGCTCTCGAATTTGGCGATCAGATCGGGATGGGCGATCAGCGTGGCAAGGATCACCGCCTCGCGCAGCACCTCGGCCACCTGCCCCGTCCCTGTCGCCAAAGCCGAGCCTTTGGTTGCAGCGGTTGGCACCACGGGGCCCTCTATCGGGCGCTGGCCTTTGACAAAGGGTTGGCGCGGGCGTTGCTGCTGCGGCTGAAAAGGCTTGGCGCGTTGGCCGAACAGCTCCCAGCGCAGCTGCTTGATGTCCTCACCGTAATGCGACCGAATAGAGGGGTCGGTGATGCGCTTGAGCTGGGTGCGCAGGACCTTATCCAGTGCTGCTTTGCGCTCGGGGCTGTCAAAGATGCGGCCCTCGGTTTCGCGCTGCCACAGAAGTTTGACCATCGGCTGCGCGTCGTCCAAGACCGCCTGCATCGCGCTGGCGCCCTTGGATTTGATCAGATCGTCAGGGTCCATCCCCGCAGGCATCACCGCAAAGCGCAGCCCCTTGCCCGCCTCAAGCAGCGGCAGCGCCAGATCAATCACCCGCAGCGCCGCCCGAATACCCGCCGTGTCGCCATCAAGCGCGATGATCGGCTCGTCGGAAATGCGCCACATCAGCCGCAGCTGGTCCTCGGTCACGGCCGTGCCCAAAGGTGCGACGGCGGCCTTGAACCCAGCCTCGGCCAGCGCGATTACGTCCATATAGCCCTCGGCCACCACCAAAGGCGCGCCCTTGCCCGAAGCCTCACGCGCAGGGGCGTGGTTGTAAAGGTTGCGGCCCTTGTCGAAAAGTTCGGTCTCGGGACCGTTAAGGTATTTGGCGCGCGCGTTGGGGTCCATCGCCCGCCCGCCCAGCGAAATCGCCCGCCCCCGCCCGTCACGGATCGGAAAGATGATGCGCCCGCGAAAGCGGTCATAGGGCGCGGTGCCGCCAAAGCTGGAATCGGCGTCCGGCTTGGCGCAGACACCCGAGGCGACAATCAGATCATCCGCCACCCCTTTTTGCCGCAGCGCCTGATAAAGCCCCTGCCGCGTGTCGGGCGCAAATCCGATTTCCCAACGGTCCTGCGCCTCGACCGACAGCCCGCGCTTGGTCAGATAGGCCCGCGCATCCGCCGCAGCGCTGGTGCGCAACTGCAGACGGAACCACTTGACCGCCTCTTCCATCACCTCGATCAACTGGCTGCGCCGGTCGGCGACCTGTGCCGCCCGAGGGTCGCGCGCAGGCATCGGCATGCCAGCCTCGCGGGCCAGAACCTCGACGGCCTCCATGAAGCCTAAGTTCTCGCTTTCCTTGATGAAAGTGACCGCATCGCCTTTGGCATGACAGCCAAAGCAATAGTAAAACCCCTTGCGATCATCGACGTGGAACGAGGCCGATTTTTCCTGATGGAACGGGCAAGGTGCCCACATGTCGCCCTTGCCTTGGTTGGACTTGCGCGGATCCCACGTGACTTTTCTGCCCACAACTGAGGACAGGGACACGCGCGTGCGCAGCTCATCAAGGAATCCGGGTGGCAGGCTCATAGCAGGTTATATCGGCGCTTCGCAGCGCACTGTAAAGTGCCGCTGGGGCTGTCTCGTTGGCCGCGATTTTGCCAATCAGACAGGTTTTGTCAACAAATCCGCAGCGATACGCTCGAAAATGGCCACGCCGGTGCCGATCAGTGCATCCGGAAAATCGTAATCAGGATTGTGCAGCGCCGCACAACCCGCGCCCGCGCCCAAAAACAGCATCGCTGATTTGGTCGCCCCCCAGCCAAAGACGCCAAAATCCTCGGAGGCAAGCTCTGGCAGGCCCGCGCTGTCAAAACCGATCTGCAACGCTGTCAGTGCCTGTGCCGCTACCGCCACCGCTTCGGGCGAATTGACCGAAGCCGCAAAGTCGTCGTGGTGCTCGCACCGAAGCTGTAGACCCGCCGCATCGGCTTCGGCCTGCGCCAGCGCCATCGCCTCGGCCCGCAGCGCCGCCATCGGCGCGTCTTGCAGCGTGCGCAGGGTCGCCCAAACCTCGCCCGCCCCTGGCGATACGCCAAAGCTCGGCGCGCCAAGACACGCATGCGTCACCGTCACCAAGCGAAAGCCCGCATCCAGCGCGCCGCCCTGCCCCAGCTCCATCAACGCGGGCATCAGCCGCGACATCGCGCGCGCGGGTGACAGGCCCTTGGCGGGTTCGGCGGCATGCGAGGTCTTGCCCTCGAACAGCATCCGCAAACCTTGGCTGGCGCAGTTGACCACACCTTCGGCCAAAAGCACCTGCCCCAAAGCAATCCCCGGCCAGTTGTGAATGGCAAAAGCCCAGTCGGGCCGCAGCGCATCATAGCGCGGGTCAGCCACAACCGCCCTTGCGCCCGAGCCGTCTTCCTCGGCGGGTTGGAACATCAAGATCACCCGCCCCGACGCAGGCCGCGCCCGCGACAACAGCCGCCCCAGCCCTAACAGCAGCACCATATGGCCGTCATGACCGCAAAGATGCCCCTTGCCCGCGATGGTCGAGCGATGCGCGGCCTGCGAGATTTCATGGATTGGCAGCGCGTCCAACTCGGCGCGAAACATCACTGTTGGCCCAGCACTCGCCCCGTTGAACACCGCCGCGACACCGTGCCCGCCAAGCCCCGTGACGATCTCATCCGCGCCAAGGTCTTGCAACGCGGCGATCACGCGCGCTGCGGTCTCGCGCTCTTGGCCCGAGACTTCGGGGAATTGGTGCAGCACCCGCCGCATTTGGGTCAGCTCTGCCAGATCGGCTTGGCTCAGCGTCATGCGGCGCGCGCGGCAAGTGTTTTCGGACTCGGGCAGGCCATCGGCTCGCCCGCGGTGAGCGACTCGCGCCACTCGAAGTACACCTTGATCTTCGGCTCGGTGCCCGAGGGGCGCAGGGTGACGCGGCTGCCGCCCGCCAGCTCCCAGGCGAGCACGTTCGACTTCGGCAGCGCGAGCTGCTGCGTCGCCCCGCCCTGCTGGCGGCGCTGCGCCTGGTAGTCGTTGGCCGCCTCGACCTGGTCAGCGCGCCGATGCGCGCGAGAGGGCGGTGCGCGGAAGGCCTCCATCACCGCGCGGATGGTGGCCGCGCCCGCTGGTGCCCGGCAGGGTGGCGTTGAACTGCGAGCGCGACGAAGAGCCCGTGCTCGCGCTGCACCTCCTCGAGGTAGCCCAGCAGCGTGGTGCCGCGCGCCTTGCACCAGGCGGCCATGTCGGCCAGCACCAGCGCCGCGCCGATGCCGTCCTTGTCGCGCACCACGCTCGCCGACCGTGTAGCCGAGCGCTTCTTCGTACCCCATGACGAAGCGGAGGCCCTGCGGGCTGCAGCTCCAGCGCGCGGTTGGCGATCCACTTGAAGCCGGTGAGCGTCTCCTCGAAGCGCGCGCCCTTCGCCGCGGCGATGGCCTTGAGCTGCACCGACGAGACGATGGTGGTGACCACCAGCGGGTTGGGCGTCTGCACCTGGGTGAGCAGGAAGTGGCCGAGCAGCACGCCCACCTCGTTGCCGGTGAGCATGCGCAGCGCGCCCTGCGTCGTCGCGCGCCATCACCGCGAGGCGATCGGCGTCGGGATCGTTGGCGAGCACGAGGTCGGCCTTCACCTGCTCGGCCAGCGCGGTGGACAGGTCCATCGCGCCCTTCTCTTCGGGGTTGGGGAAGCGCACCGTGGGGAAGTCGCCGTCGGGCTCCTGCTGCTGCGGCACCGGGGCGACCCGGGTGAAGCCGGCCTCCTTCAGCGCGGCCAGCACCCAGCGCGCCGCCGACGCCGTGCATCGCCGTGTAGACGATGGAGAGGTCGCCGGTCTGCTTGGTGGGCCGCAGCGCGAGGATGGCGTCGAGGTACTGCGCGCTCGACCGAAGCGGGCACGTCCTTCCACAGGCCCTGGCTGCGCGCGGCCGCCTCGTCCATCAGCGGCACGCTCCGCGCGGGGCCGATGGCGTCGATGGCCTTCGCGATGCCGGCGTCGTGCGGCGGGACGATCTGCGCCCCGTTGCCCCAGTAGACCTTGTAGCCGTTGTACTCGGGCGGGTTGTGGCTGGCGGTCACCATCACCGCGGCCGCGGCGCCGAGCTGGCCCAGGCGCGAAGGCAGTGACGGGCGTGGGCGCCACGTCGGCGAAGACGTGCGCGGGCACGCCCTCGGCGGCGAACACCATCGCGCTCTCGCGGGTGAACTCGAGGCTCATGTGCCGGCCGTCACGGCCGATCACCACGCCACGCTGGGCGATGTCGGGCACGGTCGCCTTGAGGTACTTCGCCAGGCCCGAGGCGGTGCGGCGAACCACGGCCAGGTTCATGCGGTTGGTGCCGCCCCCGAGCACGCCGCGCAGGCCGGCGGTGCCGAACTCGAGCGACGCGCCGAAGCGATCCTCCAGCTCCTTCCAGTCCTGCCTGGCGAGCAAGGCGCGCACCTCGCCGGCCGTCTTCGGGTCGGGGTCGCCCTCGGCCCACGCCGCTGCCACTGCTGCCAAGCGTTCCTGGTCCATGGCCGCGACGATTACGGCAACCACGGGGCGCGGGGAAGAAATGTCAGTTCAGGCCGCGGCGCGTCCCTCCACCAGGGAGCGGATCTCGGAGACGGCGGTGGCCAGCGCGGTGGCCTGGTCCTCGAGCCCGTGCACCGCTTCGGCCACGTGGGTCGCGGCCGCGCCGTTCTGCTGGGTGACGCCGTCCATCTGGATCACCGCGCCCCCCACGTCGTCGATGCCCCTGGCCTGTTCGGCCGAGGCGGTGCTGATCTGCCCGATGAGGCCGGCCACCTCCTGGAAGGAGTCGACGACGCGCTGGAACTCCGCGTTGGTCTTCTTCACCAGCGCCGTGCCGGCGGCGATCTTCGCGGTGGAGCCGTCGATCAGATCCGAGATCTCGCGCGCGGCCGAGCCGGTGCGCGCCGCCAGGGCCTGCACCTCGTTGGCCACCACCGCGAAGCCGGCGCCCGCTTCGCCCGCGCGGGCGGCTTCCACCGCGGCGTTGAGCGCGAGCAGCGTGGTCTGAAAGGCGATCTCGTTGATGGACTTGGTGATGGTGGCGATGGACCCGCCGGTGCTGGCGATCTCATCCATCGAGGCCACCAGGGAGTGCATCGACTCGTTGGCGCGCTCCACGTGGGTGCCGGCCTGGTCGGCCAGCGTCCGGGCCCGGCCCGCGTTGCCCGCGTTCTGGTGCGTCATCGCGGTCAACTGCGTCATCGCCGAGGACGTGCGCTCCAGCGCGTTGGCCTGCGCGGTGAACCCCTGGGCCAGCGCCTCGGAGTCACCCGAGAGCGAAGAGGTCGCTACCTCCACCTCGTGGGTGCCCTCGCGGATGGCGGTGACCGCGGCGTCGAGCGAGGTGGAGATGCGGCGCGCGGAGTACACGCCGATCAGGAGCACCACCAGGATGCCCAGCGAGCCGGACCCGATGACCAGCGCGCGCATCGAGAACACCTCGCCGGCGAAGCGGGCGTGCGCCTGCTCGGACCGGGCGCGGCGCGCGTGGATGAGCCCGTCGATCAGCTTGCGCGAGGTGGCGGCCGCGGCCGGGCGCGACGGGGCGGTGGCGCTGCGCCAGGTCGAGAGCGAGGCCGACAGCTCGTCCCACAGGCGCTGCTCCTCCGCTTCCCGCGGAGTGCGCTCGACCACGGCCACCGCGCCGTCGACGGCATCCCAGCCCGCCCCCTCGTTGACCTGCGCGTCGCGCAGCGCGTCGTCGAGCTGTCAGTAGGCGTTCATCGCGGGCAGCGTCTCGTCGAAGAGGCGCCGCTCGGCGTCGACTCCGAAGGACATGCCGATCTGTCCCACCAACGTACCGACGGCGATCATTCCAGCCACGATCGCGGCAGCGCCGGTGAGCTTCCATTGCAGGGTGAGGTGATTCACCCGGAAACAGGTAACGGGGCGGCGCGCGCTTTCAACGAACCTCAGCGTCAGGTTCCTGACGCGGCGCGGGCTCGAGGTCGAAGGCGAAGATGAGCTTGGCGATCCACTTCTCCGGGCCCGTGATGCCGTAGCCCACACCGAAGTTGACCTCGTAGATCTGCCGGCCCCATTTCCAGTCGAAGTCGAGCGCGCCGAACACGCGGTGCACCTGGTCGGCGAGCGGAGTGGCCTGCGCGATCGGTCCGAACGCGGCGTAGTACTCGGCGCCGACCGCCATGAAGGGCAGCACCCGCACCGAGCCCTTGAAGGACGGCTCGAACTCCGGGCGCCCTGCGAGCGCCCCTCCCAGCGGGACCGACAAGATGGGGTTGGTGGACAGGTAGAGCCGCTTCCACTCGAAGTCGATCACCGGGCGGATCTCCCAGCCGAAGACGTTCTCCTCGTAGTCCTTCCGGGCGACGCTGAACTCCTGGTTGAGGGCGAGGCCCAGCACGCCCCACAGCTTCTTGGGCCAGCGCGCCTTGAAGCGCAGCTTGAAGCCGGTGAAGTCGAACGTGCCGTCGGCGCGAAGGGCGGTGGTCAGGTACACGCCCGCTTCGCACCACTCCGCGAGGCCCAGGTGCGGCTCGAGCGTGAGGTGGGTGACGTGGTGGGTGGGCAACTCTCCGCCCTCGGGCGCCTGCGAGCCGACGAAGAAGTGGTTGAGGTGCACCTCCGCGCCGAACTGCAGCGGAGCGGCCGTCTCGGCGTTGTACACCTGGATCTCGAAGGCATCCTGCGCGGCCGCGGGAAGCGCCAGGAGAACGAGGGCGGCGGGCAGCCTCCAGCGGGTCTTCATCCTCCGCTTCTGCCATTTCAGATATTGCGACTCAATCTCAAATTGACGATTTGATAATCGAATAGCGACTACAAAGAAGTACCGCTCATGATTCAGACCGCTCATGATTCAGGGGAGCAGGCTGCCGCGAGGGCGAGCGTCCCTCAGTACTTCGAGGTCGACTTCGCGCCCGTGACGATGGCGATCGACGCGGACGCGCCGATGCGGTTGGCGCCCGCGTTGATCATCTTCATCGCGTCTTCGGTCGAGCGCACGCCGCCCGACGCCTTGACGCCCACGTCTTCGCCGACCACCCGGCGCATCAGGGCCACGTCTTCCGCGGTCGCCCCGCCCTGCGCGAAGCCGGTGGAGGTCTTCACGAACGCCGCGCCCGCCGCCTTGGACAGCGCGCAGGCGATGATCTTCTCTTCGTCCTTGAGCTGCGAGGTCTCGAGGATCACCTTCACCGGCCAGGGCTTCGCGGCGTTGACCACCGCCTCGATGTCCTTGAGCACCAGCGCGTAGTCCTTCGCGCGGAGCGCGCCGATGTTGATGACGGTGTCGATCTCCTTGGCGCCGCAGCGCACCGCCTCGCGGGTCTCGAAGGCCTTGGCCGAAGGAATGCCCGCGCCCAGGGGGAAGCCGACCACCGCGATGGCCAGCACCGGCGAGCCGTGCAGCGCGCGCGCCGCGGTGCCCACGTTGATGGAGTTCACGCACACGGTGGCGAAGCCGTACTTCTTCGCCTCCTCGCACAGCTTGAGCACCTCTTCGCGGGTGGCGTCGGGCTTGAGCAGGGTGTGGTCGATGAACTGCGCGATGTCCTTGCTGGTGCGCAGCTTGTCGGGCGTCACGCGCTCGGTCAGCCCGGAGCGCACCGACAGCGAGGTGCCGCAGCTGTCGTGGTTGGAGCACTCGAAGCACGAGGGCGCGCAGTCCGCGGCGGCGGGCTCGGCCTTCGTCCTGGACGGGCCGGTGCGTGCAGGGCTCTTCTTTGCCGACCCGCAGCGCGTCGAGGCGCCGCTTCACGCGGTCGGTGATGTCGTCCACCAGGGCGTTGACGTCGTTGGACATGGGGGCCCCAGAGATATCAGCGCCCGATGTTCGCCGCGAGGGCGAAGACCGCCGCATAGAAGGCCACCAGCCCGCCACAGAGCAGGAAGATGGGCAGCAACACCGCCGCCGTCGCCTTCCCCGCGGTCGTCTTGTGCAGGGACATGTTGGCGATGATGCGCAGCACCACCGACCAGAGCGGGAACACGTAGAGGCTGCACAGGGGCAGCAGGCCCAGCAGGTACGGCCCCATCGACAGGGCGTAGGCGCGCACCGTCACCGAGTAGCTCTTCGGCCGGGCGCCCAGCAGCATCAACCCGAGGTGGTCGAGCGCCGAGAGGAAGAGCGAGAGGCCGACCTGCAGCGCGAGCAGGAACACCGCCCAGACCAGCGTCCCCAGGGGCACGACCCACAGGCCTTCCGCCGGCGATCCCTTCTTCGCGCTCAGCAGCAGCATGGGAACGAGCGCCACCAGGTAGCCGAACATCGAGGGCCCGTAGCCCACCACGGTGGAGAGCAGCACGAAGAGCAGCGAGCTGCCCAGCGGCGCGTCGGGCTCGGCGGTGCTCAACGCCTGGCCGGGGCTCGAGATGATCAGCACCGAGGTGCGCCACCACGCGCGCCACATGCCCAGGCTCTCGCGCTCGTCCCACGGCAGCTGGCCCACCCGCCCCAGGCAGTCGGCGCACAGCCAGTCATTCCCCCGCGCCGACAGGCAGTTCCCGCAGCCGAAGGTGCCGCAGCGCGAACACGCGCCGGTGGCCTTCTGCTCACTTTCAACGGCATCGTCTCTACCCTTTATCGGGAGGTCAGCCATGCCGATGACAGTACACTGGTGATATTGCTGAATAGTCTGGTCAGCAAGCATTTTCTTAACGCTTAACCCGGACCGCTTACAGGAGATTCGGATGAGCCTGGCAAACCTTATGAGGGGCGCATGACTGACAATGTCATAGTACCTGAGGGCACGCTTCGCGGCTTGAACACCGCCGAGGCGGTGCGACGGCTGAAGCAATATGGAGCCAACGAGGTTGCGGAGGAAAAATCCCATCCGCTGGCGGTGTTCCTGCGCAAATTCTG
>CAWJOY010000008.1:0-77644 GCA_963844505.1 uncultured Alphaproteobacteria bacterium
CGGCCTGTGCTGCCATCGGCATCAATAGGGCGGTTATAATCATGTATTTACGGAACATTTTGTCTCTCCGTATAGCTCGATTATGGCTCTGCGCTGCCATTGGCACGGTGCCATCGCACCGCTTGGCGCGTTAGATTGTTTCTCGGCCTTTGGGCGTGATGTATCTGTGCAGATGCGTGTCGAAGTATCGTTCGCCATGGATAAACCCATCGGTTTTGAGGTCACTTTCTTTCAACGTCAGGGGTGCTGTTTCCCGTCGGTTGGTTGAGTGACGCGCTCTCTTGTGCCAATCGGTGATATGTCGCAGTCTTGCCAAGGAGGGCGGAATGACCAAACTCTGTCCCCCGCAAAGCGCTTAGTGGCTTTGAGGCAGTCGAAATTATCAGGCAGGCGCAAACAATGCATCAATCAAACGGGGCGCAAGAAAACGGGGGCGTGAGCTTTTGGGCCTCTGCTATTGTGCTGGCCACGGGGATTTTCTGGGGCGTCTATTGGGTGCCGGTGCGCGCCATTGCCGAGGGTGGATTGGATGGCGCTTGGGGCACCGGCGCGATCACTTTGGCGGCGTTGGTGGTGTTGCTGCCCTTTGCATTGGCCCAGCGACGCGAACTATGGGCCGCAAATCTTGTCGGGGTGGCGGCTGTCGCGCTGGGGGGGGCGGCCTTTGCGCTTTACTCGGTTGGGTTTCTTTATGGCAAAGTGGCACTTGTGGTGTTGCTTTGGTTCTTTAGCCCGGTTTGGAGCGTGCTGATCGCCAAGTATCTGCTGCGTTGGCAGGTGCCAAAGCTGCGCTTGGTTGCAATTGCGGTGGGGCTTGCGGGGCTTTTTGTCATGCTGGGCGGTGATGGCGGGATGCCGATCCCCAAAAGCCTTGGCGAGTGGATGGCCTTTGTCGGCGGCTTTATTTGGGCGCTAGCGACGACGGGGATGCGGCTGAAATCGCACATGGCGCCAGCCCCTGCGGCGTTTGTGTTTGCGCTTGGCGCGACAGTGACATCGCTCATCTGCGCGCCGTTTTTAGAGCCCATTCCCACCGTTGCGCTGTCAGATCTGATGTGGCTGGGGGGGCAGGTGCTGTTGACAGGCGGGCTCTGGTGGGGGGTGTCGATTGCGGCTCTGATGTGGGCGGCGATCCGGCTTGACCCCGCGCGTGTTGGCATCCTCTTGATGACCGAAGTGATTTTTGGCGCGGTGACGGCAGCGGTTTTTGCGGGCGAAAGCCTGTCCCGCAGCGAAATGATCGGCGGCGCTCTGGTGATCCTGTGCGGTATGCTCGAAGTCTGGCCAAGCAAAGCGCCCAGCGGGCAGGGGCGCGGCTAGTCCTCTAACGCCAACAAAATCCGCGCATGCAGCTCCTCGGGAAGCGCACTCAGCGCATTGACCAAGGCGGCGCGTTCGCGGCGCGCGGCATGGAGCTGATCTAGGAGCGTGACCACCACCCCAAGCGCCGTCTCATCCAGATCAAGATCATGCGACAGATCACACAGCAGCTCGATCCGCGCGATATCCACGGGGCGAAACAGATAGCCGGTCGAGACCCGCTCTGGCCGCACGAAATCGGCGGCGACAAAGCTTGCAAGCTGGACACGGGTCAGGCGGGTGACGGTGGCGATGACTTGGTCTTCGGAAAAGCTGTCGGTCATTGTGTGCCTGCTTTCAGCCAGTTGGTGCGAGGGTCGAAGGTCTCGGGTTGCTGCTCGGTCAAGAAGGCGCGCAGCGCATCGGACGGTTCGGGTGGCAGGACGATGCGCAGTTCTACTTTCTGATCGCCCTTGGTTTTGCTGCCCGCAGCCCCAACGCCGCGCCCGCGCAGCCGCAACACGCGCCCCGAGCTGGCGCCCGCAGGGATGGTCAGGCCAACGGGGCCGTCGATGGTGGGGACGGTGACTTTGCCACCCAGAACCGCCTCGGTGATGGTGATGGGAAGCGTGAGCTCGATGTCATTGCCCTCACGCCGAAAGATCGGATGCGTGCCCACCTTGATGCTGATAAGCGCGTCGCCCGCAGGCCCGCCGCCATAGCCAGCCCCGCCCTTGCCGCGCAGGCGCAGGGTTTGGCCGTCATGGGTGCCTTGCGGGATTTTGACCGCCAAAGCCTGCCCGTCGGGCAGCGTGATCCGCGTCTCGGCGCCAAGGGCTGCATCCATAAAGGACACCTCAAGCGTATACTGAACATCCTGTCCCGCGGCGGCAAAGCCTTGGCCGCCAAAGCCCTCGGCACCTGATGGGCGGCCGCGGTTGCGCAGGATTTCAGCAAAGATATCGGCTGGGTCCACCTTGCCGTTAAAGCCACGGCTTTGCTGATAGGCATTATCTGGCGCATCGGCATAGTCGCGGTAATACTGGCGCTGGGGTCGCTCGGTGCCCTGGGCGTCGATCTCGCCGGCATCAAAGCGCGCACGTGTGGCGGGGTCCTTGAGCAGGTCATGCGCCGCAGCGATGGCCTTAAAACGCGTCTCTGCCGTTGGGTCGTCAGGATGCAGGTCGGGGTGACTTGTGCGCACCAGCTTTCGATAGGCTTTCTTAATCTCGTCGGTCGTCGCCGCCTTGGTCAGCCCAAGGATTTTGTAGGGATCATCGGTCATCCGAACTCCTTCTTTGCCGAAGGGTCTGCGAAAAACTCGCAAGCAACCCAAGGCATCTGACCCCATAAAGCGCGAAAGAGGTGGGGGCGTCGCTGATCTAGATCAAAGCTGCGGGGACGGGGGGGTGATTTTCGTCTCAGATTGATCCACTTTTCCATTTGGCGCTGACCCGTCTGAAAATTGTTAATCTCATGAAAAGTGGGTGGAAATATTGAAACCACTGGGTCACGGCGTTACGGAAAACTGGGTCAAACTCTCGCAGAAATCAACACAGAGACGGATGGACGCCTTACCCTTCGGGACAAGGCTTTTGAACTCGGCCACCGTCATCGGATGCGAATGGATCTCGGTATAGAGCGTTTTGGCGTCGGGCCGCAGCTTGCGCGCGTAAGTGCCGCCGCCCTTGGCTTGCACCATTTCTTTTGACTCTGCCACCAGCCGATCATGCAGATCGCGGAGGTCTTCTGGCGTGATCGCGCCAAACCCGCTGATGATCCTTGGTGCGTCTGGTTCGGCCACATGCTGCGAATGGACGCCGTGACGGAGCAGTTCACCGAAGATTTGCGCGACCGAATTGTATTGGTTTGGCGCCCCTCTGACCTTGGTGGGGGTGATGCTGTAGGTCTCGATATGCACAAACTGATAGGCCATGGCGCGGGTTCCTTTCGCTTCATGACCCATCATTTATGACGGCCACATGAAAATCCGCAGCGCTATTTTTGGGTCTTATCCGGTTTGTGTGGAAATCATAAGATGTTGAAATTGTTTGCAATATAGTTTTACGCAAACATATGCAGCGAGAGCTACATATAGAGACAGACTATAGGTAGCTAAAGCTACCCATGCTGCCCCTTACGCCGGGGGGGCGCTCCGTCGGTCCCTGAGGGGACCAACTGCGCGGCGGTTTCGTGCCTCAACCACCTTGCAAGACCTCCGCTGGGGCGGAGGGGCGACCTGCCTCATGACCGATGTCAGCTGGCGCCGGCCACGCCAATCGGCAGCCACGGCAGCTGGCGGATTGCCTCGAGCTTCGCCGCCAGCGGTGCCGTCTCGGTGTATCGCTCGGCCGTCAATGAGCCGCCCGAGTGGCCCAAGACGTCTTTGCGAACGGCTTCGGGCACGGCGGTCATGCGGCCAAGCTCGGTCGCCACGTAATGGCGGAGGCTGTGGAACACCTTGCCCTCGGGGTTGCCGTTCAGCTGCTTTTGCACCAGCGCTCGGAACCGATAATCGAGCTGATCGCCAAAGCCTGTGCCGTTGCGCGGGCGCAGGTCGGGGAACAGGTCCGCATCTGGACCATGCTTGGCGATCTGGCGGGCGGCGTGAGCGGGCAGGCCAAGCTCGATCAGCTGCGGGTGCAGGGGCAGGGTGCGTGACGCCGCCAGCGTCTTGAGGCCACGGTTGGCATTGGGCGCGAGGATCATGGCGGGCAGGGCGTCGATCACCGTGATCTCCGCCGCTTTCAGGCCCGCGATTTCTTCGCGGCGCGCTCCGGTCAAGGCGGCGATCAGCGGCACCCAATAGAGGCCGTCTTGAACCAACCGCGTGCCAACCTCTTGCCAGCGGATTTTGTCTTTCCAGCCATGCCAGACCGGATGGGCGAAGACCGTTTGCAGATCATCGGTGGTGAAGGCGGGCCGCTCGTCACGGTCGCGGACGGTTTTGCGCTGGCGCAGGGCGGTCAGGTCAAGGCTCGCCACCGATTGCAGACCATCGGCGCGGGCTTTGGTGAAGAGCTGGCCGAGATAATCGAGGTTGCGGTTGATCGTGGTGACCGACAGGCCCTTGCCTGCGCTGCCTTTGTTTTCTGCGATGATCTGGCGGATCGGCTTGGCGCGGTCTTTTGGGGATTTGCGATAGCTCTGCGGCAACAGCTCCAGAGCATCGACGAACGCGGCCAGATGGTGCTGGCGCAGCAGGCGCATATCTTGAATGCCCGTGATCTCGCGGAACAGATCGAAGACCTTGGTCATCTGCAAAATCATCGCCTCTGACATGCCCGCTTTGCGCTTTTGCGCCATCAGGCGGGCTGTGACGGCTTTGGTCGAGGTCGAATAGACCTCAACGGTCGGCTGCGCGTCAGATTTGGGCTGCGGTTTTGCCTGTGGCGGGCGTCGGACGGGCAGGGGCTGGCCGAGTTCGGCTTGGATCACCGCCCGCAGCCGATCAACCGTGCCCGCGTGATCGCAGCGGCCCTCAATCATGTCTTGAAACGCCCGCGCGCTCTCAGCCGTCACCAGCGCAGTGAGCCGTCTGGCGGTGGTCGGATCAGGGGTTTGCAGGCTGATGAGGAAGGTCTTTCCACCGAGTGCGGTGGGGGAACGTCTGCGCCAATAATAAATAGCGGTGCGGCGGACGGTATGAGCGGCAAGTGCCATTGGTCACTCCTGTAAGAGCGCCTGCAAAATCGTTCAAAAACAATCACTTGTGCATCATGCATGTGCATCAACCGAGGTTGATATGCCATTTCAACATGCTCATCAGAGACTTACAGAGAATTGGCTCCGGCGGTAGGGATCGGAGTAAAAATGGCCAACGTTTTGATTTTACAGTCTAAACCAGAAACGCTCCGACCCGCTCTGTGATACATAGCTGTCGGATGTGTTGCGTTGTTAGCGGAGAGTTGCTTACTCTTCAATGTGTCTCAACCGCGACGGGTCCACTTTGAGATTTTTGATGATGCCCAAGAGCTCATGTCTCGAAAGGGTTTTGTGGTTTTTGCTTCCCGCGTCGGTTTCCTTGGAAACATTGCAGTTATCTAACTGCGACTCACCGTTGCATCTCAGAGTTGTCAGTTTTTACAGCATAGACTGCTGAATTGATTGCGGCTGCTTTACGTCAGGCGTAGGGCTTAGATGTGCCTAAATACAACCTTAAGCTTAAATATCATGGCTCTTCGTTGCCGTTTTGCCACAAGCCCATAGGCCAAAGAATTTTCTCAAAATCAAAGTTGCAAGTGCAGCGCTTTGGGCCGCTTGTGGCGAAAGTTCACGTTACCGTTACATGCGATTGATGCTTTTTATGCAATTTCAATCAACCTAAGCTTTAGGGATCAAATCTATGTCCACGAAATCGACGCTTCGGGCGTTGCTCGCAACTTCTGCCATGCTGCCAGTGCTCGCGCTGTTGAGCGGGCAAGCCGCGGCGGAAATCAGCTTTACTTCGGTGCCAGCAGCTGTTGATGACTATATCTCCGGCTACAAATTATCTGCCGACGGTTCGACGGTCCTTGGTTGGACGAACGATGGTTCCTTTATCTGGACGGCAAGCACAGGGGTTACCTACCCAGTTGTCGGATCAGAGTGGACAGCTTTTAGTGCCGTCTCTGCTGATGGTAGCGTTGTGGCAGGCTCGGCTTACGCGTCCGGTGTTGGAGAACAAGCCTTTGTCCTGTCGAATGATCAATTTACATATCTTGGCACACTGACTGGCGGTAGCTACAGCTATGTAAATGACATTTCTGCGGATGGCACGGTCGTCGTCGGACAAGGCAACTATAGCGCCAATGGCGTTTCAGGCTATCATGCGTTCCGTTGGACGAGTGAGGGCATGGTTGATCTTGGGTCTCTCGTGACGGATAGTGAAACAAACTACGACTACAGTTATGCATATGCAGTCTCCGCCGACGGAAGCGCTGTTGTCGGCGAGTCCAGAACGGATGGAGGATACTACTCACGCCTTCCGTTGGACCGGCGATCTCGGCATGACTGACCTTGGCACCTTGGGCGGCACTTATAGCTATGCGGTCGATGTGTCGAATGATGGTTCGGTCGTCGTTGGTAACTCCGACACTGAGGGAAACTCACAGTATCATGCATTCCGTTGGACCGAAGCGGGCGGGATGGCGGATCTAGGAACCCTTGGGGGTACCTATAGCTATGCCAACCAGGTCTCGGGGGATGGTTCGGTTGTGATCGGGCAATCATACACTGCGGACAACAGCAGTTACACCGGGTTCCGCTGGAGCGATGGCGTGATGCAGGCTGTCCAGCTTGAAGGTTCAAGTGAGAGCTATGTCACAGGCCTGTCCTATGACGGCTCTGTTGTCGTTGGTCAAACCTACTGTCGATGATGCCAACGCAGCCATTCGCTGGTCAGAGGCCACAGGCACGCAAACCGTCGTGGACTGGATTGTGGATCAAGGCGGCGCTGTTGCGGAGGGCTACGAGCTTACCAATGCGTTTGGGGTGAGCGCTGATGGTAAGATCATCGCGGGCAATGGCACCTATGAGGACAAAAACACCCTCTGGCTGGCGCGGGAATCGACACCAGTTGTAGAGCCAACGACACCTGTCGACAACGCCAACGACACCTGCACCAACGACCGTAGACTTCATGCCCGACACCGAAGATTTCAACAGCACCTTGATCGCGGTTGGCGCTTCGGTGGCATCTGGCTCGCTTGATACCGGCAGCCTTGCGGTTAACGGTGCGCACCACCGCACTCTGTTGGACATGGGGCTGAAGGCTTCGGCTTCGGGTTGGTTCGCATGGACCACCGGCGATGCGGCCAAAAACAACTACACCGACACCACCATGAGCTTTGGCGAAATCGGTCTGGGCCGTGATATCGGCGCGACCCGTGTTGGCGTGGCCTTTGGCACCTCGAGCACGACGCAGGATTGGGCCAACGGCGGCAGCGGTAAGTTCAACGGCGATTATGTCTTGGCCGAAGTTGACCACGCCTTTGATCTGGCTGGCGACAGCGCACTTCATGCCAGCCTTTGGGCTATTCGGCGAAGTTCTCGACCAAGTTGAACCGCTCTTACGCAAGCGGTTCGGGCATCGACACCTCGACTGGCACGCCGGACATGACCGCTTCTGCGGTGAAGGCCAAGCTTGATTGGGTCAATGCAGCCAAGCTCGGCGCGGCAACGGTCTCGCCCTATGCGGCTTTGACGCTGTCGAAAGCCAAGGTGGATGGCTATTCCGAAACCGGTGGCGCATTTGATGCGACCTATAACGCTACGACGGCCACCAGCAACGATCTGCGCATTGGTTCGGCCTTCGCGTTTAAGCCAACCGAGCAGCTGAGCTTGCGCGTCGGCGTTGAAGCCGTGCATCAGTTTGATGCGGGCACCGACGTGATCAGCGGTGATGTGACCGGTCTCTACGGGTTCAACCTCGCAAGCGGTAAGCAAACCTCGAACTGGGCGCGGGTTACGGTAGATGCCGATTATGCACTGACCTCGGCCACCAGCCTCTCGGGCGGCTTGAGCATGGCAACGCAAGGCAGCCAAGCAAGCATCGGTGTGACCCTCGGGCTGCGCGCTGCGTTCTAAACGGCAAAGAACTATGAAATTGAAAACGCCAGCGCAGACCGCGCTGGCGTTTTTGTTCGTGCTAAAACCTTGGCCCGTCGCGATTCCATCGCTCGGGTCCGCTTCCTGCGCGCGCCCGACCATCTGCACGCCGCGCTTCAAAAACTTGATAAACCGCACAACCAAATTTTGCATCGGTGAGCGCTGCTGTGTTTGGGTTTGAAGGGTTTGTTTGATGAACCAAGGCCAACGGGCGGTGCGCAGGGCGCCATTTTCAATGTGGGCCTCGCCGCTCTCCAGCTGGTCCAACATGGCGCCCATTGCGGCTTCCGCGTCGTTGGCCTCGGTCTCTCGGTCGTTAATTCCCTGCGCACGTGCGTCAAGATCGTCGGCATAGCGATCAAGGGAGGCCGCTTGGGATTGCGCCAGTTGATCAATGCGCTGCTTTTCTGCGGTCAGGGCTTGGGTTTCTTTGTGCATATGGTTCCGGAATTCGGCTTTGCTGACCTCGAGCGCGTGCCGCGTCACGCTTTAATGCGTCTTCCCGCGCTTTGAGGGTCGCCTCCATCAGAGGCCAGCTCTTGAGCCGTCTGAGCGACCGCGTCCTGTTTTGTTGAAAGATCGGTGTTCTGTGCGGCGAGCGTTTCCGCCGCTTGCTGCAGGGCCGTCAGCTCTTGGGCTTGGCGCGCGGCCACTTGCTTGCGGGCGGCATATGTCGTGGTTGGCAAACGCTCGGCTTTTGGCCCGTGGCGCAAGAGACCACAGGGCTTGCCCACAGCTTCAAAATAGTGGTCTTGGAAAGCCACCATCGCGGCTTCAAAGGCGGCTTTGTCACCCACAGGGGCGGGGCGTGTTTTGCGGGCTTCAAAGAGATATGTGCCGTTCTCTTTCTCCCATTGCGCCAGCAAGGCGTCATTGGCCGCTGTCACTTCGGCATGGGCTCGCTGCCACGCGGCCAGCGCCTCGGCCTCTTTGACGTCGTTCTTTTTCTGGGTTTGACGGTTCTTGCTGGGCTTTGGTTTCTTGGGCTTGAGGGGCAGGGCGGTCAGGTCGGGCTTGGGAAGAGAGGTGAGTGTTTCGGTGACCTCATTGCCTGCGCGCCACGCGGCGGCAGCGGTTTTGCCGACGTGCAGCTTGTTCGCATTCACCTTCGGATCGCCCGCGTTCACCGCGTTGATGTGGAAATGAACATGGCTCTCGTCGAAGTGGAAGGCGGCGCAAAACTCAACGCCTTTCGGCATCCGTGCCTTGAAATCGCGAATGGCGCGCTCGGCCCAGAGAAGGATGGGCGTGTGATCCTTCGGGTCAAGGCTTTTGAACTCGGCCACCGTCATCGGATGCGAATGGATCTCGGTGTAGAGCGTTTTGGCGTCGGGCCGCAGCTTGCGCGCGTAAGTGCCGCCGCCCTTGGCTTGCACCATTTCCTTTGACTCTGCCACCAGCCGATCATGCAGATCGCGGAGGTCTTCTGGCGTGATCGCGCCAAACCCGCTGATGATAATTGGTGCGTCTGGTTCGGCCACATGCTGCGAATGGACGCCGTGACGCAGAAGCTCGCCGAAGATTTGCGCGATCGAATTGTATTGGTCCCGCGTGCCCCTGACCTTGGTGGGGGTGATGCTGTAGGTCTCGATATGCACAAACTGATAGGCCATGGCGCGGGTTCCTTTCGCTTCATGGCTCATCATTTATGACGGTCTCATGAAAATCCGCAGCGCTATTTTTGGGTCTTGTCCGGTTTGTTTGGAATTCATAAGATATTGAAATTGTTTGCAATATAGTTTTACGCAAACATATGCAGCGAGAGCTACATATAGAGACAGACTATAGGTAGCTAAAGCTACCCATGCTGCCCCTTACGCCGGGGGGGCGCTCCGTCGGTCCCTGAGGGGACCAACTGCGCGGCGGTTTCGTGCCTCAACCGCCTTGCAAGACCTCCGCTGGGGCGGAGGATCAAAGGTCAGCGCGCCGCCATTGGGTGGCCTATTCTGCGGGCTTGATGGGCAGCCACGGCAGCTGGCGGATCGCCTCGAGCTTTGCCGCCAGCGTGGCCGTCTCGGTGTATCGCTCGCTGGTGATGTTCTCGCCAGTGTGGCCCACGATATCCTTGACGACGCGATCCGGCACGTCCGCCATCTGCGTCAGCTGGGTCGTCACGTAATGGCGAAAGCTGTGGAACGACTTGCCCTTGGCCCGCGCTGCCAGCTGTTGCTCTGCGATCATGCGGAACTTGTAATCGATCTTGTCGCCGAGCTTCACGTCATTTGGGGTGCGCAGATCTGGGAACAGCAGCTCTGCCCCCGAGGCCGCCAGCTCTGTTGCGCGGGTCATCAGCCCCAGCGCGATCAGCTGCGGATGCAGCGGCAGGTCGCGCCGCGAGGCCAGCGTCTTCAGCCCCCTGATCTGGTTTGGCTTGATCTGCAACGTTGGGATGCCGTCGATGATGCTGATCTCATCGGGCCTCAGCCCTGCGATCTCGGCGCGGCGCGCGCCCGTGAGGGCGGCGATGATCGGCAGCCAATAGAGGCCGTCCTTCTCGATGACGTGGCCTGATTTGGCCCACGACTTGCCCGTGCCGCTGCCTTGCCAGACCGGATGCCGCAGGATCGCCTGAACGTCATCGGCGGAGTATGCTTCACGCTCTTCGCGGTCGCGCTGGCTCTTGCGGGGGCGCAATGACGCGGTGTTGAGCAGGGCCAGCGCGTCGTAACCTTCGCTGGTGGCTTTGGTGAAGAGCTGCCCAAGATAGTTCAGGTTGCGGTTGATGGTTGTGTCGGACAGGCCGAGCTGATCGGCGGGCTTGGCCTTGGCCTCTTGCAGGATTTGGCTCAGGCTCTTGTTCTTATCCTTGGGAGATTTGCGATAGCTTTGCGGCAGGATGCGCAACACATCGACGAATTGCGCCAGATGGGTTTGGCGCAGGCTGCGCAGGTCGCTGACGCCTGTGGCCTCGGCGAAGAGGTGGAAGACCTTGCGCATTTGATCAATGCTTTGCGCACTGACCTTTTGGTGCGCCTTGAGGGCGCAGAACCGCTCGACAAGCGCGGACCATGCCGGATCATAGGCGGAAGCGGTTGCATCTGTTGCCGCTGGCATTGGGGCAGGGCGCGCCACTGCGGGGGAGGCGAGCTGTTCTGCCATCTGCATCGCTGCGTCAAAGCTGCTGCCCTGACCCTTGGCCGATTGCAGATAAGCCGCCCCGCGCCCCGCAATATAGAGTTGCCGCGCCGTGAGGTATTCCGCCGCTTGGAATTGCTCACGCCCGAGGGTTTGGCGCAGCTGATCCGCGATCACCACGCCTGGCCCTTCATTGGGGCTGGCATAGGCCAGCTCTGACTGGCGCTGCAAATGCCCACGCAGCAGGTCAATATCTTGTTCCGAGCGGCCCTCGCGCCGAAACGTTGCGGCCTCAGCGTCGGTTAAAGGATCTGCCTCACTGCCGATCTCTGAAATCATCTTGAGAGCCGTGCCCGCAGCCCAATCATGGGCGCGATTGCGCGCCGCATCCTCTCGTCCACGCGGTTCGGCGTTCAAGATGGCGATCTTCTTCATCTCGCGGGTGATGATATGCTCTAGAAATTTGCGCGCATCGTCGCGCGACAGGCCTTGAACGGTCATAATCTCGAATACACTGTTGCTCTCGGCGCTGACGATTGCACCGAGACGTCGCGCAAGCAACGGGTCATTGGTGCGCAGGCTGATTTGCAAGATCGTGCCGCCCAAGCTGACCGGAAAACGCCTGCGCCAGACATAAGTCGCGCCGCGTCGGTAAAGGTTCGATTGAAGTCCCATATTTGCCTCTCAAAGTGAGGCGGATGGAGCGTTCGGCTTGGCGGTTCAGCTGTGATACGTATCACACCGACAGCCAAAACACCCCCCAAAGGGTGTTTTTACCAAGACCATCAAAAGGTTGGATGATTTTGGCTCCGGCGGTAGGGATCGAACCTACGACCAATTGATTAACAGTCAACTGCTCTACCGCTGAGCTACGCCGGAACTGAGGGCTGTATAGCTATGCTGTTTGGGGGCGTAAAGGGGGGTAATGAAGAAAAATGCTACTTCTGCAAAAACAATTTGAAACGGGCCTCCGCACTGATGGGATCGAGGGGTAGAATTTCCTTTCTGTCATGTAGATCAATGAGATGTGCGAGGACGTTGCGGCTTGCTGCGGGCAAAAGGGACGGGGGTGTGCTGGTATAGATCAATGCAGCAAGGGTTGCGGCAGTGGCTGGGGCCTCAGCGAGGGCTGCGAGGATTTCGGCCTCTCGGCTGCGGCGATGTTCGATCAGTTCGGCAAGCCGTGTTGCGGGATTTGAGATCTCGGCGCCATGGCCCGGAAAAAAGCGCTGCCACGGCCTTTTGCCCAGCTTTTGCAGAGATTTCACATAGTCGCCCATATCCCCATCGGGCGGCGAGACCAGCGAGCTTGACCAGCCCATGACATGATCGCCGCTAAAGAGGTCCGCGCCCAAGCCAAAGCTCAGGTGGCCTGCCATGTGACCTGGGGTGGCGATGGTCTCGATTTTCAGGCCCGCCAGTTCCAGCATCTCGCCGTCGATCAGGTTGCGGTCGGGGGCAAAGCGCGTG
The DNA here is from genome assembly GCA_963844505.1 of uncultured Alphaproteobacteria bacterium. GTDB lineage: Bacteria > Pseudomonadota > Alphaproteobacteria > Rhodobacterales > Rhodobacteraceae > Cypionkella. The sequence goes on from CAWJOY010000008.1 coordinate 12,433, forward strand.
TCGATGCCTTCGCCGCCGCTGGTCAGTCCCGCTTGAGCAAGGCGCGTCATGATGGCGGAGCGCCCTTCGCTTGCGCGGCCCGACGCCAACAGGGGCGCCCCCGTATGGCGTGCCAAGCGCGGCGCAAGCGCGCTGTGGTCAAGATGCGCATGTGTCACCAGAATTGCGGCAACCCGAGCCGTGCCGATCGCAGTGACCAGGGCTGCGAAATGGGCCTCAAGCTCTGGGCCGGGATCGATCACCACCACGCCTTGCGGGCCGCGGATGACGTAGCTGTTGGTGCCTTGCCCGGTCATCGGTGAGGGATTCTCCGCACGGATGCAGCTGATCATTGCCGGAGGTGGGGCGGATTGGTGCATCGGTGCTTCCCTTGCTGCTGGCGTACGGCTAGTGTCACCCGCATGCATCCACGTCTCAAGTCCCTTCTTCCTCGCAGCCTGTTCGGTCGAGCTGTTCTGATTCTGACGCTTCCGGTGGTGACCGTGCAGCTGATCGTGTCGATTGCCTTTATTCAGCGGCATTTTGAAGGGGTCACTGCGCAGATGACTGCCAGCGTGGCGATTGAAATCAATGCGGTGCTAGAGCAAATTGACGCAGCCCCGAATGCGCGCGCCGCACTTGCCCAAAGCGCCGATCTTGCGCGCAAGCTCGAGCTAGAGGTCAGCATTGCGCCCGAAACCCTTCCAAGTGAAGATAGTCGTGGGATCATTGATTACTCGGGACGGCGGGTGATTTTGACGCTGCGCGAGCAGGTGCCGGATGTGATTGCGGTCGATCTGACCACCGACAGCGCGCAGGTGCAGGTCTATATCGGCAGCCGCCAAGGCCCTGTGCGTATCGCGCTTATCCGCACGCGGGTTTCTGCCAGCAATCCGCATCAGCTTTTGGTCTGGATGGTGTTCACCTCGGCGTTGATGACCTTGGTGTCCTATGCGTTTTTGCGCAATCAGTTGACCCCGATCACGCGGTTGGCGCTGGCGGCAGAGGCCTTTGGTAAGGGCCAGACCGTGCCCTATAGTCCGCGCGGTGCGACCGAAGTGCGCGCGGCGGGGATGGCATTTTTGAACATGCGCGCCCGAATCGAGCGCCAGATTGAGACCCGCACGCTGATGCTGTCGGGGGTGAGCCATGATCTGCGCACGCCGCTGACCCGTCTTAAACTGGGGCTGTCATTCCTGCCCGAAGACGAGGAAACCCGCGCTTTGCAACAAGACGTGGTGGATATGGAGCGGCTGGTGAGCGCGTTTCTTGCCTTTTCGCGCGGCGATGCGATGGAAGAGCCGGAGCTGGTGGAGCCCGCAGAACTGGTGCAGCGGGTGGTCGACAATGCTCTGCGCGCGCAGCAACCCGTGCAGCTTGGCACGCTCTCGTCACCCGGTAAGGTCATGCTGCGCCCCGAAGCCATCACCCGCGCGCTGGAAAACCTTTTGGGCAATGCCATCCGCTATGGCAGCCAAGCGCGCATCAGCCTCAGCTATACTGACCGCGCCTTGCGTTTTGTGGTCGAGGACGACGGTCCTGGCATCGCCGCCGAGCGCCGCGACATGGCGGTCGAACCTTTCGAGAGGTTGGACAAAGCGCGCGACCCCAATCGCGGCGGCGGGGTGGGCCTTGGGCTTGCGATTGTCACCGATATTGCGCGCAGCCATGGCGGCGTGCTGCGCTTGGGGCAAAGCGAGGCTATGGGCGGTCTGCGGGCGGAACTTTCGCTTGCGCGCTAGGTTTGCACGCGCTTGTGCGGTTGCATCCGCCTGCGGGGCGCGTCATGTTGGCTCAACGCCGCGCTCAGCTGCCCTTGCAGCCCTTGGCGCGGAGCACTAAGACTCTGGAAACACTCCGGCGTTTATATCACTTTCACGGACCAAAGAGGCAGGCTTTTATGCGCGATCCCGTCGAACACTACATGAACACCCTCGTCCCTATGGTTGTCGAGCAGACCAGCCGTGGCGAACGTGCCTATGATATCTTCAGCCGTATGCTGAAAGAGCGGATCATTTTCCTTGCCGGTCCCGTGCATGACGGCATGTCGTCGCTGATCTGCGCGCAGCTTTTGTTCCTTGAGGCGGAAAACCCGTCCAAGGAAATCTCGATGTATATCAACTCGCCGGGCGGCGTGGTGACCAGCGGCCTGTCGATCTATGACACGATGCAATACATCCGGCCCAAGGTCTCGACCCTTGTGATCGGTCAAGCGGCCTCGATGGGATCGCTGTTGCTGCAAGCGGGCGAAAAGGGCATGCGTTTCTCGCTGCCAAACAGCCGCGTCATGGTGCACCAGCCGTCGGGCGGCTATCAGGGCCAAGCGACCGACATCATGATCCACGCGCGCGAGACCGAAAAGCTCAAGCGCCGTTTGAACGAGATCTACGTCAAGCACACTGGCAACGACTATGAAACGGTCGAAGCCGCGCTGGAGCGTGACAACTTCATGTCCGCCGAAGATGCAAAATCGTGGGGCTTGATCGACGAAATTCTCGAAAGCCGCGGTAAGGCTGACGAGGTTAAGTAAGCCTTTCGCCCCCGATTTCGGTCGGGGGCGTTTTCGGATTGTGGAGGGGCGGGCCTTGGCCTAAACTTACCAAGAACGTCCCATTTGGGCGCAGGTCAGAGGATACCCATGGCGAACACTACCGGCAGCGACAGCAAGAACACGCTTTACTGCTCCTTTTGCGGCAAAAGCCAGCATGAGGTGCGCAAGCTGATCGCGGGACCTACGGTCTTCATCTGTGATGAATGTGTCGAGCTCTGCATGGATATTATCCGCGAAGAGACCAAATCGGCAGGTTTGAAAACCACTGATGGCGTGCCTACGCCGCGCGATATTTGTAAGGTTTTGGATGATTATGTCATCGGCCAGATCCACGCCAAGCGCGTGCTCTCGGTGGCTGTGCACAATCACTACAAGCGTTTGAACCACGCCTCCAAGACCGATATTGAACTGGCAAAATCCAACATCTTGCTGATCGGCCCGACGGGTTGCGGTAAGACTTTGCTGGCGCAGACTTTGGCGCGGATTTTGGATGTGCCTTTCACCATGGCGGATGCGACCACGCTGACCGAAGCGGGTTACGTCGGTGAAGACGTGGAAAACATCATCCTCAAGCTGTTGCAGGCCTCGGAATACAACGTCGAGCGGGCGCAGCGCGGCATCGTCTATATCGACGAAGTCGACAAGATCACCCGCAAGTCTGACAACCCGTCGATCACCCGCGATGTTTCGGGCGAGGGCGTGCAGCAGGCTTTGCTCAAGATCATGGAAGGCACGGTTGCCTCGGTTCCGCCTCAGGGCGGGCGCAAGCATCCACAGCAAGAGTTCTTGCAAGTCGACACCACGAACATCCTGTTCATCTGTGGCGGCGCTTTTGCTGGGCTTGAAAAGATCATCGCGCAACGCGGCAAGGGTTCGGGCATCGGCTTTGGTGCTGACGTCAAAGGTCCAGAAGAGCGTGGCGCGGGCGAGTTGTTCAAAGAGCTGGAACCGGAAGATCTGCTCAAGTTCGGTTTGATCCCGGAATTTGTTGGCCGTTTGCCCGTTCTGGCAACGCTGACAGATCTGGACGAATCCGCTCTGATCACCATTTTGACCGAGCCAAAGAACGCTCTGGTCAAGCAGTATCAGCGCCTGTTCGAGATCGAAGGCACCAAGCTGACTTTCTCGGAAGACGCGCTGACGGCGATTGCAAAACGGGCAATCAGTCGCAAAACGGGTGCGCGCGGTTTGCGCTCGATCATGGAAGATATCCTCTTGGATACCATGTTTGAACTGCCCGGCATGGATGGCGTCGAAGAGGTTGTCGTCAGCGAGGATTGCGTGACCAAGGGCGCGAAGCCATTGCTCGTGCATACCGAAGCCGACAAAAAGAAGCCTGCGACCGCCAGCTAACGGCGCGACCATCGGGTTAACAAAGCGGCGGGCCCTTGGCTCGCCGTTTTGCATTTGCAGTTTCCGCCAAATTTGCGGCGCTTCTTTGCAGCCAAGCGTCATGGACACTGGACCTTGCTTGGCATTTCCGCCATATCAAAGCAAATGATCCTGGAGGCTTTGATGTATTTCCTCAAGCGCATGTTGACATGGTGGAACAGCCAAACCCTTGGCACCCAAATCTTTACCGCCCGCAAAGGCCAAAAGGTTGGTGAGGACGAGCAAGGGAATATCTATTACCAGACCGCGGACACCAAGCGCCGCTGGGTGATCTACAACGGCGAATCCGAAGCAAGCCGCGTCTCGCCGGATTGGCATGGCTGGCTGCATTTCACGTGGGACCAGCCGCCGACCAAGGCACCGCTCAAGCACAAGCCTTGGGAAAAAGCACATTCCGAGAATTTGACGGGCACGGCTTTGGCTTATGCGCCTGCTGGCTCGATCCGCTCTGCTGCACCCGTTGCGCGTCAGGATTATGAAGCGTGGCAGCCTGAATAATGGCTGAGAACCGTGCAGAGGTAGTGGCGGGCGCTGCGGTTTTGGCCGCAGCGATTGCGTTTGTGGTCTATGCGTCCGGCGGCAGCAGCAGCGCCTCTACGGGGCACTACGAGCTGTTCGCGTCATTCCGCTCGGTCGAGGGGATCACGCAGGGCTCTGACGTGCGCTTGGCGGGCGTCAAAGTCGGCAGCATCACAAAGTTGGTGCTGAACCCAAAGACCTTTTATGCCGATGCGACGATCTCTGTCGACAAGTCCATCCTTCTGCCTGACGACTCTGCGATCTTGATTTCTTCTGAGGGATTGCTGGGCGGGAATTACGTCGAAATTCAACCCGGTGGCTCGCTTGAAAACCTTGAAGCGGGTGCCACCATTGAGGACACGCAGGGCGCCGTCAGCCTGATCAGCCTGTTGATGAAGTTCGTCTCGGGCGGCAGCAGCTCGGGTGATGCCGCGCCATGAAGCGTCTTATCGCCTGCCTCGTGATCGGCTGCACCCCAGCCTTTGGCCAAGAGGTCGCCACGGCCCAAGCCGCAAAACTGCGTCTTTTGGACAAGCTGACAGGCGAGATCACCGACATGACCCTTTCGGCAGGGCAGTCAGAGGCCGTTGGGCGTCTGACTGTTCAAATGGATGATTGCCGCTACTTTACCGATAGCCCGGCGGCAGAGGCCTTTGTGCATCTGACCATCATGGATGCCTCATCCGTGGCGCCTGTGTTCGATGGCTGGATGACCGCGTCGAGCCCAGCACTTTCGGCTTTGGACAATGCGCGCTATGACGTCTGGCCACTGCGCTGTGACGTGGCCGACATTGCCTTGCCAGAGGTCGAAGAGGCCCCACCGGAACCAGAACCAGAGACACTGCCCGAGGACGGCTGATAACCCTGCGGGTCAAAGCTTGCGGATTGACCCAAGGCGATTTCTAGCTGGGCTTTGTACGTCGCCCGCGTGATCTCGATCGCGCCCAGTGACGCAAGGTGCGGCGTCAAAAACTGCGTATCAAATAGAGTAAAGCCGCCCGCCCTCAGCCGATGAACCAGATAGGCCAGTGCGGTCTTGGACGCATTGGTGCGGCGCGAGAACATGCTCTCGCCAAAGAACGCCGCGCCGAGTGCGACGCCATAAACCCCGCCGATCAAGCTGTCGTCTTGCCACACCTCAAGGCTATGGGCATAGCCTGCACTGTGCAGCTCTTGGTAAAGTGCTGTGATCTCTGGATTAATCCAAGTCTCGGGGCGATCGGCACAGGCCGCCACCACGCCGGCAAAATCGGTGTTGACCTTGATCGTCCAGCCACAGCGCAAGATATGGCGTCTCAGGCTATGCGAGATATGAAAGCGCTCAAGCGGGAAGACGCCGCGCAGTTTGGGCTCGAACCAGTGGATCTCGGACGAGCTGGCGCTTTCGGCCATCGGAAACACGCCCAAGGCATAGGCGCGCAACAGCATCTGCGCGGTGATCGCCTGATCCGTCATGACAGCAAGAGGGCGCCCGAAGGCGCCCTGTGCAATGTTAGCCGAACTTCTTTTCCAGCCATTTTTCCAGCCAATGAATGTTGTAGTCACCGCTTTGAACGTCGGGCTCTGCCAGCAGGGCATGGAACAGCGGAATCGTCGTATCCACTCCGTCGACCACCAGCTCGCCCAAGGCCCGCTCCAACCGCGCCAAGGCTTCTGGACGGTCGCGACCATGCACGATCAGTTTCCCGATCAAGCTGTCGTAATAAGGCGGAATCGAATAGCCCGAATAGAGCGCCGAATCCATCCGCACGCCAAATCCACCCGGCGCGTGGAACATCCGCACCTTGCCGGGGCAGGGCGAGAAGTTCGGCAGCTTTTCTGCGTTGATCCGAACCTCAATGGCGTGGCCGTTGATCACCAGATCGTCTTGGGTGAACGACATCTCAAGACCCGCTGCGACGCGAATTTGCTCGCGCACAAGGTCGACACCAAAGATCGCTTCGGTGACCGGATGCTCGACCTGTAGGCGGGTGTTCATCTCGATGAAAAAGAACTCGCCGTCTTCATAAAGAAATTCGACCGTGCCCGCACCGATATAGTTGATCTTGGCGACCGCATCAGCACAGATCTTGCCGATTTTGGCGCGCAGTTCTGGTGGGATCGCGGGGCCCGGAGCCTCTTCGAAAACCTTCTGGTGGCGGCGTTGCAGCGAGCAGTCCCGCTCGCCCAAATGCACCGCTTTGCCTTTGCCGTCCCCGAAAACTTGGATCTCGATGTGGCGCGGCTTTTGCAGGTATTTCTCGATATAGACTTCGTCGTTGCCAAAGGCGGCCTTGGCTTCGGAACGCGCGGTGCGAAAGGCGATCTCCAGCTCGGACGCGTTCTTGGCGACCTTCATGCCACGGCCACCGCCGCCAGCGGTCGCCTTGATGATCACCGGAAAACCGATGCCCTCTGCGACACCGATTGCGGTTTCAAAATCAGGCACACCGCCAGCCGAACCCGGAACCACAGGGATCCCAAGCGCTGCTGCGGTTTCTTTGGCGGTGATTTTATCGCCCATGATGCGGATATGCTCCGCCGTCGGCCCGATAAAGGTGATGCCATGATCGGCCAACGCCTGCGAAAACGCAGCATTTTCCGACAAAAACCCATAACCGGGGTGAACAGCCTGAGCGCCCGTGATCTCACACGCCGAGATGATTGCCGCTTTGTTCAGATAGCTGTCGGTCGACGAGGCCGGCCCGATGCACACGCTCTCATCCGCCATGCGCACATGCATGGCGTCAGAGTCAGCGGTGGAGTGCACGGCGACCGATTTGATCCCCATCTCTCGCGCCGCGCGGATCACGCGCAGGGCGATCTCGCCGCGATTGGCGATCAGGATTTTCTCGAACATGCGCTTACTCGATAATCATCAGAGGAGCGCCGAACTCTACGGCGGTGCCATCGGCGACCAAAATCCGCTTGATCGTGCCAGCGCGCGGGGCGGGGATGTGGTTCATCGTTTTCATCGCTTCGATGATCAGAACGGTCTGACCTTCGGTCACGGTCGCGCCAATCGTGGCGAACGGCGTCGCACCTGGCTCGGCTGCCATATAGCAGGTGCCGACCATAGGCGAGGTGACAGCCCCGGGGTGCATCGCCGGATCATCGGGAATCGCTGCGGCGGCCGCAGCGATTGGGGCGCCTGCCGCTGGGGCTGGTGCGTATTGCATCGGCGCAGGGGCTGCCATCTGCACGACGGTGGCTTGTTTGACCACGCGCACATCAAGGCTGTCTGCCTCGCCATATTCACGCTTAACCGAAAGCTCGGTCAGCTCGTTTTTGTTCAGCAGCTCTGCGAGAGCCGAGATAAACGCTACATCTGCGTCGGAAGATTGTTTGCTCATGCCGTCCTCTGTTGGCGTCATTGCTTCTCGCGGGTGGGGCCAACGCCCGCAATTTGTACTCTTCCTATACGTCAGGCTGTCGGCAGAAAAAAGGCCCAAGATTTCGGCAACTGCTTTGAGCCTGCGAAAAACCTGCGAAAAACAAAATTTACCATTTGATAAAAAAATTGTGACATGCCAGCCTGAAGCCAAGGAATACAAGCAATAGGGAGGCTCTGCCTTGTCAAATAGCCCGTTGACCGCCGGAATTGTTGCGCACCGATTAGAGCCCGACAGCTACGCCGCGAATTTTTCTGATCACCAGCCCGTTTTTGCCCCGCACGAAGCCCGTGTCGCCGCAGATCGCTGCTATTTTTGCCATGACGCGCCCTGTATGACGGCCTGTCCGACCTCGATCGACGTGCCGCTTTTCATCCGTCAAATCGCGACTGGCACCTCGGATGCTGCGGCTAAGACCATATTTTCGCAGAATATTCTGGGTGGGATGTGTGCGCGCGTTTGTCCGACCGAGCAGCTTTGCGAACAGGCCTGCGTGCGCGAAGTGGCCGAAGGCAAGCCGGTCGAGATTGGGCGCTTGCAGCGTTTCGCCACTGATGGGCTGATGGCCAAGGGCGTGCATCCCTTTTCGCGTGCGGCGGCGACTGGCAAAAAGATCGCGGTCGTTGGTGCGGGGCCAGCGGGTCTGGCTTGCGCGCACCGTTTGGCGCTCAAGGGCCACGAGGTCACGATCTATGAGGCACGCGCCAAAGCGGGTGGTTTGAACGAATATGGCATCGCGACCTATAAAACCGCCGACAACTTTGCCGCGCGCGAAGTTGAATGGCTGCTCCAAATCGGGGGAATCACTCTGAAAACTGGCGTGATGCTGGGGCGCGATGTCGAACTTGCGGCGCTTGAGGCTGATTTTGACGCGGTATTCCTTGGCATCGGCTTGGGCGGGGTGAATGCGCTTGGGCTGGCGAATGAGGGTCTTGCGGGCGTGCAAAGCGCCGTTGATTTCATTGAAACCCTGCGTCAGGCGGCGGACAAGTCCACGCTGGCCGTGGGCCGTGATGTGGTGGTGATCGGTGGCGGCATGACGGCTGTGGATGCGGCGGTGCAATCGAAACTGCTGGGCGCGAATTCGGTAACCATGGTCTATCGCCGCGGTAAAGAAAACATGAGCGCCAGCCCCTACGAGCAAGACCATGCCACCGCTTCGGGGGTGCGCATCATCTATGGCGCGGCGCCTGTGCGCGTGCTGGGCGAAGCTGCGGTCGAAGGCGTCGAGTTCGCCTATACCTCGCAGGGCGAAAACGGGCTGACCATGGGCGAAACCTTTGTTCTAAGGGCCGATCACGTTCTCAAGGCCATTGGACAAAAGCTTGACACGGCACCGATTGCCAAAGCGGGGTCCAAACTTGTGCCGCATCAGGGCAAGGTTTGGGCGGGCGGCGATTGCGCGGCGGGGGGCGAGGATCTGACCGTCACCGCCGTCGCCGAGGGGCGCGACGCGGCCGAAGCAATCAATGCGTTTTTGCAGGGGGAGGGGCGCTAAAGCGCACCCAACGAGGATATTGACATGGCAAATCTGACAACCAATTTCATCGGCATCAAATCCCCCAACCCGTTCTGGCTCGCGTCTGCGCCGCCAACGGATAAAGAAGTCAACGTCCGCCGCGCTTTCGAGGCAGGCTGGGGCGGTGTGGTGTGGAAAACGCTTGGCTCTGAAGGCCCGCCGGTGGTTAACGTCAACGGCCCACGTTACGGCGCGATTTGGGGCGCGGATCGGCGGCTTTTGGGGCTCAATAACATCGAGCTGATCACCGACCGCCCGCTCGAGGTCAACCTGCGCGAGATCAAATCGGTCAAGCGCGACTACAAAGACCGCGCGATGATTATCAGCCTGATGGTCCCTTGCGATGAGGAGTCGTGGAAAGACATCCTCGCCCGTATCGAGGATACCGAGGCTGACGGCGTCGAGCTTAACTTTGGCTGCCCGCATGGGATGGCCGAGCGTGGCATGGGCGCAGCTGTCGGCCAAGTGCCTGAATACATTGAGATGGTCACCCGCTGGGTCAAGCAATACAGCCGCATGCCCTGCATCGTAAAGCTGACGCCAAACATCAGCGACATCCGCAAACCCGCCGAGGCCGCCAAGCGCGGCGGAGCTGATGCGGTCTCGCTGATCAACACGATCAACTCGATCACTTCGGTCAATCTCGACAGCTTTAGCCCTGAACCGATGATCGACGGTAAGGGCACTCACGGCGGCTATTGCGGTCCTGCGGTCAAGCCGATTGCGCTGAACATGGTGGCCGAGATTGCACGTTCTGCCGATACCCGTGGTCTGCCGATTTCGGGCATTGGCGGCATCACCACATGGCGCGATGCCGCGGAATTTATGGCGCTTGGCGCGGGCAATGTGCAGGTCTGCACTGCCGCCATGACCTATGGCTTTAAGGTTGTGCAGGAAATGATCTCGGGCTTGTCGGAATATATGGACGAAAAGGGCATGACCTCGACCGCTGATCTGGTTGGGCGCGCGGTGCCGAATGTCACCGATTGGCAGTTCCTGAACCTGAACTACGTCGCCAAGGCGCAGATCAGTCAAGACGACTGTATCAAATGCGGGCGCTGCTATGCGGCCTGCGAGGATACCAGCCACCAAGCGATTGCTATGTCCGATGACCGCACCTTCACCGTCAAGGAAGAGGAATGTGTGGCCTGCAACCTTTGTGTGAACGTCTGCCCCGTTGAAAACTGCATCACCATGGTGGAACTGCCCAAAGGCGCAGTCGATGCGCGCACGGGGACCACGGTTGGCGATTACGCCAACTGGACCACGCATCCAAACAACCCCTCGTCGGTTACGGCGGCGGAATAGGCGGCTCATCGGTTTTCACGGCGGCAGGGGCGGTGTCCTCTGTCGCCGTGACATCACCGCCCGTGGCTTCGCGTCCGGCGAGATAACCGCGTTGGGCCAAATCCTTGACCTGCTCGGGCTCGCGCGGGACCTCTGTGGTGTCAGGCTCTGTTAGCGGCAGATCATCCAGTAAAACCGCATCATCACCAACGAATGGGATGTTGTCGAGTTCAACATCCGGCCTAATCTCTAGCAGCATCCGCACTGCATTTTCGGGCGGCAGTTCTGGCGCCACGCGGTTGCGCGTGTTGCTGGCAGAGACCGGTTCTGTTGCCAGCTGTGGCAGTTCAAGCGCCACCGAAAACGCGCGATCGCCGGTGGTGACATGGCTTTGTGCGCGCAAGACAGGTTGCGGTCCCGTGACCGCCGTGACCGAAGTAACCGAGCCCATAATGTGCCCCTTCCATAGAAGACGCCCCCAAGCTGAGCCTATCACAGGGGCCGACCGGCTGCGCCCCTGATCTGTGCTGCATTTAATTCAACGCCGCCACCTTGGCGCGACAGGCAGGCGGGCTTAGATGAGGGATATGAAATATTCCATGCTCGATCTGTCGCCCGTCGCCGAAGGCCAAAGCACCCAAACCGCTTTGGCCAATACCCTTGACCTTGCCCGCCACGCCGAGGCGCTTGGCTATCACCGCTTTTGGTTGGCCGAGCATCACAACATGCCCGGGATTGCTTCGGCGGCGACGGCGGTGGTGATTGGCCATGTCGCCGGCGGCACCAAGTCCATTCGCGTCGGGGCAGGGGGCATTATGCTGCCCAACCACGCGCCTTTGGTGATTGCCGAGCAGTTCGGCACGCTGGCAAGCCTTTATCCCGACCGCATCGACCTTGGCGTTGGTCGTGCCCCTGGTACGGATATGGCGACGGCGCGGGCGTTGCGACGCAATATGGACGCTTCGGACCAATTCCCCGAGGATGTGGCCGAGCTGATCGGTTACTTCGCTGACAGCGACGGCAAAGCCACCATTCGCGCCGTGCCGGGCGAAGGCACAAAGGTGCCGGTATGGAGCCTTGGCTCCAGCCTTTACGGCGCGCAGCTTGCGGCCTATTTCGGGCTGCCTTACGCCTTTGCCAGCCACTTCGCGCCGACGATGCTGACCGAGGCCATCCACACCTATCGCAGCACCTTCCGTCCGTCCAAAACGCTGGAGAAGCCGCATTTTATGCTGTTGGCTGGTGTTTGTGGTGCCGATACCGACGCCGAGGCAGAGTTCCTGCGTTCGTCGCAAATCCTTGCGTTTGCACGGCTTTTGACCGGGCAGGCGGGCAAGCTGCCGCTGCCGTCACATGACCTTTCACATATCCCAAAACCGCTGCGAGCTCAGATTGATCATGCGCTGTCTTGTGCGGCGATTGGGTCGGCTGCGACCCTGCGCACCCAACTTGGCAAGCTGATCGAGACGCACAAGCCGGATGAGATCATGCTGACGGGGATGATTCACGACCACGCGGCAAGGCTGCATAGCTTTGACCTTGCGGCCCAAGCTATGCAGTCGCTTTAGATCGCCAACTGCTGACCCAGCTCGACCACGCGGTTCGACGGCAGGCAATAGAACGCCGTCGCATCCGAAGCCGATTTGGTCATCGCCACATAGATGCGCTCTTGCCAGAACGGCAGACCTTGCTGGTTGCTGGCCGAGCGGAACGTGCGGCGGTTGAGGAAGAACGAGGTGGTCATGATGTCGAACTTTTCACCCCGACGCCGCGCCAAAGCCAATGCCCGCGGCACGTTCGGCGTCTCCATATAGCCAAAGGTCAGTTTGATCCGCACGAACTTGTCCGACAGCCGTTCAATGGTGATGCGGCTGTCATCGGTGACCTTTGGCGTATCGCCCACTGCGACCTGAACGATAAAGTTCTGGCTGTGCAGAACGCGGTTGTGCTTAAGGTTATGCAGCAAAGCCGAGGGCGCGATATCAAGGTCTTGGGTCAAGAACACCGCCGTGCCGGGAACCTCGATCGGGTGCGATTTTTGCAGCATCTCGATCAGCTTGGGCAGCGAGACGGCGGAGTCATGCGCCTTGCGCTTGACGTGTGCCGTGCCACGCACCCAAGTCCAGATCAGCACACAAGAGGCCAACGCCATGAGCACAGGCACATAGCCGCCCTCTGGGATTTTAATCATGTTCGCCGAGAGGAACAAAAGCTCGATGCACAAGATCGGGATCATCACCGCAGCCACGCCCCAAAGCGGCCATTTCCACGCCTTGTAGAACACGACCGAGGCCAGGATGGTGGTGATCACCATATCGCCCGTCACCGCGATACCATAGGCCGAGGCAAGGCTTGACGACGAGCCAAAGGCCACCACAAGGCACAGCACACCGATCATCAGGATCATGTTAACCTTGGGCAGATAGATCTGGCCCAGCTGCGTCTCCGAAGTGTGGCGGATCTCAAGCCGCGGCAACAGCCCCATTTGCACCGCCTGCTGCATCATCGAGAACGCGCCCGAGATCACAGCTTGGCTGGCGATGATTGTCGCCATCACCGACAGCAACACCAGCGGCAGCAAAAGCTCTGGCGGGGCCATCAAAAAGAACGGATTCTCGGCGGTTTCAGGATGCGCCAAGACCAGAGCGCCTTGCCCCAGATAGGACAGCGTCAGCGCCGGAAACACCACAAACGCCCAAGCCAAGCGGATCGGCTTGCGGCCAAAGTGACCCATATCGGCATAAAGCGCCTCGCCACCCGTCACGGCCAAAAACACCGAACCCAGCACAAAGAACGAGGCCGTGCCATTCACCACGATAAATTTGGCAGCATAGAACGGGTTGAACGCAGCAAGGATCGAGAGGTCATCGCTCAGGTGGTAAATCCCCATGATCGCCATGACCGAAAACCACACCAGCATCACCGGCCCGAACAAGATCGCCACCCGCTCGGTGCCTTGGCTTTGGAACAAGAACAGCCCAAGGATAATCACCAAAGTCAGCGGCAAAACATATTCGCCAAGCGCGGGGGCGACCAGATCAAGCCCCTCAACCGCCGACAAAACCGACATCGCCGGCGTAATCATCGCATCGCCAAAGAACAGCGAAATCCCGACCACACCGACCGCCAGCAACCAGCCCGGCCTGCGGGCCAAGGCTTGCTGCACCAAGGCCACCAGCGACAGCGTGCCGCCTTCGCCTTTGTTATCCGCCCGCATGATCAGCGCCACATATTTCAGCGTCACGATCAGAATAAGCGTCCAGATCAGCAGGGAAATCACCCCCACCACATCGTCGCGCGACAAGCCGTCATAGCTTGCAGCGTGCAACGATTCCCGCATCGCATAAAGCGGGCTGGTGCCGATGTCGCCGTAAACCACGCCAACACAGCCCAACACAAGTTTCCCTATGTTTTTGCTGTGGTTATGCTCATTGTGGGAAGGCAGAGGGGTCGGGGTCTCGCCCCGAACCGACGTTTCAATAGGTTGGTTCATAGGCCTCGACCAGAAACATTCTCGCTCGCTGTTGGTATACCAGAGCCAAACAAAGGTCCAGCCTTCACGAGGGCGTGACGCGAACTTAGGGCGCGAGCAATTTTTCAAACAGCAGGGTCAAAAAGTCTCCGGCTTCGGCAAAGGGGTCGTGGTCTGGCCCCAAAACCGCGCGCACCTGCACGTCGAAATCCGCATAGTGCTGCGTCAAAGCCCAGATCGAGAACAGCAGATGCACAGGCGGCAGACGCGCGATCCGCCCCTGATCCATCCACATCAAAAGCACGTGGCATTTCTCATCGACCAAGGGTTTTAGGGTGGTCTCAATCACATCGCGCAGCCGCGGCGCGCCTTGGAGGATTTCGTTGGCAAAGAGGCGACTTTCGCGGGGAAAGTCGCGCGAAAGCTCAAGCTTGCGCACGACATAGGCCATAATCTCGCGCTTGGGGTCACCCTCGGGGTCCATAGCGCGCAAAGGATCAAGCCATGTCCGCAGCAGCCGCTCTAGCAGTGCCGCATGCACGGCCTCTTTGGACGGGAAATAGTAGAGCAAGTTGGGTTTCGACAGCCCCGCGACCTCGGCGATTTGATCCAAAGTCGAGCCGCGAAAGCCGTTGGTTGAAAACACATCAAGCGCCGCCTCAAGGATTGCTTCGCTGTTGCGGGCTTGAATGCGCGTCTTGGGCTTGGTCATTACGGCTCTTTTCGGCTGGTTTCACGGCAGAGTGCGCCAAAATGCCGCCGATTTGTGCGTAATGTAAAGGCTTGGCCGTCAGTTTTTCATCATCTGGCGCAGACCCGCAACCACCAAGCGGTGATCTTCGATCGAGGGCAGACCCGAGACCGTCGCCACCGCCACCACACCCACGCCTTTGACTTGGATCGGCACAGACCCACCATGATCGGCGTAATCCTCGGTGCTGAGCCCGTGGCGCGCGACGGTTTCAGACTTGAGCCGGTTCTTTTCACCGACCAAGAGCGAGGGCAGGCGGAAGAACAGCGCGCAGTTGCTTTTGCGCCTTGCCCAAGCGTCGTTCATCGGCCCAGAACCTGGAAGTGCTGCGTGGAAAAACACACGCTCTGCGCTGCGGATATTGATCACCACTGGCAGGCCTTGGGCCAAATCCAGCAAAATCTGCCCCAAGTGCAAAGCCTCGGTTTCGGTAAAGGCAGGCAGCACCAGCCCGAGGTATTCTGTTTCTAGCTCTTCGATCATGCCGTTGTTATTCCTTTGCTCCGATCCCGCGCAGGATCATGGTTTTGACGCTGTCCTTGGCGGCCTTCCATTGCTTTTCTGTCATCGGACCGCCGTTCAGTGTCGCGATCTGATGGCCAAAGTCGGCGTAGTGCTGTGTCGTCGCCCACAACATATAAAGCAGATGTTCGGGGTCGATGGGGTCCATCTTGCCCTGATCAATCCAGCCCTGAATAAGCGCGGCGCGCCCCGTCGTCCATTCGCGCAAGGTGGTCTCAAGGTAGTCTTGGATCACCGGCGCGCCGTGCATCACCTCGGAGGCCCAGACCTTGGAGCCATCGGCATGTCGGCGAGAAATCTCCATTTTGGCGTCAATATAGGCGCCGATGCCCTCGATCGGGCCGCGGGCGTCATCCATAGAGCGCGCAGCTTGTAACCAAATCTCAAAGATATCCTGCACGACGCGGCGATAGAGTTCTTCTTTGGTCGCAAAATAATAATGCAGATTGGCCTTGGGCAGACCCGCCACATCGGCAATCAACTGCATGGTCGCGCCGCCAAAGCCTGCCTCGGCAAAGACTTTTTCGGCTGCCTGCAAAATAAGCATCTCGTTGTGCTGGCGTATCTCATTTCGACGCAAAGGGCGCGGCGCTTCGTTCACATGCTTGCCTTCCAGATTTTCATTGACCGGTTGGTCAGGTTCTGTAGCCTTTACCTTGACCATAGGGTCAGGAAAAGATTCGCAACAGAGTCAATTCGGGGCGCCAAGACCCCAAGGGAGAGTGCTATGTTATCAGCCAGCGCAAATTTGCGGATCAATTCTGCACGCCTATGGCAGAGCCTTGACGATATGGCCCAGATCGGGCCGGGTGTCGCGGGCGGCTGTAATCGTCAGACCTTGACCGATGAAGATAGCGCGGGGCGGCATCTTTTCGCGGATTGGTGTCGTGCTGCGGGGATGACGATGGGCGTTGATACCATGGGCAATATGTTTGCCACGCGGGCGGGGACGGACCCTGACGCTTTGCCGGTTTATATGGGCAGCCATCTGGACACGCAGCCGACGGGCGGGCGCTATGACGGGGTGTTGGGGGTGCTTGGCGCGCTTGAAGTGGTGCGGACGTTGAATGATACAGGCGTACAAACCAAGCATCCGATTGTGGTGACGAACTGGACCAACGAAGAGGGCGCGCGCTTTGCGCCTGCGATGTTGGCGTCGGGGGTGTTTGCGGGGCTACACACGCAGGACTATGCCTATGGGCGCACTGATATCGAGGGCAAGCGCTTTGGCGACGAGCTGGCGCGGATTGGCTGGGTTGGCGAGGAAGAGGTCGGCGCGCGCAAGATGCATGCGATGATCGAGCTGCATATCGAGCAGGGGCCGATCCTTGAGGCCGAGGGCTGCGAGATCGGCGTTGTGACGCATGGGCAGGGGCTTTGGTGGCTTGAGATCACGCTGACGGGGCGGGATGCGCATACGGGCAGCACGCCGATGAACATGCGGGTGAACGCGGGGCTGGGCATGGCGCGGATCACCGAGACGGGTGCATCAGATCGCCATGGGTCATCAGCCCGGCGCCGTGGGAGCGGTTGGGCAGGTTCAGGTATTTCCCAATAGCCGCAATGTGATACCGGGCAAAGTTATCTTTACCGTGGATATTCGCAGCCCCGATCTGAGCAAGCTTGACGCGATGCGCGGCGAGGTCGAGCGGGCAGCGGCAGCGGTTGCGGCGGAGCTTGGGTTGAGTTGTTCCATCGAGGTGGTCGGACATTTTGATCCCGTCGTCTTTGATGCGGGGCTGGTCACGGATGTACGCGAGGCTGCGCAGAAGCTGGGGCTGAGCCATATGGATGTGATTTCGGGGGCGGGGCATGATGCTTGCTGGATCAACCGCGTTGCGCCGACGGTGATGATTATGTGCCCCTGTGTTGGCGGGTTGAGCCATAATGAGGCGGAAGAGATTAGTCCCGAGTGGGCGGCGGCGGGTGCGGATGTGATGTTGCACACGGTGCTAAAGACGGCGGTGGTTGTGAGCTGAAACCCAGTCGCGGCGGCGGGGGCCAGCCCCCGCACCCCCGGAGTATTTGGGCCAGTATGAAAGCTTTTTGCAGCCTTGTGTTGTGAATGAAAACCTTGAGGTGAGTTATGACGACAGTCATCAAGAACGGAACCATTGTTACTGCTGATCTGACGTATAAGGCGGATGTGCTTGTTGAGGGTGGGGTGATTGTAGAAATCGGCCAAGGCTTGACAGGCGATCGCGTGCTGGATGCGACGGGGTGCTATGTCATGCCGGGCGGGATTGATCCGCATACGCATCTTGAGATGCCGTTTATGGGCACCTATTCGGCCGATGATTTCGAGAGCGGCACGCGGGCGGCTTTGGCGGGCGGGACCACCATGGTCGTGGACTTTGTGTTGCCGGGGCAGGGTCAGGGGCTGATGGATGCGGCACAGATGTGGCACAACAAGTCTGGGCGGGCGTCTTGTGACTATTCTTATCACATGGCGATCACGTGGTGGGGGCAAAAGGTTTGGGACGATATGGAGTTGTCGGTGAAGGCTGGCATGACGTCCTTTAAGCACTTCATGGCCTATAAGGGCGCGTTGATGGTCAATGATGATGAAATGTATCAATCGTTTAGTCGGGTCGGCGATTTGGGCGGGCTTGCCATGGTGCATGCCGAGAATGGTGATGTGGTGGCAGAGCTGACCGCCAAGTTGATTGCCGCTGGCAATACCGGTCCTGAGGCGCATGCCTATTCGCGGCCACCGCAGGTCGAGGGCGAGGCGACCAACCGTGCGATTATGATTGCCGATATGGCGGGGGTGCCTTTGTATGTGGTGCACACGTCTTGTGAGGACTCGCATGAGGCCATTCGGCGTGCGCGGATGGCGGGCAAGCGGGTTTGGGGCGAGCCTTTGATCCAGCATTTGACCTTGGATGAGAGCGAGTATTTTCATCCTGACTGGGATCATGCGGCGCGGCGGGTGATGTCGCCACCGTTTCGGGACAAGAAGCATCAGGACAGTCTTTGGGCGGGGTTGCAATCGGGCAGCCTGTCAGTTGTGGCGACGGATCACTGTGCCTTTACCACCGAGCAAAAGCGCTTTGGTTTGAAGAGTTTTGCGCAAATCCCGAACGGCACGGGTGGTTTGGAAGACCGGATGCCGATGCTTTGGACCCATGGGGTGAACACTGGGCGGTTAACGCCGAATGAGTTCGTTGCGGTGACGTCGACGAATATCGCCAAGATTTTGAACTGCTATCCGCAGAAGGGGGCGGTCTTGGTGGGGGCGGATGCTGATTTGGTGGTTTGGGACCCTGAAAAGACCAAGACGATCACGGCGGCGTCGCAGCAATCTGCCATTGATTACAATGTGTTCGAGGGCAAAGTGGTCAAAGGTTTGCCGCGCTATACGTTGTCGCGCGGTGTGGTCTCGGTTGACGACGGTGTGGTCAAGGCGCGCGAGGGGCATGGCAAGTTCGTGGCTCGTGCGCCAAGGCCAGCGGTCAACCGCGCGCTGAGCACATGGAAGAGTTTAACCTCGCCTCGGCCGGTCGAGCGGTCCGGTATTCCGGCGACGGGTGTTTGATGGGCGAGGGTTTGACAATGGCTTCGCCGGTGATTGAGGCGAGGAATCTGGATTTGGTGTTTCCGACATCTGATGGTCCGGTGCAGGCACTGCGCGATGTGAATTTGACCATTAACAAGGGGGATTTTGTCTCTTTTATTGGGCCAAGCGGTTGCGGCAAGACGACTTTGCTGCGGGCGATTGCGGCGCTTGAGCATCCGACCGGTGGCAGTTTGACGGTCAACGGCATGACGCCAGACGAGGCGCGCCGTAAGCGCGCCTATGGGTATGTGTTTCAGGCGGCGGGGCTTTATCCATGGCGCACCATCTCGGGCAACATCGGTCTTCCTCTTGAGATCATGGGGTTTTCCAAGCAAGAGCGCGCCCAAAAGATCGAGCAGGTGCTGGAGTTGGTCGAGCTTGGCGGTTTTGGCAAGAAATTCCCTTGGCAGCTGTCAGGCGGGATGCAGCAACGGGCGAGCATTGCGCGGGCTTTGGCCTTTGACGCCGACATCTTGCTGATGGACGAGCCCTTTGGCGCTTTGGATGAGATCGTGCGCGACCATTTGAACGAAGAGGTTCTCAAGCTTTGGAGCAACACGGGCAAAACCATCGCCTTTGTCACCCATTCGATCCCCGAGGCGGTATATCTGTCGACCAAGATTGTCGTCATGTCACCGCGTCCGGGTCGGATTACCGATGTGATCGAGAGCCCTTTGCCCAAAGAGCGCCCGCTTGATATCCGCGACACGCCAGAGTTTATCGCCATTGCGCACCGCGTGCGCGAAGGGCTGCGGGCGGGGCACTTTGATGAATAGCGGATTTGGACATTTATCTGGGGTGGGCGCGCTATGAGCCGCTTTTTGCCCGTTGTGACGGTTTTGCTGGCGATCCTTGTGATTTGGTATGGGGCGGCGGTGAAGATGAACGCGACCTGGGTCTATGATCAGGCCGCGCGCGCCGGAGAACCTGCGCCTGCGTTGAGCGAGATGATTGGCCTAACGCTGAGCCAAGATCGTCCCGTTCTGCCAGCACCGCATCAGGTGATCGTCGAGCTGGTGAAATCCACCTTTGGCATGAGCGTCACCTCGAAACGCTCTTTGGTTTATCATGGTTGGATTACCATTTCGGCGACGCTTTTGGGCTTTGCGATGGGGACGGGCTTGGGGATTTTGCTGGCGGTTGGGATTATTCACAACCGAGCGATGGACCTAAGTGTGATGCCTTGGGCGATTGCCAGCCAAACCATTCCGATCCTTGCAATTGCGCCGATGATCATTGTGGTGATGAATTCGATTGGGGTGCAGGGGCTGCTGCCCAAAGCGATTATCTCGGCGTTTTTATCGTTTTTTCCTGTGCTTGTCGGCATGGTGAAGGGGCTGCGCAGCCCTGATCAGATGCAGCTTGATCTGCTCTCAACCTATAATGCCAGCAAGACGCGGGTGTTTTGGGCGCTGCGTTTGCCTGCGTCGATGCCCTATCTTTTTGCCTCGCTCAAGGTGGGCATTGCGGCAAGTCTGGTTGGCGCGATTGTGGGCGAGATGCCAACGGGGGCGGTCGCAGGGCTTGGCGCGCGGCTGTTGTCGGGGTCCTATTATGGCCAGACCGTGCAGATTTGGGCGGCGCTGTTTGCAGCGGCACTTTTGGCCGCAAGCCTTGTCGCCTTGGTCGGTCTGATTGAACGCCGGACCCTGAAACGGATGGGGATCGCGCGATGATGATCGTTCTCTTGGCGGTTTTGTTTTGGGCGGCGGCTTGGGCGGTCAACGTGCGTCTGTCGCATTCAAGCGTGGTCGAGACGCGTTTGGGCAAGCTGTTGGTGCCTGCGATTTTCGGCATCAGCCTGTTGGTGCTGTGGCAGGGTTTGGTGACGGGCTTGGCGGTGTCTCCGGTGATCTTGCCGCCACCGTCGGCGATTTGGGAGCGGATCTTGGCCTCGGGGCCGACGCTTTGGGCGGACTTTCAACAGACCTTTATGAAGGGCGCGCTGCGAGGCTATGTGATTGGCTGTTCGGCGGCGTTTCTGACCGCAATTGCGATTGATCGTTTTCCGTTTTTGCAGCGGGGTTTGTTGCCGATTGGGAACTTTGTTGCCGCCTTGCCCATCGTCGGGATCGCGCCGATTTTGGTGATGTGGTTCGGCTTTGACTGGCAGTCCAAAGCGGCGGTTGTGGTCGTGATGGTGTTCTTTCCGGTGCTGGTCAATACCGTGGCGGGGCTTGCCGCGACCGACAGCATGCAGCGCGATTTGATGGCGACCTATAGCGCCAGCTACGGGCAAAACCTGATCAAGCTGCGGCTGCCCGCGGCCATGCCGTTTGTTTTCAACGGGCTTAAAATTGCGACAACGCTGGCTTTGATCGGGGCGATTGTCGCGGAATTTTTCGGCAGTCCCATCGTCGGCATGGGGTTTCGCATCACCGCAGAGGTAGGGCGGCTTGGCCTTGACATGGTTTGGGCCGAGATTGCGGTGGCAGCTTTGGCGGGGTCGGCCTTTTACGGGCTGATTGCGTTGATCGAGAAGCGGGTGACGTTTTGGCACCCGTCACAGCGGCGTTAAAACAGCCCGCAATTGGGCATCAACTTGGAGGTTGAGGAATGAAAAAGCTACTGACTTCTGCGGTTCTTATGGCGATGGCATCGGCGGCACAGGCGGCTGATGATGTGACGTTGCAGCTAAAATGGGTCACCCAAGCACAGTTCGCAGGCTATTATGTCGCGGCAGAGAAAGGCTTTTACGAGGAAGAGGGGTTGAACGTCACCATCCTTCCGGGTGGTCCCGATGTCGCCCCGACCCAAGTGATCGCAGGCGGCGGCGCGGATGTGGTTGTGGACTGGATGCCGTCGGCTCTGGCTGCGCGGGAAAAAGGTCTGGGCTTGGTTAACATTGCACAGCCGTTCAAATCTTCAGGCATGATGTTGACCTGCCTCAAGGAATCCGGCGTGGCGTCCCCTGCGGATTTCGCGGACAAAACCCTTGGCGTTTGGTTTGGCGGCAATGAGTACCCCTTCCTGAACTGGATGAACAAGCTCGGCCTCAAGACCGACGGTTCTGCGGGGGGTGTAACCGTTCTTAAACAAGGCTTTAACGTCGATCCGCTGCTGCAAAAGCAAGCGGCTTGTGTCTCGACCATGACCTATAACGAATACTGGCAGGTCATCGATGCAGGCGTGAAGCCCGAAGATCTGGTGGTGTTCAAATACGAGGACGAAGGTGTAGCCACGCTCGAAGACGGGCTCTATGTGATGCAAGACAAGCTGGCCGATCCCGCCTTTGAAGACAAGATGGTGCGCTTTGTGCGCGCCTCGATGAAGGGCTGGAAATACGCGGAAGGCAACGTCGATGAGGCCGCTGGCATCGTCATCGAAAACGATGCGACGGGCGCGCAGACGATCGAACATCAGACCCGGATGATGGGCGAAATCGCCAAGCTGACGGCTGGTTCCAACGGCGCTCTGGATGAGGCGGACTACACCCGCACCGTCGAGGCGTTGATGTCAGGCGGTTCTGATCCGGTCATCACCAAGGCTCCAGAAGGCGCTTGGACGCATGCGGTGACCGACAAGGCGCTGAAATAACAGAATTTTAAACGGATGGGGCGGGCGTGACTTTTATCGGTCGCGCCCGCTTTTTTATGCGGAGCAGGTGCAGGAAGCCTTAATCTTTTGATGCTTTAGTAAGGCATGGCAAAAGGGCGATAGGCTGGTGAAATACATTTGGATTGTGCTGGCGGTTTTGGGGCTGGCGGGGCTGTTTTGGTTGAACTGGAAAACCGGCATGACAGGCGCTTCGGCACAAAGCGGCTATCTTTATGACATGCCAGACGCGGCGACAGAGGCGGGATATTGCATCGCTGTGGTCGAACGCATCCGTGAAATCACACATGGGCGCGGCGACGGGCGACTGGAACAGTTTGTTGATGAGCAACTTGCGTTTTGGCGCAAGCGGGTTGCGGGACAGCTTTCGGCGGGGCGGGTGGCCTTGGCGCGCAACACCAACGCAGAGGGCGTCAATGAGGGCGCCTTGCTTCACTTGGCCATTCAGGACTGCGGCATCCACGCGGTCAGCTTTTATGGCGCGCGATTTGGGTCGATGGAGGGCAGTTGACGCAAGTGCATCCCAGTGCGAAGGAAGGATTGTAAAGAAATTTACAGGAGCAAGAGATGCCGATTTCCACCCTGACCGGAACGCGGCTGCGCACCCGCCGGATTGCTTTGGGCAAACGACAGGCAGAGCTGGCAGAAACCGTGGGCATCTCGGCGTCCTATCTTAATCTGATCGAACACAATCGCCGCAAGATCTCTGATGAGCTGCTGGCCCGCCTTGCCGTGGCGCTTGATAAACCCGTTGCGTCCTTTCAAGACGGTATCGCAAGCTCGGTTCTGGAAGAGCTGCGCACGGCTGCTGCGCGGTTGCCGGGGGCAGAGCTTGACCGCACCGAGGATTTTGCAGGCCGCTATCCTGGATGGGCGGGGCTGGTGATCGGGCTTTATCAGCGCACCATCGGTCTTGAGCGCGCCTTGGAAGAAGTGAACGACCGCATCAGCCACGACCCGCACGTCTCGGCCAGCTTGCATGAGGTGCTTTCGGCGGTGGCCTCGGTACATTCGACCGCCGCCATCCTTGCCGATACCGACGATATCGAACCCGAGTGGCAGGCGCGCTTTTTGGCGAACTTGCAAGACGACTCGCGCAGGTTGGCCTTGGGGGCAGAGGCTTTGGTAAGCTATCTCGATACCGCAGGCCAAGCGGAAGAGCAGGGCTTTGCCTCGCCGCAAGAGGAACTCGAAGCGTGGTTGATCGCCAGCAACTGGCAGGGCGGCGATCCGCGCACGCTTGCCTCATCCGCGGGCCGCGCGATGGCCGAAGCTTTTGTGGCGCAGCGGGCGGGGGATGGCGCGGCTTTGCCTGCGCCCGAGTTTGCCCGCGCCTTTGCCGAGCTTGGCCCCGATCCGGTGCAGATTGCGGCGCGGTTTGGCGCGGATGTGCTTGCGGTCTTCCGGCACATGGCCTTGCAGCCCGATGCCGCGATAGGTTTGGTTAGCTGTGATGCCTCGGGCACGCTGACCTTTCGCAAACCGGTTGCAGGCTTTGCGCTGCCTAGGTTTGGTGCGGCCTGTCCACTTTGGCCGCTGTTTACCGCGCTGGCCCGCCCGATGACCCCGATTGAGACCGTGATCGAAGTGGCGGGCGGGGCGGCCTCGCGCTATCGCGTGCTTGCCTTTTGTCAGCCGCGCTATCCGGGCGGCTTTCGCGGGATCGAACTGCGCGAGGCGGCAATGCTGATCCTGCCCGATGCGGATTTCGCGGCCCCTGCTTTGCCCGTCGGTTCGACCTGCAGGCTTTGTCAGCGCGGCGATTGCGCGGCACGGCGCGAGCCCTCGATCCTGACAGGGGCGACGTAACAGGTTTTGACTTGCGGGGAATTTGCGCCGATAGTTGCAAGCCAGCTTTGTGGGAGGAGCGATGCGCCGCGTATTGTTGATTGAGGACGAGACCAACATCGCCGAGGCGCTGCGCTTTATCCTTGCGCGCGACGGCTGGGAGGTTTTTGTCGTGAGCGATGGCGCGGCTGGATTGGCGGCTGTGGTCAAAATCAGGCCGGATTTGGTGATCTTGGACCTGATGCTGCCCAGCCTGAGCGGGCTCGAGGTTTTGGTCGCCCTGCGCAAAGTGCCCGCGACCCATGCGCTGCCGGTTTTGATGCTGACCGCCAAGGGCCAAGAGCGCGACCGTGCCGCAGCCCAAGCGGCTGGGGTGACCGACTTTATGACCAAACCCTTTGATAACGCTGAAATTCGCGCGCGGGTCCGCGCTATCCTAGAGCCATAGATGCCACGCCAGCTTGCCCCATTGTTCCTTGCGCGTGCTGTCTATCGTCGGCGAAGGCTGCGCGATGCCGCGCGGTTATTGCCCGTATTTGGCCTGTTTTTGTTGCTGTTTCCGCTGATGTGGGATGCGCCTGATGGCAGCCAAGCGGGCAAGACGCTGGTCTATCTGTTTGGCGCTTGGCTGGTGCTGATCGGTCTTGCCGCCTATCTTGCGCCGGGGTTGACGCGCCCCGAAACCGAGCCAGAGGCACGCGCTGACCCCGTACAAGAGGGCCAAGATGCCGTTTAACCTGCTGGTCTTGGTCTGCCTTGCCTATGTCGCCTTTCTTTTCTTGATCGCGTCGGTGGGTGAGAGGCGGGCCGCTGCAGGTGCGCTTGGGATTTTACGCTCGCCGCTGGTCTATACGCTTTCTCTGTCAATCTATTGCACCGCTTGGACATTTTACGGCGCGGTCGGCTATGCGGCGCGCTCGGGGTTGGAGTTTTTGACCATCTATCTGGGGCCGACTTTGGTGTTTGTCGGCTGGTGGTGGATTTTGCGCAAGCTGGTGCGGATCGGGCGGCAGCAGCGTGTCACCTCGATCGCCGACCTGATCTCAAGCCGCTATGGCAAGTCGAACACCCTTGGCGTGCTGGTCACGGTGATCGCGGTTCTGGCCGCGACGCCCTATATCGCGTTGCAACTGCAATCGGTGACGCTGTCGTTTGGGGTTTTCGCGTCGCAAGCGCCCGACGATTGGGCGATGCCGAACCGCGATGCGACGGTGCTTTGGGTCGCGGCGGGGTTGGCGCTGTTTACCATCGTGTTCGGCACCCGCAACCTTGACGCCAAAGAGCAGCACCACGGCATCGTTATCGCCATTGCGGTCGAAGCTGTGGTCAAGCTGGTGGCGTTGCTGGGGGTTGGCATCTTTGTCGTTTGGGGGCTGGGCGGCGGTGCTTGGGCGATGATCGAGCGGATTGAGACCATATCAAACCCCGCTTGGGCGATTCAGCCAAGCCGTTGGACAGGCTTGATTTTGCTGTCGGCCGCGGCGGTCATCAGCCTGCCGCGCATGTTTCAAGTGATGGTGGTCGAGAATATCGACGAGGGCCACCTTGCCCGCGCCTCTTGGGCCTTTCCGCTTTATCTGGTGTTGATGAATATCTTCATTCTGCCGATTGCGGTGGTGGGGTTGGACCTGATGCCAGAAGGCTCGAATCCTGACATGCTGGTGCTGACGCTGCCCTTGTCGCAGGGGCAGGGCGGGCTTGCGATGCTGGCGTTTTTGGGCGGGTTTTCCAGCGCAACCTCGATGGTGATTGTGGAGACGATTGCGTTGGCGACGATGGTGTCGAACCATATTGTGATGCCGGTGTGGCTGTGGCTGCGGCCTGCAACGGCCAGCTCAGGCGACCTGAGGGCGGGGATTTTGCTGTCGCGGCGGTTGTCGATCATGGCGGTTCTGGCGATGGGGGTGGGCTATTTCCGGATTTCGGGCGGCTCGAATGCGCTAGCGGCGATTGGGCTTGTGGCCTTTGCGGGCATGGCGCAGGTGCTGCCTGCGCTGCTTGGCGGCATGTTTTGGCGCGGCGGCACCAAGGTCGGCGCGACGCTTGGGCTGACGATTGGCGTGTCGGTCTGGGCGTTTACCTTGCTTTTGCCGTCCTTTGGCGAAGGCGCGGTTCTGTCGTCGGCAGTGTTTCGAGAGGGGCTTTTCGGCATCAGTTGGCTGCGTCCGCAGGCGCTTTTGGGCACCGAGGGCATGGACCCGCTGATCCATTCGCTGTTTTGGTCGTTTTGCCTGAACACGACCGCCTATGCTTTGGGCTCGCTTTTGTCGTTTCCCGACCCTGTGGAGCGGGTGCAGGGCGCGAGCTTTGTGAACGCCTTTGACGAAGAGCAGCAGCCCGAGCGCTTGGGCTGGAGCCATGGTCAAGCCGAGCCCGAAGCCTTGCTCAACATGGCGCAACGGATTTTGGGCGAGGAAACTGCGCTGTCGTTTTTCGAGGCCGAAGCTGCCGTGCAAGGCAAAGCGGGCTATCTGCCCGACATGACGCCTGCGTTTCTGGCGGCACTTGAGCGTCGGCTCGCGGGCTCGGTCGGGGCGGCAACTGCGCATGCGATGATCAGCCAGCTTTTCGGTCGCGCCACGGTGACGGTCGAGGATTTGATGGCCGTGGCCAATGAAACCGCCCAGATTATGGAGTATTCGGCGCGGCTTGAGACCCAGCAGGGCGAGCTGACCCGCACCGCCCGTCAACTGCGCGAGGTGAACGAAAAGCTGACCCAGCTTTCGGCGCAAAAGGACGCATTTCTGAGCCAGATCAGCCACGAGCTGCGCACGCCGATGACCTCTATTCGCGCCTTTTCCGAGATTTTAACCGAAGGTGATCTGCCGCCAAAGATGGTCGCAGACTACGGTCAGATCATCCACACCGAGGCGCGCCGATTGACGCGGTTGTTGGATGATTTGTTGGATATTTCCGTTCTGGAACACGGTGTTGTGCAGCTTAATCTGGATCTGGCCAATCTCTCCGAGATGATCGACCGCGCGGTGGCCTCGGCCAGTCAAACACGCCCCGAGCGCCTGTTTGACGTCCGGCGTGATATGGCGGCCGAGCAGATATTCTTGCGCACGGATGCGGATCGTTTGGTGCAGGTTTTTATCAATTTGATTTCAAACGCGCGGAAATATTGCGATGCGGCTGCCCCAGTCTTGCGAATATCTGTGCGCCAAAAAGCGGGGCGGGTCATGGTTGATTTTATCGACAATGGGTCTGGCATCCCCAAGGAATCCCAAACGCTGATTTTTGAGAAATTTGCGCGGCTTAGCGATGAAAGCCGTGCGGGCGGGGCGGGGCTTGGGCTTGCGATTTGTCGCGAGATTATGGTCAATCTGGGCGGGAGTGTATCTTATCTGCCCGGTCAAAAGGGGGCAGCGTTTCGGGTGACGATGCCGCTTCGGCTGGAAAAACAGCGGGCCAAACCTCCTCAAGGTGCTGCCACGTAAACCCTTTCTTAGCTTTGAAGGGACTAATGTCACATTGAGCGACTCGAAGGAGAAGCATGTGGCAGAAGCTAAACATGATGGGGTGCTGCGGCGGAAAATTGCTGCGGTGAAGGCGACACGGACGCAAACGGCGACAGGCGCGGATCGGGCTTGGCGCATAGCGCTTGCGCGCGCGGCGAGCAAAGAGATGAACCTCGCGCTGGACGTGAATGCACTGACAATGAAACCGCTTTCGCTTGCAGAATTGCTGGAGCTTCCGTTTTCCTTTGCCTTGATCGCGGTTTTACAGGGGCCAGCCGAGGGCAACGGCTTGATGTTGCTGTCATCCGAGGTCGTAGCGGGTTTGGTCGAAATGCAAACTCTGGGGCGGGTGGGCAGCCAAGCGATCGAACCACGCAAGCTGACCCGTACGGATGCCGCGATGGTTGCTCCGTTGTTGGACGCGGCGCTAACCGAGATGGATCACGAGCTGGAGCTGGACCCGGATCTGGTGTGGGCAGGCGGTTTTCGCTATGCCTCATTCTTAGAGGATGCCCGCCCGCTTGGCCTATTGATGGAGGATTTCGGCTATCGTTTGTTAACGGCGGAGGTGTCTTTGGGCTTGGGGGCGCGGCAGGGCAATATCTATTTTGTGCTGCCAGCTAAAGGACGCGGGGTGCAGCCTGTGCTTGCGTCGGAACCCAACGCGGCAGACGCCCCCGAGCAAGAGTTTAACCACGATTTTGTGTCCCGTATCGAGGCATCTGGTTGTGTTCTTGATGCAGTCTTGGGGCATGTCCGGATGCCATTGGATGAGGTTTTGGCGCTTGAGGTGGGCACAGTTTTGCCACTTGGACGCGCAACGATCGAGCGGCTTTGCTTGACCGCGCTAAATGGCGTGAATTTGGCCCAAGGCAAACTGGGCCAGCACCGCGGTATGCGTGCGATCCGTTTGTCTCTGCCAGCATCCATCCCGCAGGAAGCAGGCGCGACCGTACCGCGAACCAGTGGCGATCTCTTACCCTTTGCAACCAAAGTGTTCCCAGTGGTCCAACCTTCTCGAGTGCCTTTCGACGATCAACTTCCGCAGGTCGCCGCCGGCCTCGCGCAGAGTGGGTGATTAGCTTTGGGACGCTGCAAGCGCATCAAGCTGGGCACGAAAAGGTTCCAGATTATAGCCAAAGCGTGCGGGGATCGCGATCAAATCGTCGGTCGCCACTTTGCCTGCATTGGCCAGCGCCCATACCACCGAACTGCGGTTGCCCGAGGCGCAATAGGCCAAAACCGGCGCCTGCGCTTGCGCCAACACTTCGGCTTGGCGGGTGACGTTCTGCATGGTGATCGCGCCACCGATCACTGGATTTGCAATAAATTCGAGCCCCAACGCCTCTGCGCGGGCACGCATCTGTTCGGTGTGCAGCGCCTCTGGAATTTCGGTGTCGGGTCGATTGTCGATGATGACAGCATAGCCCGCCGCCTTGATTGCGGCCAAATCGGCAAGATCAATCTGTGCAGACACACTATACATCGGGGTCAAAGCGCGCAGGTCCATGGTTTTCCTCAAAGGTTGTCGGCCCGCTCTGTTTATCGTCAAGGGCGCAATGAATAAAGCCTCTTTGCACCTAAAGCCGATTAAGCGGTACCTTCAAATAGGAATTTCCGTCCTCTTCTGGCTCTGGCATGTGGCCTGCGCGCATATTGACCTGAAGCGAAGGAATGATCAGGCGCGGCATGGCAAGGGTCGCATCTCTGGTCTGGCGCATTGCAATAAAGTCAGCCTTCGGCTTGCCGCCTCCGACATGGACATTGCGGGCTTTTTGTTCGCCCACAGTGCTTTGCCACGCGTAAACTTCACGGCCAGGCGCTTTGTAATCGTGGCCCACATAGATCCGCGTCGCCTCGGGCAGCGACAAGATCCGCTGGACCGAGTCAAACATCTGCTCCGCCGAGCCACCAGGGAAATCGCAGCGCGCCGTGCCGAAATCTGGCATGAACAGTGTATCGCCGACAAAAGCGGCATCGCCGATCACATAGGTCAGGCAAGCTGGCGTATGGCCCGGCGTGTGCATAATATCGGCACGCATTTGCCCGATCATCACCGCGTCGCCTTCTTTGAACAGCTTGTCGAACTGCGATCCATCGCGGGCAAATCGGGTGCCCTCGTTGAAAATCTTGCCAAAGGTGTCTTGCACCACCGTTATCCGGTCGCCGATGCCAATTTTCCCGCCCAACCGCTCTTGGATGTAGGGCGCCGCCGAGAGGTGGTCCGCATGGACGTGGGTTTCAAGAACCCATTTCAAATCAAGATCTTGCTCTTTGACGAATGCGATGACCGCATCAGCAGAGCGGGTGTCCGTTCGGCCCGAGGCATAGTCAAAATCCAAAACCGAGTCGATGATCGCGCAGGCCCTACCTTCGGGTTCGCGCACCAAATAGGTGAGGGTATTGGTCGCCTCGTCAAAAAACGCATGCACGGTCGGGGTCATCGCAGCCTCCTGAGTTGTTGGGATCAACATAGGCTTTGGGTGCACATATTTCAATAAGGGAATGTGTTTTGATTTTGATTTGCATCAAAGCAAGCAAGACCTGCGGGGGCTAGGTCAAAGCCAGCTAAAGGAGGCCCCGATGACCAATCAAACCACCCAGATGCATGCCGCAATCGCCTATAATAGCCATGCCACTGAGGGGGCCGCGCCAGTGCGACGGCCTCAAACTCAGGCCCTACGCACGCTTTTGACCGAGATGCAGGCCCTATATTGCTTGGTGCCAAGTCTGAACCAACCAGCGGAAATTACTGCAGTTTAGGCCTTGGCTTGCCGTTTTCGCCCGTGCTGAGGCTGGAATTTGCAACTCTCGCAAGGTGAAGCCGCCAATTTCGTGCCTGTGGGATTGCGTTACAGCCATTCCCACCGCTTAATGGCACAAAGCAAAATGGTGGGGCAAACTATGGATGGTGTGGCACAATCTAAACCGCTGCGACACGAGCGCCGTGGTGCTGTGCTTTTGCTGATCATGGCGGCGAAACCTGTTAATGCGCTGGCGGCGGACCTTCGGCGCGCACTTTCGGCGGGATTCGATGCAGCCGAGGCCGATGCAACTGTCCGAGCGGTGGTCATTTGTTCGGATCTTGGCAGTTTTTCTGCGGGTGCCGATCTGGCCGAGCTGAGCCGCAAGGGCATCGCGCCGCCAAGCATCCGGCTTGATGATCTTTGCTTGCGGATTGAGCGTTTCTCCAAACCGGTGGTCGCCGCGCTGAACGGGCAAACACTTGGGGCAGGGCTTTCGCTTGCGCTGTCGGCCAAGGGTCGCATCGCCGCACCGCAAGCCGCGCTGGGGTTCCCCGATGTCGGGCTTGGCGCTGTACCAGAGGCGGGCGGGATTCAGCGGCTGACGGCGCGAGTGGGCGTGCCGGTAGCTCTGCGGATGTTGCTTGAACCGGGCGCGATTTCGGCGGCGCAGGCATTGACGGTCGGGCTTGTGGATGCAGTGGCAGAGACCGATTTGCGCAGATCGGCGGTCGCCTTGGCCGAGCGGCTTGTCGATGCGCCACAGCAGGCCGGCCCGCGTCGGGATGGCAAAGCGGCCTTTGCGGCGATTGCGGCGGCGCGTTTGAAAGTCGCCCACAGTCACTTGCCAGCGCCGCTTCGGGCGATCGAATGTGTCGAGGCTGCGCAGCTTTTGCCGTTAGAACAAGCACTTGCTTTTGATGCGGCAGCGCATGACGACCTGATCCGCTCGGCGCAAGCACAGGGGCTGCGCCATGCGTTTTTGGCCGAGCGACGGGCCTCAGCTGCGCCTGCGGCTCTTGCCGCTCATCCTGCCGACTGCCCGACCGAGGTGGCGATTTGGGGCGCAGGGGCGGGGGCTGCGGATCTTGCGGCGCAGGCGCTTGCGGCAGGGCTGCGGGTCAGCGTCATTGATGCCAACCGCGAAACCCTTGCCAGTTGCCTGAGCATTATCGCGACCCGCCAAGAGCAAGCGGTCACTGAGGGGCGTCAAAGCGCCGAGGCACGCGACGCGGATTGGGCGAGGCTGTCGTCTTCGGTGGGGCCAGAGCGGCTTGCCACCGCCGAGATTATCTTTGCCGGCCCCGACGCAGGGCCGGTGCCGATGAACAGCGCGTCGGTTGTCAACCTTGGCGCGCTGCCAGCGCGGGCGGCCGCGGGCAAGATCGCGCTGATCCCCGCGGTGGCCTCGGGCTTGGTGGCCGAAGTGTCGATGAGCGCGGAGGCCTCGGTGCCGTTGGCGGCGCGGCTTTTGGCGCTTGGGCGCAAGTTTGGCTGGCGCGTGATCTTTACGGGCGCAGGAGGGCCGATTGACAAACGCCTGCGGGCAAGCCTGTCTGCCGCGATTTCTCATATGGAAAGCAATGGCTTGGCGCGCTCTGTTATAGCGGCAGCGATTGGGTCCTATGGCATTGGTGTCAGTCCGCGCGGCCCGTTCCCCGAGGCTCCGCCAGAGGCTGAGGGTATTTTGCAGGCCTGCATCGCCGCGCTTGCCAACCAAGGCAGCCGTTTGTTGGCGGATGCTGTTGCGCGCCGCCCCTCTGATATTGATGCGGTTGCGGTGCTGGGCGGGCTGTTTCCGCGCTGGCAGGGCGGGCCGATGTTTCAGGCCGACCGTCAGGGGCTTTTGGTGATGCGCGCCGATCTGATCAAACGCGCCCAGTCCGCCCCGCAGCTCTATGCGCCCGATCCGCTGTGGGATGAGTTGATCGCCAACGGGCAGGACTTTGGCACGATGAACGGCGCGGCTTAGGCCAGTATAACGCCGATTATCACCGCGATCAGGCCAAAGAACGATACGCCCAAGGCGGCCATGTTCAGCACCACGACGCGTTGCATTTTCAGGTGCGCCTCGTCATCGGGCAGATTGGCGCGCTTGATGCCCAGCACAATCCCGATGCAGGCCAAAAGCCCCAGAATGCCAAGCCCTGTCAGTGCAGCTCCGCCCCAGATCAAAAATTGCATCGATTTTTCCATATTTTGTTCCGCCTCGGGCCTAGCGCGAACCGTCCGTCCTTGCAAGGGCCACAGCCAACCCTTGATCCCGCGCCAGCCGCCCTATAGGAAAAGAACATCCCTTGCAGAGCGAGTAGAAAAATGAACGACGCCTATTCAGTCACCGCCGACGAGCTGCGCCAATTCATCGAGCGGTTCGAACAGCTTGAAGCCGAGAAAAAAGACGTGGCCGAGCAGCAAAAAGAGCTGATGTCCGAAGCAAAGGGCCGTGGCTATGACACCAAGGTCCTCAAAAAGGTCGTGGCCCTGCGCAAGCGCAAGCCCGACGATATCGCCGAAGAAGAGGCGATCATCGAGATGTATAAATCTGCCTTGGGCATGCAATAAGGGATGACTTTGGGGGGCGCTTGCCCCCCTTGTTATTAGGGCGCGATGAACCGCACGCCCTCGATTTGGGCGATGCGTTGGACGTCCTGCTCATAGGTTTCGGTCAACCGATCAATGGTTTCCTGCGTCCAGTCTGGCAATTCGACCACGGTTTCAAGCCATTCTGGCTGGGCGAATTTCTCTAGGAATGCCGAGACGATCTTGCGACGCTGTTGGATCGACCCCGGTGGGTGGCTTGTCATATAGGCCTGAAGCCGCGCCAAGCCCTCAGCCGACATCAGCGTCGCCAGCAGCTCGTCATCGCCTGCAAGCGCCACGTCGTCCGGAACGCCTGTGACCGCGCGCAGCACCTCTGGCCAGATCAGTGGCGTGTCCTCATCGCACCAGATCGTCAAAGGCACGCCGTTGGACACCTTTAAAATCCGCTCAATCGTTTCGGACCAATAGAGGTCGAAGATATCGGTGGCGCCGATAAACTCCTCATAGGTCTTGTTCTCCAAGCGTTTGAAAAGCATGGGCAAAAACGTCGCCGGATTGCGGATGGCCATAAAGAACTCGGCCTCGATCTCGGGAAAGATCTGGTTGAAGGCCGTGACGCGTTCGCCTGCCGAAGGGTAAAGCGACTTGTCCAAGACCCACGGCGGCAGCGACAAAAAGCTGTCCCATGACAGAATCAAACGCTCTGCCACGTCT
Organism: uncultured Alphaproteobacteria bacterium; assembly: GCA_963844505.1. Classification (GTDB taxonomy): domain Bacteria; phylum Pseudomonadota; class Alphaproteobacteria; order Rhodobacterales; family Rhodobacteraceae; genus Cypionkella. Next base: position 46,158 of record CAWJOY010000008.1, read on the forward strand.
TCTTCCATGATCTTATCAAGGATGACGGCTTGGGTGTCGCGGTCGGCAATCGCGCCGCGCAGTTCTTTGACCGTGTCGCGCATCAAGTGGCGATAGCGCTTGGGGGCGGGCGCCGAAACGCCATATTCCGCAAGGGTCTTGCTGTCTTTGGACAAGCATTTCAGCAATCGCTCTTCGTCGGTAAAGTGAGCGCCAAGATGATAAACGATCCGCATAGGTGTTTTTGCCTGCCTGCTGTTTTCTTGTTGGTCTGATTATATATGGTTTTCTTTACAGTGAAACCGCTTTCGGTTAGGTCAGCACTTATGATGACCAAGCAAAAGAGTCGGATACGCGTTTCAGGGCTGCGTCCTGATGGTTGGTCGCTTGGGGCGGCGCTGGTGGCGGCCTTGGTTTTGGCGCCTATGGCCTCGGTCTTGTGGTTGGCGTTTCATCCCACCGAGAACATCTGGCCGCATCTTTTGGCCACCGTCTTGCCGCGATATTTCACGGCGACCTTGCGGATGATGCTGGGTGTCGGGCTGATGACGGCGGTGATGGGGGCAGGGGCGGCGTGGCTTGTGACGATGTACCGCTTTCGTGGATCGAAGGTGTTGGACGTCGCCTTGCTGTTTCCCTTGGCGATCCCGGCCTATGTCAGCGCTTATGCTTTGGTCGATTTTCTTGATTACGCGGGACCGTTGCAGATCGGCTTGCGCGCGGCTTTTGGCTGGCAGTCGGCGCGCGACTATTGGTTCCCCGAAATCCACTCCGAACCGATGGCGATTGTGGTGCTGGGGGGCGCGCTTTACCCCTATGTTTATCTGCTGACCCGCTCGGCGCTGCGCGAGCAATCGGGTGCAAGCTACGAGGTCGCCCGCGCGCTTGGGCTGGGTCCGGTGGCGCTGTTTTGGCGGCTTGGGTTGCCGCTGGTGCGTCCAGCTATCGCGGCTGGCGTCGCCCTGACGATGATGGAGACGGTTGCGGATTTTGGGACGGTTTCGACTTTTGGCATCCAAACCCTGACGACGGGGGTATTTTCGACGTGGTTGAACGGCGGCAACGCAGGTGGAGCGGCACAGATTTCGATGGTTATTCTGGCACTTGTGCTGGGGCTTTTGACCATCGAGAGGGTCAGCCGGCGCAATGCGCGCTTTCATCGGCCAAGCCGTGCGACGCGGCCCGTCACGCCGCAAGCCCTTACCGGTTGGCGTGGCAGCGTGGCGTTTTTGGCCTGCCTGCTTCCCTTTGCTCTGGGGTTTATTTTGCCCGTCGCGGTGATGGCGGGACATGCCTTGGCCAAACCCGAAGCATGGGCGGCCAAGGGCTTGGTCGAGGCTGCTTTGAACACGCTGCTGGTCGGCGGTGTTGCGGCTTTGGTGACAGTGGCCGCAGCGCTTTTCTTGGTCTACGGCGCGCGTTTGGCGGGGCGTGTGGTGGCGCGCAGGGTGTTGGCTTGGACCGCGCTTGGCTATGCGGCTCCGGGGGCGGTGCTGGCGGTAGGGATTTTGCTGCCGCTTGCCGCGTTTGATCACCGGTTGGCGGATTTCATTCTGGCCGTGACGGGGCACGATCCGGGGCTGTTGCTGACTGGCACGGCCTTTGCGATTATCCTTGCCTATGTGGTGCGGTTTTTTGGCATTGCGCAGGGGGCGGTGGATGCGGCCTTTGGGCGGATTTCGCCGTCACTGCCGATGGCGGCGCGGTCTTTGGGGCGCGGTCCGGGCGGCACGCTGCGCGATGTGTATTTGCCGATGATGCGGGGATCGGTGGCCTCTGCTCTGCTGGTGGTCTTTGTGGATTGCGTAAAAGAACTGCCCGCGACGCTGTTGCTGCGGCCGTTTAATTTCAACACCTTGGCCACACGAGTTTACGAGCAGGCCTCGCTCGAGCGGATTGGCGAGGCGGCCCCTGCGGCCCTGATCGTGACGGCAATGGGCATGGCGGCCGTGGCCTTGCTGGCGCGGGCAAGCCGCTGAGTTGGGCGTGAACCTCTAATTGCGATGAGCGCGAAATTTGTTGCAACAAACCTCGATTGAGTGTCTTGCGCTTGGGGACGCAAGTTGCTACACGAGCCCTGCGTTGCCCTTATAGCTCAGCTGGTAGAGCACCTGATTTGTAATCAGGGGGTCTCGGGTTCGATCCCTGATGGGGGCACGCGCACTCTCCTTTTTTACGTTGCGGAGCGCGAGCGCGCTTTAGTTCATCAGATCTCAGCGCCGCTTAGGGAACCAAAGCGCAGGCTGGTGCGTTTCATTTGCAGAACGTCATCGGGTGGTTGGCACCCGAGCATTGCAAAGGAGATCACTATGCTAGGTTGGGCCGCAACATTTCTGATCATCGCCATCATTGCCGCAGCTTTGGGCTTTGGCGGTATCGCTGGCACCTCTGCGGGTATCGCGCAGCTGCTGTTCGTCGTCTTTATCGTGCTCTTTGTCGTGGCGATGGTTGTGCGTGCGATCAAAGGCAGACCGCCTGTGTAACGCAGAAAATCCCTTTGACTTATGGGTCAAAGCATCAAGCAAAGCCGCTTTGGTACATTTGTACCAAAGCGGCTTTTGCATTAGATCTGCCGCAAATAGGTCCAGGACACATAGCCGTCAAAGGTGCTAGAGCCTTTGAGCATTGCCTTGCACCAATTCGTACTGCCGATCTGCTGACAGCTGTGGATGCGCAGGCGCGTGCCATTTGGCAGACCCGCGATTACGCGATAACCCACCCCTGGGCCGGCGCGCAGCTTGAGCATATCGCCCTCTTCGACCCCCGAGACCTCGTAAGTTTTGCCTATGCCGGTGCCGGTTGAAACACAGCCGGCAAGACTGGCAAGAGCGATTGCCGTTGCAGTGGCAAAGATGGCTTTGCGCATGGAGTTCTCCTGTTTTTGCCTCAGCGCTGTTTTGCCGCGTCTGGCTTGGGCTGGCAACAGGCGAACGTCACAAGAGGGCAAGGCGGGCGGTTATTGCTCGCGGAAGGATCGCCCCATACTGTCGAAAATCGGCTTCATCAGGTATTGCGCAAAGGTCCGCGTGTGGGTCTGGATCATGATTTGCACGGGCATACCTGGGGTTGGGATGAAGCCGCGCACACGGGCAAGCTCTTCTGGCGTCACGGACACGCGGGCGATATAGACCTCGCGGACGATGTCTTGGGATTTGTCGACGATCGCATCGGCCGAGACGTAATAGACCTCGCCCTGCAAGATCGGTGTGGTGCGCTGGTTCAAGGCGGTCAGCTGAACGCTGGCGTGTTGGCCCTCGCGCACAACGTCGATTGCGGTGCGTGGGATCTGCGCCTCGATGATCAATGCCTCGCCCGAGGGCAGGATTTCCGCGATGGCTTTGCCGCTTTCGACCACGCCGCCCGAGGTGTGGTAATACTGGCGCACGATGGTGCCGCTAACCGGAGCAAGCACTTGCGAGCGTTTCAGCACGTTCTCTGCCTTGCGGGCCTTTTCGCGTACGCTCTCTAGCTCGGATTGCACGGCCTCCAGCTCGTCCAACTGCTTGTTTTTACGTTCACTGATGGTTTGTTCGATCTGGGCGCCATAGCGTTTCTTGACGGCGGTGATCTCGTCGACTTCGGCGATCAAGCGACCGATGTTGCCGCGCGAATCCGCAAGGGCACGGCGGATAACGTTGATCTCGGATTTGCGGATCAGACCTTGCTCTAGCAGCTGGCTTTTGCTGTCATAATCCTCTTGCAGGATGGCGTTTTGCTGGCGCGCTGCGATCAGCTGTTCCGAATAGCCAAGTGCGCGCACAGTAAGCGCTTCGATGCTCTGCTCGAGCAGGCCAATGTCGTTGCGCAGCTGTTGGTTGGTGGAATCGAAGATGATCTGCTGCGCATCCAACATCGAGGCCACTTCGAAATCCGTGCGCAGGCTGCGCAGCTCTTCCGGAAAGGTCAGGGTTTTATTCTTGCCATATTCCGCAAGGATGCGGGCCTGCATCGCCTCTAGGCGGACACGGCGCAAAAACAGCTCGCGCTCATTGGCCAGCGCGCTGGTCTCGTCCAACAGCATGATCGGCTGGCCCGCGACCACAACGTCCCCCTCGTTAACAAGGATTTCCTTGATGATGCCGCCTTCAAGATGCTGCACGATTTTGTTGCGCCCTGTGGCGACAAAACTGCCTTGCGAGATCACCGCAGCAGCCAACGGCGCCAGAAACGCCCATGCGCCAAAGCCGCCAAACGACACCATCATCAGGATCAGCGCGAAGGTCACCACCTTGTTGACCGAGCGCGGCACCTCGGCGTACCACTCTGGCGGCTCGACATGGGTTTGCGGGACGGGAAGGGTGTTGCTCATCGCGCGATGCCTCCGGCTTGGGGTCTTTGTTGGGGCTGCATGTTGCCTTGCTTGTTGCGCTCGGCCAGTTGTTGCAGCACTTGCTGGCGAAAGCCGAACAGCGCGATATTGCCGTCGGCCAGCAGCATGATCTTATCGACGGCCGTCAGCAGCGACGGCTTTTGGGTGATGACCACGACGGTGATGCCATTCTCGCCCGCATGTTTGATGGCGGTGGCAAGAGCGCGGTCGCCGGTGGTGTCAAGGTTGGAGTTCGGCTCGTCCAGCACCAAAAACCGCGGGTTGCCAAAGAAGGCGCGGGCAAGGCCAATGCGTTGCTTTTGCCCACCCGACAGCGGCGATCCGTCCGCGGCGACGATGGTCTCATAGCCGTGCGGCATCAATGCGATCATCTCGTGGACATCGGCAAGCATGGCGGCGCGGTGAATGTCTTCGTCGCTGGCATCCATCCGCATCCGCGCGATATTGGCTTTGATCGTGCCAGGGAAAAGCTGCACGTCTTGAGGCAGATAGCCGATGCTTTCGCCCAGTTGACGCACATCCCAGTTGCGCAAATCCATCAGATCAAGCCGCACATTGCCCGAGGTCGGCAAGATCGACCCGACCAGCATTTTACCCAGCGTGGTCTTGCCCGCACCCGAATTGCCAATGATTGCAAGGGAATCCCCTGGGTTCAGGCTAAAGGTCAGCCCGTTCAGGATGACCTGCTTGGTGCCCGCAGGCACGAACAGCAGCCTCTCGACATTCAGCCGGCCTTCGGGGCGGGGCAGCAGCAGCTTCTCAAACCGCTGCGCCGAGTTCATCATCAGGCGGGTGACGCGCTGATAGGCGGCTCGGGACATGATGAACCCGTTCCAACCCTCGATCGAGCCTTCAATCGGCGCAAGCGCACGGCCTGCGATGATAGACGCCGCGATCACCATGCCGCCGGTGATATCGCCGCGCAGCGCCAGATAGGCGCCCCAGCCCAGCATCCCGATCTGCGTCATCATCCGAGCGCCCCGAGAGATCGCGGCCCAAAAGATGTTGCGATCTTGGGCCAGAACTTGGGCGCGCATCGACGTGGCGGTGTCGCGGCCCCAAAGTGCGACGGCTTCGGGCACCATCGCCAAAGCGTTAATGATCTGGCTGTTGCGCGACATGGAATCAAGCTGCATATTGGCGCGGCTTTGCGCGGCATTGGCCTCGGCAAAGGGGCGCGCCGTGGCCTTTTGGTTCATTATCGCCACCACCATCAGCAGCAGTGCCGTGCCAATCACAATCATGCCCAGATGCGGATGCACCATAAAGATCACCACAATAAAGATCGGCGCAAAGGGGATGTCCAAGAACGAAATCAGCGTCCCCGAAACCAAAAAGCTGCGCAAAAGCTGCAAGTCGCCAAGGGTTTGATATTCGCGGCCATTGTCATGCAGCGAGGAATGTGCGGCGGCACTCAGCACTGGCGCGCCAAGACGCACCGAAATCTCGACCGAGGTGCGCATAAGGATGATCCGGCGCAGCGCGTCAAATACCGATTGCAGCACCACCGCAAAGCCGATCACCAAAGTCAGCATGACCAGCGTATCGACCGAGCGGCTGGTCAGCACGCGGTCCGAGATCTGAAACAGGTAAAGCGGGATGGCCAAGACCAGAATATTGGTCGCCAAGGTTAGGATCATCACAAAACTCAGGTTGCGATAGACCACCATTTTGGCTTTGCGCAACTGATCAGCGAATTGGTCAGGGGTGGCGCGCTTGTGGAACTTGGGCGGGGTTTTCTTGCCACCATCGCCGGCTGCAGCATCTGCTTTGAGGATCGGGCCGGTATCCCCCTCGAGCGGAGCGCCGGGCAGGGTTTTGCTGCCACGGGTGCTTGCAAAGAAGGGGGTGTCATTTGCGGCCCGTTGTTCCGGCTCTAGCTGAAGCGGGGGCTTGGCTCCGGCCTTGCGACTGGGGCCGCCTGTCGCGCGACCGATTTTTGCGCCAGTGAAAATGCTCATTTGAAATCATCCCTGTCAGGCCAGCATGCTTTGCATCACGTCTGGCGTATGTGTGGCGTCTATATGTGTCGGGTGGATGCCTGCGTCTTGGGGCGCCTCTTGGGTCAGCATATCGTCGGCCAAAAAGGCGACGGCTTCGGAGGCCAACGGCTGCAGGGCGACACCCAGAGGGTTCGCATCGGTGTCAATAAATCCAGCCTGATAGATGAGCGCATCGTCATAAACCGTCCCGCCCACCGAAACGTCAGAGTCGACGCCAAACTGCGCAATCGAGGCCAGATTGATCGCAGCGTTCGACCCAGAGGTCAGCGCAACCTGTCCGCCCAGGCTCTGGCTCATGGCGTCATGTGCCAGATGCACTTGATCGCTGTCGCCCAGGATATTGGTCTGCTGCACAAGGTTGATCGTGGTCGCATCGCCACTGATATAGAGCACGCGCAAAATGTCGGTGCCTTCGAAAATGCTGTCATGGGCGGTGTCTTTGTCGATGTCCTCGCCGCGCGCCAATTGATCTGTGGCCTTGGCAAAGGGCGCTTTCATACCGTGATAGCTGTCAATGCCAGTGATGCTGATGCTCGCGCCATTGAACACCAAGTTATCGCCCGCCGAGACCGAAGTCTGCGGGATGCCGTCAAGGCTGATCACATCGCTGTCCAGCAGCACGTTGATCTGCTCGATTTGATTGATCGAGATCATATTGCCGCCGATGATCACCAGATCATAGCCAAAGCCGATCTCGAGGATATTGGTGAGGTTTACCAGGTGGTTGTCACCTAAATCGACAAAGGTTTTGACGGTGTGAAAGCCGATATCGGCGCGGTCGTGGTCGGTCAAAAAGCTGTACTGATGTACATGGTTGACGGTCAACAGATCGCCGGTGATCCGCGTCACCACCCAGTTCGAGGGCAGGGCGCCGGGGCCGCTGTCTTGGCTGGGGGCATCGTTTGGCGACCGCGACGAGGTCAGGCTGATCTGGGCAGAGTTATAACTGGCCGAGGTCGTCACAGGCGCAGAGGACTGCATCCCCGCGCCAAAGCTCGGATGCTCGATCAGCACGTTGATCTGGCTGATGACGTTCAGGTTGATGACGTCGCCCTTCACTACAATCACGGGCGCATCGAGCCAGGCGGTGATGATGCTGGTTTGATTGACCAAGAGGTTCGCGCCGGTAATTACCTCATGGGCGGGGGCGTTTTCGGGCAAGTTGGGGATATCCCCCTGCGCCACCGCCGCCGCATTCAGCCCGCTGAACGGGTCAGGGGCCCAGTCGGGGGCCCAGTCGGGCGGGCTGTCTGGGTCTGTCGCGGCGGCGGTGTCGGCCTGCGCCTTTTGGGCCTGCATAAAGGCGGGCATCAGGTCATCAAGGCTCGGGGCCTCGCTGACCACCGCGCCGTTGACATGGATGCCCAAAGCGTCCGGCCCTTTGACGATGTGCAGCTCTGTCGCAAAGGTGGCTTGCGTCGGGCCTATTTCTGCAATCGCCGCATGAAGCGCCAGTGCAGGCGCATGCACCGAGACGCCAAGCGCAGGCAGCGCGCTGGTCGGCAGGATCGGCATCAGCTGTGGCCGCAAGTCCAGCATAGCTTTGCAGTTGCGCATCGTAATGGCTGGGGTCGGTGAAAACCCTATCGCTGCCAGAAAACCGCAGCAGATCATTATCGGTCATGAAATTGGCTTGATAGGTGATGGTGACCACCGCTCCGGGCGGGGTCAGGGTCAGCTCGCGGGTCTGGTATTGATGCGCCGGCTGGCCCGTCAGCTCGTGGCGCAGGGTCTCCGGGCTGGGCAGGGTATACCAAAACGGCAAGACCTGTGGCAGAGGCACCAGAAACGGATAGCTGGCGATTTGCGGGCCGGGGGGCGGCGCGTCCTGATAACCACCGCGCGGGGTAAAATCCTCAAGCTGATAGGGGGCTTTGAACGTCGAGCTCTGGCCAAGCAGGGCCTTGGACTGCGCATCCGCAAGGCGGCGTGCGTGGATCTCGGAATAGGCGTCGCGCATGCGGTCTTCTTCAGTCGAGATATGAAAAATGCCGATCATATGGGCAACGATTTCAGTGACTTTGTCTAACATCTTAGGCCCCTATCTTGTGAATAGCGTGGCCGCTCACCTCAAAGGCAGGTTTTTGGTTTTGGAATGCAATGAATGTGACGGGTCGTTAGAGTTGCGTGCAGGCCCCGCGATCTGCGGGGCCTGCCGTTGGTTTCAAAGTGATTAGACGCCGTCGCCGTCGTCGCCGATGTAGCTCGAGCTGAACGAGCCGCCAACAACCGTCATATCGACCGTGTTGCCAAGCACGTTGGCACCCTGAACGATGGTTTGGTTGAAGGCCGAGGTGCTGATCTGCGAGGCCGCCGAAGCATCAGGACTCACCGGTGACATAGCCGTCATCACCATTGCCTGACCCCCAAGTGCCTGCATTTCCGCCCATGCCACCAGCACCGGTCGAGGCAAATCCGCCGTCACCTGCCATGCCGCCACCAGCTTGCACGCCGCCAACTGTAGCCTGACCGCCAAAGCCGGAACCGGAATCCCCGCCCCAAGCATGGCCACCATAGCCGTCGCCACCGTCACCAGCCCAAGCCGAGTTTACCCCGCCGTTGCCTTGTGACGTGTTGTAGGCGTAAGAGGCCGCATCGCCAGCACCACCAGCACCGCTATAGGCATCGCCCGAGCTGCCGCTGCCAGAGCCGCTTGCACCAGAGTCAGCGCTCGACCCAGCGTTGCCGCCGTTACCGCTTACGCCCATACCCGAGCCGACTGCACCCGCATCTGCTTCGGCACCCGCTGCACCAGAGCCAGCGCTGCCGCTGTCGTCATTGTCGTTCGAGCTGCGATGATGACCACCGCCACCACCCGAACCACCTTCGTCAGCACCGCCGCCGCTGCCTGTGGCACCAGCCTGAGCCGCAGCAAGCGCTGCCCCCATGCCGCCAGCGTCACCCGTTGCACCGCCCTCAGCGCCCGAAGACGCATCCGACATGCCAGCCCCTAGGCCCATGGCCATCGACGCCGCGTCGCCAGAGTTGCCGCCGTCGGCTTCAGCACCCGAAGAGGCGCTGCCGCTTGCAAGGCCAAGCCCGATTGCACCAGCGTCACCACCAGTTGCGCCCGCACCACCTGCAGCCGTTGCACCACCGGCGTCACCGCTTGCGCCACCTGTGGCATGTGCAACCCCGCCAAGCCCAAGACCGCCCATCGCAGAGCCGCCATTGGCCGAGGCGCTGCCGCCGCCAACACCACCCGCAGCACCAGAGCTAATGCCATCCGCCGCACGTGCATCACCGCCGCGCGAGTCATTGTTCTGGGTCAGCGAGCCGCTGTTGGACACACCCTCGAGCGAATCGTCGTCATAGAGGTTGTTCGACTGTGCATTGACGTTGGCAGAGTCATTGCCCTCACCATTCAAGGCATTGCCCAGAATGTCTTGCAGGTTGAGGTCATTGCCTGGGCTGTAATTGATATTGCCCTGCGCCATGATGAAGTCGCCTGCTGTGGACCCGCTCAGATCAATGTCGGCAAAGTCATCGTCCGAAGGCTCAAAGCCGGTCAGGCCAATGTCAACTTTCACATCAACGTCTGTGTGCGAGCTGTTGGCATTGGCATTGGCATTTGTATTGCCGTTGGCATTTGTATTGCCGTTCGAGCTTGCGTTCGAATTCGTGCTTGAGTTGCCGTTGTTGTTCGCGTTCTGGCTTGCGCTGGTATTGGCGTTGCCGTTGGTATTACCATTACCGTTGGTATTACCGTTACCATTGCCGTTGTTATTCGAGCTGTCCGAGTTTGTCGAACTGGTGGACTCAGAGGACTGGCTTTGCCCCTGTTCCTGACCTTGGAGCGCGGCTTGCATCTGGGCCTGAAGCTCGGCCTGTGATTGGCCTTGATCCTGGTCTTGGCCCTGATTTTGGCTCTGGTCGCCAACTGGGAACATCATTGGGTTGTGATTTCTGTTAGACATGGTGCTTCTCCGATTGATGCGCCTACCAGATCGCCAGTCATTCCAAAGCGATAACAAGCAAACGCGGTTTCATAAAAGTCAGTCTTCAAGTTCGGCACGCCAGAAAATTTGGCTTCACTGCGCCGTCGTGGATCGTTCAAAGGTCTTCAAGTGGTAATCCTCTCGTAGAATTGAACTGACCCTAGAATTCGGGAAAGCAGGCCTTCAAACCAGCTAGACAAGGGGACTAGACGCCACCTATCCCGCATAAGGCATTGATTTTAAGGGGATGAAATTATTGAGAAGCCTTGCGAAAGCCTCTTGGAGCTTCAGGTTTTATCCTTTGGACTAACCTTATTATTAAGGTCTAAATCATAAGGCGCGTGGTGGGTTCTTCAATTTTGAATAGATCTGGGTTTGCCATCATCTGGGTGAGGCAGCGCTGGTTGCTGCGCCACGTTTGTGCCATAATTTGTGCAAAGTTCGGATAATTTGTCAGGTTTCGTGATCAAACGATATCCTTAAGCGCAAGGCTGTGGGATATGTCAAAACCTAGGGTTGTGTGCCGCCAACTTCTCGGAATTGCCTTTTATCCTGCTGATAATGCGTGAAAAATCAAAAGGGAGCCAAGCCAGCACATCACCTGTCAAAACCTAACTGTTTGTATAGGCACGACTCATTTGTACAGACAGCTAGCGCCTTTTGTGTTAATATTAAGGCGCAGGGATGAGAGTGCGTCGGTTTTTTTTGCACCGAATGAACGCACCACCGTTTTCATTGAGCGAGCAGTTGGCTTAGTTTTCTGGTTTTAAAAAGTTACCGTAAAAGTCAAAGTGTCCAGCCCAGAATAGAAAACGAACAACGGAGCGGATGATATCCGTATTTCCAAGATGGTTTGATGCGTTACTGGGTCATCATCTTGCCGTTGCGAAATTATGAGGGATCAAATGCCTAATTCAAACAAGGAAGAATATAGCGATACCGGTTTTTTTGTTGGTAGCGCGCTTGCATTCTCGGACGGAATTTTACGCCATACTGCTTCCGAATTTCCCTTTGTGCGGTTCATACGGCTCGCAACCATCGAAGATCTGCTGGGGGGCGGCAAGGGAGAAGCAAAGCATTGCTGTGTTATCATTGTCGACGAATCCCAGGCGGACGAGCTCGCCGCAAATATTGATTCGCTGTTTGAAACATTTGAGAAAGCGCGGGTTGCGCTTTCCTATCGTCAGATCAAAGTTGCCCAAGTCTTTTTGCAGCAAGGTTCAGAAATGAATCCTTTGTCTCAGGTCGGAATTTTACCAATGCGTCTTGAAATCGATCATTGGGCAGCTGTTTTGCGCTTGATCATGGGCGGAGAGCGATACGTACCATATGAGCTTTTGGAGGGTGTTCGCGAGAACCAAGCACCTGTTACGTCAAAAGCTGCGACCAAAGAACCTAAAAGACTTGCGCAGTTAACCGAGAGAGAGCGTCAAATACTCACCTCTGTTTCAGAAGGAAAGCAAAACAAGATTATTGCGGCTGAACTTGATCTTTCTGAACATACAGTCAAGCTACACATTCATAATGTCATTTCAAAACTTGGGGTGAACAACCGGACAGAAGCAGCCGTTTGTTATCTTGCAGAGCAACCAAAGACAAATGGTTGGGCTTGAGAGTGAACGAACAGAGCCTACCAAGCTTTGACGCCTTTCTTTTACTCATTGGCAAGCTCAACTATGCCTGGACCAACACCGAAAGCCTGCTCATACACATTATAGCGGGACTTTCTGGTATGGATAAAGAATCAGCGACGGTGGTTTTTTTGACGTTGAACACGACGCGTGCACGAATTGACTTGGTCGAGCGCCTTTCAAAACTTGAAAGAGCTAAGCCTCAAGAGCGTGGCGAAGTTCTGACTTTGACAGCGAGGATGCAAAAGCAATCCTCGCTGCGAAACAGGTATAACCATTGCATTTACGCCTTCGACGCGGAAGGCGCAAATCCACGCAGCATCTTTATGCGGATATCTGATCGCAAAGACAAGCTCATGATGGGCCAGTCCAATGCTTTGGACTGGGCTGCGGTCAAGGATATAGAATCAGCAATTTCAGAACTGTCTCTCATCAATGTCAACATCTGGAATTTGATAGCTAGGTTTGATTATCCGAAGTAGCTAGACCGTATTGCTAGCTAGGTGATAGGCCCTTAATTTAATAGAATTTTTCAACGATATTCTTATTTTAAGAGCCGAAAGTTCATCGGGGCCCTCTGTGCTAATATCTAGATCGCATCTTAGTTTTCTGCCAAGATATAAGAAGCGTTGCACATTGACCTCCATCGGATTGCGCGGCTTTCATTTCTTGGGGGACTGCAGATGGGTGTTGTTGAAAAGCTTATAAAAAATCCGCTAAGCCTTGTGTCACCGAACGCGGCAAGAACCGCGCGCAAGCGTGTTGTCGTGGCGGGAGGTGCTGGCTTTGTCGGCGGGCATCTTTGTGATCGTTTGATCGATGAAGGCCACTCAGTTGTTTGCTTGGACAATCTTTTGACAGGGCGGATGCAGAATATCCACCACCTGTTGGAACACCCGCGGTTCACCTATATCTCGCATGATGTGGTTCGTCCGGTTTTGAATCTGGCCGCACTTCAAAATGGGCAGGTTGATGAGATTTATAACCTTGCCTGTGCCGCTTCGCCGAAAAAATACCAGATTGACCCAATTCACACATTCAAGACCAATGTCTTTGGCGCCATTAATCTCTTAGACTTGGCGCGGCTGCATGGGGCTTCGATTTTGCAGTCCTCAACCTCGGAGGTTTACGGCGACCCTGAGATCAGCCCACAGCCCGAAAGTTATCGTGGCAATGTGAATACGGTCGGCCCTCGGTCTTGTTATGACGAAGGTAAACGTGCGGCTGAGACCCTATTTCACGATTACCATGTGACGCTTGGTGTTCGGGTTAAAATCGCACGAATTTTTAACACCTATGGGCCGGGGATGTGTCCAACGGATGGACGGGTGATTTCCAATTTTGTTGTCCAAGCATTGCGCGGCGCGGATATTACCGTTTACGGCGATGGCAGTCAGACCAGATCGTTTTGCTATATTAGTGATTTGCTTGATGGCTTGATGGCTTTGATGGCTGCACCCGAAGCCGTTTGTGATCCTGTGAATATCGGCAATCCAGTCGAGTTCACGATGAACGAGCTTGCGCAGACCGTGCGGCGGGCTGTGGGGTCACGCTCGCGGGTGCGGCATTTGGATTTGCCGGTGGATGACCCCAAGCAGCGCAAGCCTGATATCTCGATGGCGCAGGCGGTGTTGGGTTGGGCGCCAAAGGTGTCTTTGGCCGAAGGTTTGGGCAATACCATTCCCTATTTCGCGCAGGCCGCTCAGACTTTGGTGGTGGCGGAATGACGGCGCGGGCAAACATATGCGTGACGGGGGGCGCGGGTTATATCGGCAGCCACGCCTGCTATGCGCTGGCGGCGCGGGGCGAGGCGCCGCTGGTCATCGACAACCTGTCGACGGGGGACGCGGACGCTGTGCGATGGGGGCCGCTCGAGCCGATTGATCTGCGCGCAACCGAGGCTTTGGCTGAGGTTTTTCTGCGCAATAGGATTGGCAAGGTGCTGCACTTTGCGGCCTCTGCTTATGTCGGCGAGTCCGTTTCAGATCCCGCGAAATACTATGACAACAACGTAGGCGGGATGCTGTCTTTGCTGACGGCCTGCCGCTTGGCCAAGGTGAAGAGCTTTGTCTTATCAAGCAGTTGTGCGACCTACGGTATCCCCGTCCGTCTGCCCATTGCTGAAAATGCTGCGCAGCATCCGATCAACCCCTATGGTCAAAGCAAGTTGATGTGCGAGCATATGGTGCGCGACATTGCACCGCAGATTGGCATGTCCTACGCGATTTTACGCTATTTTAACGTCGGTGGCGCGGATGCGAGTGGCACGCTATGCGAGAGCCATAATCCCGAGACGCATCTCTTGCCGCTGGCGCTTTTTGCGGCGGCGGGCAGGGGGCCAGGGTTGCAGCTTTTCGGCACCGATTTCGACACGCCGGACGGCACTTGCGTGCGCGATTATGTTCATGTGAGCGACTTGGTCGCGGGGCATTTGGCGGCTTTGGATTATCTGGACAAAGGCGGCGATGCGCTGGTGGCCAACCTTGGCACCGGGCGCGGGCATTCAACGCGCGAGGTTTTGGCGGCCGTCGCCGAGGTCACCGGCAGGGCCGTTCCGTGGCATGCAGCACCGCGGCGGGTGGGCGATCCTCCGGCGTTGATTGCCGATGCGCGGCTTGCCAAGTCGTTGTTGGGCTTTGCGCCGCAACGCTCGGAATTGCGGACTATGCTGCAGGACGCGGCGCGCGCCTTTGGGGTTTTGGGACAGGAGGTCGCCCATGCCTGACCTGCCGTCCCCCTCGGAGTTTCTGGTTCCGCTTTTGCCGCGCGCCAAGATCTGGCGATATCGCGGACTGGCCGTGCTTTGGCTGGCGGCGGCGCTGTTGTTTTGGGGCTGGTGGTTACAGGGCGCGCATGTGCTGAGCGGCACGCGCTTTGCGCTGGTGACGGCGTGTTTGTTCTGGATTTTCTTTTTGCAGGCCTATTTCCTTGCGATCTTCCTGCGCGCCAAGCGGGCGGTTGATCGACCAGATATCGCCTTGAATGGCCGCTATGCGATGGTCGTCACCAAGGCCCCAAGCGAGCCCTTCGCCGTGGTCGAAAAGACCCTGCGCGCGATGTTGGCGCAGGACGTGCCGCATGACACTTGGCTTGCAGATGAGGACCCACAGCCCGAGACTTTGGCTTGGTGCAAGGCGCAGGGAGTGCGGGTTTCAACGCGCAAAGGGGTTGCGGCCTATCACCAAAAGGTTTGGCCGCGGCGCACGCGCTGCAAAGAGGGCAATCTGGCCTATTTCTATGACCTTTATGGCTATGATCGCTATGACATTGTGGCGCAGCTGGACGCCGATCACGTGCCGCAAGCAGGTTATCTGCGCCAGATGTTGCTGCCCTTTGCCGATCCGCGCGTGGGCTATGTCAGCGCGCCAAGCATCTGTTCCCAAAATGCCGCCCAAAGCTGGGCCGCGCGCACGCGTCTGCACGCCGAGGCGATTTTTCACGGCGTCTTGCAGGCGGGCTATAGCAATGGCTGGGCGCCAATGTGCATTGGCTCGCACTATGCCGTGCGCACGCAGGCGTTGCAGGCGGTGGGGGGACTTGGGCCGGATCTGGCCGAGGATCACTCGACCTCGATGATCTTGAACGCAGGCGGTTGGCGCGGCGTGCATGCGATGGATGCGATTGCGATCGGCCAAGGGCCTGCCACCATCACTGACCTGATCACGCAAGAATTCCAATGGTCGCGCAGTCTGGTGACGATTTTGCTGCGCTATACGCCGCGCTATTTCGGCCAGCTGAGCGGGCTGCAAAAGTTTCAATTCGTGTTTTCGCAGCTTTGGTATCCGCTGTTTGCGGTCTTTATGGCGATCATGTTCAGCCTGCCGATTTTTGCTTTGACCTTTGATATGCGCTTTGTGGATGTCAGTTTCTTGGGGTTTTTGGCGCATATGCTGCCTTCGGTCGGGGTGCTGATCTGGCTTGCCTATGCTATCCGCGCCGATGGTCTGTTCCGCCCCGTTGATGCCAAGGTGTTGGGCTGGGAAAAGGCGATTTTCGCGGCCGTGCAATGGCCTTGGGTGCTGATGGGCTGCACCATGGCGGTGGTGGACCGGCTGCGCGGCGGCTTTGTTGATTTTCGTGTGACGCCCAAGGGCGACAAGGTGGCCAATCTGGTGCCGTGGCAGGTCGTCTTGCCCTATGCGCTGCTTGCTGGCCTGTCGCTTTTGCCAGTGATTTTGGTGCAAGATGCCGCCGAAAGTGCAGGGTTCTACGTCTTTGCCCTGCTGAATGCGGCGCTTTACTGCAGCGTCTTTGCCATCATCATCCGCGCACATGCCGTTGAGAACCAGCTGCGTCTGTCGGTTTGGCAGGGGCGCTTTGCGACGCAGGCGGTCAGTCTGATCGCTCTGGTTTGCGTGATGGTCTTTGGCGTGTTCGAGCACGGCAAGTTCGCCATGGCCGCGCTGGCCGCCACCAAGGGCGAGGTGCAGTTGACCCGCTCTCAGTCCATTGTCGCTGGGGCAGGGCAAGGCGCCTCGGGTCAGGTTCAGCTCGTTTATAATCCCGATTGGCTGACGCAACTGCTTTCACCAAATTCACTGGAAAGGCTTGAGAAATGAAACCCGCTTTTTGCACGACATCGAAATTCGCAGCCCTAACCCTCGCGGCGGTCTCTTTGGGGGCGCTGATGGCAGGTCAAGGTCAAGCCCAATCCTTGCCGCCGGGGGATCTGCCGTTTGGCGTCTATGACCCCTTTGGCGATTATTCCGAAGTGACGGGCGTCGCGACCGAGCATCTGTTCATGCCGTGGGAGGATGTGTTCCTGCCCAGCCTCGCACAGGCCGAGATCTATACCAAGGCGCGCAACCGCACTGTGCTGGCGACGGTCGAGCCGTGGACATGGACCCGCGACGAGCGCAACACGCCGCAAGCGCTGCAAAAGGGCATCGCCGACGGCACCTATGACGAAACCATGCGCACGGTGTGCAAGTCGCTTGCAACGCTTGATGTGCCGATGACCATTCGTTGGGCGCAGGAAATGGATGATGCCAGCGGTCAGTTCATCTGGTCGGGCTGGGATCCCAAAACCTATATCGCGGCCTATCGCAAAATGGTCGGTATTTGCCGTGTCGAGGCGCCCAAGGCCAAGTTCATGTGGTCGCCTTTGGGCAACGAGACCATGGCCAGCTACTATCCAGGCGATGATGTGGTCGATGTTGTGGGGCTGACGGTGTTCAGTTTCCAGCCCTGGGAAGAGGCAACTTTGGGCAAGGCGCAGAGCTTTGACGACATCTTTGCGCCGCGATATGCGCGGGCTTTGCAGTTCAACAAGCCCATCGTCATTGCCGAGCTGGGCTATATCGGCGATCTGGCGCATGTCACCGAATGGGATGACGCGGTGCGCAGCAGCGCCGCGAAATACCCCGAGTTGACGGCGGTCAATTACTTCAACCAGCAAGAGGTCTATGCTTGGCCCGATGGATTCGGACTGCCAAACTGGCGGCGCAGTCTGAATGTGTTGAATTAGACCCGAACTACAGCCAAAGGCGGCGAAAAACCGCCCGCAGCCCAAAGGATTGAAAACGTGTCCAATTCACCGAGTTGGTCGCGTTTTCGCCTGTGTTTACTGGCTTAAATGCGCAACAGTCGGCAAATGCTTGTGCTGTTTGGTTGACCGTTAACCTTTTGTAAAAGACACTGCCCCCACGATCAATAAGGGACGCTGGATCAAAGCCGTCCCGCTTCGAGGAGAGCAGTTTTGGAAAATCGTAATGAGCGGCCCTTTGGCTGCGCAGCTGTGTTAGGTGCGCTTCGGCTTGCATTGGCAATCGGTGCCTCAGGTCTTTGGTTTGCAACTGCCAGTGATGCGCTTGCCGACAATAGCGCCCCCAAAGAGATCACCGTCGCAAGCACAGGCACCGGAAGCTACATCTGCTCGCCCGCAGGCTTTGGCCAAAAATCCCGCTGCCTGACCCGCTAGGTCTTTCGGCTCGGCTCTGTTGATGCTTGGGCCTTTCTTTCGCAGAGGCCCGTGGAGAGGTGGACGATCCTACCCTTCGACTTTATAGGGATCTGTGTGCGATAGCCGACCGTGCAACCCTAACGTTGTGTTCGTAGATTAAGTGCGCTCAGGCGTAATTGATCGGCATTCACAAGCCTTTGGGGCAGCATTGGTCCATTTATGGCAAAAAGTTACCCAACACACCGCAGCGAGATGCTCTATAAATGTCTGACTTTTCACCATTTGAACGCGCACCTGACGCACATCGCCTGAGCGTGGCGCCGATGATGGATTGGACGGACCGGCATTGTCGCTTTTTTCACCGCCTGATGACGCGCCGCGCCATGCTTTATACCGAGATGGTCACAGCCCCCGCGGTGTTGCATGGCCCAAAGGACCGCTTGCTGGATTATTCGGGCGCCGAGCATCCGATTGCGCTGCAACTGGGCGGCTCGGACCCGCAAGAGCTGGGGCATGCGGTGCGGATTGCCAAGGATTGGGGCTATGACGAGATCAACCTGAATGTTGGCTGCCCTTCTGATCGGGTGCAGTCGGGCTGTTTTGGCGCGGTTCTGATGGAGCGGCCAAATCTGGTCGCCGACTGCGTCGCGGCGATGCTAGAGCAATCCGATGTGCCGGTGACGGTCAAATGCCGCATTGGCGTTGACGACCAAGACCCCGAGGTGGTGCTGCCAGACTTTATCGAGAAGGTCTCTGCGGCGGGGGTGACGCATTTTGTCGTGCATGCGCGCAAGGCGTGGTTGCAGGGGTTGAGCCCAAAAGAAAACCGCGAGATTCCGCCTTTGGATTACGACCTTGTGCTGCGGATGAAAGCGGCGTTTCCGCATCTGACCATCTGCGTCAATGGCGGGGTTGGCACGCTGGCGCAGGCCAAAGCACTGCTGGATCAAGGGCTTGACGGCGTGATGATTGGCCGCGCGGCCTATCACGATCCTGCGGCGGTGCTGGTCGGGGCGGATGCGCTTTGGGGCGATGAGACGGGCGCGGATGTCTTTGGCGCAGTTGATCTGATGCGGCCTTATATCAGCGCGCATATTGCCGCGCAGGGCAAGCTGCATCAAATCACGCGGCATATGCTGGGAATTTTTGCGGGCAGGCCAGGGGCGCGGGGCTGGCGGCGGGTGTTGTCCGAGCGCGCCAACAAACCCGGAGCGGGGCTTGAGGTACTGGATGCGGCGCTGGCAGAGCTTGATCGCGGGGCTGGCTAGTCGCGTTTTGGCAGGCTAGGGTCCGCGAAACAAATCAGGAGAACGGGCATGCCAGAGCTTGCAGAGCTAATGCCGATGGTGGCGTTGTTGGTGGTGATCGGAGGCTTTGCTGGCGTGATTGCGGGGCTGTTGGGGGTCGGCGGCGGCATCGTCTTGGTGCCTGCGTTCTTTTACGCCTTTGCCCATCTGGGCTATGCAGGGCCACAGCTGATGCAGGTCTGCGTGGCGACCTCGCTTGCGACGATTGTGGTGACCTCGGTGCGCTCGGTTTTGTCGCACAACAAGAAGGGCGCGGTGGATTGGGCCATGCTGCGGGCTTGGGCGCCGTTTATCGTGACGGGGGCGGTTCTGGGCGTCTTGGTGGCGATGCAAGTGAAGTCGCTGACTTTGCAGGTGGTTTTTGGCGTGCTGGCGCTGATCGCGGGGGCATATCTGGTGTTCGGACGCGAGACGTGGCGGCTGGGAACCCAGATGCCAGAGCAGCCCGTGCGCGGTATTTATGCGGTGCTGATAGGGTTTTTCTCGGCAATGATGGGGATTGGCGGCGGCACTTTTGGCGTGCCCTTGATGTCGCTTTATAGCACCCCCATTCATCGGGCGGTTGCGACGGCTGCGGGCTTTGGCATCTTGATCGCGGTGCCGTCGGTGGTGGTGTTCTTGCTGTCGCCTGTGGTGGGCGCGCCGCCTTATTCGCTGGGGGCGGTCAATTTTCCCGCGTTTTTACTGGTGATTGCAATGACTTGGATCACCGCGCCTTGGGGGGTCAAACTGGCCCACGCGATGGACCCCAAGCCTCTGAAACGGGCGTTTGCGTTTTTCATCATGCTGGTGGCGTTGAATATGCTGCGCAAGGTTTACTTCGGCTAGGCCGCGCTTGATTTGCGACGCCCGCGCGCCATATCCCGCCAAAGCAAGCCTTTGGGGGATATGGAAATGCCGCGAATGCGCAAGAAATCCGAGCTGGACAGCAAGCCTTGCGCGCAGTGTGGGCTGGACTTCGTTTGGCGCAAGAAATGGGCCCGCGATTGGCCCGAGGTCAAGTATTGCTCTGACCGTTGCCGTGCGGCGTCCAAAGCAAAGGCGGCGCAATGAAGCTGCGGTTGGTTTTGGGGGACCAGCTGACGCGGGGGCTGTCGTCGCTGCGGGATTTGGCGGTGGGCGATGTGGTGCTTTTGGTCGAGGTCGCCGAAGAGGCGGGCTATGTGCCGCATCACAAGCAAAAGATCGCCCTGCTGTTTTCCGCGATGCGCCACTTTGCGCAGGACCTGCGGGATGAGGGCGTTTTGGTCGACTATGTGCGGCTGGATGATGCTGACAACAGCGGCACGTTCGGCGGCGAGGTGGCGCGTGCCATCGCGCGTCATGCGCCCAAAACGGTGGTGGTGACCGAGGCCGCGGAGTGGCGCGTGCTGCAGATGATGCAAGGATGGCAAGAGGCCTTTGGGCTGCCAGTAGAAATCCGCGATGACGACCGGTTTTATTGCTCTCGGGCCGAGTTCGCGGCACTCAAAGCCGCCAAAAAGACCGGCAGGATGGAGTATTTCTATCGCGAGATGCGGCGGCGCTTTGGCGTCTTGATGGCGGGCAATGACCCCGAGGGCGGCCAGTGGAACTTTGACCCAGAGAACCGCAAACGTCTGCCCAAAGGCCTGCGCGGCCCCGCGCGTCTGCGGTTTGCCCCCGATGCGATCACTCAAGAGGTGCTGGACCTTGTGGCCAGGCGGTTTGCGGGCAACTTTGGCGACCTGAAGGCCTTTGGCTGGGCTGTCACACGGCAAGGCGCGCTGGCCGCGCTTGAGGACTTCATCGCCAACGCCCTGCCGCAGTTCGGCGATTACCAAGATGCGATGAAGGCGGGGGATGACTTTCTGTTTCACGGGCTGATCTCGCCCTATCTCAACTGTGGCCTGCTGGTGGCAGCCGAGGTGGTCGAGCGGGTCGAGGCGGCCTATCGTGTAGGCGCTGTACCGATCAACGCGGCCGAGGGGTTCATCCGGCAGGTGTTGGGGTGGCGCGAATATGTGCGCGGCATCTATTGGACTGAAATGCCTGCCTATGCGCAAAGCAACCATCTGGGGGCCCGCCGCGATCTGCCCGCGTTTTACTGGACGGGCGCGACCAAGATGCGCTGCATGTCCGAGGCGATTGGCGTGACGCAGCGCACGGGCTATGCGCACCACATTCAACGGCTGATGGTCACGGGCAATTACGCGCTTTTGGCGGGAATCGAGCCCGCGCAGATCGAGGCGTGGTATCTGGCGGTCTACGTTGATGCCTATGACTGGGTAGAGCTGCCGAATGTGCATGGGATGGTGTGCCATGCCGACGGCGGGCGGCTGGGGTCCAAGCCCTACGCGGCCTCTGGTGCCTATATCGACCGGATGTCGGATTACTGCAGCGGTTGCGCTTATGACGTGAAGGCCAAGCTGGGGACGGGGGCCTGTCCGTTCAACTATCTCTATTGGAATTTCCTGATCGCCAATGAGGCGGTGCTGGCGCGCAACCCCCGCATGGCATTGGCCTATAAGAACCTTGCGCGGCTGGATCGCGCCCCGATCATCGCACAGGCCGAGGCGTTTTTGGCAGGCGATGAGGGCGAGGCGCAGGCGCGCTTTGACGGCTGGTAGGTGGCGCTAGTCGGCTTGGTTCAGCCGCGCTGCCCGCCCGCCACGCCGCGTCGGCGTCACAAGGGCCGCCCGCGCAGGCAGGTCGACCATGACGCTGCGACGGCTTTCTGGGCTCAACTGTGACCAAGCGCCGATCTCGTCGATCGAGCGAAAGCAGCCCATGCAAAGGCGGGATTTCGGCTCGATGACGCAAAGCTTGACGCAGGGAGACTCGATTTCCTGCCGCTTCCAGATCTCATCCATTGGCTCTGTCCATATAGGTAAGGCGGTCAAGCGCCCCCTGCAGAATATAGCCCGCTGCCACTTGGTCGATCACTTCACGGCGACGCATTCGAGACATATCCGCCTCGATCAGCGCCCGCTCTGCGGCGACGGTGGACAGACGCTCGTCCCAAAACGAGATCGGCAGTGGCGTCAGCTTTTCAAGATTGCGCGCAAAGGCTTGGGTCGATTGCACCCGCGGTCCGGGGCTTCCGTCCATATTCAAGGGCAGGCCCAACAGGATGCCGCAAATGTTGCGCTCGGTCAAAAGCGCCAGCAATTCGGCGGCATCAAGGGTGAACTTGACGCGGCGCACGGTATGAACAGGTGTGGCCACCGATCGGCGCAGATCAGAGACCGCGATGCCGATGGTCTTGTCGCCCAGATCAAGCCCGCAAATCGCGCGGTTTGGTTTTAGTTCAGCGGCGAATTCGGCGATATCTTGAAAAATCATGGGGTTATCTTTGCCTCCGAGGCTGCGGATTCGATCTGGCCAAGGGCGTCAACGTCGTCGCCATAGGCAACAACAGCACGCTCATAGGCGGTTTTGGCGCGCGCCGTTTCGCCTAAAACCGACAGCGACGACATCAAGCGCAGCCATTCCTCAAGCGAGCCCCCTTCGGCATAGAGCCGCTCTTCCAGCCCCGCCACCATCGAGGCGATCATCGCTTGACGATCTTCACCGGACATATCTGCGGCTGCGGCAACATCTGCGCCACTGGGGCCGCGCAGGGCAGGGACGGCGGCTGGCATTTGGAACTTGATCCCCGCACGGTCTGCAACCTCTTGCAGCCCTGCGTTAATCGGCGGCATCCAAGAGGCATCGGCGGGACCTTCGCGCAGCAGTGGCTCCCAAATCTCGAAAGCGCGGTCAAAGCGCCCCACCTGCGCCATCAACAAGCCTGTGAAATAGCGCGCAAGCCCGTTGGTCGGCTCGCGCTTGAGGGTTTCGTTCAGATGGACCTCGGCCTCTGGCGACACGAAACCACCCGCCGCGATGATCATGGTTTGCGCCAGCCCAAGGTGATCTTGCGCCGTCGCAGCCTCTGCCTTGACCTTCACAAGCTGCTCATAGGCCTTGCGCGAGGCGATGAAATCCCCCAGCTGCGCCTCGTTTTTGGCAAGCAACGTAAGCCCTTGCACATCATCGGGACGCGCCTTTACCGCATCGCGCAGCTTGGTCATCAATTCAGCAAACTGCGGATCAACTTTGTTAGCGGCAGGCACGGGCGCTTGCGCCTCGGCATCCTGCTGGCTGGGGCGGGTGCGATAGGCGTCCTCGCTCATGGCAAGGCGCGCATCCAAAGGAAAGTCCGGATAGCCCGGCGCGCCAAGCCGCTCATAAAGCACCAACCCGCCCGCAACCGCGGCAACAACCACCCCGCCCGCAACCCAAGCCGAAGCCGCCCCGCGCTGCGATGTCCCCGACGATGCCTTCTGGGCTCGGTCAGCTTCCAACAATCGCCGCGAAACTTCTGTACGCAGCCGCTCGGCCTCTTGCGCAGAGATCACATTGCGCGCCAGATCCCGGTCCACCTCGGCCAACTGGTCGCGATAGACCCGCAACGCCGCCGGCTCTTGACCCTGCGACCCCACGTCGGCCCGCCGCATGGCCTGCAGCATGATCGCAATGATCCCGACAGAGATCGTGCCGCAGATCGCCCAAAACAGCCAGTTGTCCATGCCGTGCTCCTTAAAACTTGGGCTTGATGTAGGCGGTTTGACGCCTTGGCAAAAGGGGAGATTGTGCCGCAGGGGCCAGTTCTCCCGTCGCCCTCGTAACAAATGTCGCAATTTTCCCGCCATGCCGTCGGCCTATGTCGCAATTTTCCCGATTGTGCCGCTGGCAAGGCGGGTTAAAAGCGCAGATCACGCCATAAGACGCTGACATGAAGAGAGGGCCGCTCATGAAACGCTATTCGGTTTTCGCCATCGCCAAAGAGGCGCTTTCGCATCACATGGGCTGGGAGCGGGCTTGGGCATCGCCAATGCCCAAGAAATCCTACGATGTTGTTATCGTCGGCGCGGGTGGCCACGGTTTGGCTACGGCCTATTATCTGGGCAAGAACTTTGGAATCACCAATGTCGCGGTGATCGAAAAAGGCTGGCTTGGCGGCGGCAATACGGGCCGCAACACCACCATCATCCGCTCGAACTACCTGCAAGACAGCTCGGCCGCGATTTACGAAAAGGCCCGCTCTCTCTACGAGACGATGAGCCAAGACCTGAACTATAACGTCATGTTCAGCCCGCGTGGCCTGTTGATGCTGGCGCAAACCCACCACGAGATCCGCGGCTACCAACGCACCGCTCACGCCAACGCGCTGCAAGGCGTCTCCACCGAATGGATCAGCCCACAGCGCGTCAAAGAACTGGTGCCTATTATCAATATCGACGGCCCACGCTATCCCGTGCTGGGGGCGCTCTACCAAGCCCGCGGCGGCACCGCCCGCCATGACGCGGTCGCATGGGGCTACGCGCGCGCCTGCTCGGCGATGGGCATGGACATCATCCAGCAATGCGAAGTCACCGGCGTCACCTCAGAGGGCGGCAACGTCACGGGCGTTAACACCACCAAAGGCTTCATCGGAACCAAAAAGCTCGGCATCGTCGTCGCAGGCCATTCGGGCCAAGTCGCCGACATGGCGGGCTTCCGCCTGCCCGTAGAGGCTGTCGCGCTTCAAGCTATGGTTTCCGAACCGATCAAACCCTGCATGGATGTTGTGGTCATGGCCAATACCGTCCACGGCTACATGAGCCAATCCGACAAGGGCGAAATGGTCATCGGCGGCGGTACCGACGGCTTTAACAACTTCACCCAACGCGGGTCCTACCACCATATCGAAGAAACCCTGCGCGCCCTGATCGAGACCTTCCCAATGATCTCGCGCCTGAAAATGCTGCGCCAATGGGGCGGCATCGTTGATATGACGGGTGACCGCTCGCCCATCATTTCCAAAACCCCGCTTGGCAATTGCTTCATCAACTGCGGCTGGGGCACCGGCGGCTTCAAAGCCATTCCGGGCTCGGGCTGGGCTATGGCTGAACTCGTCGCCAAAGGCGAGCCAGGCGCGCTGGCCGAAGCCTTCAACATGTGGCGCTTCAAAGAGGGTCAGTTCATCGACGAATCCGTCGCAGCTGGCGTGGCCCACTGATGCGCTTTCATACTGGCATACATACTCCGGGGGGGCGGGGGCAGAGCCCCCGCGCAGGCTCCCGTCAGACCAACTGTCTGGTTCCAACTCAAAAGGCCGCACAATGTTAATTCTTGAATGCCCCTATTGCGGCGTCAAAGCCGAAGAAACCGAACTCTCCCCCGGCTACGAGGCGCACCTCAAGCGCTTTGGCCCCGGCGCGTCGGACACCGAATTCGAGAGCTATATGTTCGCCCGCAAGAACCCCAAGGGCGTGCATTTCGAACGCTGGCGCCACGTCTACGGCTGCGGCAAATGGTTCCTGGCCGCTCGCGACACTGCCACGCTCGAGGTTTTCGGCACCTACTCTGCCCAAACCAAAGAGCCGCCGGCTGAACTGCAAGAAAAGATCAAGGCCAAGCGGCCTGAGTGGAAGGGTTACGCATGAGCACGCGGCTTCACAAAGGCGGGCGGTTGATTGATCGCTCTGCGGCAAACGAGTTTTCGTTCAATGGCAAAAAGATGAAGGGCTATGCGGGCGACACCCTCGCCTCGGCGCTTTTGGCCAACGACCAGATGCTGGTCGGGCGGTCGTTCAAATACCACCGCCCGCGCGGCATCGTCGCGGCTGGCCCCGAAGAGCCCAACGCGCTTGTCGGTCTGGGTGAGGGCGCGCGCTTTGAACCCAACCAACGCGTCACCACGACCGAGCTTTTTGACGGCCTCACCTCGGCCAGTCAAAACCACTGGCCGTCGCTGGAATATGACGTGGGCGTCGTCAACAACGCGCTCGCCCGCTTTTTGCCGGGGGGCTTTTACTACAAGACCTTCATGTATCCGCGCGCCGCGTGGAAGCATCTGTTTGAACCCATTATCCGCGCTTCGGCTGGTCTGGGCAAAGCCCCGACCGAGCGGGACGCTGACCGTTACGAGCAGGCCTACGGTTTTTGTGACGTGCTGGTTGTTGGCGGCGGTATCGCTGGCCTGCAAGCCGCACTGATCGCGGGGGGCTCTGGGGCTCGTGTCATCGTGATGGAGCAAACTGCACATTGGGGCGGTCGCGCGCCTGTTGATGGCGAGATCATCGACGGCAAGCCCGCAGCCGACTGGGTGGACGCAACCGTCCAAAGCCTCGAAGCGATGGACAATGTCATTCTGCATCTGCGCTGTCCTGCGACGGGCGTTTATGACCACGGCTATGTCTTGGCGAATGAGAAAATCGCCGATCACACGCCGGGCGATGGCCGTCCGAAACAGCGGCTCTGGCGGATCCGTGCGGGCCAAATCGTCACCGCAACGGGCGCGATCGAGCGGCCTTTGTCCTTTGCGGGCAACGACATACCGGGTGTAATGCTGGCGGCGTCTTTGCGCGATTATGTCGTGAACTTTGCCGTCTCGGCAGGGGATCGCACGGTCGTGGTCACCAACAACGACGACGCCTACCGCACCGCGATCGCGCTGGTTGGCGCAGGACTTGTGGTGCCGTGCATCGTTGATGCGCGCACCAATCCATCGGGCGAACTCGTCGCCCGGGCCAAAGCTTTGGGCATCCGCGTCGCCACCTCGACCGCTGTGATCAAAGTCAAAGGCGGCAAGCGCGTCACTGGCGTGCAGCTTGGCGCACAGGCTGGTCAAGGCGCTGTGCTGGAAGAAATCGCCTGTGATGCTGTTGCCATGTCGGGCGGCTGGTCACCGGTTGTCCACCTCTGGAGCCATTGCGGCGGCAAACTGACGTGGAACACCGCACAGCAAAACTTCCGCCCAGATGCGACCCGTCCGCCAACGGGCGATAAGGGCACGGCGATGGTGGTTGCGGTTGGTGCCGCCAATGGCACGATGTCGGCTGCGGAAACGCTCAGCGATGCAGCCCTTGGCGCGGTCGCAGCTCTCAAGTCTGTGGGCTTTAGCGCCGAGGTCAAAGCCTCTGTCGCAGAGCCTGTGACCGAGGGCCCGATGGAGCCTGTCTGGATCATGCCGCAGGGCGCAAACATCGCGCTGCGCTCGAAAATGTGGCTGGATTACCAGAACGACGTTAAGGTGTCTGACGTGCAACTCGCCGCGCGCGAGGGCTATGAAAGCGTTGAACACACCAAGCGGTATACCACTTTGGGGATGGCGACGGATCAGGGTAAACTTAGCAATATCAACGGATTGGCCGTTCTTGCTGATGCTTTGAATGAAGACATCCCGCGCGTCGGCACCACCACTTTCCGCCCGCCCTATGTGCCTGTGACCTTGGGCGCGCTGGCAGGGGAAAGCCGTGGCGACATCTTCCAGCCGCTGCGCCGCACTCCGATGCACGCGTGGCATGAAAAGCACCAAGCCTATATGGAGCCCGTCGGTCTGTGGCGCCGCCCGTATTGCTTCCCGCGTGCAGGTGAGAACCACGAGCAAGCCGTCCACCGCGAGGTTAACAACACCCGCAACGCGCTTGGCCTGCTGGATGCTTCGACGCTTGGCAAGATCATTGTCAAAGGCCCCGATGCTGGCAAGTTCATGGACATGCTTTATACTGGCGTGATGAGCACCTTGCCGGTTGGCAAGTGCCGCTATGGCCTGATGTGTAATGAGCAGGGCTTCTTGTCGGACGATGGCGTGGTTGCGCGCATCGACGAAGAGACATGGCTTTGCCACACCACCTCGGGCGGCGCGGACCGTATCCATGCGTGGATGGAGGACTGGTTGCAGTGCGAATGGTGGGATTGGCAGGTCTATACCGCCAATATCACCGAGCAGTTGGCGCAGGTCGCGGTTGTTGGTCCGAATGCCCGCAAAGTGCTGGAAAAGCTGGGCGGCATGGATGTCTCGAAAGAGGCGATGCCGTTCATGACTTGGGCGGATGGCACGCTGGGTGGCTTTCCTGTACGTGCGTACCGGATCAGCTTCTCGGGCGAGCTCAGCTATGAAATCGCGGTTCCTGCCAGCATGGGCGCGGCCTTTTGGGATGCGCTTCACGCGGCAGGGGCAGAGTTTGGCGCCATGGCTTATGGCACCGAAGCCTTGCACATCATGCGGGCCGAAAAAGGCTTTATCATGATCGGTGACGAAACCGATGGCACGATCATCCCGCAAGACCTTAACCTTGGCTGGGCGATCAGCAAAAAGAAGGCCGACTTCCTTGGCAAACGTGGCCAAGAGCGCACCTTCCTTGCCAGCCAAGACCGCTGGAAGTTGGCGGGCTTTGAAACGCTTGACGGCTCGGTCATTCCCGATGGCAGCTATATCGTGGCTGCGGGCACCAATGCCAACGGGCAGGGCAACACTCAGGGACGGGTTACTTCGACCTACTACAGCCCGACGCTCAAGCGCGGTATCGCGATGGGCTTGGTGTTTGGCGGCATGGACCGGCTTGGCGATATCGTCGAGTTCAACACCGTCACAGGCGGCACAGTGAAGGCGCGGGTCGTCGATCCGGTTTTCTTTGACAAGGACGGGGATAAGCAAAATGTCTAATGTAGTCAGCGCCTTGGGCAACGTAACCTTCGATGGCTTTGCCAAAGTAAGCGAAGTCGGCCCGCTCGGGATGATCACCCTGCGTGCCAAGCCCGACGTCAAAGGCTTGGCCAAGGCGATCAAAGCGGCGGTTGGGCTTGATGTGCCTGCACTGCGCCAGATCGAGTCCGCAGGCGATAAGGCCGTGGGCTGGATGGGGCCGGACGAATATCTGTTGATCCTGCCCTATGGCGAAACGGCTGCGGCTTTGGCGGAGCTTGAGGCGGGGCTGAAGGGCCAGCATTTCTTGGCCGTCGTTGTCTCGGATGCCCGCGCGGTGTTTGACGTCAAAGGCGCGAAGGCCGATCAAGTGATCTCGAAACTGGCACCGGTGGACTTTGCTGCGATGGGTCCGAAAGAGCTGCGCCGCACGCGCACGGCTCAGGTGGCGGCTGCGTTTTGGGCCTATGACGGCGGCTATCGCTTGGTCTGTTTCCGCTCGGTTGCAGGCTATGTCATGGGGCTGCTCAGCCATTCGGCGATGGCGGGCAGCGCGCTGCGCTAGACCTTGCCGCCCCATGCGCAAAGCTTGAGTTTCGACCTTGTTTGTGCGCAAATGGGATATACCTTTGATACCGAGGGGCGGGACGTCGTTCCGCCCTTGACCTCTGCCCGCCAAGAGTGATCTGTGGCGGCATAGTATAAACAGGAGACAGTCCGATGGCTTTCACGCTTCCTAATCTTCCCTATGCGCACGATGCTTTGGCTGGCCTTGGCATGTCCGCCGAGACGCTAGAATTCCACCACGACCTGCACCACAAGGCCTATGTCGACAACGGCAACAAGCTGATTGCGGGCACCGAGTGGGAATCCAAGTCGCTCGAAGAGATCGTGGCTGGCACCTATGTTGCGGGCTCCGTGGCGCAGAATGGCATCTTTAACAATGCGTCGCAGCATTGGAATCACAACCTGTTCTGGGAAGTGATGGGGCCAGCAGGCAAAGCCATGCCGACCGAGCTTGAAAAAGCATTGGTCGAAGCCTTTGGTTCGGTTGCCAAATTCAAAGAAGACTTCGCCGCAGCAGGCGCGGGCCAGTTTGGTTCGGGCTGGGCGTGGTTGGTTGCAGACAAGGACGGCAGCCTCAAGGTCACCAAGACCGAAAACGGCGTGAACCCTTTGTGCTTTGGTCAAAAGGCACTGCTTGGCTGCGACGTTTGGGAGCATTCCTACTACATCGACTTCCGCAACAAGCGCCCAGCTTACCTGAGCAACTTCCTTGACAAGCTGGTCAACTGGGAAGCTGTCGCCGCACGCATGTAATCTTGCGCGCAGGCAAAGAATTGGGCCCGTCAGATTCCTCTGGCGGGCCTTTTTGTTACGACAGCGCGGTGTTGAGGGCTTGGCTCAGGGCTGCAACCGTGTCGATCACGCGGAAGTGGTCCTTCAGGCTTTCAGAGGCAAAGCCCTGCGCGATGATATGGTCCAAGAGGGCAATCAGCGGCGCCCAATAACCTTCGGTGTTCAGCAGGAAGATCGGTTTGCCATGCAGCCCGATCTGCGCCCAAGTCAGCACCTCAAAAAACTCGTCCAGACTGCCCGCCCCACCCGGCAGCACAACGATGGCGTCCGAGTTCATGAACATCACCTTTTTACGTTCATGCATGTTTTCGGTGATGATGAATTGCGTCAGATCGCGCTTGCCGACCTCAAGGTTCATCAGATGCGTTGGGATAACGCCAAGGCTGGTCGCGCCGTGGCTTTGGGCGGCGCGCGCCACTTCGCCCATCAGCCCGACATCGCCCGCGCCATAAACCAGCCGCCAGTCATGAGCGGCAATGGCGGCACCAATGTCGCGCGCGGCTTGGGTAAAGGCTGGGTTATGCCCCGCGCGTGCGCCGCAGAAGACACAGATCGAGCTTTGCTTGGGCTGCATGGGCGGCTCCTTCGGGAAAGTTGTTGATTTGCCCTATGATATGGGGATTCCTTGGGGAAGGGAATAAGGGGTCGGAACAGGCCCTTGGACGGCGCTGCGGTTTTCGCAAGCGGCTGTTCGTAGTGAAGGAATGGGACGTATGGCGGCTTGGTCTGAGATGAGCACGGGGGCGCGCGGCGGGGTTGTGATTGCCATTGGCGCGGCGGTTGCTGCGGTGATTTATGGCATGGTGATGCCTGCGCGCATGGCTGCCCCCGAGGCCGAGATTGCGGCTCTGGTCCCCGATGCGCCTGTTGCTGCGGTGGCTTCGCTGGCGGTTGCGCCAAAGCTGGACGTGGTGCGGATTGGGCGCGATGGTGCGGTCACAATCGCGGGACGGGCGGGCGGCGGCGATACGCTACGCTTTGATCTGGACCGTGCCGAAGTGGCGCGGACGCAGGCCAGCAGCTCTGGTGATTTCGTTGGCTTGTTTAATATCCCTGCCTCTAATCGCGCACGGATTTTGTCGGTGATCGCGCAGGCGGCGGATGGGTCAACGCAGGCGGTCAAGGTGGCGATAGCGCCCTTTAGTGCTGCGTCCGAGGGCGAGGCGGTTGTCGCCGTGGCCGCACCCGCCGAAACTGTCGAAACCCAAGCGCCTCCGGCGGCTTTGGTGATTGACCCCGCGGGGGTGCGAGTTGTCTCGACAGCGCCAGTTCCGGCAGAGGTCGCGGCGAATGTGCGCATTGAAAGCATCAGCTATGCAGAAGATGGCGCGGTGGTTTTGGGCGGGCGTGGCACGGCGGGCAGCGACTTGCAGGTCTATCTGGACCAAGCGCTGGTCGCATCGACTGTGATCGGGTCCGTGGGCGATTGGTCGGTGGCTTTGCGCGGCGTGGCGGCGGGGCTTTATACGCTGCGCGTCGATCAGCTGGGCGCGGATGGCAAAGTGGTGTCGCGGTTTGAAACCCCGTTCCAGCGCGAGACCCTCAAGGCCTTGGCGGCGGCTGCATCCGTGGCAGAAACGGCGGCCGCGCCCGCAGCGCTTGATGCCGCCCCAAGCGGGTTGA
>CAWJOY010000009.1:0-105050 GCA_963844505.1 uncultured Alphaproteobacteria bacterium
ATGCATCAATCCAACAAGTAATTTTTGAAATTTCAGGAGAGGTTTAGGTGTAACCGCAGTTGTTGAAAATGATGCTGTTATAGGTATTATTACTGATGGTGATATTAGAAGAATGCTTAGCGAAAGAGATCAATTAGAAGATTTAGTTGCCAGAGACATCATGACTAAAAATCCTAAGTTGATTCAAGCAACAGATATGGTTACAGATGCTTCTAAATACACTGGAAGATTTTTCTATTACACAATTGATTGTAGTAGAAGTAACGAATACAAAGGAGTGTTACATTTACACGACATTTTAAAAGAAGGAATAGTATAATGGCAAAGATAAATCAAAACGAAATGTCGTTTTTAGATCATCTAGAAGACTTAAGATGGTTGTTAGTGAGAAGTACAATTGCCATTATTATCATGGCCTTTTTTACATATTTTGTAAGTGATTATTTATTTGATGTAATTATTTTTGGACCTACAAGACCAACGTTTTTTACTTATGTTTATTTTTGTGAATTATCACATTCATTAGGAATTGCAGAAAGACAAAACGCTGCCAATTCTGAAAATCGTTACGTTGCACCTAGCTATTTGAAAAAGGGATAAATAAGATTGCACAGAAAGTAGGTGAGGAAGCCGTAGAACTTGTCATAGAAGCCAAAGATTCTAATGGGCTTTTTTTTAAATGAGGGGGCCGATCTTCTTTTTCATTATTTGATCTTACTACGTGCCAAAGGTCTTGGCCTGGAAGATATTGTGAAAGTTTTGGTTCGAGGCGTCCGCACCGAAATGGCGCTGAACGTGCTCGCCTACAACATCAAGCACATGATCTCCCTGATCGGCGTCCGGCGTCTGATGGAGGCCATCCCGGGCTGAACCGGGTCAATCGACCCGGAAAAGGTCACCGACCCATCAGATCGTGAACTCCAAACAGGAAAAGTCACTGTTCGTGTGACCTCAGATCGGGAGTTTCCACACACCCTCGGCCGGGAGAGAGCAAGCATACGCAGTGGGTTGAAAGCGGTCATAGTATCTTCGGCACGACTTCAAATTCTGTTTCGAGACAGATCGAACCCCCTGGCAGAGTCGGTTCCGTCACCGTCGCGGGCGCCGAGGTGATTTATAGCTAACTCCTTGCGAGATTGTCTGGTGCCTGGCACTGTGGATCTAGGACTGAAAGCGATCCAAATCCAAGCCTATGATTTGGCAAAAATAATTGACATATCAAGAGGTTTGCTGCACACAACTGCTACACACGACCTTCAAAAAGGGGTCAAAATGACGGGTTTGACCTCACATCACCAAGCGCCGCGCGACCTACTATCCTCGCGTTCGGGTGCCCCTCAGCTGGCTCCGATCTTGGGCAAGGCGAAGCTGTCTAAGCCGATGAGATACATAAATTTCAATCAAGGTCGCCCCGGTTGGCACGGCCACATCACACGATGTCGGTGGCGGTTGGTGACCCGCAGGCCCATCCCGATACCACACGCGGCAAGAACCGGGGGGCGGTAGATGTCCGGCAGGTATGTTGATCGACTGATCGTCACCCATACCCCGTTTCCTTTTTCTCGCTTGTCCTTCTTGTCCTTCTTGCCATCCTCAGAGCGAGCTTCGGTATCAGAGCCATGAGTAACGGGCAGTGTCGCTCCGCCAGCCACTTTTTTGAGAATTTGCAAAAGCCGGTAACTTTCAAAGTCAAGCTCAACAAGCACGCCGTCTATTACGGCGTATTGTGCCCCTGACCGTGGCGGAGGTAGTTCAGGATAATCTAGTGGGTTCACCGGCTGCGCCTGCTCACGGCCAATCAACTCGCCAACCTTATAATCTTCTGCAAACACGACCGATGAAACCAATACAAGCGACAGAGCGCTAACGATAAAAGAGACTTTAGCTTGGCCATGGTGATCCTCGAACTCAATTTACTTAACACGTGAGCCGTCTGTATTTAGTCAACGTGGAAGTGGGTGAGGCGGCTCCCAACCACAGGGCACGAACCTAGCACGCCCGAATATACTGAGGTGAAAATGACGGGACAGAGCTACATCCTCCCGGCGCGGCGCGGCCTACTACGGACGCATTCGTGTGCCTTTCGATCTCTCTCGATCGTGGGGAAGTCGCACCTTTCGCAGTCGCTCGGGACCAAGGAACTGGGCGAGGCAAAGCGAGCGGTTCATACCCCTGATCGCCAAGTGGCATCGCGAGTTCGACGACCTCCGCAACCGGAGCATCCTTACCCGCGCCGACCAGGCGCATGCGGTCTGGGAACACTACAGCGCCACGCTTGACCGTGACTCAAGGTGACCAACCTTGCCGAAGCCATGGAAGAGCTGAAATCCATGGGCTATCGCATGATCGGTCTGGACGGCGACGGCACGGTAGAGCTGGGCGAGGCGATGGCCAGCACCGGCACCCATCCGATCGCGCTTGTGCTTGGGGCAGAGGGGCCTGGCCTGCGCGAAAAGACCCGCGAGACCTGTGATATCATTGCGCGTATTCCTTTCGCGGGGGCTTTTGGCAGTCTGAACGTGTCGAATGCGGCGGCGGTCGGGCTGTACGCTGCGGCCACTCGATCCGCTAAATCCTAATCCACAAGGATGAACGAACAGCTAAAGAATCACGGGTGCAGCGCTGACGAACTGCACCCGCGGCTGGGGTCACAAAAACGCGAGGCCCCCTTTTATTGCTGCGATCTCTTCCCATCTTTTATGGACAGGCCCGATACTGGAACCATCGTGCTCTCTGTTTACTGTCCCTCGTTCCACACCTTGACGCCCCAGCCTCAGGCTCGGGCGTCTTTTTCTGCATGAGGCCAAGATGACCCAAGATCAGCTGATCCGTGATGTGCTTGTTTCGGTTAAGACGATTGCTCTTGTCGGCTGGTCGCCGAAACCCGAACGGGCCAGCCACCGCGTTGCCAACTATCTTACGCAGCGCGGATATCGGGTGATTCCGGTTAATCCGGGGCAGGTGGGCGTGATCGTCAATGGCGAACCCGTGCGTGGCGCGCTGTCCGACATTACCGAAGGCGTTGATATGGTGGATATTTTCCGCAACTCCGCCGAGGCAGGTGGGGTTGTCGATGCGGCGCTTGCGGCCTTTCCAGATTTGCGCGCGGTGTGGATGCAGCTTGGCGTGATTGACGCCGAGGCTGCGGCGCGGGCGCAAGCTGCGGGCGTTGTGGCTATCATGGACCGCTGCCCTGCGATCGAGATCCCGCGTTTGGGGCTGTGAGCGACATCGTCGCTTAGGCCCAACCAAACCGTCGCAACAGCCGCCCGTCAATCGCAGCCAACCCCATGGCAATCAAAACAAATCCAGCCAGTTGGTTCGGTGTCAGCTGCTCGTTCAAAAACGCCATTCCCAATGCCGCAGCGGAAACGGGCACCAAAAACGTCACCAGCAAGAGGTTGGTTGGCCCCGCCGAAGCCAGCAGGCGAAAATAGAGCAGATAAGCCAGTGCCGTTGACAGCGCCGCAAGCCCCAATACCGCCCCAACCACCCGCGCGCTTGGCATCGCTTGCACCACCCAAGGCTGGTCAACCCAAAGCCAGATCGGCAGCAATATCAGGCTCGAGCAACACACCTGTCCAAAAGCCGTAGTCAGTGGCGAAAGGCCCATCGCCTTGAACCGCCGCCCCCAAATCCCTGCCAACCCGTAGGAAAACGCGGCAGACAAGCAGGCAAAGCTTGCCCAAAACGCGCCGCCCGACTTGCCGCCCATCATCACGACAACACCAACAAACCCCGCCGCCAAGCCGATCATCTTGCTGCGGCTGACTTTTTCCTCGGTCAAAAGATGCGCCAAGACCACGCCCCAAAGCGGGGTGGTGGCATTCAAAATTGCGGCCAAGCCTCCCGAGATCTGCCCCTGCGCCGCGACAAACAAGGTGAAGGGCACCGCGTTGTTCAACAGCCCCATCACCAAAAGCGCGGTCCAAACCCGCTTGCCCTGCGGGAAAGCCGTCCGTGTGGCGCCCAAAACCACCGCCAGCAGCCCCGCCGCCAAAGCAACCCGCGCCCAGACAAGACTGAGCACGGGCAAGCCTTCGAGCGCGACCTCGACAAAAAAGAACGATCCTCCCCAAAGAACGGAGAGGATCACAAGTCGTATCCAGTCTTGGCCTGACATATCCGCTCCTTCAGCATTTCCGCCAAAGTGACGCGGTATTCAGACAATAGCGACCCGAAACCTGCGCTATTGCACCCGCGTCCAAGTGCCGCCGTCGCGACAGATGCCAAAGACACAGCCGCGCACCGCCAGAGTGTTCCCCGTCAGCGTCATATCCGCGTCATAGGTTTTGTTGCGATCGGGCGACCAGACCTTGCCGTCGTCAAACAGGCCGTTGGCATAGGGCTTCATGTCCCAGACAATCTTTTTACCAAGATTTTCGCTGGCATATTCCTTGCCGTCTTTGTCAAAGGCCTTGATCAACGTGCCGCAATACGCAGCGCCACAAGCTTTGATCTGGACGTAGCCGTATTTTCCGTTGTCATCGACTTTGGTTTTCCATGTGCCGACAACAGGCTCTGCGGCAAAGCTGCTGGTCGCGGCACAGACAAAGGCCGCAGCCAGTGCGATTTTTTTGAACATAGTCTTCCTCCCTGAAGATTGCCCGAGCGTTGCGGTGATTTGTGATTCCCACAAGGCTGACGTCGGGTCGCGAAGGTCTTGGCATTGCCGCAGCACCTGCTTATGAACTCGGGAAAGCAAATCGGAGACTGCCATGATCCTCTATCCCGCAATCGACCTGAAAGACGGCCAATGCGTGCGGCTCTTGCGCGGCGAGATGTCGGCCGCAACGGTGTTCGGCGACGACCCGGCGGCGCAGGCGCTCAAGTTCCAAGCGGCGGGCTGCGAATGGCTGCATCTTGTCGACCTGAACGGCGCTTTTGCAGGCACTCCGGTCAATGCGGCAGCGGTCGAGGCAATCCTCGCGCAAGTCAAAGTGCCCGCGCAGCTTGGCGGCGGTATCCGCGACATGGCGACCATCGCGATGTGGCTGGAAAAGGGTCTGGCGCGGGTCATCCTTGGTACGGTTGCGGTCGAAAATCCCGACCTCGTGCGACAGGCAGCTGCGGCTTTTCCGGGCCAAGTTGCGGTTGGCATCGATGCGCGCAAAGGCTTTGTGGCGACCAAAGGTTGGGCCGAAGAGACGACCGTCAAGGTTACCGATCTGGCGCGTTCGTTCGAGGATGCGGGCGTAGCTGCGATCATCTACACCGATATCGACCGCGATGGCGCGATGCAGGGCCCGAACATCGAAGCGACCGAGGCGCTTGGGCGTGCGGTGTCTATCCCCGTGATCGCCTCGGGTGGCGTGTCGCGGATGGAGGACCTGATCGCACTGCGCGATACGGGAGTGATTGCGGGTGCCATCTCTGGTCGCGCGCTTTATGATGGGGCAATTGATCTTGGCGCGGCGCTGAAAACCCTCGCCACTGATCCACGCAAAAGCTAAGGTCATTTCATGCTCAAGACCCGATTGATCCCCTGCCTGGATGTCGCCGATGGCCGCGTCGTCAAGGGCGTGAACTTTGTCGGCCTGCGCGATGCAGGCGACCCCGTCGAGGCCGCGCGTGCCTATGACGCTGCGGGTGCTGACGAGCTTTGCTTTCTCGACATCCACGCCACGCATGAAAATCGCGGCACAATGTTTGATCTTGTGACCCGCACTGCCGAAGCCTGCTTTATGCCGCTGACCGTTGGAGGCGGCGTGCGCAGCCACACCGATGTGCGGGCCTTGCTTTTGGCCGGTGCAGACAAAGTCTCCTTCAACTCCGCCGCCGTCGCCAACCCTGACGTGGTCTCAGAGGCAGCTGACCGTTTTGGCTCGCAATGCATCGTGGTGGCTATCGACGCCAAAACCGTAAGCCCCGGCAAATGGGAGATTTTCACCCATGGCGGCCGCAAAGCCACTGGCATTGATGCGGTCGAATTTGCCTGCAGGATGGCGGCCAAAGGCGCAGGGGAAATCCTACTGACCTCAATGGACCGCGACGGCACCCGCGCAGGCTTTAACCTTGCGCTCACGCGCGCCATCTCTGACGCCGTCAGCGTCCCCGTAATCGCGTCGGGCGGCGTCGGAACCCTCGATCACTTGGTCGAAGGCGTGACCATGGGCGGCGCCTCTGCTGTTCTCGCGGCATCAATCTTCCACTTCGGCGAGTTCACCATCGCAGAGGCGAAACAGCACATGGCGGCAGCGGGCATCCCGATGCGCCTGACCTAAGGAGACCGCAATGACCGCACTGCACCGGCTCGCCCTCACCATTTCAGACCGAAAAAACGCCGACCCCGAAAGCTCGTGGACCGCGAAACTCTTCGCCAAAGGCCCAGAGAAATGCGCCGAAAAATTTGGCGAAGAAGCGATCGAGGCAATTATCGAGGCGGTAAAAGGCGACCGCGCCAAGCTTACCAGCGAGGCCGCTGACGTGCTCTATCATCTCCTCGTGATGCTGGCCGCCCGTGATGTATCGCTCACCGATGTCGAGGCCGAATTGGAACGCCGCGAAGGTGTCTCGGGTATCACCGAAAAAGCCGCGCGCTAACCCAAACTCCCGCGGCTCCCAGCTTTCATACTGGCCCAAATACTCCCCGCGGAGCGTCCAACATCTGCGCACGCGCCATCAGTCGAAAACTGACCACCCCATCTCGCGCGCAAGGATTTCAACCGCTGCTGTCCCAAGTTGCGAATTTCCACGATGGTTCAACCCAGGTGACCAAACGGCAATCGAGGCTTGGTTCGGCGCAATCGCCAAAATACCACCCCCCACCCCCGACTTGCCTGGCAGCCCAACCTGATAGGCGAACTCGCCCGACCCGTCGTAATGCCCGCACATCATCATCAGCGCATTAATCCGCCGCACCCGTGAAGCACCGACAAGGCGTGGACTATCGCCGCCACCCCTCAAAAATCGCCCCGCATTTGCTAGCTGTTTACAGCTCATCTCGACAGCGCATTGATGCACATAGGTCCCGATGGTCAGTGCGGAGGGATTGGTCAGGTTGCCCATCGCCGCCATGAACTCGGCGAGCGCGATGTTGCGATGGGCTGTTGCCTGCTCGGATCGCGCAACCGCCTCATTGATGTGAATTTCGTCATCATCAGCGGCCAAGCGGATGAACCGCAACAGCTCTGCAAGGATTTCGCGCGGCTGGTGGCCTTGCAAAATCGCATCCGTCACAGCGATTGCGCCCGCATTAACGAAGGGATTGCGGGGAATGCCATTCTCTTGTTCAAGTTGCAGGATCGAATTGAAGGCCAATCCCGAAGGCTCGCGGCTCACACGGGTCCAAAGCTGATCGCCCAAGCGCCCCAAAGCGATCGCAAGGGTAAATACTTTGGAAATCGACTGGATGGAAAAGGGCACATCGGCATCGCCTGCGCTCAGCAACTGACCAGAGGGCAGTGCAACTGCGATGCCAAAGCGGTTGGGGTCAACTGTCGCCAACTCGGGGATATAGGTCGCCACTTTGCCGCGGTCGGCCACAAGCGTCATCGTGGCTGCAATTTTATCAAGAATGCCTTGGAGCTTTAGGGCTTCCATGTGAGGAAGTTCCCAATCAGACGCAGGCCGTTGGCTTGGGACTTTTCTGGGTGGAACTGCATGCCAAGCATGGTGTCACGGCCAATGATGGCGGTGATGTCGCCACCGTAATCCACATGCGCCAGACGCTCTGCGGGGGCGGTGACGCGAAAGTGGTAAGAGTGGACAAAATAAGCGTGATCGCCGGTCTCTAGGCCCGCAAGCACGGGGTGCGGGTTGTCGATGATCAAATCGTTCCAGCCCATATGGGGCACTTTGAGCCCTGGCAGTGACGGCGTGATTTTGACCACTTCGCCGTCGATCCAGCCAAAACCGCGTGTGTCTTCATATTCGCGGCCCCAAGTGGCCATCATCTGCATCCCGACGCAGATGCCAAGAAAGGGGCGCGCGCGGGTGGTGACGGCTTCTTCGATCGCCTCAAACAGGCCGCCATAGCTGCCCAAAGCTCGGCGGCAGGACGGGAAAGCGCCATCACCTGGCAGCACGATGCGATCTGCGCGAGCAACATCTTCGGGACGCGAGGTGACCAGAACCTGCCCCGCGTTGGTCTCTTGGGCCATGCGCTGAAAGGCTTTTTCGGCAGAATGCAGGTTGCCAGAATCGTAATCGACAAGGACTGTGAGCATCTTTTGGCCTTTGGTCGTGCCACCAAGGTCGGAACCTCCGGTGGGGATATTTATAAACAAGTG
Organism: uncultured Alphaproteobacteria bacterium; assembly: GCA_963844505.1. Classification (GTDB taxonomy): domain Bacteria; phylum Pseudomonadota; class Alphaproteobacteria; order Rhodobacterales; family Rhodobacteraceae; genus Cypionkella. The sequence continues at coordinate 8,232 of CAWJOY010000009.1, forward strand.
AAGGGCTTAGAGTGCGCCCTTGGTTGATGGCAGCATACCAGCCATGCGGGGATCAGTCTCGACCGCTTCTCGCAGAGCGCGGGCGACGGACTTGAAGGCGGCCTCGGCGATATGGTGGCTATTGAGGCCGTGGATCATGTCGATGTGCAGTGTGATGCCGCCATGCGTCGAGAGGGCTTGGAAAAATTCGCGCACGAGTTCGGTATCAAAGGTGCCAATTTTGGCAGCGGTGAACGGCAGGTTGCAAATTAGGAAAGGGCGTGCGGAGAGATCAAGCGCGCAGGCGACTTGGGTGTCGTCCATTGCAAGGCGGAAGTGACCGTAACGACGGATGCCTTTCTTATCGCCCAGAGCGCGGCTGAGGGCTTGGCCAATGGCGATGCCGACGTCCTCGACCGTGTGGTGGTCGTCAATGTGCAGATCGCCCTTGGCTTTGACTGCCAGATCGATCAGCGAATGCCGCGCAAGCTGGTCCAACATGTGATCAAAAAAACCGATGCCTGTCGCGCAATCCGACGCTCCTGTGCCGTCAAGGTTAACGCTGACCGTGATCGCGGTCTCATTGGTATTGCGGGTGACTTCGGCGCGGCGCATCGCGGGCTCCTGTTTGGTTTGAGGTCTTATAGGCGGCAGGCGCGGGTTTGGAAAGCTGTCAGAGGCGTTTTGCATTCTTGACCGTGCTTTAGTAAGAGGGAAGCTAGGCATCAGCCTTGGGCAATTTGGGAGATGCGTGTGGAGAACTACAGTTGTTTCAAGGCCTATGACATTCGGGGGAAGCTTGGTGCCGAGCTGAACGACGAGATCGCCGAGCGCATTGGGCGGGCCTTTGGGCAGGTTCTGGCGGCGAAGCGTGTGGTTCTTGGGCGCGATTGCCGGGCATCGTCGGCTGCGTTGGCTGCTGCGGTGGCAAAAGGTCTCATGGCGGCGGGTGTTGAGGTGCTTGATCTGGGCCTTTGTGGAACAGAAGAGATGTATTTTGCCACGACTGCGCTGGACGCTTGTGGTGGTATTGAGGTGACGGCGTCGCATAATCCTATGGATTACAATGGGATGAAGATGGTTCAACGTGGTTCAGCGCCGTTGGATGCCGCAAGTGGGTTGTCTGACATCAAGGCCTTGGCGGAGAGTGGAGCGTTCGAGATCAAGCCTGTCGGCAAGCTGTCGGATGCGAGTGATGTGCGTGGGGCGTTTGTCGAAAAAGTCTTGGAGTTTGTCGATGTTGCGGCGCTTCGGCCTTTGAAGATCGTGGTGAATGCAGGCAACGGGACGGCGGGGCCGACCTTTGATGCAATCGCGGCGGTGCTTGAAGCGCGGGGGGCGCCGTTGGAGTTTATTCGCATGCATCATGCGCCCGATGGCAGTTTTCCGAACGGTATTCCTAATCCGCTTTTGCCTGAAAACCAGCCGATGACGGCGGATGCCGTGCGCGTGCACGCGGCCGACTTGGGTGTGGCTTGGGACGGTGATTTCGACCGGTGTTTCTTCTTTGATGCCGCTGGGGATTTTGTCGCAGGCGAGTATGTTGTAGGTCTCTTGGCCGAGGTTTTCTTGGCGAAAGAGGCGGGGGCGGCGATCGTGCATGACCCGCGGGTGATCTGGAATACGCAAGATATCGTGGCCACGCGCGGCGGGAGGAGTGTTGCGTCGCGCACAGGCCATGCCTTTCTAAAGCGGGCGCTGCGCGAGACGGGCGCGGTCTATGGCGGAGAAATGTCAGCGCATCACTATTTCCGTGACTTTATGTGCTGCGATTCTGGGATGATCCCTTGGCTCTTGGTGGCTGAGTTGATGGGGCGGACGGGGCAGGGGCTTGCCGAGCTTTTGGCGGCGCGACGTGCGGCGTTTCCATCCTCGGGTGAGATCAATTTTCGGGTGGCCGATGCAGCAGCGGTCGTTGCGAAAATCGAGGCAGCTTACGCGCCTCTGGCGAAGGCGCGTGATGACCTTGATGGTTTGAGCCTAGATTTTGGTGATTGGCGGTTCAACCTGCGGTCGTCAAACACTGAGCCTCTATTGCGCTTGAATGTCGAGGCACGCGGGCGCCAAGAGCTTGTTGAAGCTGGAGTTAAGGCTTTGTCTGACCTGATCCTTGAGGCTCAGGTGGCGCGATAACGCCCATCCGCAACATAAAGCAGCCGTAAAATCGGCGGTCGCCAGTCTGAATGATTGCATAGGACTGGCGCGCCAAATCATAGAAAGCGAACCTTTCGACAGAGACCATTGGCCTGTGTGCGCCCTCGGCGTGGTCAAGTTCCAATTGGACCTCTGCCTGAACTGCTGGAATTTCGTTGGGCTTGTCGACGACCTGCATCCGCGCCGCGAAATCGGGAACGAATGTGTCGAGTGGAAAAACGGAGAGCACAGCGTTTGCGGCCTCGGCCGAGGAAAGATTGTCCATCAGGAGAGGTTTTCCGAGCATGGTCGAACGGGCCATAGAATGCGCAGGAAAGTTGGTATCTGCGATGATCAGGGTGTCGCCGTGGCCCATCGCCCGAAGGCAGCCGAGAACTTCAGCACTGAGGCGGGGGTCGATTCCTTTAAGCATTCAGTCCTCTGGATTGGATATTGGTCTTGGCCACTTGCTATGAACGGGTGCAGTCTCGCGCCCGACGGTCGTCAGTCTGCACTGCTTGCGCGTTAATGCAAGTGGGTTGTCTGTGGCATCGTCCGCGCTGTTTAGATGGCGTAAGGGCGGAGCAAAGGACGCGCTCCATTGCCCAAAGAGAGTCGCGCCGATGATTTTTGCAAAATTCCCTGCGGCATCACGCGCTGAAACCGCGCAAGCATGTTTTCCAATGACAATGCCTTCCCCCAGAGACTGCGGCACCTGCGTCAGTGAAGCGCAGTTGAAAAGTCGCGCCGGATTGGCCAGCCAGGCCGAAGCGGCCTTGCCAAAGCCAAAGGGAGGCAATGGAGACTGAACACCTGCTTCACGCGCAAATACCTGTGATCGTTACGAATTTTATCGGGTAGGAGTGAAATGTCAAACACCATCGTCTGGTGTTGCTCCACCTCAATGCGGTGCCAGCGGCCCAGAGTATGTGCTTCTGGACCGTGCAAGATCTGTCGGCGCAGCACGGCCTCACGTTTGCGCAGGCGCAGCATTTCAAGGCGGATTTCGGCAAGCTCGTCGGCGGGGCTTAGCAGTGCCATAGGTCTCTCCGGTCATAGTGATTTCCGCTATGCTGCACTCGAAAAGTTAACGGGCGGTTTCCGAGCCCAAGTCTTTTTGTGCCGGTGAAAGGCGGTGGTGGCTTTTGCGTGTCACTTGGCGTAAAATCAACGCGATAGCCCGTTGCTCTGCTACAATAGATGTGTCAGAACAATTTCAACGCAAACTAAACTGGCGAGTTCAGACATGAGCGATTTTACTGCCCGCCGCGTGATGATGGTCGACACGCAAGTTCGTCCCTCTGATGTAACGAAATTCCCGATCATCGAGGCTATGCTTTCGGTGCCGCGCGAGGCTTATGTGCCGAGCGCCAAGCAAGAGGCGGCCTATGTGGGCGAGAATCTTGATCTTGGCGGCCGCGTAATGCCAGAGGCGCGTACACTTGCTAAGATGTTGGACGCGCTGGATGTTTTGCCAAGCGACACGGTGCTCGACATCGCCTGCGGGCTTGGCTATTCGACGGCGGTTGTCGCGCGGATGGCGAAATCGGTGACGGGTTTTGAGCCTATTGCAGAGCTTGCAACCGCGGCTCAGGCGACGATTTTAGCGCAAAATGTCAAAAACGCTGCGGTGTCCGCGACGGCTCCGTTAGGTAAATTTGATGTGATTTTGATCGAAGGTGGCGTGCAAACGGTGCCCGAAGAGCTGTTGGCGCAGCTGAATGAAGGCGGCCGGATCGGAGCCATCTTCATGCAGGGCGCTTTGGGTGTGGTTAAAATTGGCCATAAATCCGAAGGTCGGGTGAATTGGCGCTTTGCGTTCAACGCCACGGCGCCGGTTTTGGAAGGATTTGCGAAGGCAGAAGCCTTCGCTTTGTAACCGCAAAATGCGGTTCTTATAAACGGACGAAAGAGGTCAAGATGCAGAAGCTTTGGGCAGCGCTTGCTGTAACATCCGCACTTGTGGCGTCACCGATGGCGCAGGCGGAAACTTTGGCCGATGCCTTGATATCGGCCTATAAAACCTCTCACTTGTTGGACCAAAATCAGGCGGTTTTGCGTGCGGCAGATGAAGATGCTGCGATCTCGGTTGCGAACTTGCGCCCTGTGATTGAGTTTTCGACCACAGGAAGCTGGACGAAATTCAACAATGGCTCGGCGACGAGCAGCTATTCTACACCATATTATGTCAGCAAAAGCTTGACCGCAGATGTGACGGCAAGCTGGGTTCTCTATGCTGGCGGGCGTGGAAAATTGGCGACCGAGGTTGCCAAAGAGGCCGTGATGGCGACCCGTGCAGGCTTGGTGAATGTCGAACAGCAGGTTCTGCTTGCGGCGGTCTCGGCCTATGTCGATGTGCGCTTGCAAGGCGAAATCGTTGATTTGCGGCAGTCGAATATGCGGCTTATCACCCAAGAACTGCGGGCCGCTAAAGACCGCTTTGATGTTGGCGAAGTGACCCTGACCGATGTGTCGATCGCAGAGGCTGCCTTGGCATCGGCGCGCTCGGGGCTTGCTGCGGCGCAGGGTAATCTGCAAGTTGCGCGCGAGCGTTATAAAGCAGCAATTGGTCATTACCCAAGCAACCTCAAAGGCTTGCCGAAGTCGCCCAAGCTTCCTGCTTCGATGGAAGAAGCGCGTTCGATCGCGGTGCGCACGCATCCAACCGTCGCGCAGGCGCAGTCGCAGTCCAAGATCGCAAACCTTGGCGTGCAGATTGCAAAAGGGGGCATGCTTCCGACTGTTTCGGGCAGTCTGAGCCAAACCCGAGCTGAGGCTGGTTTGGGCTATACCACGCTGGGTATTTCCTTGGGGCAGCCGATCTATAGCGGGGGCTCCCTCTCGGCAGAGTATCGTAAGGCATTGGCGCAAAAGGAATCTGCTGAAGCTGGCGTGCATCAGTCGGTCGTTGTGGTCTCGGAAAACCTTGGTGATGCTTGGGCAAACCTGTCGGTGTCAAATGCCTCGATTTTGGCTGGTGGTTTGCAAGTGACCGCCGCGCAGAAAGCCTTTGACGGCGTGCGTGAAGAGGCAAAGTTGGGGGCGCGGACCACTTTGGACGTGCTGAACGCCGAGCAGGATTTGCTCGATGCGCGGGCGGCAAAGCTGGAGTTGGAGGCTGGTCGTTATGTTGGCGTTTATTCGGTGCTTGCTGCGACGGGGCAGTTGACGGCGACTCGCTTGAACCTTGGGATCGCCACTTTTGATCCAGAAGCCTATTACAATGCGGTTAAATCTGCTCCTGCCACTTCTGTTCAGGGCAAGAAACTTGACCGGATCATGAGTAAGATCAAAAAGTAATCTCTAAAATCTTGCGTATAAAAGCCTCTGCGGGAAACTGCGGAGGTTTTTTGTTAAATTAGAACAGCTTCACTCGGCTGATCGTTTCCAAGCTCGCGCCAATTCCTTGTCTTAGCTGCGGTCTCTGGTTACACTCTCTATACCTATTGGAACGAATATGTCGGGGTTAGCAATGTCAGAGCCGTTGAGTTCGACCGAAATTGAGGACGTCCTCTCCTCCATTCGCAGGCTGGTGTCTGAAGACATGCGTCCGGTTCCGCGTTCGGTTGCGTCGGCACCTCAGGCGGCGGCTGGGGAGAAGCTTATCCTGACACCCGCGCTACGCGTGGTTGATCCAGCGCCGGCGCCTGCTGCGCCACGTTTGCATCTGCATTTTCCGAGCGAAGCGACCCCGGCACCAACCGATCAGCCATCCAATGAGGCCGCCTCGATTGAAACGGTTTTGGCCAGCGTCGGTGCCGCGGTTGATGCGGGGCAGGGCGATTGGGAAGATGAAGCCGATTCTCTTGAGGCTCCACATTGGGGCTTTGGTGAAGAGGTTTTGCACCAAGAGCCAAACGCTGAGTTTGAGGTAATTGAAGCCCGTGGCGCATCAGAATCAGTGCCTGCATGGGCGCAGACGGATGCGGAAGACGATGCATTCGATCAAGTTGCCGAAGAACCTGCGCGTGCAAATGTTGACCCGCTTTGGGCCGCTGCTGCTGAAGCCAGTGTGATCGCGGCTCTGGCGGAGGACGCGGCGCGCGGTCCAACCGCGGCGCAAGAGACTTATGCCGAAGAGACTGACGATTTTCGGTTCAACGAGGATGTGCTGCGTGAATTGGTGCGCGACATTTTGCGGGAAGAGCTTGCTGGCAGTATGGGCGAGCGGATCACTCGAAATATCCGTAAACTGGTCCGTGCCGAGATCGCGCGGGGGCTTGCCTCACAAGAACTCAGCTAGAAAATCGGCAACAAAAAAGCGCCCCGTAGGGCGCTTTTTTCAAGCAACATTAGTGGTTTACGCAGCTTCCGCGTGTTCCAGTTCCTGTGCGTGACGACGTTCGCTTTCTTCGCGCGACAGGGCAACAGACGTGCGCACGCCCTTGGAGACGAATTCCATCAAGCCTTTGACAACGCGTTCGTTCGGGTCGATCCCAGCGCAAGACAGCACTTCACGGCCATCGCGCGACCGCGCCCAACGTGCAATCTGATCAGGACCATTGCCATATTTCTTATCATCGGCAATGGCGTCGTCCAATGCAGCAAGAACCACGGCAGCAAATAGCTTGCGCGCGCGTTGGCCTTGTTCATAGTTGTAGGCCGAGCTGTCGATGCTATCCAACATGGAGTGAGTCCTTTTTTCTTGCTCTTGTCTTTTCTGTGTTCGGTGCTTGTAACGCTTTGATAACGATTCGGGCTAGTGTCTTTCGAATGTCCGCTATGCATTTTGTGCATGGCTCGACGCGCGCCCTACTGTATTTAGTTGGCTTGCGAGCAAGTCCAACCCGATATATAGGGTCCAGCTTAAACTCTTCAACCTTTTGACAAGGTTTTGTCACAAATGCCCAAAATCAACGGAAACGAAATTAAGCCCGGATTTATCATTGATCATGACGCGGGGCTTTGGGCCGCGGTCAAGGTCAACCATGTTAAACCAGGTAAAGGCGGCGCTTTCGCTCAGGTAGAGCTGAAGAACCTTCGCGACGGTCGCAAGCTGAACGAGCGGTTTCGCTCGGAGGATAAGGTCGAGCGGGTGGAGCTTGAAAACAAAGACCAGCAGTTTCTGTATGAGACCGATGGCCGTTTGGTTTTCATGGACTTCTGAGACCTATGAACAGGTTGAAATCGACGCGGACCTGCTTGGCGATCGCCGCCCGTTCTTGCAAGACGGCATGATGGCGACGGTCAACTATTATGGTGACGAGCCGCTGAACGTGACCCTGCCGCAAAAGGTCAAGTGCAAGGTGATGGAAACCGAGCCGGTTCAAAAAGGTCAAACGGCTGCGAATAGCTTCAAGCCTGCGATTTTGGACAATGGCGTGCGGATCATGATCCCACCATTCATTGCTGTCGACGAAGAGATCATTGTTCACACCGAACTTATGGAATACTCCGAACGGGCATAAGCCCCTGAGGTGAACGCCAAGTTAAGGGCTGCCTTCGGGTGGCCCTTTTGTTTGTGGAGAATTTGATGAAACATTCCGATTTGGTGCTGGCATCGGTCCGTTCTGCCGCGAAATCTGCGATTTTGCCGCGGTTCCGTCAGCTTAGCGCGGGGCAGGTCTCGGCCAAGTCGGGGTTTGACGATCTTGTCACGCAGGCCGATGTTGAGGCCGAAGACCTGATCCGCGCGCAGTTGGCGACAGCTTGGCCCGAAGCCGAGGTTTTGGGCGAAGAGGGCGTCTCGCTGGACCCGTCCAAGCGCGATGCAATGGCGGGGCATGGTTGGAAAGTCATCGTTGACCCCGTCGATGGCACGTGGAATTTCGCCAAAGGCCTTGCGGTTTTCGGTGTGATCGCTGCGGTTGTGAATGGCGGGCGGCTTGATTACGGGCTGCTTTACGATCCTTTAGCGGATGACTGGATTGAGGCCAGCGCCACCTCGCCTGCGCGATTGGTGCGGGCGGATGGCAGTGCGCAGCTGTTGCAGACCAGCGCCGAGCGCGATCCGGCGCGGATGACGGGCTATGTGCCCTTGGTGCTTTTCCCTGCCGAGCAGCAGCGGGCGGCGGCGCTTGCTGGGCTTGCTTATCGGCGCGTCAGCTCTCTCATGTGCTCGTGTCACGAATACCGGATGCTGGCGCAGGGGCATGTCGACTTTGTGCTGAGCGGACCCGAGCCGCACCCGTGGGATCATGCGGCGGCGGTGCTGATTGTGCAAGCGGCAGGCGGCGTCGCGAGGTTTCTGGATGGTGAGGACTATTCGATTGCCCGCAAGCGTGGCGTGCTGTTGCTTGCCAGCAGCCCAGAGGTTTGGGCGCAGGTCGCGGCCAACTATGCGGCGCTAGGCACTGATCTTGGCTGAACCGGCGGTCAGTCCCTCAAGCCGGTCAAAGCGCAGATAGGCGATGGCTTGGCCCCCCGACTGGGTGAACAGACGGCCTGCGGGCTTGTCATCTTGCAGGATGGGCGTGCCAACGGGGGCACTGCCGTCGATTGAGACGCGGCGCAAGCCTTTGCGCAGTTCGGTCTTGTGCTTCATCCGCGCGGTGACCTCTTGGCCGACATAGCAGCCCTTGCGAAAGTCGACGCCGTGCAGCGCCTCAAAGCCCGCTTCAAGCAGATAGGTCTCGTCTGGGATAAGCTCAATGGCTGTCTCGGGGATGCAATGGGCGACGCGAATGGCGTCCCAGTCGATGCTTGCCCCCCCACCAGCGGCCCCATAGGCCCGCCAGCCCAAGGCCGGATGGCGCGGGTCGGCAAAGGCGCCCTCTGGCGGCGCCCCAAGCCCTCGGGTGACCGACAGAGCCACTGGGGCGATCGCCACATCCGCGCGCAAGCGGTACATCGACAGGCGGCGAACAGTGGCCTCGGCGATTTCGGTTTTGATGTCCAGCAAAAGCTGATCTCCTTGCGAGACCAGCATAAAGTCCGCCAGATACTTGCCCTGCGCTGTCAGCAAGGCCGCCCAGCGGATGCCGTTCGCTTTTTCAAGTGGCAGCACGTCGTTGCTGACCAATCCCTGAAGAAAGGTGAACCTGTCCTGCCCAGAAAGGGCATAGAGGCTGCGGTCGGTCGCGGTTTCGCCATTCATCCGTGTCGTCCTTGCGTGCGTGCCTTGCGGGGGAACCCTGCAGGCGGCTGTCAGGGGCGATCATATCTGTGCCGGACGCGGTTGCAAGTCGATGCCCGCGCCGAGGGCTTGGGCGCATTGACCTTCATCGGGCAGAGCGCTAGCCATTGTGCAAAGCAAATCGGAGCCTGCAATGTCGCTGTCCAATGGCCGTACCTATCTCGCAATTCCAGGTCCGTCGGTGATGCCCGACAGGGTGTTGGCGGCAATGCACCGGGCCTCGCCGAATATCTATGAAGGCGAGTTGCCGCAGATGATGCCGGGGCTGATGGCGGACCTGAAGCTGGTTGCGGGCACCAAGCACTCGGTTGCGGCCTATATCGGCAACGGGCATGCGGTGTGGGAGGCGGCGAACGCCAATATCTTCTCACGCGGGGAAAAGGCACTGGTTTTGGCAGTGGGGCAGTTTGGTCTCAGCTGGGCCAACTCGGCGCGGGCGATGGGGATTGAGGTCGAGGTGATCGACTTTGGCAAATCCACGCCCGTCGATATGGCGCAGGTGGAGGCGGTGCTGCGGGCGGATGCCGAGGGCAGCATCAAGGCGGTGTTGATGACGCATGTGGACACCGCGTCCAGCATCCGCACCGATATTGCTGCGTTGCGTTCGGCGATGAACCGCGCGCGGCATCCCGCTCTGTTGGCGGTGGACTGCATTGCCAGCATGGGCTGCGATGAATACCGCATGGATGACTGGGGCGTTGATGTCACCGTCGCCGCAAGCCAAAAGGGGTTGATGACTCCGGCGGGCATGGGATTTGTTTGGTTCTCTGAAAAGGCGCGGCAGGCGGGTAAGGGGGCGGATCTGCGCACGCCCTATTGGGATTGGACGGCGCGGGCGGATGCGACAGAGTTCTGGCAACTTTGGGATGGCACGGCGCCGACGCATCATCTGTACGGGCTGCGCGCGGCTTTGGATATGATCAAGGCCGAAGGGCTGGAGAATGTCTGGGCGCGGCATGATTGTCTTGCGCGGGCGGTTTGGGCGGCTTTTGAGTGTTGGGCGGCGGGCAACCCCGAGATCGGCTTGAACGTGGCCTCGCCTGCCGATCGGGCGCGGGCTGTGACGGCGGCGCGGTTTGGCGCGCCACATGCGACGCGACTGCGGCAGTGGTGCGAGACCAAGGCTGGGGTGACCTTGGGCATCGGGCTTGGCATGGCTGCGTCGGATGATCCTGCCTATCACGGGTTCTTGCGCGTGGGTCATATGGGGCATGTGAATGCGCATATGGTGCTGGGAGCGCTGGCCGTGATGGAGGCGGGGATGATCGCGCTTGAGATCCCGCATGGGGCAGGCGGGTTGGCGGCGGCGGCGGCGGTTGTGGCTTTGGGGGCTGGCGGCGACGACTGAGCGTGATGCGCTTGGTTTGGTTGCGCCGTCGGAATTTGAGTATTTGTGCCAGTATGAAAGCTGATGGCGGGTCTATGGGGGATTGATCTCTAGGGGCAGCAGGGCGCGGGTTTGAGTTTGGCGTTCGCGCAACGAGATATAAAGCGCGCAGGCGATCAGCAGGCCGACGCCGATAAAGGTCCAAGCATCTGGGAAGTCGCCAAAGAACAACCAGCCGACGGCGGTGGCCATGATCATTTCGGTATAGGCCAAGGGTGCGAGCAGTGAGGCTTCGGCGTGATCATAGGCGCGCACCACCAGAAAGTGGCCCAAGTTTGCCACAGCGCCAAGGCCGAGGAACATTGCCCATTGCGCAGGCGTCGGAGGCAGCCAGATCAGCGGCACGACGAAGCTGAGCAGGGTGGCGCCGACGACATTGGTTTGGAAGGTTGTCACGATGGCAGGGGAACGGCCTGCGATGGCGCGGGTCATGACGAAGTAGACGGCGAGGAATGCCCCTGCTGCGAGGGCGAAGAGGCTGCCCGGGTTCAGCTCGACCAAGCCTGGCCGAATGATGATGAGCGTGCCGACAAAGCCGATTGCCACGGCGCCCCAGCGGCGCGGGCCGACGCGTTCCTTGAGTGCTATCGCCGAGAGGATTGTTACCAGCAGCGGTTGCACGAAAAAGATTGCCAGCGCATCGGCGATGGGCAGGTAGGTTAGCGCTGTGAAGAAGGCAAAGGTTGCCATGGCGAGGAAGCTTGCGCGCAGGGCGTGAAAGGCGGGGCGGGCGGGCAGCAGGCCTTTTGCTCCGGTCTTGCGCCATGCCAGTGGCAGGGTGACCAGCGCGCCAAAGGTGAGGCGGGCCCAGACGATTTGCAGGATCGGCACCTGTTGCTCGCCGAGGAATTTGGCGAAGACGTCGATGAAGGGCAGGGCGGCCATGGCGGCCAGCATAAAAGCGACGCCTGTCAGGGTATTGGGCGCTTGGGGCGGCAAGGTGTTGGGCTGCGGCGGCGGTGTCGATTTGGGCAGAGGGGGCATGTCTGGCTTTCGCTATTTCGATCAGATTAGGGTGGGGGGCGGGCTTGGGACCGTCTGTTCGCGACATTTGGCGGACGTTTGGCCTGTGGCAAGGCAGGCGTTTGCCTGAAATTTGGGCAAAGGTGGCCGGTGCGGGGCGCGAAAAGTGCGAAAGGCCCTGTAACTTTGTGGAGCGGGGCTGCTATGTTGGGGCAAACAGGAATGGCAGGCAGGATATGCGCGCATTGACCCGTCGCCCCGTTGTGGGGATCATCGGCAATTCACATTCGATCACAGAGACTTACCTTGTGCATGGTGCGGGGGTGCATGTGTCGCGGGCGGTGGCGGAGGTGGTTGAGTGCTTGCCGATCATCCTGCCGTCCGATCTGGGGGTGGTCGATATCGGCGCTCTTTTGGACACCTGTGATGGCTTTTTGTTCCCCGGCGGGCGTCCAAACGTGCATCCCGAGGAATACGGTGCAGTTGAGACGCCTGCGCACGGCAGCTTTGACCGCGAGCGCGATGCTTTGGCCTTGGGATTGGTGCGGGCTTGTGTGGAGCGCGGGCAGCCGATCTTGGGGATTTGCCGCGGTTTTCAAGAGTTTAACGTCGCGATGGGCGGCACGTTGCACGCCGAGGTGCGTGATTTGCCAGGGCGGTTGAACCACCGGATGCCGCCAGATGGCACCCCCGAAGAGATCTTTGCGCTGCGCCACATGGTGCGGTTTCAGCAAGGCGGCGTCTTTGCCAAGCTGATGGGTGCGGATGAGGTGATGACCAACACGCTGCACGGGCAGGCAATTGATCGGGCGGGGCCTCGGGTTGTCGTTGACGGGGTTGCCCCCGATGAGACGCCAGAGGCGCTTTATATCGAGGGGGCTGCGGGTTTTGCTCTGGCGGTGCAATGGCATCCCGAGTGGAATGCCGCGCGCGATCCGGTGTCGAAGGCTTTGTTCTCGGGCTTTGGCGAGGCTGTGCGGGCTTGGGCGGCGCAGAGCTAACGCCCTAAGGTTTCAGCAATGAAAAAGGGGGCAGATGAGCTGCCCCCTTTTTGCGTTTCGAGATGCCGGTCCGCGTTAGTTTTGCGGGCAAACGCCGTTCACCAGTGCTGTCGCGCAGACGGCTTCTGTTGCGGTGACTGGGGTGTCTGCGGCCTCGGTCACGACTGCTGCGGTGGCGGTGGTCACGACGGGCGTCGTTACCGCGGCGGTTGTGATCACGGGCGCAGGCATCACCATCGGCTTTGGCACCACGATCACAGGCTCGGTCACGACCGCAGGGGTGGCGACGGGCTTGGGCGTGGATTTTGGCTTGGACGACGGTGGCGGCAGCTTGAGCTTGGACGGATACGAGCCGTCAGCGTTCAGCACAACCACTTTGGCGCCGTCTTGGACGCGGGTGTAAAGCTCCATTACGTCTTGGTTGATCATGCGAATACAGCCCGACGAGGCGTTCTTGCCGATCGACCACCAGTCCGGCGTGCCGTGGATGCGGTAGCCGTAGTCAACACCATTGGTCGTCAGGTAGAGCGCGCGTGCGCCTAGCGGGTTGGTTGGTCCCCCCGGCATACCCTTTTCCCATTCCTTGAGCTCGGGCTTGCGGCCGATCATCTCTTGCGGGGGCGTCCATGTTGGCCAGGTCTTGCGCCCCGTGATGGTCGCCGTGCCTGCCCACTCAAACCCCGCTTTGCCGACCGAGATTCCGTATTGGGTCGCGGTGTTCTTGCCGGTGATCAGATAAAGGTGACGCTCGGCTGGGTTGATGATGATGGTGCCAGGCACTTCGTTCGAGGCATAGGTCACGTCTTGCTTTTGGTAGGCGGCGGGAACCTTTTCAACAGGCACGGTGCCGACGGTGTACTGGCCGTCAGAGGTCGCCGCATAGTGGTCCGCATTGCTCTGGTCGATTGCGGCAGGTACAGCGGCAGGCGTGCTTGTGGTCGAGGTGGTTGTCGTGGGCACGCAAGCCCCCAAGGCCAAAACCATCGCCGTGGCGGGAAGAAGAGTATTCACAAGAAATCGCATATGACGGCCTATATGGAGGGGTAACCTAAAGGATTAACCAGATTCTGTTGGAAATACGCTAAAGGAGCCAGAGCCCAAGGTCAAAGCGCGAAGTTTCCAAATCCCGAATTAACACCAAAGAGTGTAAGTTTTCGCGCAGTTTTGGCACCAATCGGTGCAAAGTGCCCCCGCCTCGTGCTTGGGCGGGGGAGAGGCTGGCGGTTTAGGTGACTTTGGCACGGGTTTTATAGGCGGGTGTGTCCCAAAGTGATTTTTCCATGATCTCGGCCACGATCGCAACGGCGCGGTCCACATCGTCAAGGTCGATGAACAGCGGCGTAAAGCCACAGCGGATGATGTCGGGCGCACGAAAGTCGCCAATCACGCCCGCAGCAATCATCGCCTGCATGATTGCATAGCCTTGGGGGTGGCGGAAGGAAACTTGGCTGCCGCGCTGGTCTGGGTTGCGGGGGGTGGCGAGGGAAAGCTGCGGGCAGCTTGCCTCGATCCCTTGGATAAAGCGATCGGTCAACGCAAGCGAGGCCTTGCGCAGCGCCGCCATATCAACGCTGTCCCAGATGTCGAGCGAGGCTTCAAGCGCTGCCAGCTGCAAGATCGGCGGGGTGCCGACCCGAAGGCGCTCTGCCCCCGAGGCGGGACGGTAGGTCAGGTCAAAGTCAAACGGTGCATCATGGCCCTGCCAACCAGACAGCGCAGGGCGGGCTTTGTCGGCATGGCGGGGGGCGACATAGATGAACGCGGGACCGCCGGGGCCGGAGTTCAGGTATTTATAGGTGCAGCCCACCGCAAAATCGGCGTTGCATTTGGACAGCTCGACTTGGAAGGCGCCTGCGGAATGCGCTAAATCCCAAACCGTTAGCGCGCCATGGGCATGTGCGCGCGCGGTGAGGGCGGCCATATCATGCCGCCGCCCCGTGCGATAATCGACCTCTGTCACCATGAGCACTGCAACCGTGTCGTCAATCGCGTCCAGCAATTCCTCGGGGGCGACGGTTTTCAAGGTGTAACCCGCCCCCAGTGTGTGGCACAGCCCTTCGGCCATATAGAGGTCGGACGGAAAGTTGCCGGTATCTGACAAGATCACCCGCCGCGTCGGGTTCAGGTCAAGGCAGGCGGCAAGGGCTTGGTAAACCTTGATCGAGAGCGTGTCGCCCATGACCACATGGCCAGCCTCGGCGCCGATCAGGCGAGCGATGCGGTTGCCGACCTGCATCGGCTTGTCCATCCATCCGGCTTTGTTCCAGCCTGTGATCAGCAGCTTGCCCCATTCCTCCGAAATCGTATGCGCGACGCGGGCGGCGGTGGCGCGGGGCAAAGGCCCCAGCGAGTTGCCATCCAGATAGATCATGCCTTGGGGCAGGTCGAACAGAGCTTTGGTCGCGGCGAAATCGGTCATCTTGGGGCCTTTCAGATTTTCGCAGATCATTGGCGGCTGTGCGCCAAGATGCAAGGGGGGGATATGGCGCGGAGCCTTTGCAGTGCTATGCAAGAGCAGGGGACATAAGAGAGGCAAGAGATGATACGCGAATTGGATATTCCGCCGCTTTGGCTGGCACTGGCTTTGGCAGTGGTTTGGGCGATGGGGCAGGGGCTGGGTGGTGTGGCTTGGCCGGCGGTGGGGTTGGGGCTGATTGTGCTGGGTTTGGCAGTGGTGGTGGGGGCAGCGGCACAGATGGCGCTGCTGCGCACAAGCTTTGTGCCGCGACGAGACCCGACGGCTTTGGTCACGGGTGGTTTTTTCGCCTATAGCCGCAACCCGATCTATTTGGGCGATGTTTTGGTTCTGCTGGGGGCGGTGATCTATTGGGGCGCGTGGGTGGCTTTGCCGGTGGTGCCGCTGTTCATCTGGTGGATCACGCTGCGCTACATTCTGGACGAAGAAGCGCGGCTGCGGGCGGGCTTTGGCTTTGCGTTCGAGCATTGGGCGCAGCGGGTGCCGCGCTGGATATGGCGGCTTTAGCGGTGGTCGCATTTCGGGAATCTTTGGGTTTTTTGTGCAAAACTGGTTTCGGGCGTTGCACTCTGGGGTGCGGCGGGTAAGGTTCCGCTAATTTTATTGCGGGGAGCGGTCCATTTCCCCGCGCGCGCTTGGGGGAGATACCGTGAAGATAGGTGCTTTAACAGAGATTTTTGCTGGTGAGAACCGCGTGGCCATGACGCCAGATTCGGCGGCTTTGCTGGTCAAGCTGGGGCATGAATGCTGTATTCAAGCGGGGGCAGGCGCCAAGGCAGGCTTTGCCGACGCGATGTACACCGCCGCAGGTGTCGAGGTTCTCAAGACCGCCAAGGCTGTGATGGCGGCAGCGGATGTCATCGTCAAAGTGCGCGGCCCCGAGATGGCCGAGGCCAAAACCCTGCGCGACGGGCAGACGATCATCTCGTTCTTTTGGCCAGCGCAGAACCCAGAGCTGTTAGAGCTGGTCAAGTCCAAGGGCGCGACCGTTGTGGCGATGGACATGGTTCCCCGCATCAGCCGTGCGCAAAAGATGGACGCTTTGTCGTCGATGGCCAATATCGCAGGCTATCGCGCGGTGATCGAGGCGGGTAACAACTTTGGCCGCTTCTTCACCGGTCAGGTAACGGCGGCCGGCAAGGTGCCGCCTGCCAAGGTGTTGATCGTCGGGGCTGGCGTTGCTGGTCTGGCGGCGATTGGCACGGCGACCAGCTTGGGCGCGATGACCTATGCCTTTGACGTGCGGCCCGAAGTGGCCGAGCAAATCGAGAGCATGGGCGCGCAGTTCGTTTATCTCGAGTTTGACGCAAGCGAGCTGCCTGACGGTGCGGCGACGGGCGGCTATGCGGCCCCCTCGACCCCAGAGTTCCAAGCCAAACAGCTGGCCAAGTTCCGCGAGCTGGCGCCAGAAATGGATATCGTTATCACCACGGCTCTGATCCCAGGCCGCCCTGCGCCCAAGCTGTGGACCAAGGATATGGTCGCGATGATGAAGCCTGGCTCGGTGATTATCGACCTTGCGGCAGAGCGCGGCGGCAACTGTGATCTGACGGTCATGGATGAGAAAGTGGTCAGCGATAACGGCGTGACGGTGATCGGCTATACCGATTTCCCAAGCCGGATGGCGGCTCAGGCCTCGACGCT
The DNA here is from genome assembly GCA_963844505.1 of uncultured Alphaproteobacteria bacterium. Taxonomy (GTDB): domain Bacteria; phylum Pseudomonadota; class Alphaproteobacteria; order Rhodobacterales; family Rhodobacteraceae; genus Cypionkella. The sequence goes on from CAWJOY010000009.1 coordinate 24,890, forward strand.
TTATTCCAACAATATCCGGCACATGATTGCCGACCTGACGCCAAAGAAAGACGGCGTGATTGATCACAACATGGAAGACGACGTCATCCGTGGCGCGACAGTCGCCAAGGGCGGCGAGATCACTTATCCGCCACCGCCACCAAAGATCGCCGCGATTGCAGCCGCCAAGCCCAAGGAAAAGGTCAAAGAACTGACCCCAGCCGAAAAGCGCGCGGTCGAAGTTGCCGCGTTCAAGGCGCAGACCAAGTCTCAGGTGGGGATGTTGGTTGGCGCTGGGCTGTTGCTGGCTCTGGTCGGGGCCTTTGCGCCTTCTGAATTCATGGGGCACTTTATCGTCTTCGTGCTGGCCTGCTTTATTGGCTTTTCGGTCATCTGGAACGTGTCGCACTCTTTGCACACGCCGCTCATGGCGGTGACCAACGCGATCTCGGGCATCGTGATCTTGGGCGCGCTGTTGCAGATCGGGTCGGGCAGCTGGTTGGTTGTGGTCTTGGCGGCGATCTCGGTTCTGATCGCTACTATCAATATCGTGGGGGGCTTTCTGGTTACACGCCGGATGCTCGCCATGTTCCAAAAGTCGTAAGGGGATAGGCGCATGAGCATTGGAATTGTACAGGCGGCCTATATCGCTGCGGCGGTGTTGTTTATCTTGAGCCTTGGCGGGCTTTCAGGTCAAGAAAGCGCCAAGCGCGCGGTGTGGTATGGCATCGCGGGCATGGGTCTTGCGGTGTTTGCAACGGTGTTTTCGGCCGATGTCAGCCATGTTTGGGTGATCGCGCTGATGGTGATTATCGGCTCGGTTTTGGGGTGGATGGTCGCGATGCGGGTGCAGATGACCGAGATGCCGCAGCTTGTCGCGGCACTGCACAGCTTTGTTGGCCTTGCGGCGGTTCTGATCGGCTATAACGCCGACCTCGAGCTGACCCGCGTGCTGAGCATGGATCAGGGTGCCAAGTCGCAGTTGATCGGCTTTGCCGCCAAACTGGCGCACAAGGACGCGGTCGAGCAGGCGATTTTGCATGTCGAAGTGTTCTTGGGCGTCTTTATCGGCGCTGTGACCTTTACCGGCTCGATTGTGGCTTTTGGCAAGCTGGCGGGCAAAGTCTCGGGCAATGCGAAAAAGCTGCCGGGGGGGCATATGCTCAATGCAGGGGCGGCGATTGGGTCGTTGATCCTGTTGGTGCTCTACTGCAACGGCGCTGGTATCTGGACGTTGATGCTGATGACGCTTTTGGCGTTCTTCATCGGCTATCACCTGATCATGGGCATTGGCGGCGCGGATATGCCGGTGGTTGTGTCGATGCTGAACTCGTATTCGGGTTGGGCTGCGGCGGCGATCGGCTTTACGCTTGGCAACGATCTGCTGATCGTGACGGGGGCCTTGGTGGGGTCGTCGGGCGCGATCTTGTCCTACATCATGTGCAAGGCGATGAACCGCTCGTTTGTCTCGGTGATTTTGGGCGGCTTTGGTGGCACCACAGGTCCCGCAATGGAGATCTCGGGCGAGCAAGTTGCGATTGATGCCGAAGGTGTGGCAGCGGCGCTGAACGATGCGGATACGGTCATCATCATTCCGGGCTACGGCATGGCGGTGGCTCAGGCGCAGCAGTCGGTGTCGGAACTGGTGCGCAAGCTGCGGGCCAAGGGCAAGAACGTCCGTTTTGCCATTCACCCCGTTGCAGGGCGCTTGCCTGGCCATATGAACGTGCTGCTGGCCGAGGCAAAGGTGCCTTACGATATCGTCATGGAGATGGACGAGATCAACGAGGACTTCCCTTCGACAGATGTGGTGATCGTCATTGGCTCGAACGACATCGTTAACCCCGCCGCACAAGAAGACCCCAACAGCCCGATTGCCGGTATGCCGGTGTTGGAATGCTGGAAGGCCAAGCAGGTGTTCGTGTCCAAGCGCGGGCAGGGCACAGGCTATTCGGGCATCGAGAACCCGCTTTTCTACAAAGACAACACGCGGATGTTCTATGGCGATGCCAAGAAGTCGTTGGATGCCTTGCTGCCAATGATCGACTAAGGCGCAGGCTCTGGCCAAACGCAGCTAAAGCCCCGCCCGAAAGGTGGGGCTTTTTGCTGCGCGGGATTTGCAACACTTTGAGTGTATGCCATTGTATTCTGTGAATTTTCTGGACCTTTGACGGCTGGATGGGCCTGTTTGTGCTTTGGCACTTTGACGAAGGATGACGTCCGCTTTATGGCCCAGATTACCGACCACCCGCTGCGCTATGCCTTGGTGAACGAGCTGCACGCGCGCCCGTTTCCGGCGCTTTCGGCCCCTTCTGTGGCCGCCTTTGTGGCAATCAAAGAGCCGATGGGCGCGCAGCACCGCGACCGTGCCTCCGAGCGCGCGCATCTGCTGGCGCTGCTGGATCGGCACGCGGTCGCCCACCCTCAGCCCGAGGCCACGCACTATTCGGGCGCGCTTGGACGGGCAGAGCTAAAGTGGGAAAGCCATACCGAGTTCGTCACCTATTCCGCCTTTAGCATGGGGCTGCCCGCACGCCCCTTTGACCCCGCCGAAATGGAGGTCTTTCCCGACGCGTGGCTGGCGCAGGCCCCCGGCGCGCGGATGGCCTCGGTTCTGGTGCGCATCGAAGAGATGGAGGATGAAGAGGCGATGCTGGCCAAGCTCGACCAGTGGTTTGTGCCCGAAAGCCTTGCGGTGGCGCGGGTGATCGAGGGGGCGGCCCTGATCGCGGGCGATTTCCGTATTGATCCGGCGGGGCACATGCGCTTTGCGGTCTTTGTGCGGCCTGACACGGGGGCGCGGCGCATCGGGCGGATTGTGCAGCGCCTGTGCGAGGTCGAGATTTACCGCGCCATGTCAATGCTGGGGTTGGTACGCGCGCGCGAGCTGTCGGCGCGGCTGAACGCGCTGGACCCGCAGTTGTCGGCGCTGGTCTCGGGCTTGGTGGCGGGCGAGAGACCTGCCGAGGCTGTGCTGGATCAACTGCTGGCAATCTCGGCCGAGCTCGAGGCGCTGGCGGTGCATAGCACCTTCCGGTTTGGCGCGACGGGGGCCTATGAGGCAATCGTGTCGCAGCGGATTTCGGCGCTGCGCGAGGAAAGGGTGGCAGGGCGGCAAAGCTTTGGCGAGTTCATGATGCGGCGCTATGATCCGGCAATGCGGACGGTGAAATCCGCCGAAGCGCGGCTTGGGGTGATGGTCGAGAGGGCGGCGCGGGCGGCTGAGTTGTTGCGCACGCGCGTCGATGTCGAAAGGTCCGAGCAAAACCAGCGCCTGCTGGAAAGCATGGACAAGCGGGCCGATCTGGCCTTGCGCTTGCAGCATACGGTCGAGGGGCTGTCGGTGGTCGCAATCAGCTATTATGCGGTGTCCTTGGTGGGCTACATGGCCTATCCGCTGATCGAAGTCTTGCATGTTTCCAAAGGGATGGCGACTGCGGTGCTGACGCCGCTTGTGGTGTTGGGGGTGTGGTTTGCACTGCGCCGGATCAAGCAGGCGATGCACTGACGGCGGGGGGCTGCGGCTCAACGGCGTTCTCACCGCAAAGGGACGATCGTAGGGCGGCATCCCGCTGCGCCACCGGCAGGCTGAGCACATGCGCAAGCTTGGTATAGGCGGCCTCTGGCGTCATATCGCCGCCATCCACCACGCCCGTCTCAAGCATCAGATTTCCCGCCGCATAGGTGCCAAGTTTCACCCCGCCCTCGGGGCTTTGGCTGACCGCAATCATCAGCGTGCCTTGCGCCTTCGCGGCATGCAGGGCTGCGCAGATCTGCGCCGTCTCGGGCAGCGTTCCCGAACCAAACACCCGCAGCACCACGCCCGCGCAGTGGCTGAGGGCAAAGGCGATTACCTCCGGCGATTGCCCCGGAGCCATGCTGAGAACCCCCAACTTTGCGGGACGATAAACGGTGCGCAGCACCTGCGGTGCCCGCCGAAGAGGGGGGGCGTCGTTTGGCGTGGCGGTGAAGGCTTGCGCGTTGGCCGAATGCGCCTTACGCACCCGCGCCCCATGCAAGAGGCGCCCTGCGAACTGGACCCAAACGCCCGCCGGAGCACTCTGGGCCGCGGCAATCGCATCACGCAGGTTCTGCGGGCCGTCAGACTTCGGCACCGTCAAGGGCAGCATCGAGCCCGTCAGGATCACCGCTTTGCGCAGACCTGCCAGCGCAAAGCACAGCGCCGCCGCCGTAAAGGCCAGCGTATCGGTGCCATGCGTGATCACAAACCCGTCATAGGTCTCGTGGCCCGCCTCGATCGCTTGGGCGATGCGGTTCCAATCCTCGGGTGTCGCATTGGCGCTGTCGATCAACGGCTCAAGCGACAGCACCGTGATCTGCGCCTCGCTCGCAATCTGCGCTAGGGCCGCTTCCAGCACGCCCGCTTTGGGCGCAAATCCGATCGCGGTTTGCGCCATGCCAATCGTGCCACCGGTGTGGATGAGCAAAATCTTCATCAAAAAGCCCTCTGGTTTACAGAGGGCTTTCGACGATTTCCGTCTCTGGAGCAAGTCTTAGATGACTTACCGACCGCGGATGCGCGGATCGAGCGCATCGCGCAACCCGTCCCCGATATAGTTCACCGACAGCACCGTCAGCGAAATCGCAAGGCCTGGCCAGATCACCCGCTCGGGGTAAATTTGCATGTAGGACAGCCCGTCATACAGCAGCCGCCCCCACGTCGGAAAGTCTGGTGGAAAGCCAAGCCCAAGGAACGACAGCACCGATTCAGTGATGATCGCCTCGGCAATCCCCAAGGTCGCCGCAACCATCACAGGCGAGACCACGTTCGGCAGGATATGGCGCAGGATGATCCGCCGTGGCACCGCCCCAATCGAGCGCGCGGCCAGCACATATTCGCGCTCTTTCAACGCCAGAACCTCACCGCGCACAATCCGTGCCGCCTGCATCCAAGAGGTGATGCCGATGGCAAACACGATCAGCGCAAAGGCACCCGCCTCGGGTCCAATGATGCTGGCGATGCGGTCGCGAAACAGCATCACCATCACCAGCAAAAGCGGGATCAGCGGCAGGGCAAGAAACATATCGGTCAGCCGCATCAACGGCCCGTCAAGCCGCTTGAAATAGCCCGCCAGAATACCAATCGTGGTGCCCACGGTCATGGCAATGAACATCGCCACGAAGCCCACCGCAAGGCTGACCTTGCCGGCTTCAAGCATCCGCGACAGCATATCGCGGCCCAGTTGGTCGGTGCCCAGCGGAAAACGCAGGCTTGGTCCTTGGTTCTTGAGCATGATCGCCTTGGCCACCGACAGCTTTTCGGGCACCCAGACAAACGGCCCGATCACCACTGCAAGCACCAAGCTGCCCAGCACGATCAGCCCGAACAGCGCGCCTTTGTGGCTGCTGAACTGTTGCCAAATCGCGCGCAACTGGCTCTCGGGTTTGGCAATCGCCGTCGTTATCGTCTTAGAGGCATTAGTCATAGCGGATCCTCGGGTCGAGAAGGCCGTAGAGCACGTCGGCGATCAGGTTAAAGAGCACGATCAGGATCGCGAAGATAAAGGCAAGCGTCTGAACCATCGGCAGGTCGTTGGCATGGATGGCACCGATCAACAGCGACCCGATCCCCGACACACCGAACAGGTTTTCGGTGATAATCGCGCCGCCAAAGATCGACGGGATCCCCAGCGCAATCACGGTCACCACTGGGATCATCGAGTTGCGCAGCACATGCTTGAGCACCACCGTCCGCTCGGACATGCCCTTGGCGCGGGCGGTGCGCACATAGTCTTGGCCCATGTTTTCCAGCATCGACGACCTCATATAGCGCGAAATCGCCGCCGCATTGGCAAGACCCAGCGTCATTACTGGCAACGTCATTTGCCGCACTTGCTTGAGGAAACTCTCCCAGTCCGTGACGTTCAAAGTGGTGTCATATTTGGTCGGGAACCACCCCAGCAGCACTGCAAAGATGATGATCAGCAGCGTGCCCGAAAAGAAGGTCGGCACCGAAAACCCGATCATTGCCAGCAGCGTGCCGAACTGGTCAAACAGCGAATACTGGCGATAGGCCGAATAGATGCCAATCGGCACAGCGATCAGGATGCCCACCAAATAAGCGGTGCCGATAACGGTCAACGTCTGCGGCAAACGCTCGGCGATGGTCGAGAACACGGGCGAGCGGGTCTGATAGCTGAAAATTCGCTGCATACCCTCGGCGTGATGCGTGCCAAAGATCGCGTCAAAGCCGTTAAGCGGCTCGACGTAGAAGAACTGCTTGAGCCAAAGCGCATAGCGCACATAGACGGGATCGTTGACGCCCATGGCCTCAAGGATTTTGGCGCGCACTTCGGCGGGCACGGTCAGGGGGATCTCGGACGCAGGGCTGCCCGGCGCAAGATCGACAAGAAAGAAGATCACAAGACTAATTAAGAGAAGCGTCGGGATTGCCAGAAGCAATCTTCGAAGCGTGAAAGTAAGCATGGCGGCGCCTCTCGGAAGCAGACTTTGGGGAAAGAAGGAGAGGGCGGGGGACGCGACCCCCGCCCCGCGTGTCAGTTTACTTGACGCGGAACCAGTCTTGGACGTTCCACATTTCGGTATCCCAGACGTTAAGGTTCACCCCGCCCAAAGCGTTGGACGCAGCCGACAGACGACCACGGTCCACCAGCGGGATGATGACCATGCTGTCTTTGGTCAGCATGTCGTTCATCTTCTTGGCCAGCTCGGAGCGCTTGGCGACGTCTGCGGTGGTGGCGAATTCAGCGGAAAGCGCGTCATAAGCCGGATCGCAGAAGCGGTTGATGTTTTCACCCTGCCACTGGTTGTCTGGGCCGGGGATCTTGTTGCAGAGGTACTGCGCGAGGTAGGGCTCTGGATCGGTGCCGTCGAAGTTGTTGGCATACATTTCCACGTCTGCGTAGAACTTCTGGAAGGTGTCAGGCGAACCCGCATCCCCACCAAAGAAGACCGAACCGTCGATGTTCTTCAGCTCGACATCCGCGCCCAGCTCGGTCCACCAGTCTTTGACCAGCGCTTGGAAGTCTTGGCGCACAGGGTTGGTCGAGGATTGGTACACAAGCTTCAGCTTCATGCCGTCTTTTTCACGCACGCCATCCGCGCCCGGAACCCAGCCTGCTTCGTCCAGAAGGGCCTTCGCGCCTTCCATGTCCTGAGCGATACAGCCGGTGTTGTCAGAGGCAAACATCTCTGGCGCGGGCACAAGGTTACAGGTCGGGCGACCTGCGCTGCCATAGCCGACGTCAACAAGGATTTGACGGTCGATCGCTTTGGACAAAGCGGTCCGCACGCGGATGTCCGACAGGATCGGGTGCGGATGCTTGACGGTCGAACGCTCACCCTCTGGCAAAGCCGAGGATGGGTCGGTCATGTTCATCTCGATACGCTCAACCAGCGTGCCGAAGCCGTTGACGAAAACGCCTTTGCCGCCCGTCATCATCTGCGCCTGAAGCTCTGGGTTGATCTGGGTGTTCCAAGCGTAGTCGAATTCGCCGGTCTGCATCACAGCGCGGGCTGCGGATTCCGCATCGCCGCCACCTTTGATAACCATTTTCGCAAAGGCTGGCTTTGCTGGGTCGCGGTAGTTCGGGTTCGCCTCAAGCGTCACAGTGTCGTTGGTCTTGAATTCGGTGACCATGAAAGGGCCGGTGCCGATGGGACCAAAGTTCTGCGCGGTGCACGTCGAAGCAGCAGCGCCCATGCAAGACGCGAACTGTGCCTTTTGCAGGATGGGCGAGGTGCCGCCGACGAAGGCTTGGTATGGGTTCGGTTTCGGGCCGGTGAAGGTGATCTTCACGGTCAGATCGTCTGGCGTTTCGACCGAAGCGATGCCTTCATAGCGGGCCGCTTGGGCGCAACCGCCGTCTGGCGCGGTGCAATACTCATAGGTAAATTTCGCATCTGCCGAGGTCACAGGCGTACCATCGGACCAAAGCAGGCCTGGCTTGAGCTTCCAGGTGATCGTGGTCAGGTCAGCCGAAACGCCGCCGTTTTCAACGGTTGGCACGGATTCTGCCAAACGAGGGAAAACCACGCCTTTTTCGTCAAAGCCAGCCATGCCTTCAAGGATGATCGACGCGTTTTCGACGTCCTTGGTGCCCGACGACAGATAGGGGTTCAGGGTCGAGGCGGCTTGGCTATAGATCAGGCTAACGGTGCCATCTGTGCCGCGCTCTGCAAAAGCGGCGGGTGCGACTGCGAAGACGCAGGCCGCGCCGAGAAGAATTGTCTTCATTTTCATTGAGTCTCTCCTTGTTGATTGTGCTCTTAGGCCTCGGGTGCGCCGGTTGATCCGGCGACTGCGGTCGTATCATAGAGGAAGCAGGCGACATGGCGCCCTGGCTCAACCTCGTGAAGCTCTGGTTTTTCGGTATGGCAGCGCGCAAAGGCCTTGGGGCAGCGGGTGCAAAAGTTGCAGCCTTTGGGCGGATTTGCGGGCGAGGGGACATCGCCTTGCAAGATGATGCGTTCGCGGCGCGCGCGGTTGGGGTCGGGTTCGTTGACCGCCGACAGCAGCGCCTCGGCATAGGGGTGCAGCGGGCGGGCAAACAGATCATCGCGCGGCGACAGTTCCGCAATTCGGCCCAGATACATCACCGCCACACGGTCGGCGATATGGCGCACCATCGACAGATCGTGGCTGATGAACAGATAGGTCAGCCCCAGCTTGGCCTGCAAATCCTCCAGCAAGTTGACCACCTGCGCTTGGATCGACACGTCAAGCGCGGCAATTGGCTCGTCACAAACGATGAACTTGGGGTTCAAGGCCAAAGCGCGGGCAATGCCGATGCGCTGGCGCTGCCCGCCCGAAAATTCATGCGGAAAGCGGTTGGCAAAGCGGCGGTTCAGGCCGACAGCGTCCATCAGTTCCAGCACACGCTCCAGCCGCTTTTCGGGCGTCCAATCGGTATGCTCGATCAGCGGTTCCGAGATAATTCCCGCCACGGTCATGCGGGGGTTAAGGCTGGCTTGTGGGTCTTGGAACACCATCTGCATCGTCGGGCGCTTGCGGCGCAGAGCTTCGGGCGCAAGGCTGGCAATGTCTTCGCCGTCAATCATCACCGACCCAGCGGTCGGCTCATAAAGACGCAAGATCGCACGGCCCACGGTGGATTTGCCACAACCGGACTCGCCGACCAACCCAAGCGTCTCGCCTTCCCGGATGGCAAAGGAAACCCCGTCCACGGCCTTCACGTCGCCCGTATGGCGGCGCAAAACGCCAGTATGGATCGGAAAATACATCTTCAGGTCTTTGACTTCGACGAGGTTCTTTGGGCTTTGATCAAGCATTGGCGGCCTCGGCTGTCCAGTGGCATGCAACGTCGTGGGTTTGGTCGACCGTGCCGCCATTGATCGCACGCCGCAGAGGGTTTTCGTCATGGCAGCGCTCGAACACATGCGCGCAGCGGGTCCGGAAAGCACAGGCCTTGGGCGCCGCAGACAGGATCGGCGGCTGGCCCTCGATCACTTGCAGCCGCTCTTCGCGCGCGCCCGAGATCGACGGAATGGTCTTGAGCAACGCCCGCGTATAGGGGTGCTGAGGATTGGCAAAAAGCTCTTTTACAGGCGCTTGCTCGACGATCTGGCCGCCATACATCACCATCACCCGATCAGCGATGCCCGCAATCACGCCAAGGTCATGGGTGATCCAGATGATCGCCATGCCCAGCTTTTGCCGCAGCTCTTTTACCAGCTCTAGGATTTGTGCCTGAATCGTCACATCCAGAGCGGTGGTCGGCTCGTCCGCGATCAGCACATCGGGGTCGCAGGCAAGCGCAATCGCGATCATCACGCGCTGCCGCATGCCGCCCGAAAACTGGTGCGGATAGTTGTCGATGCGGGTGGCTGCATCAGGAATACCGACCAGCTCCAGCAATTCAATCGCGCGGGCTTTCGCTTGCGCCTTGGACATCCCCATATGCGCGCGCAGCGGCTCCATGATCTGAAAGCCGACGTTGAACACGGGGTTAAGGCTGGTCATAGGGTCTTGAAACACAAAGCCAATCCGCGCGCCGCGAATATTGCGCAGCGCCTCGGGCGAGATCTTGAGCAGATCACTGTCGCCCAACATCACCTGACCTTCACGGATTTCAGCCGGAGGCGAGGGCAACAGGCCAATCAGCGACATCATCGTCACCGACTTCCCAGAGCCACTTTCGCCGACGACACCCAAGAGTTCGCCGCGCTCCAGATGAAAGCTAACGTTGTTGACGGCATGCACTTCGCCTCCGCGGGTGCGGAAAACGGTCTTAAGTGACTTTACGTCAAGCACGGGCAAGGCCCCATCGGGCATAGATGACCCCCAAGATATTGTTTTTACTTTTTATTTGGTAAAGGGCGATGTTTCCCGCCCCCCTGTTGTGTCAGAAGTGTTTCCCATTTCCACTCAGGTATCAATCCCGAAATTTGACGCGATTACACAAAGAAAAGTCGGCATAATGTAGCGTTTTGTCGTCATTTTGTCTGTATTGACAGTATGTTGCGCCCGTATCAGCATCCGCTCAAAGAATGGAGCCCATGATGCAAGAGATGACCGCCCGCCAAGTTTTGGACCAATTGGTCAGTTTCCCCACAGTGAGTCGCGCCAGCAATCTTGATCTGATCGACTGGCTTGAAGGCTATTTGACCGCGCAGGGAATCACCTGCCACCGCGACTGGAATGAGGACCGCACCAAAGCCGCACTTTTCGCCCATGTCGGCCCGTGGCAAGACGGCGGTGTGCTGCTGTCGGGGCACTCTGATGTGGTGCCGGTGGACGGGCAGGACTGGACCAGCGACCCTTGGACCGTGACCGAACGCGATGGTCGGCTCTATGGCCGTGGCACCTGCGATATGAAGGGCTATGTCGCGCTCTCCGTTTGGGCCTTGGTCGCGGCCCACAAACGTGGCGTGCAGCGGCCGTTGCAGCTGGCGCTCTCTTATGACGAAGAAATCGGCTGCACCGGCGCGCCGCCAATGATCGCGGCCTTGCAAAAAACACTCCCCAAGCCAGCGCCGCCGTGATCGGCGAACCCAGCCGCATGGCACTGATCAACGGCCACAAAGGCGGTACCGGCTTCAAAGTGCATGTCAAAGGCTTCGAAGTGCACTCCTCTTTACTGCCCTACGGCGTTAGCGCAATTATGGAAGCCGCAAGACTGATCGGCTGGATCAACAGCAAAAACGCCGAAATCCAAGCCCGCCCCGTCGCCCCCCAAGCCGCCGGCTTCACCCCACCATTCACCACCTTGCACGTGGGTATGATCTCGGGCGGCACCGCCCATAACATCACCGCAGCCGACTGCAACTTTGTCGTCGAGATGCGTGTGGTCCCAAGCGATGACCTCACCGCGCTGGCCAACGCGTTCGAGGCAGAGGCCGAACGCCTCGATGCAGCGCTCAAAGCCGTCCACCCAGACGCAGGCGTCACCCTGACCCGCTTTTTCGACGTGCCCGCTCTCAAACCCGAAACCGACGGCGCCGCCGAACACCTTGTCCGTCGCCTCACAGGCGCAAATGCCGCAGGCGTCGTCTCCTACGGCACCGAAGCAGGCCAGTTCCAAGACGCAGGCTACTCCGCTGTTATCTGCGGCCCCGGCGACATCGCCCAAGCCCACCAACCCGACGAATACCTCGAACTCAGCGAATTCCAAGCTGGCGAACGCTTCATGCAAGCCCTCTTGGATGACCTCGCCTAAACCGCTTTCATACTGGCCCAAATACTCCCGCCGGAGGCTCCTGCGCGTCGCTTTACAAGCCTCGATGACAAGATTAAGTGCTGTGCTTTTCCTGACAAGGCACAACCAATGACACTTTATTGCGGCATCGACTTTGGCACCTCGAATTCGACAGTTTCTCTGGCTGACGAGACGCGGGCGTGGTTGATCCCGCTTGAAGGCAACTCGGTCACGCTGCCCTCGGCGGTGTTTTGGGATGCCGATGGCGGCGCACCAGAGTTTGGCCGCGCTGCTATGGCCGCCTATCTGCGTGGCGAGGATGGCCGCTTGATGCGCGGCCTCAAAAGCACGCTCGGCTCCGGCCTGATCGACGAGCGCACCGCCGTGGGCCGTCGTTCGGTGTCCTTTCGCGAGGTATTGGCCAAATTCATCAGCCATTTGACCATCCGCCTGCGCCAAGAGGCCGATGTCAGCCGTGTGGTGTTGGGGCGACCCGTGCATTTTGTAGACGGCGATGAGGCAGGGGATGCCAAGGCGCAGGGCGTGCTCGAAGACATCGCCCGCGAGCTTGGCTTTACCGATATTGCATTCCAATACGAACCTATCGCCGCCGCTTTGCAATACGAACAGGGTGTGCAGGCCGAAGAGCTGGTGCTTATCGTTGACATTGGCGGCGGCACCTCGGACTTCTCGATTGTGCGGGTCTCGCCAGAGCGGGCAGCGGCTGCGGATCGGGCGGGGGATATTCTGGCAAACGACGGTATTCGCGTCGGCGGCACCGATCTGGACCGCTTGCTAAGCCTTGCCGAAGTCATGCCGCTCTTGGGCTATAAGGCCAGCGTCAAGGGCGGGGCGGGCTTGATGCCGAACCATTACTTTCTTGATCTGGCGACATGGCACCGCATCAACGCGGTTTATACCCAGCGCGTCGCGGGCGACCTCAAGGCGCTGCGGCGTGATGTGGACCAGCCTGAACTGCTCGACCGGATGATGCGGGTGGTCGAGGAACGCCACGGCCACGCGCTTGCCATGGCGGTCGAGGCGGCGAAGATCTCGCTCTCCGCCGAAGAGTTCGCACGGCTGCAGCTGTCGGACTTTACCGGCGGCCCGAACCCCATGCTGCGCCGCGAAGGCTTCGAGGCCGCGGTCGAGGCCCCGTTGACCCGCATCAGCGACACCATTGCGTCGGTTCTGACCCAAGCGGGACTGCGCGCTGATCAGATCGGCACTGTCTTTATGACGGGCGGTTCCAGCGGTTTGCCTGCCCTGCGCGGCTTGGTGCAGGCGGCTTTGCCGGATGTCGCGATTGCGACGGGCGACATGCTTGGTTCGGTCGGAACGGGGCTTGCCTTGGATGCGCGGCGAAAATTCCGTTAATCTGGGGTTGAAGGCAGGGTTTTTTCGCCGCAGGCTCTTGCCAAAAGGAGCCCTGCCATGGCTGTGCGGAATCGATTTGCGGAACTGTTGCCAGAGATCACAGGTTGGCGGCATGATTTTCACCAGCACCCAGAGCTGATGTATGAGGTGCATCGCACGGCGGCAAAGGTCGCCGCGCTCTGTCAGTCCTTCGGCTGTGACGAGGTGGTCACGGGCATCGGGCGCACCGGCGTTGTCGCGCTGATCCACGGGCGCACACAAGCGTCGGGGCGGGTCGTCGGTCTGCGCGCCGATATGGATGCCCTGCCGATCCACGAGATCACCGGCGCCGCCTATGCAAGCAAGACCGAGGGCGCGATGCATGCCTGCGGCCACGATGGCCACACCGCAATTTTGTTGGGTGCGGCAAAATATCTGGCCGAGACACGGCAGTTCGACGGCACGGTTGCGCTGATCTTTCAGCCCGCCGAAGAGGGCGGCGCGGGCGGCAAAGCTATGGTCGATGACGGCATGATGGACCGCTTTGGCATCCAAGAGGTCTACGGTCTGCACAATGCGCCGGGTTTGGGCATCGGCCAGTTTGCCATTCGGGCAGGCGCGCTTATGGCCTCGGCGGACGAGTTCACCATCCGCCTGACGGGCAGGGGCGGTCATGCCGCCGAGCCGCATCTGGCGATTGATACCACTTTGGTCGGCTGTCATATTGTTGTGGCACTTCAATCGGTTGTGTCGCGCAGTATCAATCCACTGGACAGCGTGGTGGTGACCGTCGGCACCTTCAAGACCGACAGCAACGCCTCGAATGTCATCGCCAATCAGGTGGTGATGGAGGGCACGGTACGCACGCTGGCCGATGGCGCGCGCGACACCGCCGAAGCACGGCTGCGCACGATTGTCGCGGCAACGGCAGAGGCCTTTGGCGCCAGCGTCGAGATCGACTATGAGCGCGGCTATCCGGTCACGGTGAACACGCCAGAGCACACCGCCTATGCCATCGCCGCCGCAGAGTCCGTCGTGGGGGCCGCCGCGGTTGACGCCAACACGCCGCCGATCATGCCCGCCGAGGATTTCTCTTACATGCTTCAGGCGCGGCCCGGAGCCTATATCTTTTTGGGCAATGGCGACAGCGCAGGCTGCCACCATCCCGCATATGATTTCAATGACGAGGCGCTCCCCGTTGGGTGCAGCTTTTTTGTAAACTTGGTCGAGCAGCGGATGCCGCTTGGCGAAAATCAGAGGTAAGTTATGGCTGTTAAGAACCGTTTTGCAGAGATGTTGCCTGAAATCGCAGGCTGGCGGCAGGATTTCCACGAGAACCCCGAGCTGTTGTTCGAGGTTCATCGCACCGCCGCTCGGGTGGCAGAGCTGTGCCGCGAGTTTGGCTGCGACGAGGTCACCGAGGGCATCGGCCGCACGGGCGTTGTGGTGGTGATCAAGGGTAAGACCGACACCAGCGGTCGGGTCATCGGCCTGCGCGCCGATATGGACGCCCTGCCGATCCACGAGCAAACGGGCGTCGCCTATGCCAGCAAGGTTCCGGGCAAGATGCATGCTTGCGGTCATGACGGTCACACCTCGATGCTGTTGGGGGCCGCGAAATATCTGGCCGAGACTCGCAACTTTGACGGCACGGCTGTGCTTATTTTCCAACCCGCCGAAGAAGGTGGCGGTGGTGGTCGTGAAATGTGCGCCGATGGCATGATGGATCGCTGGGGCATCCAAGAGGTCTACGGCATGCACAATATGCCCGGCATTCCGGTGGGCCAGTTCGCCATTCGCCATGGCGCGATGATGGCGGCGGCCGATCAGTTTGACATCACCGTGACGGGCAAGGGCGGGCACGCCGCCAAGCCGCACGACTGTATCGACACAACGGTTGTCGCTGCGCATATCATCGTGGCTTTGCAAACGATCGCCTCGCGCGGGGTTGATCCTCTCAAACAAGTGGTGGTTTCGGTCTGCACTGTGGCGACCGACAGCACGGCGCATAACGTCATCCCGCAGGTGGTCAAAATGAAAGGCACCGTGCGCACAATGGATTTTGGCGTGCAGGATTATGTCGAGCGGCGCGTCAAAGAGATCGCCGAGGGCACCGCTGCCGCTTTGGGCGCCGTGGCCACCGTTGACTATGCACGCGGCTATCCCGCCACGGTGAACGCGGATGCCAACACCGATTACGCGGTCGAGGTTGCGCAGGCCGTCTCGGGGCAGGTCGATACCAATGTGGCGCCAATGATGGGGGCCGAGGACTTTAGCTTTATGCTGCTCGAGCGTCCAGGTGCCTATATTTTCCTTGGCAACGGTGACACGGCGATGGTGCATCACCCCGCTTATAACTTTGACGACAATGCCATTCCCTTCGGCTCTAGCTGGTATGCGGGCATGGTCGAAGCGCGGATGCCAAGCGCGTAAGTCACAAGCGCTGCGACAGGCTTTGCCCCTGCCGCAGCGCACATTCTGCCTTGTCAGAAGATAGCGCGCGCGTCTATAAATTGCGTGAGTTAGCCCAATGGCCACAGCCTGCCAGCTGAGAGCCGAAATATAGGGCAAAGCTGGGGGATATTATCAAGATGTTGTTTTGGGTGCGCGGCTTTGGCGTGGCGATGTTTTTTGCGGGCTTGGCGTTTCATGCGCAGGCGCAGACTGTGGCCCTGACCGAAAGCATCGCTCAGGCGCAATTTTCCTTGGATGGTCAGAGCTTTGTCATCGCACGGTCGCAGGACGAGAATGCGGTTCTGTCCGGCGATTTCGCCAAAACCTCGCGCGCTTGCCCGCCGTTTTGTATCCAGCCGATGGTGCCAGTCTCGGAGGTTGATACCGTTGGCGAGCTTGAATTGATCGCGTTCCTGCAGGGCGCTGTCGCCGAAGGCCGCGGCGTTTTGATTGATGCGCGCCTGCCGGAATGGTTCGCCAAAGGCAGTATTCCGGCTGCGGTCAATGTGCCCTTTGCGACGCTTGCGGCCGACAATCCCTATCGCAACGACATTCTTATGGCGCTTGGGGCCAAGCCGTTGGGCGGTGACGCTTTTGACTTCGCCGAGGCGCTAGAGCTGACGGTGTTTTGCAATGGTGTCTGGAGCGATCAGGCGATGCGGGCGCTGCGGGCCTTGCGCGGGGCGGGCTATCCGCCTGAAAAGCTGCACTATTATCGCGGCGGTATGCAGGATTGGCAGATCCTTGGCCTGAGCGTCGCCGACACCCGAGCCAAGGCAAACCCATGAGGCGGGCGCTCATCATCTACAGCGCTTTGATCGTGGGGATGCTGTCGGTGGTGCTTGGCTTTCCGTTCAAGATCCTGCCTGACCGCAAGCCGCAAGACACGGCCAATGCGGCAAGCGCGGCGGCCCCCGTTGCAGCGGTTGCGCCTGCGACTGCGGCCAAAACCTCAACTGCCATCGCTTTGGCGGCGGCGGTTCAGGGCTTGGCTCAGCCCGTGGTGCGGGGGGGGGATGCCAGTCTCGAGCAAACCACCAGCGCAATTCTGACCGATCTGGCGATGCTGCCCAAGGGCGCGACGGGCGAAGCGGATGGGTTGCAAGCGATGTCGGTGGCGGCTCTTTCGGGGCTGCGGGCGCTGCGCGGTCTGGACGTCGCAGGCCCCGCGACGCTTGAGACGCTTGTGGCATCGGCGCTGCGCGAAGGCCAGACTGACAGCTATATCAACACCTTGGTCAACGAAGCTGCGGGCAAGGGCGAGATTTCTGTGCCCTCGGCTCTGGTGACCTCGGACGGGCGCGTCGATACGGCCGTGCTGCTATCCAGCCTTGTGACGCGGGCGCAAGAGGCCTCGGGTCAAATCCCAGCCGCACGGCCCCAAGACGTGGTGGCTGGTGGCGTAGGCGTCGAGGTGCGGATGGTGACCCCCGCCATCGGTCAAGCCGTGGAGCATCAGTTCTATACCGTCACGCCCGGTGATAGCCTTGGGTCGATTGCGATGCGGTTTTATGGCGATGTGCGCTATTTCTCTGCGATTTTCAACGCAAACCGCGCGCTGTTGTCCAGCCCTGATAAGCTGCGTGTCGGTCAGCGGCTTGTGGTGCCGCGGGCCGAAGACCTCGGCTAGTTTAGCCGCCCGTGTGCGACATGTGGCGGCTCATCTGGCCTTTGATCGCTTGGCGCGAATAGTCAAAGTCGTGACCTTTGGGCTTGCGGGCGATAGCGTCGCGGATGGCCTGTTGCAGCGCGGCATCATCGGCACTTGCCCGCAAAGGCGCGCGCAGATCTGCCATGTCTTCTTGACCTAGACACATGTACAACTCTCCGGTGCAGGTCAGCCGCACGCGGTTACAGCTTTCGCAAAAGTTATGCGTCAGTGGCGTGATGAAGCCAATGCGCTGGCCCGTCTCGGCAAGACGCACATAGCGCGCAGGCCCGCCTGTCCGGTCTGGCAAGTCGATCAGGGTAAAACGCTCGCTCAGGCTGGCGCGCAGATCCTTGAGCGGCCAGTATTGATCAAGCCTGCCGACATCGCCCATCTCGCCCATCGGCATGACCTCGATAAAGGTCAGGTCGTGGCCTTGGCGGGCGCACCAGTCGGTCAGGCTAAACAGCTCGGATTCGTTAAAGCCCTTGAGCGCTACGGCGTTGATCTTGACCGCCATGCCCGCAGCCTTGGCCGCCTCGATGCCATCAAGCACTTGTGATAGGCGCCCCCAGCGGGTGATCTCGGCGAATTTGGCGTCATCGAGCGTATCAAGCGAGACGTTGATGCGCTTGACGCCAAAGGCCGCAAGCTCGGCTGCGTATTTGCGAAGCTGGCTGCCGTTGGTGGTCAGCGTCAGTTCCTTGAGAGCGCCGCTGCTCAGATGGCGCGCCATCGCCTCGAAAAACGTCATGATGCCTTTGCGCACCAGCGGCTCACCCCCCGTAATCCTTAGCTTTTCCACGCCCATACCCACAAACGTCGTGCAAAGCCGGTCGAGTTCCTCAAGCGTGAGCAGCTCGGCTTTGGGCAGGAAGGTCATATGTTCGGTCATGCAATAAGCGCAGCGAAAATCGCAGCGATCGGTGACCGAAACGCGCAGGTAGGATATGGCGCGGGCGAAGGGATCGATGAGGTGTTCCATAGGCCCAAGCTAGGCTTGCGGCGCAGATGCGGCAAGGCGAAAAGCGGCGGTTGCAGTGGCGCTTGGGGCATACTATCGTCGCGCTATGAAAAATATGATCTTTATCCCGCTGATGTCGGCCGCGATTTTATCCGGCTGTGGTGCGATGCAAAACGGCGCGAAGGCGCCAGCGGTTGAATATGCGCCTGCGGTGGCGACGACGACGCTGATGCCTGCGATGGGGCAGGCAACTGCGGCTGCGACGCTGGATCAAGCCTCGGCTGCGGAAAAAGCGGCGGCAGTGGCGCCAAAGGCAGCGGGCGAGCGCAAGCTGGGCACGGCCGTCGTGGCGCTTGGCAGTCCGGCAGAGCAGGGGTTCTGGCTGAAGTCGTCGCTGGTAACGGCTGCGGGCAAGGGGCGGGTTGTGACCGCCAGCGGCGCAAGCGTCAACGTCGATCTGATGCCTGCCAGCGGTGCGGCAAGCTTGTCGTTCTCGGCGTTTCGGGCGCTTGGGTTGGGGCTGACCGACCTGCCGGATGTGACGATTTACGCCAACTGAGATGTCCCTGCGGCAGCAATGCCGCCGCAGGTGAATTTGCTTAGAGGTATTGCGATGCCTCTTTGCGGGCGAAGGATTTCATCCGGTCGCCATGCTCTTCGATAAAGTCCACCGTGCGATCAGGGTCGTGCTTGGACAGATCGCGCAGCCACCATGCCACTGCCTTTTGGATAAACCAATCGCGGTCGTCGCAATAGGCGGCGGCCCAAGTCAGCACGCGGTCGCGGATGGCGAGCTCGAAATCCTTGGGGAAGTTTTGTTTGGTAAAGGGCAGGGTTGCGACCAAAGCGGCGCGGCGGGTCCACATATTGTCCGACTGGGTCCAGCCTTCTACCGTTTCAATCCGCGCGGGATCGGCGGTGATGCGTTTTTGGGCCGCAATGCAGACGTGATCGGCCAGTGCCCAAGCGTCGAAATCTTCGACCCATGTGCAGATCAAATCCCATGCGGCGGTATCATCGGGCTTGATGCGGGCCTGCGTTAGCAGTTTGGCCGCGGCGATGCGGGCGTCGTGGATATTGCTGTCCCACAGGTCCGAAGCCAGTTGAATCCGGTCCTCTAGGCTGAGGTCGGCGCGCCACGCACTGGTCAGCTCTTCGATTTGCGGCACGCGCAGGCCGAGGTAGCGGCGGTCGACCTTGTGGTAGGCCAGTGCCTCGGCGGCTTTGGCAGGATCCGCGAGGGCTTGAAGTTGGGCGAGTGCGGATGAGATCACTTGAGCGGCCTTTGACTTGGGGGCGCGCCGGATGTGGCGCGCCGTAGGGGGATTATTCGACGGTGACGGATTTGGCGAGGTTGCGCGGCTGGTCCACATCGGTGCCTTTGGCAATCGCCGTGTGATAGGCGATCAACTGCGCTGGCAGCGCATAAAGGATCGGTGCAAAAGCCGCCGAGACCGAGGGCATGGTCAGCGTGCGCCAGCAATCGGTGCCCGCCTCGTGGATACCTTGGGCGTCCGAAATCAGCAGCACGCGGCCATGGCGCGCCATGACCTCTTGCATGTTCGATACGGTTTTTTCGAACAGGTGATCGCGCGGCGCCAGAACGATGACAGGCACGCGGTTGTCGATCAGTGCGATGGGCCCGTGCTTGAGTTCACCCGATGCATAACCTTCGGCATGGATATAGCTGATTTCCTTGAGCTTTAGCGCGCCCTCAAGGGCCAGCGGGTACATCGCCCCCCGACCAAGGAACAGCACGTCTTGCGCCTCGGCCAGATCTTCGGCGATGGCCGAAATCGCAGGCGACAAGGCCAGCGCATGGTTCATCAACCCCGGCAAAGCGGCAAGGTCGGCAAGGTGCTGCGCCATGGCTGCGGCATCAAGGCGGCCACGGTCTTGCGCGGCCTTGAGCGCCATCAGCGCAAGGGTGATCAGCTGACAGGTAAAGGCTTTGGTCGAGGCCACCCCCACCTCGACCCCCGCCATGATCGGCAGCGCAAGGTCGGATTCGCGCGCGATGGAAGAGGTCGGCACGTTGACCACAGCGACGATCTTGGCGACCTTATCGCGGGTATAGCGCAGCGCGGCGAGGGTGTCCGCGGTCTCGCCCGATTGCGACACAAACAGCGCCCATTGGTTTGGCGAAAGCGGTGGCTCGCGATAGCGGAACTCGGAGGCGATATCGACCTCGACAGGAATGCCCGCGATCTGCTCGAACCAGTATTTCGCCACGTGGGTCGCATAGGACGCGGTGCCACAAGCGACCATGGTGATGCGGTCGACAGTGGTGAAATCAACATCGGGCATCGACAGCTGGCCGTTGGGAAGATAGCGGCGCAGCGCGTCGGCGATCACCACGGGCTGTTCGGCGATTTCCTTGGCCATAAAGTGCTTGTAGCCCGCTTTTTCGATACGGGTGCTGTCGATCTCGATGCGGGACTCGGCGCGATTGGCAAGGCGGTCGGACTCGTCATAGATGGTTGCGCCCGCGCGGGTGATGACGGCGTAATCGCCCTCATTCAGATAGGTCACGCGGTCGGTCATCGGTGCCAGCGCAATCGCGTCAGAGCCGACAAACATCTCGCCATCGCCATGCCCGATCGCCAGAGGCGAGCCTTTGCGCGCCGCGATCAGCAGATCTTGCTCGCCGTCAAACAAGAAGCAAAGCGCAAAGGCCCCGTGCAATCGTTTGAGGGTCTGGCGTGCCGCATCAATTGGGCCCGCCCCTTGGTCCATATAATGACGGGCCAGCAGGGCGACGGTCTCGGTGTCGGTCTCGGATTCAAAGCTTAGACCCGCAGCAACCAACTCGGCGCGCAGCTCGCGAAAGTTCTCGATGATGCCGTTGTGCACGACCGCGACACGGCCAGAGCGGTGCGGGTGCGCGTTCAATGTGGTCGCTGCGCCGTGGGTGGCCCAACGGGTGTGGCCGATGCCCGATTTGCCCGCAAGCGGATCGTGCACCAGCATATCGGACAGGTTGATCAGCTTGCCAACCGCGCGGCGGCGGTCAAGCGCGCCTGCGTTTACCGTGGCGATGCCCGCCGAGTCATAGCCGCGATACTCAAGCCGCTTGAGTGCCTCGACCAACAGCGGTGCGACTTCGTTCTTGCCCAGAACACCAACAATTCCACACATTTACGCTTTTCCTTTGGCAGCTTTGATCGCCTTGAGGCGGCCCATCAATTTGGTTGCAAGTCCCAGCTTGTTGACCTGCGGCGCGCGGCCCAAGGCCAGCGCTTCGGCGGGGACGTCTTGGGTGATGACCGACCCCGACGCCGTCAGCGCATCATTGCCGACGCTCACAGGGGCGACCAGCATCGTCGACGAGCCGATAAATGCCCGCTTGCCGATCTTGGTGCGGTGCTTCATCACGCCGTCATAGTTGCAGGTGACTGTGCCTGCGCCGATGTTGGTGAACTCGCCGATGTCCGCGTCACCGATATAGGTGAGATGGCCGACCTTGACGCCTTCATCCAGAACGGCGTTTTTAATCTCGACAAAGTTGCCGACGTGCACATCCTCGGCCAGCTCTGCACCGGGGCGCAGGCGGGCAAAGGGGCCGACCTGAGCGCCGCGCGAAATATGGCAGCCCTCAAGATGGCAAAAGCCCTTAACTTCGGCACCGGATTCAATCGTCACAGCGGGACCAAACAACACGTTGGGTCCGATGATCGCGTCGCGGCCGATATGGGTGTCGAGCGCGAAAAACACGGTTTCCGGTGCGGTCAGGGTGACGCCGTTTTCAAGCGCCTCGGCGCGGGCGCGGGCCTGAAATGCGGCCTCGGCTTCGGCCAGTTGCGCGCGGGTGTTCACGCCCATTGTCTCGGCTTCGTCGCAGATCACCACGCCCGCCGAAAGCCCTTGCGCGCGGGCAAGTTCCGGCAGGTCGGTCAGATAGTATTCGCCGCTCGCATTGGTGTTGTCCACCTTTGCGATCAGCTCGAACATCAGCTTGGCCGAAGCGATAAGAACGCCAGAATTGCAAAGGGTTACGGCGCGTTCTTCATCAGTCGCATCTTTGTATTCAACGATCTTTTGCAGGGCCTCGCCATCCACGATCAAGCGGCCATAGCGGCCCGGGTCTTTTGCCTCAAAGCCCAAGACCACGACCGAATGCTGCGCCCGAGCGGCCTGCATCGCGTGCAGAGTTTCGGGGCTGATGAACGGCGTGTCGCCGTAAAGCACGATCACATCGCCCGACATCTGGGACAACAGCGGCGCTGCCATGCCGACCGCATGGGCGGTGCCAAGCTGCGGCTCTTGCAGCACACATTCGCAGGCCGGATCAAACGCCGTCGCTGCGTCGCTTACCTCATCGGAGCCGTGGCCCGTGATCACAACAATGCGCGCAGGTTCCATGCTTTGAGCGGCACTCAGTGCGTGGTGCAGCATCGGCGCTGCCGCAATTTTGTGCAGCACTTTGGGCATGTCGGAATTCATCCGCGTCCCCATGCCAGCCGCCAAAACAATACATGAAACCGGCATTGTGCCCCTTTCTTTTCTAATCTGGCCGTTTTACCCCGTATTGGCGGGGCCGCAAGGGGTGGCTCTTCACGCAAGGTTACAAAATGCGCACAGTGGTTTTCGATCTTGATGGTACTTTGGCCGACACCAGCGCCGATCTGCTGGCGGCGGCGAATGTCTGTTTTGTGGATATGGGGCATGGCGCGGTCTTGGACGCGCGCGACACGCTGACCGCCTTTCATGGCGGGCGGGCGATGCTGCGCGCGGGGTTCGAGCGGGTTGGCGTCACGGTGTCAGAGGCTGACATCTCGCGCTATTACCCTGTGTTGCTTGAGGCCTATGCCGAGGGGATCGACACGCACACGCGGCTTTATCCTGGGGTGATCGAGGCGGTTGAGGCGCTGCGGCGCGCGGGCTTTGCCACCGCTATCTGCACCAATAAACCCGAGGGGCTGGCGGTGGAGCTTGTCCGCCGGCTTGGTCTCACGCATCTGTTCGGGCCGTTGGTGGGGGCGGATACTTTGCCCACCCGCAAACCTGATGCCGCGCCCTACATCGAGGCGGTGCGGCGGGTTGGCGGCGATGTTGCGCGGTCTATGCTAATTGGCGACACGGAAACCGACCGCAAAACGGGGCTGGCGGTTGGTGTGCCGGTGGCGCTGGTGACGTTCGGGCCTGAGGGGCGCGCGATTGAAAGGCTCGCCCCCGAGGCTTTGCTCGAGCATTACGACGATCTGCCCGCTTTGGCCGCGCGGCTGTTGGGCTAAGCGGCGCTATTGAATGGCGGGCAGGGCGACGGCTTCTGGTTCGGGGCCTTGGCCAACCGCAAGCGCCTCGGCGCGGATGATGCGGGCGATCTGGGCACAATCCTCGACGCTAAAGGTCAGGGGAACACGCATGTCGATCAGACCGCGCAAGATGCGGTCGGTGTTCGGCAGGCTTTGCGGCTCGGCATAGCGCCAGTGGTCATAGCGCGAGGTAAAGGCCACTGGATTGGGCGCGCCAAACCATTTCAGCTCGACTCCGCGGGCCAAAAGGCGGGTGAGGAACACCCCGATCCGCGCCTCTGACCAATCTGGCAGCAGAAACTGAAACGAAGAGCCGACAAAGGTTTCCGCGGCAGGACGCTCGACCAGACGCAGGCCGCTGACCCCGCGCAACCCGCTCTCAAGCGCCAGATACCGCTCTTTCCAGCGGGCCACGCGCTCGGGCAAAAGTTTCAGCTGTGGGCGCAAAATCGCCGCGCGCAGGTTGTCCATCCGCCCCGAGACATTTGGCACCTGCATCCGCAAGCCCTCAAAGACCTCGGGCGCGGGGGCGGCCCCATGCGCGCCGTAGAGCATATAAGACCCCGACAGCAGGATCATCCGTGCCATGACTTCGGCGTCATCCGACACGATCAGCCCGCCTTCGCCCGAGTTGATATGCTTGTAGGTCTGCATCGAATAGCACCCCACCACGCCTTGCCGCCCCGAGGGCACGCCGTTCCACGCAGCCCCCATCGTATGGGCGCAATCCTCGATGATGCGCAGGCCAAGCCGGTCACAAAGCGCCAGCAGCGCCTCCATGTCACACAAATGCCCCCGCATATGGCTAAGCATCAACACCCGTGCCGAGGTGGCACGGGCTTTGGCCTCTAGGTCGGAAAGATCGAGCACAAGGTCTTCGGTGACCTCGACAAAGATCGGCCGCGCCCCGATGGCTGCAATCGCACCGGGCACGGGCGCAAGGGTAAAGGCGTTGGTCAGCACAGGATCGCCTGCGCCAACCTCCAAAGCCCGCAGCGCGCAGCCCAAAGCATAGCCGCCCGACGCCACCGCAAGGCAATAGCGCGCACCTGTCTGGGCTGCGAATTCGGCCTCGAGCAGGGCGGCCTCGGCGGTCTCGCCCGCGACGGTGTTATAGCGGTGCAGCCGTCCGTGGCGCAGCACCTCAAGGGCGGCTTGGATGCCGTCTTCGGGGATGGGTTCTTGCTGGGTAAAGCTGCCGGTGAATTTTTCTTGCATCAGAACTGCGCCTTTTTTGCATCTGCGGGCATGATCCGCATAAACATAACCAAGCAAACCGCCATACCAGCGCCTGCGATGAAAAACGGGATGTCGGTGGCAAAGCGCCCGCCCGCAGCAAGGCTCATGCCGAAGATTTGGCTAAAGACCACGGTGCCTAGCAGCATCGCCACGCTCATGATCGCCGAGAGGCCGCCTTGCAGCTCGCCTTGGGCGTCGGGAGGCACGTTTTTGGTCAGCATCGCCGTCAGCATCGGATGCACAAAGCCTTCGGGCCCGTGAATGATCATCAAGACCACCACTGGCAGCACGCCCCAAGCAAAACCATAGCCGATCAAGCCCACCACGGCGGTCGCAAGGCCAAACATCACCATGCGCCTCTCGCCGAAACGGGCAGCGGCGGGGCCAGCCAGTCCGCCTTGAAACGCCGCCATGACCAAACCAAAGGCCGCCAAGCGTCACGCCAACCATGGACGGTGACCAGTCGAATTTCGCCATGCCCCAAAACGCCCAGATCGCGGGGTAAATGGCGCTGCAAAAGAAATAGGTGAACAGCACGCCACACATCGGCAGCACGCCCTGATAGCCGCGAAACACCGCAAAGACGCCAAAGGGATTGGCGCGGCGCCACTTGAAGGCGCGGCGATGCTCTGGCGCCAAAGTTTCGGGCAGCACGATATAGCCATAGATCAGGTTAAGCCCCGAAATCGTCGCCGCCACAAGAAAGGGCACCCGCGGCCCAAAGCTGCCAAGCAGGCCGCCAAGCGCAGGACCGATCACAAAGCCAAGCCCAAAGCACGCCCCCAGCAGGCCAAAGTATTTGGCGCGGTCCTCTGGCGTGGTGACATCGGTGATGAAAGCATTGGCGATCACCCAGCTTGATCCGCAAATCCCCGCGACGACGCGCCCGACAAACAGCCATAGCAAGGTCGGCGCAAAGGCTTGCAAAACGTAATCAAGCCCCAAGCCCGCAATCGCCAACAAGAGCAGCGGTCTGCGGCCAAAGCGGTCGCTCAGATTGCCCATCAGCGGGCTAAAGGCGAACTGCGCCACCGAAAAGGCAAAGAACATCCAGCCGCCGATTTTGGCCGCATCGGCAAGGTTCAGGTCACCGACGTCCTCGATCAATCCAGGAAGCACCGGAATAATCAGGCCAAAGCCCACCATATCCAGAAAAACACTGAATAAAACAAAGGTCATCGCGTGCGGGGAAATGGGCTTTTGTGTCATGGCGCGACGCTATGCTGGGGCAGGGGGGCTGTCAAACCTGCGCAGCGTCTTTCCGCACAACTTTTGGCGATGCGAGGGCCGCGTGTCCCAAGGGCTTGAGCCTTGCCCGCCAACGCGGCATAGTTGCCCGAACGCGTCAAAAGGAGCCACCATGATGACCCATTGCAAAGCTGCCATGCTTGGCCTTGCCGTTGCTTTGGCCGCAGGCTCTGGCGCCAAGGCGGATCTGGTGATCGAGGGGCGGGCCTCGCAGGCGCTGCATTGTTCGGCGATGTTGGCGATGGTGTCGGGACTTTTGGACGAGGCGGGGATGATTGAGCCCTCGGACGCGCGCTTGGGGATGCTTCAGGCGATTTCGATGCTCGACTATGTTCCGGGCACCAAGGCGCAAAAGACCCAAGCCATGCGCCAGAGGTTCCGCCGGATTGCCGACAGCCGCAGCTTGCCGGATTTGTTCAAGGAATACAGCACGACGGCGCGGTGGTGTAACAAGAATTTCCCGCCCAAAGCCAAGGGCTAACACCGCCAATCCTCAACGGCGGCAATGAGTCGCAAAGCCAATGCGCGGCGGCTGTGGTCGGGCGAAGGGCGTTTGATGCAACGGATTTTCTTGGATTTTCGTGAAAACGGGTGGCGTGCGAGGCGAGCCTGTTCCTAGCCACGGCATTTTGACGCAGCCCTTTCGCAGCGGGCGGCTGCCCTATCGCAAAGATACCCCGTGGATTTATCAATTTATTCGGTGGCTTAGAGGGTTATCGGTGGCATGGGCGTTAATCCGACAAAAACACTAGGAAATTAAAGTTTCAAAACCAAGGACTTAGGCCCTCGGAAGCGGTGTTTTTCGGCGCAGCTTTGGTTGACCCCGAACGGGGGGCAGAGTAAACGGATGCAAGAGCGCGCTGTGCCCGAGGGGGAACGCGTGCATGTCTGCCAATCGAAGGAGCTTCTCGTGGACCATCTTTTGCGCGAGTATCTGCCCATCTTGATTCTTCTTGCCATCGCTGTCGGCCTTGGGCTGGTGCTTATTTTGGCGGCTGCCATCATCGCAGTGCGCAATCCTGATCCTGAAAAAGTATCGGCATATGAGTGCGGCTTTAACGCCTTTGACGATGCGCGGATGAAATTCGATGTGCGGTTCTATCTCGTTTCAATCTTGTTCATCATTTTCGATCTAGAAGTAGCCTTCTTGTTCCCTTGGGCTGTGGCTTTCGGTCAGATCTCGATGGTGGGCTTTTGGTCGATGATCGTTTTCTTGACGGTGCTGACGGTAGGCTTTGCCTATGAGTGGAAAAAGGGAGCCTTGGAATGGGCGTGATGACCGGAGCCAATCAGGCTGGTGGCGACCGCGAAGTTGCAACGCAGGCGTTGAATGCCGAGTTGCAGGACAAGGGCTTTCTGCTCACCTCGACCGAGGATATCATCAACTGGGCGCGCAATGGCTCGCTGCACTGGATGACCTTTGGTCTGGCATGCTGCGCTGTCGAGATGATGCACACCTCGATGCCGCGCTATGACCTTGAGCGCTTTGGCACTGCACCGCGCGCGTCCCCGCGTCAGTCGGACTTGATGATCGTTGCGGGCACGCTGACCAATAAAATGGCACCCGCGTTGCGCAAGGTTTACGATCAGATGCCAGAGCCGCGCTATGTGATCTCGATGGGGTCCTGCGCGAATGGCGGTGGCTACTATCACTATAGCTATTCGGTCGTGCGGGGCTGTGATCGCATCGTGCCGGTCGATATTTACGTTCCGGGCTGCCCTCCGACGGCTGAGGCGCTGCTTTACGGTATTTTGCAGTTGCAGCGGAAAATCCGCCGCACTGGCACGCTTGTGCGCTAAGGGGTTGATATGTCTGAAGCACTGAACACCCTTTCTGCCCATATCGCAGCGGCCCGCCCCAAGGCGGTGCTGGCCAGCGATATTGCCTTTGGCGAGCTGACCCTGACCGTGGCGCTGTCCGAGCTGGTGGAATTTGTTGAATTCCTGAAGGCCGACGCGGCTTGCAAGTTCTCGTCGCTGGTGGATATCACCGCGGTTGACCTGCCGGAGCGTGTGCAACGCTTTGATATGATTTACCATTTCCTCTCGATGTACACCAACAGCCGCATTCGGTTGAAAGTGGCGATCAGCGAAGAAGACATGGTGCCGTCGATCCATACTGTGCATCCTTCGGCCAATTGGTTCGAGCGTGAAGTCTTTGACATGTTCGGGATTTTGTTCTCGGGCCACCCCGATTTGCGCCGCTTGCTGACGGACTACGGCTTTCGTGGTCATCCGCTGCGCAAGGATTTTCCGACGACGGGCTATACAGAAGTGCGCTATGACGAGGTGCAAAAGCGCGTCGTCTATGAGCCAGTGTCTTTGGTGCAGGAATATCGCCAGTTCGATTTCCTCTCCCCATGGGAAGCGGGGCAATATGTATTGCCCGGTGACGAGAAGAAAGCGGAGGCGAAGTGATGGACGGTGATATCATCCGCAATTCCTACGACGACGGCAGCCAAGATCTGCTGACGGGCGAGCAGCGCATCCGCAACTTTAACATCAACTTCGGGCCGCAGCACCCTGCGGCTCACGGGGTTTTGCGTCTTGTGCTGGAACTTGACGGCGAGATCGTAGAGCGTTGCGATCCCCATATCGGCCTGCTGCACCGCGGCACTGAAAAGCTGATGGAAAGCCGCACCTATCTGCAGAACCTGCCTTATTTCGACCGCCTCGATTATGTGGCGCCGATGAACCAAGAGCATGTATGGTGCTTGGCGATTGAAAAGCTGACGGGCACGATGGTGCCCCGTCGCGCGTCGCTGATCCGTGTGTTGTTCTCGGAAATCGGCCGGATTTTGAACCACCTGCTGAACACGACGACTTCAGGCGATGGACGTCGGCGCACTGACCCCGCCGCTTTGGGGCTTTGAAGAGCGTGAAAAGCTGATGGTCTTTTATGAGCGGGCTTGCGGTGCGCGTCTGCACGCAGCCTACTTCCGCCCCGGTGGTGTGCATCAGGACCTGACCGACAGCCTGATCGACGATATCGAGGCTTGGACCTACACCTTCCCGAAGGTGCTGGACGATCTGCACGGGCTGCTGACCGAAAACCGTATCTTCAAGCAGCGCAACGCCGATATTGGCGTGGTGACCGAAGACGACATCCAGAAGTATGGCTTCTCGGGCGTGATGGTGCGCGGTTCCGGCTTGGCATGGGATTTGCGTCGCAGCCAACCCTACGAGTGCTATGACGAGTTCGAGTTCCAGATCCCTGTCGGCAAAAACGGCGACTGCTATGACCGCTATCTTTGCCGGATGGAGGAAATGACCCAGTCGATCCTCATTATGCGTCAGGCGATTGCGAAACTGCGCGCCGAGCCGGGTGAAGTTCTGGCACGCGGCAAGATCACGCCACCAAAGCGGTCCGAGATGAAAACCTCGATGGAGGCTTTGATCCATCACTTCAAACTTTACACCGAAGGCTTCCATGTGCCTGCGGGTGAGGTTTATGCGGCGGTCGAGGCGCCCAAGGGCGAATTCGGCGTCTATCTCAAGTCGGACGGGTCGAACAAACCCTACCGCGCCAAAATCCGCGCTCCGGGTTTCTTGCATCTGCAAGCGATGGATTACATCTGTAAGGGCCACCAGTTGGCCGACGTTTCTGCAATCATCGGCACGATGGATATCGTGTTCGGGGAGGTCGACCGCTAATGCTCCGCCGTCTGCACAAAGACCAGCCTGCTTCTTTTGCTTTCACGCCTGCCAATGAGGCTTGGGCGCTGGGGCAGATTTCGAAATACCCCGAGGGCCGTCAGGCTTCGGCGATCATCCCGCTGTTGTGGCGCGCGCAAGAGCAAGAGGGGTGGTTAACCCGTCCTGCGATTGAGCATATCGCTGACAAGCTGGGCATGGCCTATATCCGTGCGCTGGAAGTCGCGACGTTCTATTTCATGTTCCAGTTGCAGCCTGTTGGCTCGATTGCCCATGTTCAGATTTGCGGCACCACGTCCTGCATGATCTGCGGCGCAGAAGAACTGATCGCAGTCTGCAAAGAGCTGATCGCCAGCGCGCCGCATCAGGTGTCGGCTGACGGCAAGTTCTCGTGGGAAGAGGTCGAGTGCCTTGGGGCCTGCTCGAACGCGCCGATGGCACAGATCGGCAAAGACTATTACGAGGATTTGACGGCGGACCGCCTGCGCGATCTGATCGCGCGCTTTAGCAAAGGCGAAGTGCCTGTCGCTGGTCCGCAAAACGGTCGCTATGCCGCAGAGCCTGTTTCGGGTTTGACCTCGCTTCACGCGCATCAGGCGGGCCGCAAACCGCATAACGCCAGCGTTCAAGCAGCGGTTGACATCGGCGATACGGTCAAGCGCATCGACGGGACCGAAGTGCCTTTGCGCACCCCATGGCTCGACGCGCGCGAGGGTGGTTCGGCGAAAACTGAAGCAAGCAAGCCAAAGGCTGAGACCGCTGGCAAGTCCGAGGCTGTGGCCTCTGCTGCCAAAGCGGCTGTGGACAAAGCTTCGGTCGTGGTCGGCAAGGCGGCAGAGGCGGTCAAAGCTGCGGCTGGCAAAGCAAGCGGCGCAGTCTCGGCCAAAGTGGCGGCGTCCAAAGCGGAAGCTGCGACTGACGAAGGCACACAACCTGCGGCGCTGGCGGCAGCGCGCAATGGCGTTGCTGATGATCTCAAGCGGATTGAGGGCATTGGTCCGGCGCTTGAGGCGCTCTGCAACGACTTGGGCATTTTCCACTATGACCAAATCGCGGCTTGGGGCGCGGCAGAGGTTGCGTGGATGGATAGCAATATCAAGGGCTTCCGTGGTCGCGTGACACGTGACAAATGGGTCGCGCAGGCCAAGCTGATCGGTGAGATCGGCATGGACGCCTTTCTGATCCGCGCTAAAACCAACGACTACTGAGGGTTATGATGGATCATTCGCACGAACACGCAAGCGTTGACGGCCCTTGGGCTGGCGGTTGGGTTGCGGCTTTGCTCGCGGGGCTTTTGACCGTGGGGCTTATGGCATCCTTTAGCGACGTCGGGCTGTTTGCCATGACTGTCGTTGGCGCGGTGGTTTTTGGGGTGTTTGGCGTGTTGCTGGGCGCTGGTGGCGTTGAATTGACGGTGACCTCGTCGCATGGCGCGGGCCATGGCGACCACGGTCACCACTGAGGAAAACATGGCTGACCTTGATCCAAAGGCGGCGGCGATTTCGCGCAAGGCAAAGCGGGTAGCTTTGGTGATCGCGGGAACGATGCTGATTTGGCTTGGGGGACAGAGGATCGGTGGGGAGTTGGGCTTGCCGCCCAAATACGCCTTGCTGATTGATCTGGCAGCAATGGCCGGGTTCATTTGGGCCATGGTCGTGACGTATCAAATCTGGCGCGCAAGCCGGACATAGGAAGGGGCATCATGCTTCAGGATCAGGACCGCATCTTTAGCAACCTTTACGGGATGCATGACCGCAGCTTGGCGGGCGCGAAAAAGCGCGGCCATTGGGATGGCACCGCCGAGATCATCCAGCGCGGCCGCGACACCATCATCGACCAGATGAAGGCCAGCGGTCTTCGTGGTCGTGGCGGCGCGGGCTTTCCAACCGGTCTGAAGTGGTCATTCATGCCAAAACAGTCGGACGGTCGTCCGGCCTATTTGGTGATCAACGCCGATGAATCCGAGCCTGGCACCTGTAAAGACCGCGAGATCATGCGCCATGATCCGCACACTTTGATCGAGGGGGCGCTGATCGCGTCCTTCGCGATGAATGCTAACACCTGCTATATCTATCTGCGCGGCGAATATATCCGCGAGCGCGAGGCTTTGCAGACCGCGATTGACGAATGCTATGACGCGGGTCTGTTGGGCAAGAACGCAGCCAAGAGCGGCTGGAACTTTGACCTTTTCCTGCATCACGGGGCAGGGGCGTATATCTGCGGTGAAGAAACTGCGTTGCTCGAAAGCCTTGAAGGCAAAAAGGGCATGCCCCGTATGAAGCCGCCGTTCCCAGCGGGGGCGGGTCTTTATGGCTGCCCGACGACGGTGAACAACGTCGAATCCATTGCTGTTGTGCCGACTATTCTGCGCCGTGGGCCGGAATGGTTCGCAGGGTTTGGTCGTCCGAACAACGCCGGCACCAAGCTGTTCGGCATCTCTGGCCATGTGAATGCGCCTTGTGTCGTCGAAGAAGCGATGTCGATTCCGCTGCGCGAGCTGCTTGACCGTCATTGCGGCGGTGTTCGCGGCGGCTGGAAGAACATTAAGGCTGTAATTCCTGGCGGTTCGTCGGTGCCGATGCTGAACGCGGCGCAGTGTGACGAGGCGATCATGGACTTTGACTGGCTGCGCGAGCAGCGGTCGGGTCTGGGGACAGCTGCGGTCATCGTCATGGACCAATCGACCGACGTGATCAAAGCGATCTGGCGCCTGTCCAAGTTCTACAAGCACGAGTTCTTGCGGTCAGTGCACGCCTTGTCGTGAAGGCACGGGCTGGATGATGCGCGTGATGGACCGTTTGGTGCGCGGCGAAGCAGAGGTCGAGGAAATCGACATGCTGCTTTCGGTGACAAAACAGGTCGAAGGCCACACGATTTGTGCGCTTGGCGACGCAGCGGCTTGGCCTATTCAGGGCTTGGTCCGGCATTTCCGCGAGGAAATCGAAGACCGTATCAAGGCCAAGAAGACTGGCCGTATGGGCGCAATGGCGGCCGAGTAAGTG
The DNA here is from genome assembly GCA_963844505.1 of uncultured Alphaproteobacteria bacterium. Classification (GTDB taxonomy): domain Bacteria; phylum Pseudomonadota; class Alphaproteobacteria; order Rhodobacterales; family Rhodobacteraceae; genus Cypionkella. Next base: position 57,328 of record CAWJOY010000009.1, read on the forward strand.
AAAGGGGCGATGTTCATGGCTTTGGGTTTGCTCAGCGCATGTGTTGCACCGGCCGTTCGGCCGATGCCGCTTGCTGCCAGCGGACCTGTCGCCGTAGAGCGTGCCGGAAAAAGCTATATCGCGGATTTGCAACCCGGCGAAGCAGGTGCTGTTTTGTCGGTGACGCGGGACGCTTCCGCCTTTGCTTATGCTGAAGGGCTGGAAGCCAAGCGCGTAGCGGAGCAGTTTTGCAGCTCTCGCGGGGCGCGGCTTAACCCTGCAAGCTTTGGCCACTATGTTGGCAAGGCTTGGGTTTTTGAGGGGGGCTGCGCATGAGCATCCTTTCTTTGACAGGCGATAACACGCGCAGAACGGCATCGTGTCATGGCATATCAACGGCAAAACCTGCAGCTTTCATTGCAGGAACTGCAATGGAGAGTGCGATGAAAATCACGATTTTGACTTTGAGCGTTTTGATGCTGGGCGTCGCGGCACCGGCTTTGGCGCGCACACCCTTGGCTCAAAACAGCCATATCACCGATTCCTTGGTGGCAGGGCGCGTGGGCGACACGATCCGGAAAACCTGCCCTTCGATCAGCGCACGGATGATCACTGCCTATACCAAGCTGAAGGCGCTGGAGCAATTTGCGCGCGATCAGGGCTATACCGAGGACGAGGTTAAGGTCTTTATGAAAGACTCAGGCCAAAAAGCGCGGATCAAGGCTCTTTCGGCGCAGTATCTGGCCAAAGCCGGGGTGGTTGAGGGCAATATCGAGAGCTATTGCGCAGCAGGCCGCGCCGAGATCGAAAAGGGCACTTTGGCGGGCAGCCTGTTGAGGTCGTCAAAATGACCCAGCCGCATGGATTTCAGCTTGCGGAATTGAACGTCGGGCGCCTTTTGGCCCCGACGGATGATCCCCGCGTGGCTGAATTCATGCAGGCTTTGGACAAGATTAATGGCTTGGGCAAACGGATGCCCGGCTTTGTGTGGATGATGGAAGGCTCTGGTGAGCCAGGGCGCGGCAATACCGAGGCCAAGGTCGCGGGCGACGAACAGCTGGTGTCGAACTTGACGGTTTGGCAATCGGTTGAAACGCTTGAGGCTTTTGTCTGGAACACGGTGCATAAGAGTTTCTATGCGCGGCGGGCCGAATGGTTCGAAGTTCTGGGCCGCATGCATTTCGTAATGTGGTGGGTGCCCGAAGGGCATAAACCATCGCTTGAAGAAGCACTTGAACGGCTTGCCTTTTTGCAAGCAAACGGCGATACGGACCATGCTTTTGGCTGGTCTTACCTGAAAGAAGCGCAGGCGTGGAAAACCCACCAATGCTCACAGTTGGCAGCGGAGTAAGCTGATGTCGAACCTCAAGAAAATCAGCATCGACGGGATCGAAGTTGAAGTCGATGGCGCGATGACGATCATCCAAGCGGCGGAAGTCGCTGGCGTGGCGATTCCGCGGTTTTGCTATCACGAGCGTTTGACCATCGCTGGCAACTGCCGGATGTGCCTTGTGGAAGTGCAGGGCGGACCGCCGAAACCTGCGGCGTCCTGTGCGATGCAGGTGAAAGATTTGCGGCCTGGCCCGAACGGTGAGTTGCCGGTGGTGAAGACCAATTCGCCGATGGTGAAAAAAGCCCGCGAAGGGGTGATGGAATTTCTGCTGATCAACCACCCGCTGGATTGCCCGATTTGCGACCAAGGCGGCGAGTGCGATTTGCAAGACCAAGCGATGGCTTTTGGCGTCGACTTTAGCCGTTATCGCGAACCCAAGCGCGCGTCCGAGGACCTTGATCTGGGCCCGCTGGTTGAAACCAAGATGACCCGCTGCATTTCTTGCACTCGCTGTGTGCGCTTTACCTCGGAAGTCGCGGGCATCCTTCAGATGGGTCAGACTGGCCGCGGCGAAGATGCAGAGATCACCTCGTATCTGAACGCGACGTTGGATAGCAATTTGCAAGGCAATATCATTGACTTGTGCCCTGTCGGGGCGCTGACGTCGAAGCCATATGCCTTTACCGCGCGGCCTTGGGAATTGACCAAGACCGAGAGCATCGACGTGATGGACGCTCTTGGCTCGAACATCCGTGTCGACACCAAAGGCCGTGAAGTGATGCGCATTCTGCCGCGCAACCATGACGGTGTTAACGAAGAATGGATATCGGATAAGACCCGCTTCGTTTGGGATGGCCTGCGTCGCCAGCGTTTGGACACGCCCTACATCCGTGAAAACGGCAAGCTGCGCAAAGCCAGCTGGGGTGAGGCTTTGGCCTTTGCCGCGGCTGCGGTGAAGGGCAAGAAAGTGGCTGGCTTGGTCGGCGATTTGGTGCCTGTTGAGGCCGCTTACTCCTTGAAAACACTGATCGAATCCTTGGGTGGTCGTGTCGAATGCCGCACCGATGGCGCGCGTCTGCCGATTGGTAACCGGTCCGCCTACGTCGGCACCGCGACCATCGAAGACATCGACAGCGCCAAGATGATCCAGATCATCGGCTCCAACCCACGCGTTGAGGCGCCGGTTCTGAACGCGCGCATCCGCAAAGCTTGGAGCTTGGGTGCGACGGTTGGTTTGGTCGGCGAAGCCGTCGATCTGACCTATGACTATGTGCATGTCGGCACGGATCGTGCCGCACTTGAGATGATGTCGAGCACCCAGATCAGCGAAGACACCAAGGGCAAGCCTTCGATCGTGATCGTGGGGCAGGGGGCGATCAACGAGGCGGACGGCGAAGCGGTTCTGGCGCATGCGATGAAACTTGCAGCGGCATCCAATTCCAAGCTGTTGATTTTGCACACCGCTGCATCGCGCGTCGGTGCGATGGATGTGGGCGCTGTGACTGAAGGCGGTCTGGTTGCGGCGACGGATGGCGCAGAGGTCATCTATAATCTTGGCGCGGATGAGGTCGAAATCGCGGCGGGTCCGTTTGTGATTTATCAGGGCAGCCATGGTGATCGCGGTGCAATGCGCGCCGATGTTATTTTCCCTGCGGCGGCTTATACCGAAGAAAACGGCCTGTTTGTGAACACCGAAGGGCGTCCACAACTGGCAATGCGCGCGGGATTTGCACCGGGTGAAGCCAAGGAAAACTGGGCGATCTTGCGGGCATTTTCGGCGGAAGTCGGTCATGTTCTGCCTTGGGACAGCCTTGCCGTGTTGCGCCGCACTTTGATCGAGACGCATCCGCACCTTGGCCAAATCGACGCTGTCGCAGAGAATGAGTTCGTCGCTTTGGAAGTCAAAGCGATGGGCAAAGCAACCTTCCGTAATGCTTTCAAAGGCTTCTATCTGACCAACCCGATCGCGCGCGCGTCCACTGTGATGGGCGAGCTTGCGGCGATGGAAGCAGATCGTGCCAAGCAAGCGATGGCGGCGGAGTAATTTATGTGCAGCCTTTGCAAGCTTGTTGCAGTGACCACGCTCGCCTTTGGCGCGCTGGTTGCTTGCGTGCAGGCTCCAGAGGCGAGCGCGGAGTTCAAACCAGTGTATAAAGGGATTGAAACAATCCTTTTGGACGGGGACTTGGTGAACTTTCGTGTTGAGATGACGGGCGCCCGGTCGGTTTCGGACGTCGATGCTTATGCGGCTTGTGCTGCCGCGCAATACGCGTTGATCCGAGGTTTTGGATTTGCGCGTCATGTGCGGACAAATGTTGCGAATACAGGTGGAGTTTGGCGCGGTGATGCGGTTTACACCATCTCAGCGGCTCTGCCGCGTGGACTGAAAACGATAGATGCCGAAGTGACTGTGCGCGATTGTGGCGCACAGGGTATACCGACGGTTTAGGGCTAAAGGAACGTGAGGGATCATGGCTGACTTTTTGCAAACTGGCTTGGGGATCGCGGTTTTAATCGCGGCGCAAAGCCTTCTGATTGTCGCCTTCGTGATGATCAGCTTGCTGTTCCTCGTATATGGCGACCGCAAGATTTGGGCGGCTGTGCAGATGCGCAGAGGCCCGAACGTGGTGGGGCCGTTTGGTTTGCTGCAATCGGTGGCCGACGCTTTGAAATATGTGGTCAAAGAGATCGTCGTGCCTGCGGGCGCCGATCGGCCTGTGTTTTTCTTGGCACCGATCATCAGCTTTGTGCTCGCAATCTTGGCTTGGGCGGTTATCCCGTTTGATCATGGTTGGGTTCTGGCCGATATCAACGTTGCAATCTTGTTCGTTTTCGCGGCCTCGTCGCTGGAAGTTTACGGCGTGATTATGGGGGGCTGGGCGTCCAACTCGAAATACCCTTTCCTTGGGTCGCTTCGCTCTGCTGCTCAGATGATCTCTTACGAAGTATCGTTGGGCTTGATCATCATCGGCATCATTATCTCGACCGGTTCGATGAGCTTCTCGGCAATTGTCGAAGCGCAAAAGGGGTCTTACGGTCTGCTGAACTGGTACTGGATCCCGCACTTCCCGATGGTCTTCCTGTTCTTTATCAGCGCCTTGGCTGAAACCAACCGGCCGCCCTTCGATCTTCCCGAAGCGGAATCGGAACTGGTTGCGGGCTTTATGGTCGAATACTCGTCGACGCCCTACCTGCTTTTCATGGCGGGTGAATATATCGCGATCTTCCTGATGTGCGCTCTGATTTCGCTGCTGTTCTTTGGCGGTTGGCTGTCGCCGATCCCTGGACTGCCCGACGGCTGGTGGTGGATGGTTGCGAAAATGTGGGTGTTCTTCTTTATGTTCGCCATGGTTAAAGCAATCGTGCCACGGTATCGCTATGACCAACTGATGCGGATTGGCTGGAAAGTTTTCTTGCCGCTGTCCTTGGTTTGGGTCGTGCTGGTGGCATTCTTGGCAAAGTTTGAAGTTTTCGGCGGCTTTTGGGCACGCTGGATGATCGGAGGCTGATCAGATGGCGAATATCGACTGGACCCGCGCAACCAAGTATTTCTTCTTGATGGATTTCTTCAAGGGGTTTGGGCTTGGCTTCAAATACTTTTTTGCGCCGAAATCGACCCTGAACTATCCGCATGAAAAGGGCCCGCTTAGCCCGCGTTTTCGTGGCGAGCATGCGTTGCGTCGCTATCCCAATGGCGAAGAGCGCTGCATTGCCTGCAAGCTTTGCGAAGCAGTTTGCCCCGCTCAGGCCATCACCATCGACGCAGAGCCGCGCGATGACGGCTCGCGCCGGACCACGCGCTATGACATCGACATGACCAAGTGCATCTATTGCGGCTTCTGCCAAGAGGCCTGCCCAGTGGATGCCATCGTCGAAGGCCCGAACTTTGAATTTTCGACCGAGACCCGCGAAGAGCTGTTCTATAATAAGGACAAGCTGCTTTCGAATGGGGATCGTTGGGAATCCGAGATCGCGCGCAACCTTGAACTTGACGCGCCGTACCGCTGATGACCGAGGATCTGTCCAAACTTTTCGCCCAGATGATGGAGCAAGGCCAGAAAATGGCCTCGGCTTTCGCGCCGGCTATGGAAGGCGTGGACGTCAAAGGTTTCGAGAAACTGTTTCCAACCATGCCCAAGGATATGCTTGAGGCGTGGTTCGGCAAGACCTTTAACCCTGACGGGCTTGATGCGCGCACACGTCTTTTGGTGACGATTGCAGCGCTGACAGTTTTGGGCGCCCAAGCAGAGTCGCAGATGCGGCTGACCATTGCTCAGGCGCTTTCGGCAGGGGCAACCAAACGCGAGATCGCGGAAGTGATCTGGCAAATGTCGATGTTCGGCGGCTTGCCCGCCATGCAAAAGGCGCTTGAAATTGCTCAAGGCGTCTTTGCTGAAACCGAGGAGAAAGCGCCATGAGCGTTGCAGATCTGGCCTTTTACGCATTTTCAACCGTCACCGTTGGTGCAGGATTGATGGTGACGCTCAGCCGCAATCCAGTGCATTCGGTGCTTTGGCTGATTTTGACCTTCCTGTCGTCGGCAGGTCTGTTTGTGCTGCTTGGCGCTGAGTTTGTGGCGATGCTGTTGATCATCGTCTATGTTGGCGCGGTTGCAGTGCTTTTCCTGTTCGTTGTGATGATGCTTGACGTCGACTTTGCCGAGCTAAAGGCCGAAATGGGGCGCTATATGCCGCTTGGATTGTTGGTCGGCGTGGTGATTATCATGCAACTCGTGCTGGGCGTTGGAGCTTGGACGCAAGCGGATGGCGCCATGGGGCTGCGGGCTGCTGTGACGCCGGATATGGCGCAGGTTGAAAACACGCGTGCGCTGGGTTTGCTGATTTATGATAAATATCTGCTGCTGTTCCAAATGGCGGGCTTGGTGCTTTTGGTCGCGATGATCGGTGCCATTGTTTTGACCCTACGTCACCGTAAAGACGTTAAGCGTCAGAACGTGCTGCATCAGATGTGGCGCGACCCTGCCAAAGCGATGGAGTTGATTGACGTGAAGCCGGGGCAGGGGCTCTGATACTTTCTTAGGGCGGAGTTTACTCTGCCTTGCCATAAGACAGCGGGGCCACCCGCAAAAGAATGCAGCGGGCAAAGACCCGGAGGGACGAAAATGGTTGGACTTGAACATTACCTGATCGTGGCGGCGGCGCTGTTCGTCATTGGGATTTTCGGCATTTTCCTGAACCGGAAGAATGTCATCGTGATCCTGATGTCGATCGAATTGATGCTGCTTGCGGTCAATATCAACTTCGTTGCCTTCTCGTCGCAGCTTGGCGATTTGGGGGGGCAGGTGTTTACCATGTTTATCCTGACAGTAGCGGCGGCTGAGGCTGCGATCGGTCTTGCGATCTTGGTCGTCTTCTTCCGCAACCGTGGCACCATCGACGTCGAAGACGTCAACGTGATGAAAGGCTAACGACATGGCAACGATCATTCTTTTTGCGCCCTTGATCGGGGCCATCCTCTGCGGCTTTGGCTGGCGGTTGATCGGTGAGAAAGCCGCGACTTGGTTGGCGACTTTGATCCTGTTCATGGCCGCGATCCTCTCGTGGTACATCTTCCTGACCTTTGACGGCGAAACCCAGCACATCACCGTGCTGCGCTTTATCGAGAGCGGCTCGCTTTCCACCGAGTGGGGCATTCGCGTTGACCGGATGTCCGCGATTATGCTGGTTGTGGTGAATTCGGTTTCGGCTTTGGTGCACCTTTATTCGCAAGGATACATGGCGCATGACGACAACTGGGCAGAGGGCGAAAGCTATCGTCCTCGGTTCTTTGCCTATCTGTCGTTCTTTACCTTTGCGATGCTGTCGCTGATCACCTCGGACAACCTGGTGCAGATGTTCTTCGGTTGGGAGGGCGTGGGCGTTGCGTCTTATCTGCTGATCGGCTTTTATTACCGCAAGCCAAGCGCAAATGCTGCTGCGATGAAGGCTTTTGTGGTCAACCGCGTGGGTGACTTTGGTTTCGCGCTTGGGATTTTTGGACTGTTTTACCTGACCGATAGCATCCGCTTTGACGATGTTTTCGCAGCCGCACCAAAGCTTGCGGAAACGCAGCTTCATTTTCTTTGGACTGAGTGGAATGCAGCTAACCTTTTGGGTGTGTTGCTGTTCATCGGAGCCATGGGGAAATCGGCGCAGTTGTTCTTGCACACTTGGCTTCCTGACGCGATGGAAGGTCCGACCCCTGTTTCCGCGCTGATCCACGCGGCGACCATGGTGACCGCTGGTGTCTTCCTTGTGTGCCGGATGTCGCCTTTGTACGAATTCGCACCAGAGGCCAAGACGATGATCGTGGTCGTCGGCGCGACGACGGCGTTCTTTGCGGCGACGGTCGGTTTGGTGCAAAACGACATCAAACGCGTGATTGCTTATTCGACCTGTTCGCAGCTTGGCTACATGTTTGTGGCTGCAGGCGTCGGCGTTTACCCTGTTGCGATGTTCCACCTTTTCACACATGCGTTCTTCAAGGCGATGCTGTTCCTTGGTGCGGGCTCGGTGATCCACTCGATGCACCACGAGCAAGACATGCGTAACTACGGCGGCCTGCGCAAGAAAATCCCGCTTACGTTCTGGGCGATGATGATCGGCACTTTGGCGATCACTGGCGTGGGGATTCCGCTGACGCATTTCGGTTTCGCGGGCTTCCTATCAAAGGATGCTGTGATTGAAAGCGCATGGGTTGGCTCGCAATACGCCTTTGTCATGCTGGTTATCGCGGCCTTTATGACGTCGTTCTACTCTTGGCGCCTGATGTTTATGACCTTCTACGGCAAACCACGCGGCGATGCGCACACCTATGATCATGCACATGAAAGCCCGCCGGTTATGCTGATCCCGCTTGGTATGCTTGCTCTTGGCGCTATTTTCTCCGGGATGGTTTGGTACAACAGCTTCTTCGGTGACGAAGCGAAGATGCGCGCTTGGTTCGGTATGGAAGCAGGCCACGAGGTCGCTATGACTGAAGAAGGCCACGCGACCGAAACCGCCGCTGCTGACGCGACCACCACCGCGGAGGTCGCTGCTGCGGACCACGGACCAATGGTTGCTCCAAAAGGTGCGCTCTATCTTGGTGCCGACAACCATGTGATCCACGAAGCGCACGAAGCACCAAAATGGGTCAAGGTTTCGCCTTTTGTCGCGATGTTGCTTGGCTTCTTGTTGGCATGGAAGTTCTACATTCGCTCGCCAGAGCTGCCAGCGAAACTGGCAGAACAACAGCGGCCTTTGTACCTGTTCTTGCTTAACAAATGGTACTTTGATGAGCTTTACAATGTGATCTTCGTGAAGCCTGCTTTGTGGCTTGGCAATTTCCTTTGGAAAAAAGGGGACGGGGCTGTCATCGATGGCGGGCTGAATGGTCTGGCACTTGGGATCATCCCGTTCTTCACAAAACTCGCAGGTCGGATGCAATCTGGCTACGTCTTTACATACGCCTTCGCGATGGTCTTGGGGATTGCTGCCCTGATCACCTGGATGACGCTTACGGTGGGGCACTAAGATCATGACTTACCTTCTCTCTATAATCACCTTCTTGCCGGCAGTTGCCGCAGCGGTGCTGGCGCTGTTCCTGCGCGGCAATGATGCCGCTTCGGCGCGCAACGCCAAGTGGCTTGCGCTGATTGCGACCAGCGCGACCTTCTTGATCTCGTTGATCATGTTTAAAGGCTTTGATCCTGCCAACACCGGCTTTCAGTTCGTGGAAGAGGGCAGCTGGATCGTCGGGCTTAAGTACAAACTGGGCGTGGACGGCATCTCGGTGCTGTTTGTGATGCTGACCACGTTCCTGATGCCGATCACTATCGTGTCCTGTTGGGGCGTGACGGATCGGGTCAAGGAGTACATGATCGCCTTCTTGCTTTTGGAAACGCTGATGCTTGGCGTGTTCTTGGCGCTCGACTTGGTGCTGTTCTACATGTTCTTTGAGGCGGGCTTGATCCCGATGTTCTTGATTATCGGGATCTGGGGTGGCCAAAACCGTATCTACGCCGCCTTCAAGTTCTTTCTTTACACCTTCTTTGGCTCGGTGCTGATGCTGGTGGCGATGATCGCTATGTATATGGCGGCAGGCACGACGGATATCCCTACGCTGATGGCTTTCGATTTTGCCCATGAGCCGATGGTTGTTTTGGGCATGACGGTGACGGGCGGCCTGCAAACCTTGCTGTTCCTCGCATTCTTTGCCAGCTTTGCGGTGAAGATGCCGATGTGGCCTGTCCACACTTGGCTGCCAGATGCGCACGTGCAAGCGCCGACCGCGGGCTCTGTGGTTCTGGCGGCGATCTTGCTCAAGATGGGCGGTTACGGCTTCTTGCGGTTCAGCTTGCCAATGTTCCCAGTCGGGGCCGAGGTGATGTCAACGCTGGTGTTCTGGATGTCGGCGATTGCGGTGGTCTACACGTCGCTGGTGGCCTTGGCGCAGGAAGACATGAAAAAGCTTATCGCTTATTCGTCGGTTGCGCATATGGGGTACGTGACTTTGGGGATATTTGCGGCGAACCAACAAGGTGTTGACGGCGCTATCTTTCAGATGATCAGTCACGGCTTTATCTCTGGCGCGATGTTCCTTTGTGTTGGCGTGATTTACGACCGCATGCACACCCGTGACATCGACGCTTATGGTGGTCTTGTGAACCGGATGCCGGCCTATGCGCTTGTGTTCATGTTCTTTACTATGGCGAACGTTGGTCTGCCGGGCACCAGTGGCTTTGTCGGTGAATTCCTTGTTTTGATGGGGATTTTCCAGGTGAACACTTGGGTCGCTGCGGTTGCGACATCGGGCGTGATCTTGTCGGCGGCCTACGGTCTTTACCTTTACCGTCGCGTCGCTTTTGGCGCTTTGGTCAAGGAAGCGCTTTCTACCATTCAAGACATGAGCCGCCGCGAGCGCGCAATCTTTGCGCCGCTCATCATTATGACTTTGCTGCTTGGGGTTTATCCGGCGCTTGTCACTGATATCATTGGGCCTTCGGTGGCTCAGCTTGTTGCAGATTACCACGCCTCCATTCCCGCTGTTGCGGAAATGGCATCGCACTAAAGGACACCAAAGATGACCGGATCTGATTTTCATATCGTTCTACCAGAGGTGATCTTGGCGCTCTATGCCATGGGGGCGCTGTTGTTTGCCGTATATACGGGCAAGGACGCGCTAACTGGCGCGCTGACGTGGGCGACCGCGGGGATTTTTGTCGCTGTTGCGCTTTGGATCGGCGTTGCGGGGGCGGGCGATAATGCTGCCTTTGGCGGGCTGTTTGTCGACGACGCCTATGCGCGCTTTGTCAAAGTGGTGGTGCTGTTATCGGCGGCGGGCGTCTTGGTGATGTCGCTTGATTTCATGCAGCGCAACCAGATGGGTCGCTTTGAGTATCCGTTGCTTGTGACCCTGGCGGTTGTGGGTATGATGTTCATGGTTTCAGCAGGCGACTTGATGGTGCTCTATATGGGGCTAGAGTTGCAGTCTTTGGCACTGTATGTTGTGGCTTCGATGCAGCGCGACAACGTGAAATCGACCGAAGCTGGCCTTAAGTATTTCGTGCTGGGTTCGCTGTCGTCGGGTTTGCTCCTTTATGGTGCGTCGCTGACCTATGGCTATGCGGGGACGACCCTGTTCTCGGGCATCCACACGGCGGTTCAGCATGATGCGCCCCTTGGCTTGGTGTTTGGTCTGGTGTTCTTGCTGACCGGCATGGCGTTCAAGGTTTCGGCGGCTCCATTCCACATGTGGACACCAGACGTCTATGAGGGCTCGCCAACACCAGTGACTGCCTTCTTTGCGACTGCGCCAAAAGCAGCAGCAATGGCTCTGATTGCACGCGTTGTTTATGACGCCTTTGGCGAGATCCCGACGCAGTGGAGCCAGGTTCTGGCGGCGCTTGCGGTGCTGTCGATGTTCTTGGGCGCGATTGCCGCTATCGGTCAGCGCGACATCAAGCGTCTGATGGCCTACTCGTCGATTGCGCACATGGGCTATGCGATTATCGGCATTGCGGTGGGTACCGTCGAGGGTGTGCAGGCGATGCTCATCTATATGGCGATTTATGTGACGATGAACCTTGGTACCTTTGCCTTCATCATGTCGCTCGAGAAAGATGGTAAGCAAATCACAACGATCGACAGTTTGAACATGTTCTCCAAGCGCGCACCTCTGAAGGCACTTGCTGTTTTGATCTTGATGTTCAGCCTTGCCGGCGTGCCGCCGATGCTTGGTTTCTTCGGCAAGTTCTACGTGCTCAAGGCGGCCGTTGATGCGGATATGACATGGCTTGCGCTGGCGGGCGCGGTCGCATCGGTGATCGGTGCCTTCTATTATTTGCGCATCGTGTTCTTCATGTACTTTGGCAAGGACGTCGAAGGCGCACAAAGCCGCATGGTTCCGGTGCAGTGGGTTGTCTTGATGGCCGTTGCCGCGATTATGCTCTTGGGCGTGATCAACCTGTTTGGGATCGAGGCTCCTGCCTTGGCTGCGGCGCAAGCTCTTGTCGGCTAAGGCTGTTTGGCCGGAAGGTGTGGCGCGTCACGTCTTGGCGACGGTTGATAGCACCAATTCCCTTGCTTTGCGTATGGCCCCGTCGTTGACGGGGCCTGCGTGGTTTTTGGGGTTACAGCAAACCGCAGGGCGCGGCAGACGGGCGCGCAACTGGGCAAGTCCGTTGGGGAATTTCTACGCCACCTTGCTGTTGCAACCGATGGAGCCGCCCGAGCAAGTGGCGCTGCGCTCTTTTGCGGCGGCTTTGGCGCTTCGAGATGCCTTCGTGGCGCTGACAGGGCTAGGCGCGGCGTTCAAGCTAAAGTGGCCGAACGATGTGCTGCTGAATGGGGGCAAGGTCGCGGGCATCTTGCTTGAGAGCACGCGCGCGGGGCAGGGGATGCATCTTGCCATCGGTATCGGCGTGAACCTGATTGGCGCGCCTTCAACCGCTTTGGTCGAAGCGGGCGCGGTAGAGCCGGTTTCCTTGTTGTCCGAGACGGGACTGCGCATCACACCAGAGGCCTTTCTTGACGCTCTGGCTGCCAGCTATTCCCGTTGGGAGCACATCTTTGTCACTGAGGGCTTTGCGCCGCTGCGCACAGAGTGGCTTTCTCATGCCGCTCGCTTGGGTGAAGTGATCCGCGCGCGCACGGGCGATCAGACCCGCGAGGGTGTGTTTGAAGACATTGATACGTCGGGCAATCTGAGGCTTCGGATGGCGCGCGAAACTGTTGCCATTCCGGCGGCAGAAGTTTTTTTCTAAGGCGGGGCGAAGATGCTTCTAGCGATTGACTGCGGCAATACGAATACGGTCTTTTCGATTTGGGACGGTTCGGCCTTTATTGCCACTTGGCGCATTGCCACTGACCATCGACGCACTGCGGATGAGTATTTCGTCTGGCTGTCATCGCTGTTGGCGCTGACCAAGACCGAAGCGTCGATCACTGAGGCGATCATTTCTTCGACCGTGCCGCGGGTGGTTTTCAACCTGCGGGTCTTGTGCAATCGCTACTATGACTGTCGGCCGCTGGTTGTTGGCAAGCCGGAATGTGCGCTGCCTGTGCCACCGCGCGTCGATGCGGGGGTAACCGTGGGGCCCGATCGCTTGGTGAATACGGTTGCAGGCTTTGACCGCCATGGCGGCAACCTGATCGTGGTGGATTTTGGCACGGCCACGACCTTTGATGTGGTGGATTTCGACGGCGCCTATGTTGGCGGTGTCATTGCACCGGGCGTGAACCTAAGTCTTGAGGCGCTGCATATGTCGGCGGCGGCCTTGCCGCATGTCGATATTTCGAAACCGACCAACGCGATTGGCACGAATACGGTGGCCTGCATGCAGTCTGGCGTGTATTGGGGCTATATCGGCCTCGTTGAAGGCATTGTCCGAGAGGTGCGCCGCGAGCGTGATGCACCCATGAAGGTCATTGTCACAGGCGGCCTCGCGTCATTATTTGCTCAGGGAACTGAGCTTTTTCACTCCATCGAGGACGATTTGACCATGCATGGTCTTGTCCTCATCAACGACTACAATAAGGAAACAGCATGAGCGGTGAGCGGCTGATTTATCTACCCCTAGGCGGAGCCGGCGAAATCGGCATGAACGCCTATGTCTACGGTTACGGCCCCAAGGGCAAAGAGCGGCTGATTTTGGTCGATCTTGGTGTCGCCTTCCCAGATATGGATGGCAGCCCTGGCGTCGATTTGATTATGGCTGATATGTCGTGGCTCTTGGCGCGGCTTGATCGGCTTGACGCGATCTTTATCACCCACGCGCACGAGGACCACATCGGCGCTTTGGCCCATCTGTGGCCTGCGCTGAAAAAGCCCGTCTATGCGCGCAAGTTCACCGCGACCATCGGGCGGCTCAAGTTCGAAGAGGCGGGTCTGCCCAAGGATCAAATCCAGATCGTTGCAGCGCGGCCGCACACGGTTGAGGCGGGTCCATTCAAGGTGCAGTTCGTGCCTGTTAGCCACTCGATCCCCGAAAGCTCGGCCTTGGTGATTGATACGCCGGCGGGTCGGATTTTCCACTCGGGCGACTTCAAGCGGGACCCGACGCCGATTGTTGGCGAAGGCTGGGACGACGCGATGATGGAAGAAATCGCAGCAGAGCGTCCGGTCAAGGCGCTGATGTGCGATTCGACCAACGTGTTCTCGACCCATGCAGGGCGCTCGGAAAGCACGCTCAAGGATCCGCTGGCCGAGATGATCCGTGGCGCCGGCGGCATGGTTGTGGCAACGACTTTTGCCTCGAACGTGGCGCGCCTGAAGACCCTTGCCGAAGCAGGTGTTGCAGCGGACCGTTCGGTTTGTCTGTTGGGCCGTGCGATGAAGCGGATGGTGTCGGCTTCTGAAGAAACCGGCGTTCTCAAGGGCTTCCCGCGCACCATCACGCCAGAAGAGGCGCTTGAGGTGCCGCGCAAGAACCTGATGCTGATCGTGACGGGCAGCCAAGGCGAGCGTCGCGCCGCCTCTGCGCAACTGAGCCGTGGCAAATATCTGGGTCTTGAGATGAAGCAGGGCGATACCTTCCTGTTCTCGTCGAAAATCATTCCTGGCAATGAGCGGGGCGTCTATTCAATCGTCAACGCGCTGTCGGAAAAGGGCGTAGACATCGTTGATGACAACAACGGTCTCTATCACGTTTCGGGCCACGCCAACCGGCCTGACCTTGAGCATGTGCACCGCATTTTCCTGCCAGACATGCTGATCCCAATGCACGGCGAGCATCGCCACCTGCGCGAACACGCCCGCATTGCGACAGAGGCGGGGATCGCAGCTGCGGTCGCCACCAACGGCATGATGATGGACATTACGGGCGATGTGCCAAAGCTTGCCGAGAAAATTGACGCAGGCCGCACATATTTGGACGGCTCGGTGCTGATCGGGGCCTTGGACGGGGTTGTGCGCAACCGTATCCGTATGGCGCTGAACGGTTTGGTCATGGTGACTGTGATCTTGGACGAGCAAGACCAGCCTTTGGGCGAAGCTTGGGTCGAGACGATGGGCCTTCCAGAACTGGGCAAAGGAAAACGCGTTCTTGCCGAAACCATGGAGGCCGAACTGTCGTCCTTCTTGGACGGGGCAGGGCGCAAAATCTTGGCCAACGACGACAAGATGGACGAGGCGCTTCGCAAAATCGTGCGTCAGGTCTCGATGGAAGAGATCGGCAAAAAGCCAGAGGTCGTGGTTGTGGTCAGCCGTCTCGCCAGCGAATAGCGGCGCGCCACACCCCAGAATAGCAAAAGGCCCCGCAAAACTGCGGGGCCTTTTGTTTTAGCGGGGTCTTTTTACGCTTCGATAGCGTCTTCGGCCACATCCTCGGCGTCGTCATGTGCCTTAGGCTTAAGCTTGAAGCTGCGCAGGATGAAGTCTGGAACATGCTCGCCCATGCCAACCACACGGTCGCCATTGTCGCGGTTGCCACGGTAATCCCGACGGTCATCGCGAGGTTTGTCATCCCGCGGACGCTCTTCACGGCGTGGTTGCTCGGCGCGCGGCTCTTGCCGTGCTTCGGTGCGCGGCTCGTTGCGGCGGTTGTCACGACGCGGGGCGCGCTCTGGCTGCGGCGCCGGCTCTGCTGCTGCTTCGACCACGAATTCGGGTGCCTCGACTGCTTCGATCTGCTCTTCGGCCTTGGCTTCGCGTGGCGCACGCGTTTGGCTTTCACCACGCCCGCCACGTCCACCGCGGCTGCGTGTGCTGGTCCGCTCTTCACGGACGGGGCGGTCACTGCTTTCGCTCAACGCGCCTTCGGGCAGCTCGCCCCGAGGAATCGGTTGCTTCACCAAGGATTCGATTGCGGTGATGTATTTTTCATCCGCAGGCGTTGCGATGGTATAGGCTTTGCCCAAACGGCCCGCGCGACCGGTGCGGCCGATGCGGTGCACGTAATCCTCTGGGTGGCTTGGCGCGTCAAAGTTGAACACATGGCTAACCGATGGCACGTCAAGACCGCGCGCGGCCACGTCAGAGGCCACAAGGATATGCAGCGAGCCGTCGCGAAAGCCTTCAAGCGTCTTGGTGCGCACGGATTGGTCAAGGTCACCGTGAATAGCCGCAGCATTAAAGCCATGCGATTTCAGCGACTTGGTGACGACATCCACATCCATCTTGCGGTTGCAGAACACGATCGCATTGGTGCAAGCCTCGCCCTCTGCCTTGATGATCGCGCGCAAAATCGCACGCTTTTCAGCAGCAGAGCGGTCTTTGCGCGAGGGGGTGAACTGGATCAGCTGTTGCTCAATCGTGGTCGAGGTGGTCGCTTGGCGCGCCACTTCGATCTTTACCGCGCCAGTCAGGAAGGTATTGGTGATCCGCTCGATTTCCGGCGCCATCGTGGCCGAATAAAAGAACGTCTGGCGCGTGAATGGCGTCAGCGAGAAAATCCGCTCGATGTCAGGGATAAAGCCCATGTCGAGCATACGGTCGGCTTCGTCCACAACCATGATCTGCACGCCCGTCAACAGCAGCTTGCCGCGCTCGTGGTGGTCAAGCAAACGGCCAGGGGTCGCGATCAGCACATCGACGCCACGGTCGATCAGCTTGTCTTGCTCGCCAAAGGACACGCCGCCGATCAGCAACGCCTTGGTCAGCTTGGTATACTTTGCATAGATGTCAAAGTTTTCAGCGACTTGAGCGGCAAGCTCGCGCGTAGGGGCCAGCACAAGGCTGCGCGGCATACGCGCCTTGGCGCGACCTTTGCCCAAAAGCGTAATCATCGGCAGCGTAAAGCTGGCGGTTTTGCCGGTGCCCGTTTGCGCAATGCCAAGCACGTCTTTGCCTTGCAAAGCATGCGGGATAGCCTGCTCTTGAATCGGAGTGGGGGTTTCGTAGCCAGCTTCGGCCACAGCTTGGAGCACACGGGGGTCCAGCGCGAGGTCTGAGAATTTGGTCATTTGCGTCCTAGTGATGCGGGGTCGGCCCGCATGAAATGAAGGGACGCTACTATCCGGGCGCCCCGGCGTCTGGGTCAAAGACCCTATGGCGCGAATAGCCTAAAACACGGGCTGGGTCAAGGATTTCGACATAATTGCCGCATAGGACTGAGCAAAACTGTCTTGGTTGCACGCGCAACTTGGCCGCGCGTGCAAATGGGGCGGCAAATCAGGCCATCATTTCCTTGGTCGCCGTCAGTTTTACTTCGGGATAATCGCGCTCGATACGGTCAATATCCCACTTGAGGCGGGTCAAGAACACGGTGTCACCATCGCTATCCAAGGCTATATGCCCCTTGTTTACGTTGGTAAATTTCTCAACTTCGGCCTTGGCACCCGACACCCAGCGGGCGGAGGTAAATTGGCTTGGCTCAAACCGCACAGGCAGGGAGTATTCCTGCTCGATACGGCTGGCGAGCACTTCGAATTGCAAGGCGCCAACAACGCCAACGATAAAGCCCGAGCCGATCATCGGCTTGAACACCTTGGCCGCGCCTTCTTCTGCGAATTGCATAAGCGCTTTTTCAAGATGTTTGGCCTTCATCGGATCACCCGCGCGCACGACTTGCAGCAATTCTGGCGCAAACGACGGGATGCCAGTGAAGTGCAGCGCCTCGCCCTCGGTCAACGCATCGCCAATCCGCAGCTGTCCGTGGTTCGGGATGCCGATGATGTCGCCAGCCCAAGCCTCTTCTGCCAACTCGCGGTCGGCGGCCAAAAACATCACGGGGTTGGCAATCGCCATCGGTTTTTTCGAGCGTACGTGCAGCATTTTCATGCCGCGGATGAAATGCCCCGACGCAAGCCGCACAAAGGCCACGCGGTCACGGTGCTTGGCGTCCATATTGGCCTGAACTTTGAACACAAACCCAGTCACAGGCGTCTCTTCGGCAGAGATCATCCGCTCGGCCGCTTTTTGTGGCTGCGGTTCGGGGCCATATTCGGCCATGCCGTCCATCAACTCTTTGACGCCAAAGGAATTGATCGCCGAGCCAAACCAAATCGGCGTCATTGAGCCATTGAGAAAGGACGCGCGGTCAAACTTTGGCAGCAGCTCCCGCGCCATCTCAAGCTCTTCGCGAAGCTGGGCAAGCTGACCTTCGGGGATGTATTGGCTGAGTTTCGGGTCGTCGATGCCAGAGATCTGCACCGTCTCCGCGACCTTGTTGCGGTCGGCGCGGTCCATAATCTCAAGCCGGTCATGCAGCAGGTCATAGGCACCAATAAAGTCGCGCCCCATGCCAATCGGCCAAGAGGCAGGAGTGACGTCAATCGCAAGGTTCTCTTGGATTTCGTCAATGATCTCAAAGGTGTCGCGGCTTTCGCGGTCCATCTTGTTACAGAATGTCAAGATCGGCAGATCGCGCATCCGGCAGACTTCGAACAGCTTTTGTGTCTGGCTTTCAACACCCTTGGCTCCGTCAATCACCATGATCGCGGCATCCACAGCCGTCAACGTGCGGTAGGTGTCCTCGGAAAAATCCGAGTGACCGGGGGTATCAACCAGGTTGAAGCGGAACTGGCGGAAATCAAACGACATCGCCGAGGCAGAAACCGAAATCCCCCGCTCTTGTTCCATCTTCATAAAGTCAGAGCGGGTGCGGCGAGCTTCGCCTTTGGCGCGCACCTGTCCGGCCATCTGAATGGCGCCACCAAACAGCAAAAACTTTTCAGTAAGCGTGGTTTTGCCAGCGTCGGGGTGCGAAATGATCGCAAAGGTCCGGCGGCGGGCGATTTCGGGCGGAAGCGCGGGGGCGTTGGTTTGGGTCATGATGGGCTGGGCTTTAATGCAAAGCGGCGTCCGCGTCCAGCGGCGCGCACGGGTTAACGCTCTGGTTGCGGCGTGGTGCGGGGGGGGGCTTTGAACAGGGACTGCGGGCCGATTTCGTCCAAGAACCTGCGTCCTGCTTCGGTGCCAAAATGCTGGTTCTGGCTTAGGCCCGGAAAGCGGGCGCGCAGATCTTGCGAAAGCTCGCTTGGCAGACGGTGCACGGTTGCATCATTGACCATCAGGCTTTCGGCGGGAATCCCCTCGGCATAGATGATCTCGTGATTGTCAAAAATCAGGCTAAAGAAATCGACAAAGCCCCCTTCGCGCAGAAAGACCCGTTCCCCATCGACAAGATGCTTGGCCTGCACCAGCAGTTCCGACGTCTGAAGCCCCGCTTGGCGTTGGCGCTGATACAAAAACATCCGGTGGTGTTGGCTGACGATCAGATCGCCCGAATTGCCCAAAGTACCCGCCGAAATCAGCACAGGCGCAAAGGCCCCGACCGCGCGCAGGGTGGTTTTGCCGACCCAGCGCAGTTCCTGTGCGCCATGATCGCGGGTCAGGATTTTGTCTCCGGCCGTCAGGTTTTCGATTGGGCGCTGCTCGCCCGAGGCGAGCGCAATCATCGTCCCGCGCGCAAAAGAGATGCACAGGAAATCCGCAAGGCTGATGTCTGTCGGGGCGATTTCGGTCTTGATCAGCGTGTATTCGGCCTGTGCAGTAATTGGCGACAGCGGCAAGGCAAAGCGGGTTCCATCTTCTAGTCCAAGCAACAAAACCTCTACCTGATCGCCATCCGATGCCATCAGGGAATAAAGCGCCTCAAACTGCAGCTTCGTGCCAACATCGCCCACTTCGCTGCCTGCGCCGACGGTTTGGTGACCCGAAGCCCCGCGCGCCACCACCAGCCGATGCGCGGTTTCTTCGGTATCCAGCGCATAGATATCACCGTGGCAGACCATGTCTGGCCCGTCCAAGCTGTCGCCGATGTTCACCCCATTCAAGCAATAGATTGCATCGGCCGCAAGCACTTGCACGGCGTATCCGGGAAGCAGGGGGGTTGCACGTATTGTCATGGCACTACCGTAAATCAAACAAGTTAAGGGTCTATTGCTTTGCACTGTCTCAAAATTCAAGACTAGGCGGGTTTTGCGGCGAAAGCGGGCTGGGATTGCGGCGATTTCGCAGCACTTGGCAAGGCAGAGCCGTTGCGGTTAGGGTCTGAGGAAATCAGGAGGACTTTATGGATCTCGGTATCAAGGGCAAACGCGCATTGGTTTGTGCGGCGTCAAAGGGCTTGGGGCGGGGCTGTGCGCTGGCTTTGGCAGAGGCGGGGGTTGATCTGGTGATCAACGCGCGAGGCGCATTGGCGCTTGAGGCCACAGCGGCAGAGTTGCGCGCCTTTGGGGTGCAGGTCACCACCGTCGCCGCCGACATCACGACCGAAGCGGGGCGCACCGAGGTTCTGGCCGCCGCCGGTTCGGTTGATATTTTGGTCACCAACGCCGGCGGTCCACCGCCTGGGATTTGGTCGGACTGGAGCCGCGACGATTTCATCAAGGCACTGGACGCCAATATGCTGGCACCGATTGCGCTGATGAAGGCACTTTTGCCGGCGATGATCGACAAAGGTTGGGGCCGCGTCGTGAACATCACGTCGCAGTCGGTCAAGGCGCCGATCCCGCAGCTTGGACTGTCGAACGCGGCACGGGCGGGGCTGACGGGCTATGTCGGCGGCACCTCGCGGCAGGTGGCTCCGTTTGGCGTCACCATTAACAATATGCTGCCGGGGATTCATGCCACCGACCGTTCCATGTCTTTGGACCAAGGTGAAGTCGCGGCGCGCGGGATCACGATTGAGGCAGCACGCGCCGAGCGCGAGGCGGAAATCCCAGTGGGGCGCTATGGCACCGCCGCTGAATTTGGCGCGACCTGTGCCTTTTTGTGCAGCCAGCACGCAGGCTTTATCGTCGGGCAAAACATCTTGCTGGACGGCGGGTCGGTGAACACCACGATGTAGGCTTGGCGGTGTGCGCGCAGGCGGGGGTTGAAGTGACCCATGCGGGCTGCTATGAAACTTTAGTAATTCAGTAGGAATATCATGCCCGCCGCGCCTCGCCTGCAAGTTCAATCACTTAGCTGCCAGTTTGGGGGCCGCGAAGTTGTCGCGGAGCTGGATCTGCAGGTCGAAGCGGGGCAGGTGATGTGCCTGCTTGGGCCTTCGGGCTGCGGCAAATCCACCAGCCTGCGGATGATTGCGGGCGTTGAGACGCCAGCTTCGGGCCGTATCTTGATTGACGGTGCCGAGGTTTTTGGCGTGTCGACCAACCTGCCCCCAGAAGGGCGGGGGGTCGGGCTGATGTTTCAGGATTTTGCGCTGTTCCCGCATCTGACTGTCGCAAAGAACGTGGGCTTTGGGCTGTCAGGGGATCGTGCTGCCAAAGCGCTGCGGGTCGATGAGCTGCTGGAAAAGGTTAATCTCTCGGGGTTTCAGAACAAGCACCCGCACGAGCTGTCGGGCGGCGAGCAGCAGCGGGTTGCCTTGGCCCGCGCCCTTGCGCCACGGCCCAAGGTCATGCTGATGGACGAGCCGTTTTCGGGAACTCGACAACCGTTTGCGCGACGGTATTCGCGATGCCACGCTCGAGGTTCTCAAGGCCGAAGGAGCGGCGGTCCTGCTGGTCACCCACGAGCCCGACGAGGCGATGCGGATGGCAGATGAGATCGCGCTGATGCGGGATGGCCGCTTGGTGCAGCGCGGTGCGCCCTATAATATCTACAACAAACCTGTGGACCGTGCGGCGGCGGCTTTTTTCAGCGATATCAATGTCATCCGAGGCACATCACGCGGGGCTTTGACCGATACTCCCTTTGGTGCTTTTCTGACGCCGGGGCATGGCGACGGCGATGAGGTCGATATCGTCATCCGTCCGCAGCATCTGAAGATCGACTTTGATCGGGCAGGGCGCGGTCCCAATCCGACGCGCTCTGAGGGCACGCCTGCACGGGGCGTGGTGCAGCGGGCCCGCTATTTGGGCCGCGAGAGCCTTGTCGAATTTAAGATGGAGTTTGACGGCTCTATCCTGACGGCTTCGGTCCCGGGGGTGTTCTTGCCCAAGGCCCAAACGCCGCTTTGGCTGATGATCCGGCGCGATCGGTGCTATGTTTTTCCTGCGACTGCCTAGCGCTGCACCCCGTCACGCGCTGTCATCCTCGGTTTGTGCCGCCCGATAGTCTGCCAGCGTTTGACCCTGCAGCAGGGCAAACCGCTCACCCGTCAGGCTGACCGCGATGATTCGATCCAACCGAAAGCTACGAAACCCGCCCCGCGCCTCGCAAAAGGCCGCAAGCGTCGCAACCCGTCCGTCTTGATCAAGCGCAAGCGGGCAGACGTCGCTGTGGCTCTCAAATCCGCGCGGGTCGATATAGCTGAGCGCAACGCGCTCGTGCGATTTGATGGCGCGGCGCAGCAAGGGGCGGTGCTTGGGCGCGCGGTTTTCGGTCTTGGCGGGAAAGGCAAAGAGGTCGTCAGGGTCCGCCTTGGGCGCAGGCGTCACGGCCGCGACCCGCTTGGCCAGCTTGCGCGCAGCACTTGCCAGCGTGGGGTCAGATGCCGCCGCCGCAAGCCGCAAGCCTTCGCGCAAGGCATCCAATTCCGTCGCGCTCAGGATCATCGGTGGCAGGGTAATCGGCGCGCGCAGGATATAGCCCACGCCACGCTCGCCCTCTACCGGCAGGCCCGACGCCATCAGCGTATTGACGTCGCGCCAGATCGTGCGGGTCGAAACGCCAAGACGCTCGGCCATTTCGCAGGCACGGTGCAGCCGCCCGTCGCGCAGGATCTGAATGACATCGAAAAGGCGGTCGGTGCGGCGCATAGGGTCTCTGGAGATTGTGACAACTGACATATAGCTGTCAGTTATATGGGGGTAAAGGGCGGCTTTTCATCCCCCAAGGGCTGCGATTCCGCTTTCCTTGGCCGTGCTAGTCGTTAATTCTGGAAAAGAGGCGGCCGCAGGGTTGTGGCACGCAAAAAGAAGGAATTTCGTAAATGCAAATGGGTCCATTGCAACTGTTGTTGATCGCGGTCGTAGTTTTGGTGCTGTTCGGCCGTGGCAAGGTTTCAAGCCTGATGGGTGAAGTCGGCAAAGGCATCACCGCTTTCAAAAAAGGCGTCTCCGAGAGCTCGGCTGAGATCGAAAAAGAAGCCACCCTTGACGCAAAAGACGTCACCCCAGAGACCAAAGACAAGGTCTAAGGCCCCCGTAAGAGCCACGAGACCTGCGCTGACCTAGCCTCGAAAGGGCCGAATTAAGATGTTTGGTGATATCGGCTTTGCCGAGCTGCTGCTGATTGGCATTATTGCGCTGATCGTTGTGGGTCCAGAGGACCTGCCACAAATGTTCCGCCAGATCGGAAGATTTACGGCCAAAATCAAGGCGATGGGGCGCGAATTCTCTCGCGCGATGGAGCAGGCAGCGGCCGACACGGGCATCAATGATGTCGCCAAGGACCTGAAGTCCGCGACCTCGGCCAAGGCGATGGGGCTCGATAAGGTGAAAGAAGCGGCGGATCGCTTTGAAAAATGGGATCCGATCAAGAACGCAGCGAAGCCGACCTCGACACCCGCGCGCGTTGCAGAGCCTGCGGCCGCTGTCGCCGAAGCTGTGGCCGAGCCGCGGCTTGTTGGCCCAGAAACGCAGGCGCTGATGGACAAGCAGGTCGCAAAACAGGCGATTTTGAAGGACACAGCGCAAAAGCTGAAAGAGGTTTCAAGCGCCACGGACGCCAAGCCAAAGGCTGCGACTACGCCGAAACCGCGGGCGAAAAAGGCAGTAACGCCCGCCGTCGCGCCGAAACCCCGCGCCCCACGCAAGACCAAAAAGGCGGATGAAGCATGAGCGATATAAATGATCTGGATGGCTCGTCAGCGCCGCTGATCGAGCACCTGAAAGAGCTGCGCTCGCGGGTGATGTATTCAATCGCGGCTTTTGCGGTGTGCTTTTGCGTGGCCTATTACATCTCGGACGAGCTGTTTTTGATGCTGTCCAAGCCGCTTTGCGAGGCTTTGGCCGCGCGGGCGCAAGAGTGCAATCTTGTGCTGATCTCGCCGCAAGAGGGCTTCTTTGTTGCAATTAAAATCGCGACTTGGGGTGGCTTTGGTTTGGCCTTTCCGGTGATCGGCTATCAGATGTGGCGGTTTGTAGCGCCAGGTCTTTATCGCAATGAAAAGAACGCCTTCCTGCCGTTTCTTCTCGCATCCCCGATCATGTTTGCGATTGGCGCGGCTTTTGCATATTTCATCATTCTGCCCTTTGCCTTTGATTTCTTTTTGGGATTTCAGGATAAACAACTGCCGACGTGGCTGGGCGGTACGACCGCCGAAATTGGCGCACAGGTTATGGCCAGCACCAAGTTCCAAGGCTCTGCCGACGCTTTCCTAAGCCTGAGCATGAAGTTTGTGATGGCCTTTGGTCTGTGCTTTCAGCTGCCAGTCCTGCTGACGCTGATGGGCAAGGCCGGGATTATCTCTGCGGCGGGTCTGCGGGCGACGCGCAAATATGCAGTGATTGCGATCCTGTTGATCGCCGCCATCGTGACGCCGCCCGATGTGGTCAGCCAACTGATCTTGTTCATGGCGATCTATCCGCTTTATGAAGTGTCAATCTGGATGATTGCGCGCTTTGAACGCGACCGTGAAGCACAGCAACGTGCGGACGGAACTTGGGTAGATGAAGATGACGAATGAGACCTATCTGCGGATCGCCGAGGCGCTAGAGCGTCTGGCGCCCGCCCCCCCACCGCCGCCGAGCTTTGAGGCCGAGGCTTTTGCTTGGCACACGGGGCCGGACCGACTGCAGCCTGTGGCGCGGGTGTCGCGGGTTGATCTTGATCTGTTGATCGGGGTCAATCGGTCGCGCGACACGCTTTTGGCCAACACGCGCTATTTCGCCAAGGGGCTGCCCGCGAATAACGCGCTGCTCTGGGGCTCGCGCGGGATGGGGAAATCGAGCCTTGTCAAAGCGGTGCATGCGGCGGTGCGGGCCGAGGGGTTTGACCTGAAAATTGTCGAGCTTGCCCGCGAGGATTTGCCTTCGGTGCAGCGGTTGCTGAGCGTTTTGCGGGCGGCACCTTATCGGTTTATCCTGTTTTTGGATGACCTCAGCTTTAGCCATGACGATCAGCATTACAAATCGCTCAAGGCGATCTTGGATGGCGGGATAGAGGGGCGGCCTGAGAATGTGCTGCTCTATGCCACCTCGAACCGCAGGCATTTGATGCCGCGCGATATGATCGAGAATGAGACGCAGGCGGCGATCCACTCGACCGAAGCGATTGAGGAAAAAGTGTCGCTGTCGGATCGGTTCGGGCTGTGGCTTGGGTTCCACGCCTGTTCACAGGATGACTATCTGGCGATGATCGACGGCTATTGCGCCGCGCATGGGATGCGTCCTGATCCAGCCGAGCTGCGCGCCGAGGCGATCGAGTGGCAGGCCACGCGCGGCTCGCGCTCGGGGCGGGTGGCGTGGCAATTCTTTTGCGACCTTGCTGCGCGATCTGGCGTCGCAGTCACGGAATAAAAAAAGGTCCGGCCCAGATGGGTCGGACCTTTTGCTTTGTTACTGCAAGTAGGTCATCGGGTCGACGGAATCGACGCCCTTGCGGATCTCGAAGTGCAGCATCGACGGATCGGCGGCACGCACGGTGGCAAAGGCCTGACCGCGGCTGACCGATGCACCCTTGGCAACCTTGAGCCCGTCAACCCCCGCATAGACCGTCAACAGCCCGTTCGAGTGGCGCAGGACCACGATGTTGTTGCCTTTGGTGTCTTTGGTGATCGCAGCCACGGTGCCCGCATCTGCCGCTTTGACGGGCGTGCCAGCGGCGGCCGAGATGTCGATGCCGTCGTTCTTTTTCTTAACATAAGGCCGGATGATCTTGCCTTGAACTGGCATGACAAAGGCCGTGGCCGAAGCGGCGGTGCGGTCTTTGCCAAGGTCTGCGACGACAACCGGCTTGGCGGCTTCGGCAGCCTTGACCGGCTTTTCTTCGGGCAGGGGGGTCTTGGCCGAAGGCGGTGTCGGCGTTGGCGATCCAAGGCCGGGGGCCGTGGCGTCTGCTACGGGCGCTGCAGGTGGTGCCGCCGAGGTCGGGATAATCAGGTATTGGCCCTCGCGCACTTCCAGATCGGTGCCAAGGCTGTTCCATTCGGCAAGCGAGCGCACGGGCACGCCGTAGAGGCGGGCGATGGTAAAGGCGGTTTCGCCCCGTTTGACTTGGTGGCGAACGGGTTCGGCACGCAGGGTTTGTGGTGCGACGGTGCTGCTGGCGGTTGGGGTGGACTGGCCGATCACGCGCGGTGCGCCGTTGTCAACGCGGTCCAATGCGGTGGTGGCGATCGAGCTTACGTCGATGCCGCCGCCGCTCGCAGCGCCTGCTGTCGGGATTTGGGTTGCAGCCACACGCGATGGCAGCGCCAGCACTTCGCCGTCGCGCAGCGTATCGGTCGGGCGCAGCGCGTTATAGGAGGCAAGTTCGTTGGCGGGAATGCCAACACGGTTCGCGACGCTGGCGACGGTATCGCCGCGCTGCGCAAGGGCGACTTGATAGTTCGGATACGAAATCACTCCGCGCGCATCGGCGCTTGGGCGCTGATCAAGCGCGCCGCGCGCGGCATCGGCGGTGCTGCCCGAATTGGAGCCGCCCCGCAGATCCCAGTCGAAAGGCTTCATCGGACCACAGGCGCTGAGTAGCAAAACGGCGGTAAGCCCAAATGCTGTAAACGAGGGGGTCTTGCGGGATTGGGTCATGGCTGCCTCTTGATTTGGGCCCGGGTTGCTTCCCGGGGCTTTCATTCGCTGCTGACACCTTCAAGCAGGGGCACAAAGCGCACCGGCCGAAGCTCTTCATAATCGTAACCTGTTTCAAGGCGGGTGACCTTGATCAGATGTTGCACAGTATCGGACTGACCGACGGGAACCACCATGATACCGCCGACTTTCAGTTGCGCCAAGAGCGGGCCTGGTGGGTCTTCGGCGGCGGCTGTCACGATAATGCGATCAAAGGGGGCGGTTTCGGGCAAGCCATAGCTGCCATCCGCCGCCATCGCGACGATATTCACCAGCCCCAGATCGCGGAACAATTCTTGCGCCTCGCGGACAAGGCGACGGTGGCGATCAACGGTGTAGACGCGCCGTGCCAGCTGCGACAGGATCGCGGCTTGATAACCCGACCCCGTGCCAACCTCGAGCACGGTATCGCGCGGCTGTACGTTCAGCGCTTGGGTCATGATGCCGACGACCGAAGGCTGGCTGATGGTCTGACCACAGGCAATCGGCAGCGGCATATCCTCATAGGCGCGCTCTGCGAACAGCCCGCGCACGAATTGCCCGCGGTCGATGGTTTCCATCACCGACAGCACGCGGGTATCCGTCACCCCACGCGAGCGCAGCGCATAAAGAAACCGCATCTTTTGCTCGGCTGCGGTGCTGCTTGCGGGGGTTGTATCGCTCATGCAAGCTTCTCGGTCAGATCTGCCAGCAGGTCATGCGCCGTCAGATCACAGCGCAGCGGCGTGATCGAGATATAGCCGTCCAGATTGGCGTGAACATCCGTGCCGGGCAGGGTCGGCGTGGTTTGCGGCCCGCCCTTGATCCACAAAAACCGCTTCCCCGAGGGCGCGGTATAGGGCTCTATGCCGAAGCTGGTGTTGCGGCGAAAGCCTTGCGCCGTGACGCGGGTGCCCTTGACCGCAGCGGCCGAGACGGGCGGAAAGTTGATGTTATAAAACACGCGGTAATCGTCTTGGGTCCAGATGCCCTTGTCCAGCAACATGCGAATGGTCGCCACGCCGTGCGCAGCCGCTGCCTCGAACGGATCATCCAGCGCATCGGTCGCCACGCCCATATACTGCGACAGCGCAATCGCGGGGATGCCGTGCAGGGCGGCTTCAATCGTCGCACCAACGGTGCCAGAATAAAGCACGTTCTCGCCCGCATTGTTGCCGCGATTGACGCCCGAGAGCACAAGGTCAGGTTTCTGACCGCCCAACACATCATAAAGCCCAGCCAGCACACAGTCGGCAGGCGAACCTTCGACGGCATAGCGGCGCTCTGACAATTTGGCGTTGGTCATCGGGTTGGCATAGCTGATGCAATGGCCGACGCCGGATTGCTCGAACGCGGGGGCAACCGTCCAGACTTCGCCATCGGGCCCCGCCAGTTCCGTCGCAATTTTGGTCAGGGTCACAAGACCCGGAGCATTGATGCCGTCATCATTGGTAATCAGAATGCGCATCTACCCGCCCGCTTTTGTTTCGCTATTGATAACGCCAAGCGGGCTATGGGGCAAGCACTGCTGGTGGTCTGAGCCGCCTCAAACCGCAATCTGTGCTATGCGATGTGCGATTTTTGCAAGGTGTTTGGCGCGAGAGGCGGCTGTGCTGGTGTCGATCTGGTAATGAGCCAGCCAGAAGCTGCGCGCACGTGGCGAAATGCAAGGACGCAAGCCCCGCAAAATTTGCCGCCGCGCCGCTTGGCCCAAGAGCCACCACTGCCAAGGCTTCGCCCCCAAGGTGGTCACAACACCAATCACGCGGATCTGGGTCAGGGCAGGCGAGAGGCCGCCGTCCTGCGGGTGAAAGGCAATCCCCGGCCGCCAGACCCGCTGCAGCCAGCCTGTCAGAATGGCAGGCGGCGCAGACCACCAGATCGGGAACACAAAGACGATCCCTTCGGCCCATTGCAAAGCCTCGATATGCGCATCAAGCACAGGCGGGACAGCATCAGGGTCGGCATAGCCCAGCAGATCCTCGGCCCCAAGCACAGGATCAAAACCCTGCGCATAAAGGTCGATCAGCCGCGTCTCGTGCCCCGCCAAAGCCGCCGTTTGTACAACTGTATTGCGGGCGGCCCGCGCAAAGCTGTCGGGCAAAGGATGGGCATAGACGATCAGCAGGCGCATGGCGGCTCCGGTGTTTTGGCAGTTTTGCGGCAGGGGCGTGGGCGTTGCAAGGGCGCGAAGGGGGGACTGGCGTGCAAAGACTGACGGATAAAGCGGCAAAATGCAGCTTTCATGCGCATTCTCCCTTGAACCGACGCGCCGCTGTCGGCATGTATTTCGCGATTGCCCCCGATTGGGCGCTTAATTCAGGATAATCCCATGCCAGTCTATCGCTCCAGAACCACCACCCATGGCCGCAATATGGCGGGCGCGCGCGGACTTTGGCGGGCGACTGGCATGAAAGACGGCGACTTTGGCAAACCGATCATTGCGATCGTCAACTCTTTTACCCAATTCGTTCCGGGCCACGTGCACCTTAAGGACCTTGGCCAGATGGTTGCGCGCGAAGTCGAGGCGGCAGGCGGTGTCGCCAAAGAGTTCAACACGATTGCGGTCGATGACGGCATCGCGATGGGCCATGACGGCATGCTCTATTCGCTGCCGTCGCGCGAGCTGATCGCCGATAGCGTCGAGTATATGGTCAACGCTCACTGCGCCGACGCGATGGTCTGTATCTCTAACTGCGACAAGATCACCCCCGGCATGTTGATGGCGGCGATGCGCTTGAACATCCCTGTGGTCTTTGTGTCGGGCGGCCCGATGGAGGCTGGCAAGGTGGTCATCGACGGCAAAGAGCTGGCGCTGGATCTGGTCGATGCGATGGTTGTGGCGGCCGACGACTCTGTGTCGGACGAGCATGTCGCGGCGATCGAGGCTGCGGCCTGTCCGACTTGTGGGTCTTGCTCGGGGATGTTTACCGCCAACTCGATGAACTGCCTGACCGAGGCTTTGGGGCTGTCGCTTCCGGGCAATGGCTCGACTTTGGCGACGCATTCGGCCCGTCAAGCGCTGTTCCTTGAGGCGGGTCGCTTGATCGTCGATATCACCAAGCGCCACTATGAGGGCAATGAGCCGGGCCTGCTGCCGCGCGAGATCGCCAGCAAAGGCGCGTTCGCCAACGCAATGTGCTTGGATATCGCGATGGGCGGCTCGACCAATACCGTGCTGCACATCCTTGCGGCCGCGCATGAGGGCGGCATCGACTTTGGCATGGAAGAGATTGATGCGCTGAGCCGCCGCGTGCCCGTGCTGTGCAAAGTCGCCCCTGCCAAGCAAGACGTGCACATGGAAGACGTGCACCGCGCAGGCGGCGTCATGGCGATCTTGGGTCAGTTGGACGCCGCAGGCCTGTTGGACCGCGACTGTCCGACCGTACATGCGCCAAGCTTGGGCGCTGCGATTGACCATTGGGACATCAGCCGCTCGAACGATCCTGCGGTGGAAGAGCTGTTCCTTGCCGCACCAGGTGGCGTGCCGACGCAGGTGGCCTTTAGCCAAAGCCGCAAATGGGCGAGCTTGGACCGCGACCGCGAAAACGGCGTGATCCGTTCGGCGAAAACCCCGTTCAGCAAGGATGGCGGCTTGGCGGTTCTGTCGGGCAATATCGCGCTTGAAGGCTGCATCGTGAAAACCGCTGGCGTTGATGACAGCATTTTGGTCTTTGCAGGCCCTGCACGTGTGTTTGAAAGCCAGAACGCGGCGGTTGAGGCGATTTTGTCCAACAAAATCAATAAAGGCGACGTTTTGGTCATCCGCTATGAAGGGCCAAAAGGCGGTCCGGGGATGCAGGAAATGCTCTATCCGACAAGCTATCTAAAGTCGAAGGGCTTGGGCAAGGATTGCGCGCTGTTGACCGACGGGCGGTTCTCGGGCGGCACCTCGGGTCTGTCGATCGGCCACGTGAGCCCAGAGGCCGCTTCGGGTGGCATCATCGGTTTGGTCAATGAAGGCGACCGCATCGAGATCAACATCCCCAACCGCACCATCGAGCTGATCGTCAGCGAAGCGGAACTGGCCACCCGTCGCGCCGCACAAGACGCCGCTGGCTGGAAGCCCGTCAAGGCCCGCCCGCGCAAGGTCAGCCAAGCGCTGCGTGCTTATGGTTTGTTCGCGACTTCGGCGGCAACGGGGGCTGTGCGCAAACTTCCTGGCGAATGATCTCTGCCGGATCTAGCGAAAGGCCGCCCCACTCGGGCGGCCTTTTGCGTTTGGGCTAGATGATTGCGGTTTCATAAAACGGGCGGTTGGCGGCGATGCGCTCGAAGCCAAAGGGCGAAAGATCAAGGCTGCGATAGGCGCCATAGGTCAGCCACTCTGCCGTGCCGCGCCCCATGGCGGGCGATTGCTGCAAGCCATGGCCCGAAAATCCGTTAAGAAAGAGGAAATTCTCAACCTCGCTGTGCGGCCCTGTGATCGCGTTTTGGTCCAAGGTGTTCAGATCATACTGACCCGCCCATTCACGTTGTACCTTGATCCTCTCGAATGCGGGGATGCGCGTCGCCAGCAGTGGCCAGATTTTGTCCTGCCAAAGCGCGTGGTCCATCTCGAAGTCGTCAAAGGCAACCGCGGGGTCGTCGTCTGAATGCCCGCCCGCCATATAGCTTTGCGCGCCGTCTTGACGCACATGCACGCCCGAGGGGTCGATGGTCAGGGGCAGGGGGCGGTCCAGCGGCGTCTCGGCGGTAAACACCCATGTAAAGCGTTTGCGCGGCTCGATCGGGATTTCAATGCCCGCCATCCGCGCGGTCGCGGCCCCCCGCGTGCCCGACGCATTCACCAGCTGACCGCAAGCAATCACCTCGCCCGAGCGCAGGGTCACGCTCTGAATTCGCGTGCCATTGGGGCTGCGGTTGATCGCGGTAACCTCATTGCTCAGATACGTCACCCCCGCCTTTTTTGCGCCGCGCCGAAAGTGGTCAAAGACGGTGATGCCGTCGAAATAGCCCTCATTGACCGTGTTGATCGAGCCAAGGATCAGATCGTCGGTGTTGTAAAAGGGGAACTCTGCCTTGATCTGATCGGCGCTCAGCAACCGCGTCGCCGATCCCGCCGCTGCCTGAACCGCATGGGACGCGCGCAGGGTTTCGGCGAAGGCGGGACTGTCGGCAAGATACATATAGCCAAAGTTCTGGATCTTGAGACTTGGCGCACCCGAGTCCGGCCCCATGAACTGCGGCAGGTTTTGCACAAACTCGGCCCCGAATTGCGAGATCTGCACGTTCAGCGGGTTCGAGAATTGCTGGCGGATGCAGGAGTTGGTATGCGAGGTCGCAGCGGTGGCATAGGTCTGATCGCGCTCGATCACCAAAACCGAGCCGTTGAAATCAGCGCAATGGGCCAGAAACCACGCCGTCGCTGACCCAAGCATCGCACCGCCAATGATCACAACGTCATAGCTAAGTTTGGAAGGTGCTGCGGTCAACAAAGGGGGCATGGTCTGGCTCTTATTTGGGGTGTTTGCGCGACGATAGCCAGCCGCATCCAAGAGCGCCATATCAATTCTGCGGATTGCGCGCGGGGCAGGGCCGCGCCTCTGATTGGCGGCCTATTTAAAGGCGTAAGCGACCGGAAACCGCAGCGTAAACGGACCGCTTCCCATCGCGGCGGGCGGGGCGGGCAGCCGTTCGAACCCCGAAATGAGCTGCATCGCGGCTTGGTCCAAGACCGGCCAGCCCGAGCTTTCCAGCACCTCTTGGTGCAGCACACGGCCATAGCGATCCAGCGTGAACCCGATCAGAACTTTGCCCGCTGCATGGGCTTTGCGCGCGGCTTTGGGATAGGTTTTGGCCTTGGCAAGTGCCAGCACAAGGTCCTTGTTCCACGCTGTGACCTCGGCCAGTTCAGCCTCTGACAGGCCTTCTTTGGTTTCGGTCGACCCGCTTTGGGCATCTTGGCCTGCCTGAGCCTCGGGGCTTGCCGCGGTCGAGGGAGGCGTGGGTTCAGCGCTCACATCCTCTTGAATTTGCGTGGCAAGTTCGTCGGCATCCTTGGTTGCGTCTGGGTCATCCTCGGGGTTGGCGATGCGAAATTGCAGGTCGGGGTCTTCGACCGCATAGGGCAATTGCGCAAGGACGGGAACCTCGGCGGCCTTAGAGCTTTCAATTTTTTCTGGGCTGTCGAAAGAGGCCGCGCTGTCTTGGGCGCTGTCGCCTTCGGTCAGATCGGTTTCCGGCGCGGCCATCAGCATCTCGACCTCGGCAAGGTCGATAAAGTCGCGACCTTTGATGCTTTGTTCGGTCGGCGGAGCAGCGGCTTGGGGTGCGGACAAAAACGCCCCCGCCAGCGCCACATGCGTCGCCGCGCTCAGCGACAAGGCCGCAAGCAACACGCCGCCCGCCCGCGACGGGCGAAACACAAGGCTCATGGCGTGACCTCGGGCGGCAACTCGTCCTCGATGCCGACCAAGCCGATCTTGAGGTAACCAGCCCCCCGCATCCGGTTCATCACCGCCATCATCTCGCCATAAGGCACCGAGCGATCGGCCGAGATGTAAATCCGCGTGTCGCGTTTGATGCGGGTGGCGATGTCCAACTCCATCGGCAGCTGATCAAGCTTCAGGCTCAGATCGCCGATTTGCAGGCCAAGGTCTGCGGTCACGGTCACGATGATTGGCTCGCCTGCGCGCGCGGCGGGTTGGGCCACGGCGACAGGCAGCTCTACCGGCACATCCACCGTCGACAGGGGGGCGGCCACCATGAAAATGATCAACAGCACCAGCATCACATCAATGAACGGCGTGATGTTGATATCGCTGTTCGCGGCAAGCTCGTCGGTGTCGCCCAGTTTGACAGCCATGACCTATTCCGCCGCTTGCAAGAGGCGTGGGGCGGGGGCGGGCAGGGCCTCGGCGCGGTCAAGATCCCGCGACAGCGTGCGCTCGATCAGGGCCACGCAGTCGGCCAACGCGACGCGATAGCCCGCAATCACCCGTGTCAGATGATTGTAGAACAGCACCGCAGGGATGGCCGCCACAAGACCAATTGCGGTCGCCAAAAGCGCCTCGGCGATGCCAGGAGCGACGACAGACAGGTTGGTTGTGCCGCTGTCTGCGATGCCGATGAACGCGTTCATAATGCCCCAAACCGTGCCGAACAGCCCGATGAACGGCGCGGTCGACCCGACAGAGCCAATCACTGTCACACCCGATTGCATGGCGCGCGCGGCTCCGGCTTCGATGCGGCCAAGCTCTAGCGCGCACCGCTCTTTGATGCCGATGGCGGGCAGATCGGCGCTTGCGCTGCGTTCGGTCATGGCAGCGGTTTGCATTTGGCCCAAGGTCGCTTTGGGGTTGATCTGAGCGCCCAAGGCCCCATGCGCTGCCAGCCGTCGATAATCGCGCGCAAGGGTTGCGCGGGCGCGGGCGATGTGGACCAGCTTGCCGACCCAGATCGCCCAAGCCAGGATGGACGCAGCCGCCAGCCCCAGCATCACCGATTTCACCACCCAATCGGCGTCCATAAACATCGACAGCGGCGAGAGCGTCTCGGCGGTGTCAGCAGCGCGCAGGCGTTCGGCAAGCCCGTGCAGACCAAGCCCCTGCACCCAGCCGATCAAGCTGTCATTTGCGGCGGAAACGCTCATCTTACACCTCTGCCCATTGGCGGATCAGGTTGTGGTAAATCCCCGTAAGTCGCAGCACATCGGGTGCATTCGCCCCAATATCGATGCTGAGCGACTGAATGGTTTGGTCAAGGTCGAACATCATCTCGCGCTTGGCGGCGTCGCGCAGCATGGACTGCACCCAAAAGAACGAGGCCACCCGCGCCCCTCGCGTCACGGGCGTCACCTGATGCAGCGAGGTGGAGGGATAAACCACCGCACTGCCCGCCGAGAGCTTGACGCTCTGCGCGCCGTAGTGGCCCTCGACGATCAGCTCGCCGCCGTCGTATTCCTCGGGTTCGGACAAAAACACGGTGCAACTGACATCGGTGCGGATTTGGCGACCTTCGCCAGGGATCACGCGGACCGCATTGTCGACATGCACGCCAAAGGTTTGCCCACCCTCATAGCGGTTGAACATCGGCGGCAGGATTTGCGCAGGCAGCGTCGCCGAAAGCCACGTCGGGTTCGAGGTCAGCGCCCGCAGCAGTCGCATCTGCAAATCTGGCAGGATGGGGCTGTTTACGGGGATTTGTGCGTTGCGCTTGACCTCGGCCGATTGCGGCCCCGTGGTGGTGCGACCATCAACCCACTCGGCTTGATCGAGAACTGCGCGCATGTCGTGCAGCTCGGACGGCGTCAAAAGCGCGTCGATTGTGATGAGCATAGCGCTCTCCTGCGAGGTTGGGGGCTTGGGCGTATATCGCCCAAGCCATTGAGAGGTTTAGAACTTCACCGTAAGGGTGATCTGTGCCGACCGCCCCGGGGCGACATAGACAAAGGGCGATCCCGACCGATAGGCGGCGTCGTAATAGGTCTGGTCCAGCAGGTTATCGATCCGCGCCGACAGCATCGTCTTGGCGTTGATCTCGTATTCCGCCATCGCATCGAACCGCCATGCGCTTGGCAGTTTATTGCCATTTGCCGCCATGGTGCCCAGATTTTTCGAGCCGGTCCACGTGGCTTGCCCCCCCAGCGAAAGGCGGTCATTGACTTGGTATTTGCCCAGCAGGTTGAACTGCTCATGCGAGATATTGGCGATTTCCTTGCCAATATTTGCGCTGCTGGCCGAGGCAAGCACCTCAGACTCCATCCACACCGCACCACCATAGACCGACAGGCGATCCGTCACATTACCCGCCACCCCAAGCTCGATTCCGCGCAAACGGTATTCGCCCGTGGCCGCGGTGACCGCCGAAGTTCCTGATCCGGTGGTTTCCAATGCATTGGTCTTGGTGGTCTGGAAGGCGGCAGCGGTCAGGCTGAGGTGATTGACCTCCCACTTCGTGCCGACCTCTATCGCGGTGTTCTTCTCGGGCGCAAACAGTTGGTTGCTCGCATCAAGGCCCGCATAGGACCCGCCACTTGCATCCAGTTCTTGCCCCGAAGGGTTCGACGAGGTGGCGACCGAGGCATAGACCATCGCGCTGTCGTTCAGCTTGTAGGTCAGCCCCGCGTTATAGGTGGCAAGCGTGTCTTGGCGGGAATAGGCATAGGTGCTGCTGTTGGTGTTCGTGCCCGAGCGGCTGACGTCATAGTCATCAATTCGCAGCCCAAGGTTCCCCGTCAGATTGGGCGTGATCTTGAAGGTATCGGTGGCATAGAGCGACTTTGTCACCACCTCTGTCACGCGGGGATTAACCGATAGGGGCAGCGATGCACCGGTGACCCAACAGTGCGAGGTGTCAGGATTGTAAAGGTTAATGCCGCTACAGGTCGTGCCGGTAATACCGCCGAAATCCTCGGAGTTCAGGCCAGAATAGCTGCGCTGCGTCGCTTTTTCCTTAGAGACTTGCAGGCCGACAACCATCTCGTGCGCGATGCCGCCCGTGTCCAAACCAAAGGCCGCTTCGGTCGTGTTGGACAGGGTCTTGGTCGTTTGAACGTTGCTCTTCATCGAGGCGGTGACTGTGCCCGTCGCCGCATCATAGCTTGATGGCACGGATGCGATATAGCCGACCGAGGTTTTGCCAATGCGGGTCTTGTTGGTCAGCGTCACCGCGCCCATGTCGTAGGTCAGGCCAAGCGTCAGGATGTCTTGGGTCCCGTCTTGAAAGTCGCGGTCGGCAATTCCGTACCACGTCGAAGGGTCGACCCCCATGGTTTCCGTCGCAGGGCCACCGTTGATCCAAGGCACACCCCAGTCGGATTGCTGCTTCATATCAAGGTGGTAGGCGCTGACATCCACTGTCAGATCATCCGTCGCTTTGTACGTCGCCGCAACCGACGCCCCCGTGCGATCATCGTAGACGCCATCGCGCCCCGCCACATCGCCCGTCTGCCCCATAAGATTGACCCGCGTGCTCAGGCGGTCATCCCAAGTCTCATTCCAATCCAAAGTTTGGCGGACCAGCCCATCCGTACCAAAGGTTGTCGCGGATTCGACGAAATCGCCTGCCTGAGCTGCTTTGGTGACGATATTCACCGCGCCGCCCGTCGTGCCCCGACCCGCAATAGAGCCCGAGGGACCTTTGGTGATCTCGACCTGCTCGGTCATAAAGGTCTCGCGGATGGCCGCCCCTGCATCCCGCACCCCGTCGATATAGGTGTCGTTCGTCGCCTTAAAGCCGCGGATATAAAGCACATCGCCAAAGGCATTGCCGCCTTCGCCCGTGCCCAGCGACAAACCCGGAGTGGTGCGGGCAAGTTCGCGCACCGAGGTGGCGTTTTTGTCATTAAGCACCTCTCGCGTCACCGCGTTCACCGTGCGGGCGGTTTCGGCAAGCGGTTGGCGCAACATCGAATTGGCAGAGGTCGTCGCACGGTAACCCGCCTGCGGATCGGCATAGGGCGAGAGCCCCGCTTGACCTGCGACGGGTGCTTGGGTTTGCGGAGCAGCCGCTGCCTGCACTGGCGCTGTGGGGGTTGCCGCGGGGGCGGGCGTGGCGACGGTTGGCGTGGTCTTTGTGCGCGCCGTTGGCTTGACCGCCTGAACCGTCGGCGTTTCGGCGGTCTCAACTGTTAGGGTCGGCAAGAGAATGATCTCATCCGCATCCTGAGCCGTCGCACCCGAAGGAAGCGAGGCGCTCAGGCCCGCAGCCATCACCATAGCGACGCGACGTGGAGAAGTTTGCCGCAACGAGTGCGGTTTTTGAATGTGGGACATAATGCAGCCTTCTGGATGTATGATCCGGTGGCTAGCGTCTGCATTGCTTCCGATTGAAGGTCGAATATTAAGTCCGACTTATTTAGTCAAGAATAAATCACATATGAGTGACTCTGTTTTTGAGAGTTTGGGCGAAGCCAAGCCGTTGGGCTGTGGTTGTGCCCGTCCTTGGCGAAATGAAGTTCAAAGCACAGGATTGGCCTGTTCTTATGGCGCAGCGCATCGTGTGGCATTCGCAACCGGAGCAATGGATGACAGGGGAAGCTGGTCTTGCGGACGGTTGAAAATGAGAATTTGTCGCGGCGCATCTGGCTTGCCCAAAGGTTGCGCGGCTTTGCCGGACCATCAACATTCCGGGGCAGCGGGAATCGCTGATGCAGCGCGCTGGGACACCCTGATGCAGCGCGGCTGGCGTTTTTCAGGTCCTCGCAGATGGGGGAATCGGTAAAAGGTGGCGCTGACATACGCGGCGAAAAACGCCTGTCTTTGTCCAAAGCCCCCGCGTCTTGTGCCTTGGTCTGCCTATCAAAGCTTTCGCGTCATGCGTCTTTCTGAGGCAAGGCAGACACTGCACGCAGCCTAAAAACCGCAAAGATCTCATTGATTTACGCAGAAACATCGATGCGGTCGAACAAAGACTAGGAATCAAAGCTGCGCCAACGTAACAATATTGTAATGGCTACCGGCAAGCCACCTTTGCAACGAGTGGCACCCCATTCGAACACAGGTCAGAGGCGGCCATTCAACACAGGAGGATACCAACATGATGTTCAGAACTGCGCTTGGAATGACGGCAGGTGCTTTGGCAATGCTGTCGACGACGGTGGCTTTTGGCCAATCTCTGGCTGATCTTGAAACGGCCGCCAAGGCTGAGGGTTCGCTGACCACCATCGCTTTGCCGCACGATTGGTGTGGCTACGGCGATGTGATCGCAGGTTTCAAAGCGAAATATCCCGAGATCAAAGTAAACGAGCTTAACCCAGATGCGGGTTCGGCTGATGAAATCGAAGCGATCAAGGCCAACAAAGACAATAAGGGCCCGCAGGCTCCTGACGTGATTGACGTTGGTTTGTCCTATGGCCCTTCGGCCAAGGCCGAAGGCTTGACGCAGCCGCATCAGGTGGCCACTTGGGCAGAGATCCCCGACGCGGTCAAAGATGCAGACGGCCATTGGTATGGCGACTATTACGGCGTGATGTCCTTCCTTGTGAACAAGGATTTGGTCGAGAACGTGCCGCAGGATTGGGCTGATTTGCTCAAGCCGGAATATGCGGGTCAGGTTTCGCTGGCAGGCGATCCACGCGCGTCGAACCAAGCAATCCTTGCGGTTCTGGCCGCAGGTATGGCAACTGGCGCCGCTCCGGGTGAAGCTGCTGGCAAAGCGGGGCTTGAGTATTTCAAGCAACTGAACGCTGCGGGCAACTTTGTTCCGGTCATCGGTAAAGCCGGCACGCTGGCGCAGGGCACCACGCCTATCGTCATCATGTGGGACTATAATGCTTTGGCCGCGCGCGACACATTGGCGGGCAACCCGCCTGTTGAAGTGGTCGTGCCAAAGTCGGGCGTTCTTGCCGGTGTCTACGTGCAGGCGATCAGCGCTTTTGCACCGCAGCCGAATGCCGCCAAGCTGTGGATGGAATACGTCTACAGCGATGAAGGTCAGCTTGGCTGGTTGAAGGGCTATTGCCACCCCGCGCGCTTTAACGCTATGGCCGCTGCTGGCAAGATCCCACAAGATCTGCTGGACGCATTGCCTCCGGCTGCCTCGTATGAAGCCGCCTACTTCCCAACGCTAGAGGAAGTTGATGCCAACAAAACCGCCGTCACCAGCGGTTGGGACGCAACAGTCGGCGCCAACGTCGAGTGATTTGACAATACCAAGGCCCTGTCCCAGTTCGTCTGGGGCAGGGCATGCTTCACCGGGGTCGTCAGACGCTTTGGGAGGCCCGGCAGACGAGAGACACCGATGAACGACATCCCCCCCCGCCGCAGGAAAATGCCGCGCTTGCCCTTCGAGTGGCTTGGCATTGTGCCCTTCGTGCTTTTTGCGCTGCTGTTTTTGGTGCTTCCGACGATGAAGATCGTGGTTGGCGCGTTTCAGACGCCCGACGGCACCTTCACGCTGCAAAACCTGATGGAGCTAAACACCGAGTCGATTCGCAGTGCCTATGCGGCCTCGATCAAGCTGTCGCTGATTACCGCGCTGGTGGGCTGTGTGGTCGGATTTGCCATGGCCTCAGCGGTGGTTTTTGGCGGCTTGCCCAAGCGCATCCGCAGCCCGCTTTTGACCTTTTCCGGTGTGGCCTCGAACTTTGCTGGGGTGCCCTTGGCCTTTGCCTTTATCGCGACGCTTGGTCCTGCGGGGCTTGTGACGCTGTGGCTCAAGACCGAGTTTGGCATCAACCTGCGCGCAATGGGATTTAACCTTTTGTCGTTCTGGGGGTTGGTCGTCACCTATCTGTTCTTTCAAATTCCGCTGATGATCCTGATCATTATTCCTGCTCTGGACGGGCTCAAGCGCGAATGGCGCGAGGCGGCGCAGGTTCTGGGGGCAACGGGCGCGCAATACTGGCGCATGGTGGCCTTTCCGATCCTGTTCCCGTCGCTGCTTGGCACCTTTGCGCTGTTGTTTGCCAATTCTTTCGGCGCGGTGGCTACGGCATTCGCGCTGACGGGACCCCAGTTGAATATCGTGCCGATCAAGCTTTTTGCCCAGATCAGAGGCGATGTGCTTGGCAATCCTAACCTTGGCTATGCGCTGGCCTTTGGGATGATCGTGATTACCGGACTGGCCAATGTGATCTATATCGTGCTGCGAACGCGGTCAGAAAGGTGGCTGAAATGAACCGCTTTTTTGCATGGAGCGCCTTGCTGCTGGGGTGCTTGTATTTCCTCATGCCGTTGGTGGGGATGACCGAGTTCAGCCTGAAGATGCGGCGGGGGGTATATTCCTTTGACGCCTATCGACGGGTGTTTGAGGACCAGCGGTTCTGGGACACCTTTAGCTATTCACTGATCTTGGCGGGCGCGACCATCATCTTTGGCGTGCTGCTGGTTGTGCCGACCGCCTATTGGGTGCGGCTCAAGCTGCCGCAGGCGCGGCCCATCATCGAATTTATCACCCTGCTGCCGCTGGTCATTCCTGCCATCGTGATCGTGTTCGGCTATATCCGGCTGTACAACACCTCGTCGGTTTTGCCGCTGACGGGCTCGGCTCTTGGTACCGATTTCCTTTTGACGATGGGCTACGCGACGCTGGCGCTGCCCTATATGTACCGCGCCGTGGACACGGGTCTGCGGACGATCGACGTGACAACTCTGACCGAGGCCGCGCAAAGCCTTGGGGCAGGGTGGATCACCATTCTGGCCCGAATTATCCTGCCGAATGTGCTGGTTGCAGTGCTTTCGGGGGCGTTCCTGACACTGGCGATTGTCATTGGCGAATTCACGATGGCAGCGCTGCTGAACCGGCCCGCTTTTGGTCCGTTCATGCAGCTTCTTGGGGCAAATCGCGCTTATGAGCCGCCAGCGCTTGCCGTGATTGCTTTTGCGATCACTTGGGGCTGCATGGGCCTTATCCAGCTTGTCACACGGCTCTCAAAACATGAAAGGGCGAAAGCCTGATGGCATTTCTTGAACTGACCAACCTAGAAAAAACCTTCGGCTCGAACCGAGTGGTCAAGGATTTCAACCTCGGCATCGAAGAGGGCGAGTTCATCTCGCTGCTAGGGCCATCGGGCTGCGGGAAGACCACTGTGCTGCGGATGGTCGCGGGATTTGAGACGCCGACGTCGGGCAGCATTCAGATCAATGGGCAGGATGTCAGCAACCAACGCACCAACCAGCGCGCGATTGGCATGATGTTTCAAGCCTACGCCCTGTTTCCCAATATGACGGTCGCGGACAATGTCGCCTTTGGGCTTAAGGTCAAGGGCGTGCCCCGGGATGAACGCGAGTCGCGCGTGACAGAGATGCTGCGGCTGATTGGCCTGCCTGACCTTGCCAAGCGCTATCCGTTTCAACTTTCGGGCGGCCAACAGCAACGCGTCGCACTGGCGCGCGCGCTGGCGCCACGGCCAAAGGTTCTTTTGCTGGACGAGCCTCTGTCGGCGCTGGACGCCAAAGTGCGTGTCTCTTTGCGCAACGAAATCCGTGACATTCAGCGCGAGCTGGGGATTACCACAATCTTCGTGACCCATGACCAAGAAGAAGCGATGTCGATTTCCGACCGCATCGTGGTGATGAACGGCGGCATCGCCGAGCAAGTGGGGGCCCCCTTTGAGATCTATAACAAGCCACAAACCCGATTTGTTGCCGGTTTTGTCGGCACGCTGAACATGTTCTCGGCGACGGTTGAGGCCCAGCAAGACGGCGTGGTCAGCGTGTCGGGTCAAAAGCTGCGCTTGCCAAACAGCCCGATTGCGGCTCGCAATGGCGACACGGTGACCTTGGCGCTGCGGCCCGAAGCGATCCGCCTTGGCCGTGCCGAAGGACGAGAGGTCGTGATGCCCGCAACCATCGACGAGGTGCATTTCCTTGGCTCGGTGATCCGCGTGCGCGCGCGGGTGTCGGATACGGTCATCGCGCTTGACACCTTCAACCGCCCAGACCAGCCACCACCGCCTGTTGGCAGCCCAGCCGAGATCAGCTTCGCCGCCAGCGACGTCATCTTGCTGCCGCAGTAGGGGGCGGACTGGCCCGTCATCTGGTGGATCTGGCTTTGCAGTTGGCGAGGTGCCGTCGCAGTTGATCAAACCTGACATGATGGTGCTCCGTCGCCGTCGTGTGGTTGCTCATTCGGTTCTGTTGGCAATCCGTGCTTGCCAGCAGGCACGGAGCTGTATCCAATTTCCCATGTCTGGCGGGCATGTTTTTCTTCTGAGAACGGGGGCGCGGCTGATCGCCAAGGACGTATTTGCGCGCGTTTTTTAAAGCGATTATAACAGGGCACCAGTCTTTCGACGCCGTCCCCAAAGCCAGAGGCCGTATCCGCATCAGCCGGACCGCCAGCACGCCGCAGAACTTTCCTCAGTTAAGCGTGCTCCGTCTCGTCCATCGACAAAAACGGGCACCCGCGCATTGCGGCCAAGTGTGGGGCCGCACGGCATTGTGCTTCTGCATCGCCAATCTGGCCCGCAAGTAGCGCTTCCCAATGATCAATAAACGATAGCTAAACGTGTGCCGAACTCTGTAGAGCGACGCGGTTACAAACTGTTTTGCGCTATCTTAGATGCCTCACCCCACTCAAAACATCATCGATATGATGCGGACTCAGCGGCAAAATGGGCAGAAAACAAGTGGCGCTTTACATGCGCTAAAGCTGGCTATCGCTCATGTGGGAACAGTATATTGGCAGCAGAATATTTGATCTGAGTTTGTTGGCGGAAGCGGTGGGATTCGAACCCACGGTACGGTTCCCCGCACGCTAGTTTTCAAGACTAGAGCCTTAAACCACTCGGCCACACTTCCAACTGCGCATCGGATTAGCATTCCTGTCGGCAAGTTCAAGCACTGATCGAGCTGTTTTTGATCAAGGGGAAAGTTTCTGGCGGCAGAAGGGTTATCTCTGCGGCCGATGAACCCGCCAAAGCTCGATTTTGAACTTTGGCGGAGTTGTAAGGTCGGTTTGCGTTTAGATCAGATTGCCTTCTGGCGAGATGGTGGTCTTGCCGCCAAGGTAGGGGTGCAGCGCGCTTGGCAGCGATACCGAGCCGTCAGCCTGTTGGCCGTTTTCCAGCACGGCAATCAAGCAGCGCCCGACCGCCAAGCCCGAGCCGTTCAACGTCGCCACAAAGTCGGGTTTGCCACCCGCAGCTTTGAAGCGCGCGTTCATCCGCCGCGCCTGAAACTGACCGCAGGTCGAGACCGAAGAGATCTCTCGGAACTTGTTTTGGCCGGGCAACCATGCCTCGATGTCATGGGTTTTTTGCGCGCCAAAGCCAGTGTCGCCCGTGCACAGCACGATGGTCCGATACGGGATCTCCAAGGCTTCGAGGATCGCCTCGGCGCATTTTGTCATCCGCTCGTGTTCTGCAAGCGCCTGATCTGGGGCACAAATTGTCACCATCTCGACTTTCTCGAACTGGTGCTGGCGCAACATGCCCGAGGTGTCCTTACCAGCAGAGCCGGCTTCGGAGCGGAAGCACTGGCTGTGCGCGGTCATGCGGATCGGCAGGACGGTCTCATCAAGGATATCGCCGGCGACGCTATTGGTCAGCGTCACTTCCGACGTTGGAATGAGCCACCAACCGTTGGTGGTTTGATAGCTGTCTTCGGCGAATTTCGGCAGCTGGTTTGTGCCATACATCGCCTCTTCTTTTACCAGTACAGGCGTCCAAGTCTCGGTCAGCCCATGTTTGTCAATGTGGGTGTCGAGCATGAATTGCGCCAAAGCCCGATGCAGGCGCACGGTCGCACCTTTGAGCACAACAAAGCGCGCGCCAGAGAGTTTGGCCGCGGTTTCAAAGTCCATACCGGGCTTGACGCCTGCAATGTCGAAATGCTCGACAGGCGTGAAGTCAAAAGTGCGCGGGGTGCCCCAACGGCGGATTTCGACGTTGTCGTCTTCATTGGCGCCGTCTGGAATCTCGGCCAGTGGCAGGTTTGGCAAGCCCATCAGAAGGTCGCGCAGCTCGGCGTCAAGGCTGGCGGCATCGGCGGCCATCGCTGCGATCTCGGCTTTTTTCTCGGAAACCAGATCGCGCAGGCGGTTGA
Source organism: uncultured Alphaproteobacteria bacterium (assembly GCA_963844505.1). Taxonomy (GTDB): domain Bacteria; phylum Pseudomonadota; class Alphaproteobacteria; order Rhodobacterales; family Rhodobacteraceae; genus Cypionkella. The sequence goes on from CAWJOY010000009.1 coordinate 101,094, forward strand.
ACTCGGCGTCATCGCCACGGCCTTTGGCAGCGCCCGCTTCTTTGGAAGCTGCGTTTTGCGCCGCTTGTGCGGTCTCGGAGGCAAGGATTTTGGCGCGACGTTGTTCGTCGATAGCCAAGATCGTAGAGGAGACGCCGGTGAGGCCGCGACGAGAGAGTGCGGCTTCGAAGGCTGCGGGGTTTTCGCGGATAGCGCGGATGTCGTGCATGGAGCGGCCTCGTTTCGAGAAGGGATGGGCAGGCTTATGACTGATTTGCGTGAAAAGGGGAAGTCAGAGCAAGGTATGGTGCGGTTGTTGTTATTTTAGAAATACTTCTGCGCCAAAATCACGTCTATTCCTGAGAAATAAGATGCGCTAGACCCGCACGGAATACGGCGGAGGACCTATGGCTGGCCAGAGTGTAAAGAGTGGATATCGCAGGTCCGTCGATCTTGCGAGGTTTTTAGCGGCCTTTGGCATCGTGTGGGACCACTCACGCGCGCCCTATGCGGACGTGGGCTACACGGCGTTGGCGTTGTTCTTGGTTCTGACCAGCTTTTTGGCGATGGGGTCGTTCGAGCGATCAGACGGCAAGGCGTTTTGGTTTGCGCGTGCCAAGCGCATCGCGCTGCCGTGGCTAGTGTGGTGTGTGTTCTATCGCATCGTCTACGAGGTGGTGATGAAGGAACCGCATGGCCTGTTGGACGAGCCGGGGTCGCTGTTGATCGGGCCATTTATTCATCTGTGGTTCTTGCCGTTTGTGATGATTGCGCTGGTGATGATCCCTTGGATTTCGCGGTTTATCGACCGTGTAGAGCGGCTCTACCTTGCGTCGGTGATTTTGGCGATTGTCTCGCTGCCGCTGGGGCTTTTGCATGCTGAACTTGATCCGACAGGCTGGTTCTTTGGGTCTGATGGCTTTCCGCAACCTTTGCCGCAGTGGTTCTTTTCGTTGCCGCTGTTTTGGTTCGGCGCTATTTTGGCGGCAGGCAAGCGGCTTGGCGTGGTCTGGCCTGTGGTGGCTGCTGCGGCATTAGTCAGCGCCGTTTTGTGGTTTCGGATTCCGGTGTTTTCCTCGGTTCAGATGATCCTGACCGCCGTGATCTTCGAGCTGGTGTGGCGTATCAATATCACGGGCAAATGGCCGACGTGGTTGGCGGGCTTTGCCTTTGGCATCTATCTGCTGCACCCCGCGTGCATGTTGGTGGCCTATAAGGTGTTTGGGCCGGATGTGGACCGCTCGTTTGCGGCACTTTTCACCTTTGCATTGGCATGGGCTTTGACCGCCGTAATCCAGCGCATCCCCTTGCTGAATCGCGTTATCTGACGAATTTGTTGGGTGTTTTGTCTAGTAATCGCGCCGTGATTGCTTAGATGAGCGAAGGCATGGGCGCTGCCTTGCCTATTGCCTTGGGCGCAGCTAGGGTGCGGACCGAGAAAACCGGGGCCCGCCCCAGACAATGACAGAGAGGACGCCTATGTTCGTTTCCCCCGCTTTCGCACAAGCCGCCGATGGCGCGGCTGGTGGTTCGGCTTTTGGCCAGCTGCTTATTTTGCCGGTTGTTTTTGCGATCATGTATTTCTTGATGATCCGCCCGCAGCAGAAAAAGATGAAAGAAGCTAAGGCCATGGTTGATGCGCTGCGGCGTGGTGACCAAGTTTTGACCCAAGGCGGCATCGTCGGCAAGGTCTCGAAAGTCGGCGAAGACGGCATGATCGAGGTGGAAATCGCTGAGGGCGTCAAAGTTAAGGTGCTCAAGCAGACCATTCTGCAAGTGATGAACAAAACTGAACCCGCTAAATCTGCCTGAACGGAATATCATGTTGTACACGCCGCTTTGGAAGCGACTTTTGATCCTTGCGCTTTGCGCTTGGGGGATTTCTGCTTCGGTTCCGAACCTGTTCTACACGCAAGTGGAACAGCACAATGACGCGACCGATGCGATTGCTGCCGCAGACGGCGTGGCAACTGATGCTCAGGCCACGGATTTGGCCAAATGGCCGACGTTCTTGCCCTCGGCTTTGATGAACCTTGGCCTCGACCTTCGGGGCGGGGCGCATTTGCTGGCCGAAGTGCAGGTGTCTGACGTCTATAGTCAGCGCATCGACGCGATGTGGCCAGAGGTGCGCGACGTCTTAAAGGACGTGCGCGCCGAAGTTGGCGCTGTCCGGCGGATGCCGTCGGTGCCAGGCGTGCTGCGGGTGTCCATCGCCAATGCCGACAAAATTGATGTGGCCGTCGCCAAAGTGAAAACCTTGGCCGTGCCCGTCACGACGCTAACGGGCGCAGGGCAAAGCGATATTGACGTGACGGCCGAAGGCGCCGAGATCGTCGTGCAGCTGTCCGAAGCAGAGCGCGTCGCCACTGACTCGCGCACCATGCAGCAAAGTCTCGAGATCGTGCGCCGCCGTATTGACGCCGCCGGTACGCGCGAGCCGACCATCCAGTTGCAAGGTGCCGACCGCATTTTGATCGAAGTGCCCGGCATTGGCTCTGCAGAAGAGCTGAAAGCCCTGATCGGCACCACTGCAAAGCTGACCTTTAACCCCGTGGTTCAACAGACCACCAATGCCGCCGCTGATCCCGGCCCGCGCAACTCTTTGTTGCCTGCGGCGGATCAAGAGGGGCTCTATTACATCATCGCAGACGAAGCGGTTGTTGGTGGCGACGAGCTGACGGATTCGCAGCCTTCATTCGACCAAAACGGCCAGCCGGCGGTGAGTTTCAAGTTCAACGTCTCGGGCGCGCGCAAGTTTGGTGAGTACACTGGCGCGCATGTGAACGAGCCCTTTGCCATCGTGCTTGACGGCGCGGTGATCTCTGCACCACGCATCAACCAAGCCATCACGGGCGGCTCGGGCATCATCACGGGGAACTTCTCGCTGGAAGAGTCCACCAATCTTGCGGTGCTGCTGCGGGCAGGGGCCTTGCCTGCCAAGATGACATTCCTTGAAGAGCGCACCGTCGGCCCCGAACTCGGTCAAGACAGCATCGACGCGGGCAAAACCGCAGCAGTGATCGGGATCTCGGCCGTTGGCCTGTTCATGATCGCCTGTTATGGCCTGTTTGGCGTCTTTGCCAACATCGCTTTGGTCATCAACATGGCGCTGATTTTCGGCGTTCTGGCAACGATTGGCGGCACTCTGACGCTGCCCGGTATCGGGGGGATTGTGTTGACCATCGGTATGGCGGTTGACGCCAACGTGCTGGTGTTCGAACGTATCCGCGAAGAGCTGCGCAACCAAAAACATGCAGCGCGGGCGATTGAGATCGGCTATGATCGGGCGATGAGCGCGATTATCGACGCCAACTTGACCACTCTGATTACGGCCGCTGTGCTGTTCTTTGTGGGCGCGGGCCCCGTGCGCGGCTTTGCGGTCACGCTTGGGATTGGCATTATCACCTCGGTGTTCAGCGCGATCTTTGTGACGCGGATGCTTGTCGAGTTCTGGTTCAACTGGCGCAAGCCAAAAACAATCGTGGTGTAAGGAGAGACCTGTCATGGCTTGGCGTTTGCGACTTGCACCCGAGAAAACCAACTTCGACTTTTTCAAAGCTCAGTGGCTGAGCTTTGGTGGGTCTATCCTGCTGATGTTCCTTGCGTTTTTCTATTGGGGCACGGCTGGGTTGAACTACGGCATCGACTTTAAGGGTGGCACGACCATCCGCACAGAGTCGACGCAACCTGTGGACGTGGCGGGCTATCGCTCGGCGCTGTCCGGTTTGGCCATCGGTGATGTCGTCATCACCGAAGTATTCGATCCGAGCTTTCGCGCCGATCAGCACGTTGCCCAAGTGCGCGTGTCTTCGGCGGATGCCGACGAGGCTGTCTCTGACGAGGCTGTCACTTCGGTGCAGGGGGCGCTGCGCAACTTAGACCCGGCGATCAAGTTCACCTCGACCGAGACTGTTGGCCCCAAGGTGTCGGGCGAGTTGGTCAAGACCTCGGTCATCGCGGTTGCGGTGACGTCGGTGC